>NZ_JBEPNG010000005.1:0-315850 GCF_040546165.1 Sphingomonas sp. UYEF23 | reverse complement strand
CCACCGCTTGACCCACCCCCGCGCCGCGGGACACTATATCCACCCGGGTCACTTCTCGATGAAAATCCCGGGTCAACTCTCAGCGGAAATCAACAGAGAGTTTCAAGTTTTTCATTTCTCCCCCTGATGAACTGCTTGCGTTGGGCAACGGATCGTTCTCACGCGATGCGAAGGGAGCGGCCTTCATCCAAGGGACGCTTCCAAGCGCCCCGAAATGCCCCACTTGCCGTGGCTTTCTACATCGAAATGGCATGCAGGTAGGTCACATAAAGGCGAAGCGCGAAGGCGGCATGGGGGTCATCGAAAACTCGATGATGCAGCACCCTTTCTGCAATAGCACGATGGCTAATTAACGGTATCTCGCACAGGAACTATCGGATCTCGCATATCGGTTCGGCACGCCGCGCGCATAGTCTCCGAAACGGCATCAAGCTATTCCCCGGTTACGCTTCATAAGCCAGCCTAGGAACTTGCAGGACCGACGCAGTGAGCACCGCATTACAATTGCCCAAGGTAGAGTCTGCCGCGCCTCCAAGCCTTCGCTTGCAAAAACTGACGTGAAGGTGCGTGAAAAGCTTCCCATCCAGGCCCCACCGGAAGACCGTTACGGAAGCAACAGCGACGCGTCCCCGTATGAGTAGAAACGATAGCCATTCTCGATGGCATGGGCGTAAGCCTCTTTCATAAGCTCCGTCCCCATCAACGCACTGACCAGCATGAACAGGGTCGAGCGTGGCAGATGGAAGTTGGTCACCAGCCCGTCGATCCCGCGGAAACGATAGCCCGGCGTGATGAAGATCGCGGTATCGCCCTCGAACGGCCGGATCACCCCGTCCTCGCCCGTCGCGCTCTCGATCAGCCGCAGGCTGGTCGTGCCGACCGCGATCACCCTGCCCCCGGCGGCGCGCACCGCGGTGAGGCGGTCGGCGGTCGCCGCGTCGATCCGGCCCCATTCGGCGTGCATCTTATGCTCCGCAGTGTCGGTCGCCTTGACCGGCAGAAAGGTGCCCGCGCCGACATGCAGCGTCAGCGTGGCATGCGCGATCCCGGCGGCAGCGAAGCGCGCCATCAGGTCGGGGGTGAAGTGCAACGCCGCGGTGGGCGCTGCGACCGCGCCCTTTTCGGCGGCGAACATCGTCTGGTAATCGTCGGCGTCCTGCGCATCGGCGGCGCGGCGCGCGGCGATATAGGGCGGCAGCGGCATCCGCCCGGCGCGCTCGAGCAGCAGTTCGACCGGCTCGTCGCCCTGGAATTCGAGCGCGAAACTGCCGTCTTCGCCGCGATCGTGCGCGGTCGCGATGACGCCGCTGCCAAAATCGATCGCGTCGCCATCGCGCAACCGCCGCGCATTCCGGATGAAGGCGCGCCAGCGACGCGGCCCCTCGCGCTTGTGCAGCGTCGCGCCGATCCGCGAATCGCCGCGCGTCCCCTCGAGCTGCGCCGGGATAACGCGCGTGTCGTTGAACACGAGCAGATCGCCCGCGCGTAACGCCCCCGGCAGATCGCCGACGCTGCGGTCGTGCAGCGCAGTGCCCTCGACCACGAGCAGCCGCGCCGAATCGCGCGGCGACGCCGGGCGCAGCGCGATCCGCTCGGGCGGCAGGACAAAGTCGAACAGGTCGACGTTCATTGACCGCATGCTCCCCGCCGCGAAGACCTGGCTTACGCGGCCTTCTTCTTCGGTGCAGCGGCCGGCTTGCCCTTGAGCATCGGCTTCACCGCCGGCTTGCTCGGGGCAAGCGTAGCAGGCGCGATCGTCGGCTCGGGCGCCGGCGGCGCAGGCACATAGGCCGGCGGGCTGTCGGCGGCGATATAAGCGTGGAGGATGCGCGACGGGCGCGTCGGCGGCTCGCCGCGCGCGATCGTGTCGACATATTCCATGCCAGAGATCACGCGACCGAAGATCGTGTACTTCTTGTCGAGCTTCATGTTCGGGTTGAACACGATGAAGAACTGGCTGTTCGCGCTGTTCTCCGCCTTGGTCACCTGCTCGACGGTCGCGCCTTCGGCCGAGCCTTCGCGCGCTGCCGAGACCGCGCCGCGGACGTGCGGCAGCCAGTTGAACTCGGCGGGAACGTCCGGGAGCGTCGAACCGCCTGTGCCGTCGCCCTTGGGGTCGCCGGTCTGCGCCATGAAGCCTTCGATCACGCGGTGGAACAGCAGGCCGTCATAGAAATGCTGGCGCGTCAGCGTCTTGACACGCTCGACCATTTTCGGCGCGGCGTCGGGGCGCAGCCAGATGATCACGCGGCCGCCGGTCGACAAATCGAGGTACAGCAAATTCTCGGGGTCGGTCGCCGACGGGATCGGCGGGCGGCCGGCAGTCGTCACGACCGCGGACTTGGCGTCGTCCTTCTTCTTGTTGGCAAGGGCGGGTCCGGCGAGAAACGCCAGGAGAAGGACAAACAGGCTGGCAACGAAACGCATTATTTCCCCGCGAAATATCTCGGAATGGAGTTGCGCTTAGACCATGTGCCGCTTTGCGCCAAACTGAACGTTGCCGGGCAAAGGCGACCGAATTAGGGCCGCATGCCCTTTCGGCCGATCTGCTCGACGCGGTCGACGACGTCTTGCGCCACGCTCGGCGTCACGAACCGCGTAACCGGCCCGCCATGGAAAGCGATTTCCTTGACCAGCCGGCTCGCGATCGGCTGGAGCGCCACGTCGGCCATCAGGAACACCGTCTCGACGCGGTCGTTGAGCGCGCGGTTCATGCCCGTCAGCTGATACTCATATTCGAAATCGGTGACGCCGCGCACGCCGCGCAAGATGATGTTTGCCCCCTGGGCCTCGGCGAAATCCATCAGCAGCGAATCGAATGCTACGACGCTGACGCCCTCGATCTCAGCGGTTTCGCGCTCGATCATCGCGAGCCGCTCGTCGAGCGTGAACATCGGCGACTTGGACGCATTGGTCGTGACGCCGATGACGAGCCGGTCGACCAAGGTCGCGCCGCGCCGAATGATGTCCATATGCCCCAGCGTCACCGGGTCGAACGTCCCCGGATAGACGCCGATGCGATCGGTCAACGATCGCGCTCCAGCGTGAAGCGGGCGATATCGCGGAGCAGATCGGCTTCGGGGCCGAAATGCTGGAGATGCTGGATCGCCTGATCGACCAGCATCCGCGCCTGCGCGCGCGCGCGGTCGAGACCGAGCAGCGAGAGGAAGGTTTCCTTCCCCGCGCCTTCGTCCTTGCCGAGCTTCTTGCCGACGGCGGCCTCGTCGCCCTCGACGTCGAGAATGTCGTCGGCGATCTGGAAGGCGAGCCCCATGTCGCGCGCATAGCCACGCAGGCCCACGCGCCCCTCGGGCGGCACCTTGCCGAGGATCGCACCTGCCTCGACCGAACAGGCGATCAGCGCGCCGGTCTTCATCGCCTGGAGCCGCGTGACGGTCGGCAGGTCGAAGGTCGATTTCTCGGCCTCCAGATCCATCGCCTGCCCGCCCGCCATGCCCGACGGGCCGGCCGAGCGCGCGAGATCGAGCACCAGCTCGCTGCGCACGAACGGATCGGGATGCGTCGCGGGATCGGCGAGAATCTCGAACGCCAGCGCATGGAGGCAATCCCCCGCGAGAATCGCGGTCGCTTCGTCGAACGCCTTGTGCACCGTCGGCTTGCCGCGCCGCATGTCGTCATCGTCCATCGCGGGGAGATCGTCATGGATCAGCGAATAGACGTGGATGCATTCGATCGCGGTGGCGACGCGCCCGGCGCAATCGCGATCGACCGCGAACAGCCGCGCCGTCGCGAAAACGAGCAGCGGTCGCAACCGCTTGCCCCCGCCGATCGCGGCATGGCGCATCGCGCGATACAGATCGGCGCGCGGGTCATTGGGGATGGTGAGGAAGGTGTCGAGCCGGCGATCGACGTCGGCGCCGACCTGAGACAAGGCCGCCTTGAGCGACAGGGACGCTGCGGTCATGCCATCAACCTGCGGCAAAGGGCTGCGTGCCGACGGCACGCCCCTCGCTGTCGGTACGGATCGCTTCGATCCGCGCCTGTGCCGCCGTCAGACGGTCGTCGCAACGACGCCGCAATTTATCGCCGCGCTCATAGAGCGCGATCGCCTGGTCGAGCGGCGCATCGCCGCTCTCGAGCCTCGACACGATCCCCTCCAGTTCCTTGAGCGCCGCTTCGAACGTCAACTCTTCGATCGGTGTATCCATTTGGCAGCTATGCGGCACGCGAGCGTTTGGGGTCAAGGATACGCGAGGCCTCGGTTGCGTTTGTTGTTCGTCCCCAATGAGGAATACCCCATGTTTACCAGCATCGACCCCGCCACCGGCGCGCCGGGCCAATCCTATGCCGAGCTGACCGGCGCAGAAATCGAGATCAAGCTCCAGCGAGCGCACGACACCTTCCGCGAATGGCGGCTGACCGATCTCGCGACCCGCACCGCCCTACTCGAGCGAATCGCCGAGCAATTCGACGCCAATACCCAGCGCCTCGCCGAAACCGCGACGCGCGAAATGGGCAAAACGCTCAAGTCCGCCATCGCCGAGGTGCAGAAATGTGCGCAGGCGTTCCGCCATTATGCGCAGGAAGGCGCGGCCATGCTCGAACCGCGCAGCTTCCCCGGCGCGACCGCGACGTGGCATCCGATGGGTCCGGTGCTCGCGGTGATGCCGTGGAATTTCCCGTATTGGCAGGTCGTGCGCTTCATGGCGCCGACGATCCTGGCGGGCAATGTCGGGCTGCTGAAGCACGCGTCGAGCGTGCAGGGTTGTGGAGCGGCGCTCGAGGAGATGGTGATCGCCGCGGGCGGTCCAGCGGGGTTGTTCCAGAATCTGGCGATCAAGTCGGACAAGGTCGATGCGCTGATTGCCGATGATCGGATCGTCGCGGTGACGCTGACGGGCAGCGAAGGCGCCGGGATGAAGGTTGCCGAGGCGGCGGGCCGTGCGCTCAAGAAGGTCGTGCTCGAACTTGGCGGGTCGGACCCGTTCATCGTGATGTCCTCGGCCGATCTCGATGCGGCGGCCAAGGCCGCGGTGACCGCGCGCGTGCAGAATACGGGCCAGTCGTGCATCTGCGCCAAGCGGATGATCGTCCATGCTGACATCTACGACGCCTTCCTCGAGAAATTTTCGGCGGGGATGCAGGGGGTCGTCGCCGGCGACCCGATGGATGCGGCGAGCGACATGGGCCCGCTATCGAGCGAGGAGCAGCGCGCGACGGTACTCGGCCAGCTCAAGCTGTTCGAGCAGGCGGGCGCGAAGCTGCTGTTCGGCGGCGAGGCGCTTCCCGGCAAGGGCGCGTATATGTCGGCCGGCATTCTGGTCGACGTGCCGACTGATCACGAAGTCGCGAACGAGGAACTGTTCGGGCCGATCGCGATGCTGTTCAAGGCGGCGGATATCGACGAGGCAATCGGTATCGCCAATGCCGTGCCGTTCGGACTGGGCTCGTCGGTGTGGACTCAGGACCAAGCGGAGCGCGCGCGTTTCGAGCGCGATATCGAGGCGGGGATGATCGCGGTCAACAAGATGCTGGCAAGCGCGCCCGAGGCGCCGTTCGGCGGGGTGAAGCGCTCGGGACACGGGCGCGAGTTGGGGCCATACGGGCTGCACGAGTTCATGAACCTGAAGACCGTGCTGGGGTAAGGTGCCTCCCGCCCTCTCCCGCGAGCGGGAGAGGCTACGGAGACTTGGGTCGCGCTTCTTCAGCGCGGCCCTGGTCGTCGTCGGTGAGGGTCTTCCTTTTTTACGAGCGTCGAGAATCAGAAGAAAAAGATCCTCACCCAACCCTCTCCCGCAAAAGCGGGAGAGGGCTTTGAAGGCTTGCATTCAGTCCATCGTCAGCACGATCTTCCCGATATGATCCCCCGCCTCCATCCGCGCATGCGCAGCGGGGGCTTCGGCGAGCGGGAAGCTGCGGTCGAGGATCGGCTTTAGCCGGCCCGCTTCGACATGCGGCCACACCGTGCGGTGGAGTTCGTCGGCGACGAGGCTCTTGAACGCCGAATCGCGCGGACGCAGCGTCGATCCGGTCAGCGTCAGGCGGCGGCGCATGATGTCGAAGATCGGGATGGTGGCGGTCGCCCCGCCCTGCACCGCGATCGACACGTGCCGACCGTCTTCGGCCAGGCATTGGAGGTTGCGCGGCAAATAGTCGCCGCCGACCATGTCGAGCACGACCGCGCAGCCCTGGCCGTCGGTGATCTTGGCGACCCGTTCGACGAAATCCTCGGTCTTGTAATTGATCGCATGCGCCGCGCCGAGTTTCAGCGCCGAGGCGCATTTGTCGTCGGAGCCCGCAGTGATGATCACGCTCAGCCCGAAGATCGCGCCGAGGCTGATCGCCATCGTCCCGATCCCGCTCGTCCCGCCATGCACCAGCACGGTGTCGCCTTCGGTCGCATAGCCGCGCTCGAACAAATTGGTCCACACGGTGAAGAGCGTTTCGGGCAAAGCCGCTGCCTCGATCATCGACAAGGCATGCGGCACGGGCAGCACTTGCCCCGCCGCAACCGCGACATATTCGGCATAGCCGCCACCCGCGAGCAAGGCGCAGACGGGCTGCCCCATCAGCTCGAAATCGACGTCAGCGCCTTGCGCGACGACGATTCCCGACACCTCGAGCCCCGGGATCGACGGCGCGCCCGGCGGCGGCGCGTAGCCGCCCTTGCGCTGGAGCACGTCGGGCCGGTTGACCCCGGCCGCGGCCACACGGATCAGCACTTCATCGGGGCGCAGTGTCGGAACGGGCCGTTCGACCACGCGCAGGACTTCGGGTCCGCCCGGACCATCGGGGTCGATTGCGCGCATGGTATCCGGAATTCCGTCCATCGATCTTATGCCCCGTTTTGCCTGCGCGCCTTATTGACATGGCCGCTCGCCGGGTCAACGATCCCGCAATGGACTTGGACGAGATTCTCCCGAAACGCGCGGGCGATCCGCTCGCGGCGCTGATCGCGCAGGACCTCGACCCGTTGTCGGTCGCGGAACTTGAGGCGCGGGTTGCCGCGCTGCAAACCGAGATCGCGCGCACAACCGCGAAGATGGAACACGCCGCCAGCCATCGCGTTGAAGCCGATAATCTGTTCAAGTCTTGATGCGAGCCAGCCCTCCCATCCGCTATAAGATGGCAGTAAGGGCGGCGAACGATTTTCAAGTGCTTGCAGTGGCGGATACGCCTTCCAACATAGGCGCAAAGGGCTGCGCTTTCGCCGCAGCCCGCAAGGAGTGAAGACCTGATGCCATCCTTTGCCTCCGCGCTTGAAACCACGCTTCACAAGGCGTTGGAAGCCGCGTCGTCACGTCGCCACGAATATGCGACGCTCGAACACTTGCTGCTGGCGCTGATCGATGACGAGCATGCCTCGAAGGTGATGCAGTCGTGCAACGTCGATACCGCCGAGCTGACCGCGACCGTCAAACATTATCTCGATACCGAGCTCGAAGCCTTGAAGGTCGATGCGGCGACCGACCCCTCGCCGACCAGCGGCTTCCAGCGCGTCGTCCAGCGCGCGATCCTCCACGTCCAGTCGTCGGGCCGCGACGAAGTAACCGGCGCCAACGTGCTCGTCGCTCTGTTCAGCGAGCGCGAGAGCTATGCCGTCTATTTCCTGCAGCAGCAGGACATGAGCCGGCTCGATGCGGTGAGCTTCATCAGCCACGGCGTCGGCAAGGGCGGCGCGGCACCCGAAGCGTCAACTCCCAAGGGCGTCGAGGAAGAGAAGCCGCAAAAGCCCGGCGAGAAGGGCAAGAGCGAGTCTGCGCTCAAGCAGTTCTGCGTCGATCTCAACGAGAAGGCCAAGAAGGGCAAGGTCGATCCGCTGATCGGTCGCGGCCCCGAGGTTGATCGCACCGTGCAGATCCTGTGCCGTCGTTCGAAGAACAACCCGCTCTATGTCGGCGATCCCGGTGTCGGGAAGACCGCGATCGCGGAAGGCCTCGCGCGGAAGATCGTCGAGGGGAATGTTCCCGAGGTGCTGCTGCCGGCGGTGATTTACTCGCTCGACATGGGCGCGCTGCTGGCCGGCACGCGCTATCGCGGTGACTTCGAGGAACGCCTCAAGGCGGTCGTCACCGAGCTCGAGAAGATGCCCGATGCGATCCTGTTCATCGACGAGATCCACACCGTGATCGGCGCTGGTGCCACCAGCGGCGGGGCGATGGACGCGTCGAACCTGTTGAAGCCGGCGCTGTCGGGCGGCACGATCCGCTGCATCGGCTCGACGACGTACAAGGAGTTCCGCAACCACTTCGAGAAGGACCGCGCGCTGCTGCGGCGCTTCCAGAAGATCGACGTCAACGAGCCGACGATCGAGGACACGATCAAGATTCTCGCGGGCCTGCGCTCGGCGTTCGAGGACCATCACAAGGTCAAGTACACCCCCGACGCGATCAAGTCGGCGGTGGAACTCTCGGCGCGCTACATCAACGATCGCAAGCTGCCCGACAAGGCGATCGACGTGATCGACGAGGTCGGCGCGATGCAGATGCTGGTGCCGCTCGCCAAGCGCAAGAAGACGATCACGTCGCGCGAGATCGAGCAGGTCATAGCAACGATGGCGCGCATCCCGCCAAAGTCGGTGTCGACCGACGACACCAAGGCGCTCGAATCGCTCGAGACCGATCTCAAGCGCGTGGTGTTCGGGCAGAATGCGGCGATCGAGAAGCTGGCGTCGGCGATCAAGCTGTCGCGCGCTGGCTTGCGCGATCCCGAGAAGCCGATCGGCAACTATCTGTTCACCGGCCCGACGGGCGTCGGCAAGACCGAAGTCGCCAAGCAGCTCGCGACCATCATGGGGATTCCGCTCCAGCGGTTCGACATGTCCGAATATATGGAACGCCACTCGGTCTCGCGGCTGATCGGTGCGCCGCCGGGCTATGTCGGGTTCGACCAGGGCGGTTTGCTCACCGATGCGATCGACCAGCAGCCGCATTCGGTGCTGTTGCTCGACGAGATCGAGAAGGCGCATCCCGATTTGTTCAACATCCTGTTGCAGGTGATGGACAACGGTCGCCTGACCGACCAGCACGGCAAGACGGTCGACTTCCGCAACGTCATCTTGATCATGACGACCAATGCGGGTGCCAGCGACATGGCGCGCGAAACGCTCGGCTTCGGCAACCTCACCCGTGAGGGCGAGGACGAGCAGGCGGTGCAGAAGATGTTCACGCCCGAGTTCCGCAACCGTCTCGATGCGATCGTGCCGTTCGGCTATCTGCCGACCGAAGTGGTCGCGCGCGTGGTCGACAAGTTCATCCTGCAGCTCGAGCTGCAGCTGGCCGACCGCAACGTCCATATCAAGCTCGACGACGAATCGAAGACGTGGCTCACCACCAAGGGCTATGACAAGCTCTACGGTGCCCGCCCGATGGGCCGCTTGATCCAGGAAAAGATCAAGCAGCCGCTTGCCGAGGAATTGCTGTTCGGCAAGCTGGTCCATGGCGGCGAGGTGACGGTCAAGCTGAAGGACAACGCGCTTGCGTTCGAGATCACTTCGGCCCCACCCAAGAAGCCCAAGAAGAAGCCGGTGAGCCGCACCGACAAGGACACGACCACGGTAAAGTGACCGATATGACCGCTGGGTGCGAACACCGCGTTCGCGCCCGGCGGTCCTGTTTGCCGTAGAGACCGCTGGCCCGGCGATCGAGATTGCGCCCAGCCGCAATCCCTCCAGCCGCATTAACGGTCTTTTCGTCAAAGGCGCTCTATGGCGCCGCTATGCAAAGTGCGCCGCACTACCGTCTTTTGAGCCTTGTCGCCGCTTTTCTGCTGGCGCTTGGCTGGTCGTGCCCCGTCACTGCGCAGACCGACCGATCCGGCCAGCCGGTCTCTGTCTGTGTCGTCCGCGCCCAGCCTGGGATGACGCCGCAGTCGCTGTTTGTCGGCACGACACGCTTCGACTGCAATCCGCAACAGACGACGCTTGGCGGCGGCGATTATTGGGTGCGCTCGGTTCCGGTGCAGCGATCGGGTCCGGTCGAAATCCGCGTCGCCAGCCTGTGGCAGCGCGCCGTGACGCTCTACGCGCTCTACGCCGATGGCACGGTCGTATCGCAACGGCTCGATCAACAAGGCACGATGCGGCATATCCAGCTCGGCGCGATCGTCGGCCAGCCGCTGCCCGCGCGCGGTGCACCGCTGGTTCGATTGCTCTGGCATGTCGAAGGTGCTGCCAATCTGCGCGGCATCCTGCGCGATGCGCGGATCGCGACGCCTGAACAAGCCGTGCGATCGAACCTGCTGCTGGCCGCGCTGTATGGCGGGTTCGCCGGCCTGTGCATCGCGCTGTTCACCTATAATCTGGCGCTGTGGGCGACGCTGCGACATCGATTCCAGCTTGCGTATTGCGCGATGGTGCTGGGGTTGTTGTGCTACGCCATTTCCTCGTCGGGCGCGCTCGCCTGGGCTTGGCCCGAGCTTGCCAATAACGACCGGATGCGCATCAACTACCTTACGCTCGGCGTATCGGCGGTGGCTGCCCTGCTGTTTGCGCGGACCTTTTTCGAGCCGCGCGTCTTTGCAGGCGGGCTGGGGCGACTGTTCACCGTTGCCGCCGCGACGATGCTCGCGGCGACGCTCGGCTATGCGCTGTTCGGGCCGAGCAATGTCTGGCTGCTCGACCGCTGCTTCACCTTGGCGTTTGCCGGCCAATTGCTTGTCGTCGGGTCGATGCTGTGGCGCGCGTGGCGGACACGGAGCAACTATCTGTGGCTGTTCGCCCTCGCCTGGGGCGCGCCAGTATTCGTCGCCTGCTTCCGCGTGGCGAGCGGGCTCAGCCTGATCCAGTGGAACTTCTGGATCGACAATTCGACGATCGTGATGATGACACTCGAAGCCTTGCTGTCGAGCTTTGCGATTGCCTACCGCGTGCGCGTGCTCAGTCTCGAGCGCGATGCCGCGCGCGAAGGCGAGCTCGCCGCGCTGTTGCTCGCCGAGATCGATCCGCTGACCGGCCTGCTCAACCGCCGTGCCTTTCTGGCGGCCGCGATCGGGCGCACGGGCGAGCAAATGCTGCTCATCCTCGATCTCGACCATTTCAAGCTGATCAACGAAACGATCGGCCATGACGGCGGCGACGACGTGCTCCGCGCGGTCGCGCGCACGCTGCAACTGTCGGTTCCCGACGCGGCGCTCGTCGCGCGGATCGGCGGCGAGGAATTTGCGATCGTGCTTCCCGCCGACACCCCGATCGAACCCCGCGACATTCTCGATCGATTGCGCGCGACGCGGATGCCGTACGACGTCGCGGTGACCGCGAGCATCGGCAAATGCATTGGCCCATTGCACCGTGAAGTCGATTGGAAGGCGCTCTACGGCGCCGCCGACCGGGCCTTGTACGACGCCAAGAGCGCCGGGCGCGATCGCGCGCGGATCCGCGCGCTGCCCGACCGCATCGCCGCGTGAGACGCCTTGCCGCGAATCGGCACTGAGCGTACAAGCGCAGCCCAAGGGGATATGCTGTGCGCAACCGTCGCATCATGGTCGGGTTCGTCGCAGTCGTCGCGCTGATCGCGGTGGCGCGCCATCCGAGCGCCGATATCCAGATCCTCACCCATGATTCGACCGACCCCGCGCCGCATCGGATGAAGGCCGCGATCGATCTCGGTCTCGTCGGCATTTCGGTGCTGGTGACCTGGACGGGAAACCATTTGTAATCCGCTGACTATCCGCGGACGGCGCCGGTGGGTTGCCGGGAACGGAAGGCTTGCTTACACACATGTCAATGAGCGATCCTGAAGCCGTTTGGCACGAATCCTATCGTCACCCCACTGCCTGGGACAGCGTCTATCCGCCGCTTTCGGTGGTGGATATGTTCGATCAATCGGCCGCCAGCGCGGGCAAGGCGCCGCTGATCGATTTTCTTGGGCGGCAGTACAGCTATGCCGAGACGCTCGACGGCGCCAATCGCGTCGCGGCGGGGTTGCAGGCGCTGGGCTATGGTCCGGGTGACCGGATCGGGCTGTTCCTGCCCAATGCGCCGCATTATCTCGCGGCCTATTACGGCATCCTCAAGCTCGGCGCGACGGTGGTCAATTTCTCGCCGCTCTACACCGTTGCCGAGCTCGCACATCAAGTCGAGGATTCGGGGACGCGCGTGCTGTTCACGCTGTCCGCCAGCGCGCTGCTCCCGACCGCGCTGAAAGTGCTCGAGACCAGCCAGCTCGAGCGGCTGATCGTCGGGTCGATCGCGGGGGCGCTGCCCGCCTCGAAATCGATCCTTTACCGGCTGTTCAAGCGCAAGGAAGTCACGCCGCGCCCGAACGATCCGCGCATCCTGAGCTTTTCGGGGCTGATCGCCAATGATGGCAAGCACGCACCCGCGACGATCGATCCGATGACAGACGTCGCGTTGATCCAATATACCGGCGGCACCACCGGCACCCCCAAGGGCGCGATGCTGACGCACCAGAATCTGTCGGCCAATGCGCGGCAGGTAATGGGGATCGACCCGCACCCGAACGAACCCGACCGTATTCTCGGCGTGCTGCCGCTGTTCCACGTCTTCGCCAACACCTGCGTGCTCAACCGTACCGTGCTCAACCGCGGATGCATCGTGATGCTGCCGCGCTTCGAGGCTGGCGCGGTGCTCGGCGCGATCACGCGGACCAAGGCGACCGCGCTTCCGGGCGTGCCGACGATGTACCAGGCGCTGCTCGACCATCCCGACATCACCAAGACCGATTTCTCGTCGTTGCGCGTCTGCATCTCGGGCGGCGCACCGCTCGCCGCCGAGTTGAAGGCTAAGTTCGAAGCGGCGACCGGGGCGACCGTGGTCGAGGGCTATGGCCTGTCGGAAAGCTCGGGCGTGCTGTCGGCCAATCCGTACGAGCGGCCCGGCAAGACCGGCAGCATTGGCCAGCCGATCCCGTCGACGCATCTGCGGCTCGTAGACAAGGCCGATCCGACCCAGCCCCCGCCCCCCGGCGAGCCGGGCGAGATCGTCGCGATGGGGCCGCAGATCATGAAGGGCTATTGGAACCGGCCCGACGCCGATGGCGAAGTGTTCGTCACCAATGCCGCAGGGCGCTGGCTGCGCACCGGCGATGTCGGCACGATCGACGAAGACGGCTTCGTGCGGATCGTCGACCGGTTGAAGGACATGCTGTCGGTATCGGGCTTCAAGGTCTTCCCGAGCCAGATCGAGGCGATCCTGCACCATCATCCCGCGGTCAAGGAGGCGATGGTGATCGGCCTCCCCGATCCGTATCGCGGCGAGCAACCGCGTGCCTATGTCACGCTCAACGAGGAGGTCGCGGCGACCGGCGCGGAGTTGCGCGACTGGCTCAACCCGCAGCTCGGGCGGCATGAGCGCGTCGACGACGTAGTGATCCGCCTGACGATGCCCAAGACGATGATCGGCAAGCTCAGTCGCAAGGATCTGATCGCCGAGGTGATGGCGGAGGCGCCCAGCGTATGACCGCTTCCCCGCCCGTCATTCCCAAGAAACCGGGTGTCTGACTTTCTTGGGAATAGCGGAGTGGCTGCGCACCGTATGACAGTTGCGTGAAGGTCAACGATTCCGATTGTAACAATCTGTCTGCATAGACCCAAGACCAGTATGGCTTCGGGGTTGTCGACGATGGACGCTGTGACCAAGATCGCAATGAATGGTCTGTCGGGCGGCACGATCGCCGATCTGGCAGACTTCGCGCACTCGCAACCGTCGATTCCGGAGCGGACGATCAGCGAGCGTCGGCGCTATCGCACGATCTGGATCTCCGACATCCATCTCGGCACGCGCGGCTGCAATGCCGATCTGCTGATCGACTTTCTCGACCATGTCGACAGCGAGACGCTCTACCTCGTCGGCGACATCATCGATGGCTGGCGGCTGAAGAAGAAGTTCTACTGGCCCGCCGCACATAACGACGTCGTCTGGCGCCTGCTCAAGCGCGCCAAGCGCGGCGCGCATGTCGTCTACATCCCCGGCAATCACGACGAAGTCGTCCGCCAGTTCTGCGGGCTCGATTTCGGCGGCATCGCGATCCGCCGCAACGCGGTCCATGAAACTGCCGACGGGCGTCGGTTGTTGGTGCTGCATGGCGACGAATTCGATGCAATCACCCTCGCGCACCGCTGGCTGGCGCATGTCGGCGATGCGGCGTACGAATTCATGATGGCGCTCAATCGCTGGGTGAACGCCTATCGCCGCGCTTTCAGCCTGCCCTATTGGTCGCTGTCGAAGCATGCCAAGGCCAAGGTCAAGAACGCGGTGCAGTTCATCTCCAATTACGAAGAAATTGTCGCGCAGGCGGCTGGCGCGCGTGGTGTCGACGGGGTCGTTTGCGGCCATATCCACACCGCCGAGTTCCGTGATATCAACGGCATTGCCTATTATAACGACGGCGACTGGGTGGAAGGCTGCACGGCCTTGGTCGAGCATTTCGACGGGAGAATGGAATTGCTGCACTGGGCCGACGAGATTGCCGCGCGGGAAACGTCCCGGCCGACGGCGCAGATCGAGATGTTGGCGGCCTGACCCGCGTGCGGATCGCCATCGCCACCGATGCATGGAGCCCCCAGGTCAACGGGGTCGTGCGCACCTTGCAAGCGGTGCGTGCCGAACTCGAGCGCCAGGGCCATGAGGTGCTGATCGTCTCGCCCGATCTGTTCTATTCGATGCCGTGCCCGACCTATCCCGAGATCCGCCTGGCCTTTGCCAGCACCGCGAGCGTCGGCAAGATGCTCGCCGATTTCGCGCCCAACGCGATCCACCTCGCGACCGAGGGGCCAGTGTGCCTTGCCGCGCGGCGCTGGTGCCTGACGCGCGGGTTTCCCTTCACCACCGCCTATCATACGCAGTTCCCCGATTACGTCTCGGCGCGGACCGGGGTGAATCCCGAATGGGTGTGGCGCTACATTCGCTGGTTCCACTGGCCCGCCCAGTCGATCCTCGCCTCGACGCCGTCGATCGCAGCGACGCTCAAGTCGCATGACCTCACCAAGATCCGCCACTGGGGCCGCGGCGTCGATCTCGGGACGTTTGGTCCGCAAGTCGCCCCGCTTGCAGCGATCGAAGCGCTCAAGGCGACGAGCGGCGGGCCGATCCAGCTCTATGTCGGGCGCGTCGCGGTCGAGAAGAATATCGAGGCGTTCCTCACCGCCAAGCATCCCGGCACCAAGGTGATCGTCGGCGACGGCCCGGCACGCGCCACGCTCGTCGCGCGCTACCCCGACGCGCATTTCCTCGGGCCATTGTTCGGCGCCGATCTCGCCGGCGCCTATGCCGCCGCCGACGTCTTCGTTTTCCCGAGCCGCACCGACACGTTCGGCCTGGTGATGATCGAAGCGCTCGCCAGCGGCACCCCCGTCGCGGCCTACCCAGTGACCGGGCCGGTCGATGTGCTCACCCCGCAGGTCGGCGCGATGGACGAGGATCTCGACACCGCGATCGCCACCGCGCTGACCCGCGACCGCGGGGCGTGTGCCGCTTATGGCCAGACCTTTACCTGGGAAGCGAGCGCACGCCAGTTCCTCGGCGCGCTCGTTCCCGTCGAGCATCCCGAGGCGATCGCGGCTTGAGCGACTAGCGACGATGCGGTAAATTGTGGCGCTGCTGTTGGAGGTCGCACGATGGACGTACCTGTTGGGCCGCATTGGGAAAGCTTCGTCGAGACAAGTGTCGCCGAGGGCCGCTATGCGTCCGCGGTCGATGTCGTGAACGAAGGTCTGCGGTTGGTCGAAGAGCGCGATGCGAAGATCAAGGCGCTGCGCGAGACGCTGCAGGCGTCGATCGCCGAGAATGTCTGGCACTCTGCCGACGACGTATTTCGCAGGCTCCATGAAGATCTCGATGCTTGGGAGCGCGAGCGCGGCTGATGCGCCGCCTCAAAATGAGTCAGGCGGCGCAGCGCGACCTTAAGGCCATCGCGCGCTACATCGCAAACCAGAGCGGCAGCGACATCGCGCGCGGCTTGATAGACGGGGTGCGCGAGCATTGCGACCGCATCGCCGCGCTTCCCGGTTCGCTCGGGACTGCGCGGCCGGAGCTGGGCGCAGACCTGCGCAGTACGCCGCATCGTCGCTACATCATCTATTTTCGCTACACCGAGGACGCGCTTGAAGTGATCAACGTGTGAGACGCGCGTCGGGATACCGTCGCATATCTCGCCGAGCTCGACGCCGATCTCTAACAGACCGCAACCGCGCTTGCCCTCCCCTGCCATTCGCTCTACATTGCATGTCAGCAAAAGTGGCCGCTCCGAAAGGGGCGGCCCTTTCCGTTTTTGAGGAGTATCCCGTGGCCCAGCCGCTCATGCCGCACGCGACCGCCGCCTGGCTCGTCGACAATACCGCGCTCAGCTTCGAGCAGATCGCCGAATTTTGCGGCCTGCACATCCTCGAGGTCCAGGCGATCGCCGATGACACCGCCGCGACCAAGCTGACCGGCCGCGACCCGATCCGCGCGCACGAGCTGACGCAGGACGAGATCGACAAGGGGCAGGCCGATCCGGAGTACACGCTCAAGATCCTCAAGGGGCCCGAGCAGGTCCGCCGCACCAAGGGGCCGCGCTACACGCCGGTGTCGAAGCGGTCGGACAAGCCAGACGGCATTTCGTGGATTATCCGCAACCATCCCGAGATCAGCGACGGCGCGATCGGCCTGCTGATCGGCACGACACGCACGACGATCGCGGCGATCCGCGACCGCAGCCACTGGAACATCGCCAATATTACCCCGAAGGATCCGGTGACGCTCGGCCTGACGACGCAGCGCGAGCTCGATGCCGCGGTCGCCAAGGCCGCCAAGGCGGCTGGCCTCGAAGCTCCGGTCGACACGCGGCTCGAGGGTGACCGCGAAGCGCTGATCACCGAGCTGCGCGCGCAGCGCGACCAGCTTGCGCGCGACGCCGAAGCCGCCGAGAATGGCGAAGTCGTCGCCCCGCGCGCCGAGCCGACCGCCGAGACGCTGTTCAAGCGCTGATGTAATCTGTCACCCCCGCGAAAGCGGGGGTCCCGCTTCTACCGCCGGCCCGGAGAAGAAGCGGGATTCCCGCTTTTGCGGGAATGACGGCAGAAGGGGTCCGGGAAGTAAGATGACCCAGCCTCCTCGCTTCGATTTCACCATCCACGCCACCGACGGCAAGGCGCGGACCGGCGAAATCGCGATGCGCCGCGGCACGATCCGCACGCCGGCGTTCATGCCCGTCGGCACCGCCGCGACGGTCAAGGGCGTCAAGCCCGCCGACGTCCGCGCAACCGGCGCCGACATCCTGCTCGGCAACACCTATCACTTGATGCTCCGCCCCGGCGCCGAACGCGTCGCGCGATTGGGGGGCTTGCACGATTTCATGGGCTGGGACCGCCCGATCCTCACCGATAGCGGCGGCTATCAGGTGATGAGCCTCAGCGACCTGACCAAGCGCGACGAGAATGGCGTGACCTTCAAGTCGCACCTCGACGGTTCGCGCCACACGCTCAGCCCGGAGCGCTCGATCGAAATCCAGCGGCTGCTCGGCTCGGACATCGTGATGGCGTTCGACGAGCTGGTGCCGACCACCTCGACGCCCGAAGTGCAGGCAGCCGCAATGGCGCGCTCGATGCGCTGGGCCAAGCGCTCGCGCGATGCGTTCGACGGCGGTGGCGCGCACGCCGAGGGCGCCGCGATCTTCGGCATCCAGCAGGGCGCGCTCGACCAGACGCTGCGCGGCGACAGCGCGGCGGCACTGATCGACATCGGGTTCGACGGCTATGCGGTCGGCGGGCTCGCGGTCGGCGAAGGGCAGGAGGCGATGTTCGCGTGTCTCGACTTCGCGCCGGGCCAGCTCCCCGTCGACAAGCCGCGCTACCTGATGGGCGTCGGCAAGCCGACCGACATCGTCGGCGCGGTCGAGCGCGGGATCGACATGTTCGATTGCGTGCTGCCGACGCGGTCGGGGCGCACGGGGCAGGCGTTCACGCGCAACGGGCCGATCAACATCCGCAACGCGAAATTCGCCGAGGACCAGGGGCCGCTCGATCCCGCGTGCGGCTGCCCGACCTGCCAGCATCCCGAGCACGGTGGCAGCCGCGCCTATCTGCACCATTTGGTCCGATCCAGGGAAATCCTCGGCGCAATGTTGATGACCGAGCACAATCTGTGGTTCTATCAGGCGATGATGGCCGACCTGAGGGCAGCAATCGCGGCGGGGCGGCTCAAAGCCTTCGCCGATGCGTTCCGACAGGCATATGAGAGCCACGCAGAGAGGGTGTAATGTCCAAGATCAACGAAATCGAAGCCGCCGCGCTCGAACACAAGCGCGTCCGTGATGCCGCCGAAGCGAAGGGTGAGAAGCACGGCAACTGGCCGGTCGCGCCGATCGCGATCGGGGTCGGTGTCGGATCGGCCGCGCTGGCGGCGGCGCTGCTCTACGTGAACCGCTCGAAGAAGCCGTAAGCGCCGTCACCCCGGCCTTGTGCCGGGGTGCACCGTGCCGCGTGGTCACCGTGCGATCATCGAACGCTGCGCAAGCATCGGAGTGGCCCCCGGCACAAGGCCGGGGTGACGATGTATCGGGTGGTGTGCCATCTGATTGACACCGCCCCTGCCGCCGCGCGACACAGTGGCGCAACACCGCCCCCATCCGGAGCCTCCCTTATGCTGTCCCGTGCCGCCCTCCTGCTGGGCGCCGCCCTGCTCCCGCTCACCGCCGCCACCGCGCAACCCGCCCCAACCACACCCGCCCCCGCGATCAAGCCAATCGCCTTTACCGAGCGCACGCTCGCCAATGGCCTGCGCGTCTATGCGATTCGCGACACGACCACGCCCAACGTCTCGGTGCAGGTCTGGTACGATGTCGGCTCGAAGGACGATCCCGCCGGGCGTTCGGGCTTCGCGCACATGTTCGAACATTTGATGTTCAAGGCGACGCGCAACCTCGTCTCCGAACAGTTCGACCGGCTGACCGAGGATGTCGGCGGCAACAACAACGCCTCGACCAATGACGATTACACCGAATATCACGAGACGATCCCGGCGAACCACCTCCAGCGGCTGCTGTTCGCCGAGGCCGACCGCATGGCCGCGCTCGTCGTCGAGCCCAAGAGCTTCGCGTCCGAGCGCGACGTGGTGAAGGAGGAGCTGCGCCAGAACACCAACGCGCGGCCCTACGGCAAGCTGTTCTCGCTTTATTTCCCGGCCGTGTCCTACATGCGCCATCCGTACGCACGCGGGACGATCGGCAGCCTCGACAATCTCGAGAGCGCGCAGATCGACGATGTCCGCGCGTTCCACGCGACCTATTACCGGCCCGACAACGCCGTGCTCGTCGTCTCGGGTAATTTCGATGCGGCGCAGCTCGATGGCTGGGTCGACCAGTATTTCGCGAAGATCAAGCGCCCGACATCGCCAATCCCGCGCGTCACCGTGGCTGAGCCCGAGCGCACCAAAGCGACGCATTACGTCGTTCACGAAGCCAATACGCCGCTGCCTGCGGTGATGATCAGCTATCCGATCCCCGCCGACAACCATCCCGACGGCCCCGCACTGAGCGTGCTCAACGCGGTATTGTCGCAGGGCGAGAGCTCGCGGTTGTACGAATCGCTCGTCTATCGCGACCAGCTCGCGCAGAGCGCCGAGAGCGTGCTCGATTCGAAGCAAGGCCCGGGCAACCTCGCGGTGTTCGTGATCCTCGCAGGCGGCAAGACCGCAGCAGTCGGCGAGACAGCGCTGCGCCGTGAAGTCGCGAAGCTGCGCGATACCCCGGTGAGTGCCGCCGAACTCGCCGAGGCGAAGAACGAGATCCTGACGAGCGCACTCCAGGCGCGCGAGACTGCCGAGGGCAAGGGCCGCACGATCGCCTCGTCGGTGATCATCGACGGCGACGCGCGCGCCGCCGACCGGCAGCTCGCCGCGATCGGCCGCGTCACCGCCGCCGACGTCCAGCGCGTCGCCGCCAAATATCTGCGCGACCAGCGTTCGGCGACGATCCAGTATCTCCCCGAGGATGCGACCGCCAAGGCACCGCAGAACGACCGGATCGAAGTCGCCGATACCGTGGTGGTCTCGCCATTGGTCGCGCCCGGCAAGATCGAGGTGGTGACGCCCGCCAGCGCTGCCGACCGCATCGCCCCGCCACCACCCGCCGCCGCGATCGCCGCAGCCGCACCGCTGACCCACGAATTCGCGCTCGCCAACGGGATGCGTGTCGTCGTGGTCGAGAAGCACGACCTGCCGCTGCTCACCGCGTTGCTCGTCGCGCAGGGTGGGGCGGCCGACGACCGGCCCGATCGCGCCGGGGTCAACAGCCTCGCCGCGGACTTGCTAACCAAGGGCACCACGACGCGCTCGGCGACGCAGATCGCGCGGCAGATCGAGGCGCTTGGCGGTTCGATCTCGAGCGATGCGAGTTGGGACGGCAGCTCGATCGAGGTGACCGTCAAGTCTGACCAGGCGACGCCGGCACTGGCGATCCTCGCCGATGTCGCGCGCAACCCAGTCTTCGCGCCCGCCGAGATCGAGCGCGCGCGCGCGCAGACGATCGACGGCGTCCAGGTCGCGATCAAGGATCCGAGCCAGCTCGCCGGGCTCGTCGCCGCGCGCGCGGCGCTCGGTGCCTCGCCGTACGGGCATCCGCGCTCGGGCACGCCGATGTCGCTCAAGGCGATCACCGCGAGCGACATCCGCGCCGCCTATGCCAAGGCCTGGGCGCCCGCACAGGCGACGCTGGTGATCGTCGGCGACGTGACCCCGGCACGCGCCAAGGCGCTTGCCGAAGCCAATTTCGCCAGCTGGAAGGCGAGCGCGCCGGTCGGTCCCGATGGCCCGCGGCAGATCTACCCCTCGCCGCGCGTCGTCGTGGTCGACATGCCGGGCGCGGGCCAGGCCGGCGTCGTGGTGGCGCGCCCGGGAATCGCGCGCAGCGATCCGGCCTATTATCCCGCGGCGGTCGCCAATACGGTGCTCGGCGGCGGTTTCTCGTCGCGGCTCAACCAGGAAATCCGCATCAAGCGCGGGCTCGCTTATGGCGCGGGAAGCAGCGTGCAAGCCGGGCGTCTGCCGGGCGTCGTCGCCGCGCGGACCTCGACCAAGAATCCGAGCGCGCCCGAGACGGTGTCGATCATCCTCGCCGAGATGAAGCGGCTCGGCGCGGAGCCGGTCAGCGCGGCCGAGCTCGATACGCGTAAAGCGGTGCTGGTCGGCAATTTCGGCCGCGCGACCGAGACGACGGGCGGGATCGCCGGGACGGTCGGCGGCTATGTCGTCCAGGGCCTGCCGCTGAGCGAGCTCGGCCAGTACACGCAGCGCGTCTCGGCGGTCGATCCGGCGGCGGTGCAGGCGGCGGCGGCAAAGCTGCTCGATCCAGCGGCGACGAGCGTCGTGGTGGTCGGCGATGCCAAGCTGTTCCTGCCCGAGCTGCGCAAAGCGTATCCGAACGTCGAGGTGATCGGCGCGGACGTGCTCAAGCTCGACAGCGCGGCGCTGCGCTGAGCAAACCCATGTAACCGTCACCCCGGCCGCGCCGGGGTGACCGAACCGCTGCATTAACCACCAATCGTATCGTCGCGAGACACCCCTAAATCAGCAGCATCGCAGCGCGCCAAAATCGGCTACAGCGCGCGCGTGTATTTGCAGGCGGTCCTTGGCTGGGTGAAGATGCGGCGGCTGAGCAAGCTCGGTGCCGTGGGTCTGTGCGCGCTCGTGCTCGCGGGCGTATCGGCGCATGCGGCGCTTCGCGCGATCATCCTCCAGCACGCCAGGGCGGCGCAGCACGCCCCTGCGCCGAGCGGTTATGAGATCGAGGATCATTTCCCCGGCGCCGCGTATTTCAACGCGGCCGACGATGCGGTGCAGAGCGACAGCGCCCCGGCGCGCGGCGCGACCGGGACGATCGCACTCCCCGACCTGCCGCTCCCGGTCGGCGCGGCGGCGCTCGCGGGGGATACATCGGTCCGTCCCGCCCTCCCCTTTTCGATGGCGCGCGCGAGCGCGATCGACCGTGGCCGCGCGCTGCAATGCCTGACCACCGCGATCTATTATGAAGCCGCGAGCGAGCCCGACGCCGGGCAACAGGCCGTCGCGCAGGTGATCCTCAACCGCGTGCGGCACCCGGCCTTCCCGGCGACGGTATGCGGCGTGGTGTTCCAGGGTTCGGAACATACCGGCTGTCAGTTCAGCTTCGCGTGCGACGGCGCGCTCCAGCGTGGGAGCCCGTCGCAAGCTTATTGGCTGCGCGCGCTGAAGGTCGCCGCCGCGGCGCTCAACGGGCATGTCATGCCGCAAGTCGGGCTCGCGACGCATTACCACACCTATGCCGTCACCCCGGCGTGGAACCGGAGCCTCGTGATGACGGCCGCGATCGGCGCGCATTTCTTCCACCGCTGGCAGGGTGGCTGGGGCACGCCGGCGGCGTTCCGCCAGCCGTATCTGGGCGGCGAGCCGATCCCGGGCCCGCACCCGCGGCTCGATCCGCCGGCTCTTATGACGGCAGCCGTCGTGACGCCTGCGCTACCCGCCGCCAAGCCGGTCACGATTCAGCCGGCCTATACGCAAAGCGGCACCCCGATCGCCCCTGCAACCCCGGCCGCGGATACGCTGCCGGGTGACTCACAGATCCTCGATCGCTGGAAAGACTCGGGCAAGCCGCTGCGCTGAACTCGTCTTTCGGTAGCGCCGCGACCTCCCCCCGCTCGCCCTGAGCTTGTCGAAAGGCCGCGCTCCGCTTGCGCACGGCGCGCGAGCGGAGCGTGGGGCGTCGACAGGCTCAGCCCGAACGGAGCGCGGTATCTACCGTTCGCGACGAACCGCCCTTACTTCTTCACCGCCAGATACGTGTCGAACCACGCCCGCGTGCGCGCGACGACGTCGGCCGAATTGGCCGGCGCGCGGATGCCGTGGCCTTCCTCGGGATAGATCACCAGGCTCGTCGGTACGCCCATGTCCTTGAGGCCGTGCCAATATTCGATCGACTGCGTCGGCGGCACTTCGATGTCGCGCTCGCCGACATAGATGAAGGTCGGCGTCTTCGCGTTCTTGATGAAATTGACCGCCGAGACATCCTCATAGGCCTTGCGATCCTCGTACAGCGTCTTGCCGAAGAACGGCAGCATCCACTGGTCGATGCCGTTGGTGCCGTAATAGCTCACCCAGTTCGACAGCCCCGCCCCCGCGACGATCGCCTTGAAGCGGTTGGTCTGCGTGTTCGCCCACATCGCCATGAAGCCGCCATAGCTGCCGCCGGTGAGCCCGAGCCGCGCGTCGTCGACCGGGGCGACCTTCTCGACCGCATCGATCCCGGTGAGGATGTCGCGCAGATCGCCACCGCCGAAATCGCGCTTGTTGGCGGCGGTGAAGGCCTCGCCCTGGCCGTAGCTGCCGCGCGGATTGGGCAGGAAGATGTAATAGCCGGCATCGAGCATCGCGCCGTAGCCACCGCCGAAATACGGCACGTTCGCCGCCGACGGACCGCCATGGACGATCGTGATCATCGGCGCCTTCGTCTTGGGATCGGCGCCGAGCGGGGCGAGCAGCCAGCCCTGGACGTCGAAGCCCTCATTCTTCCAGCTGATGCTGCGCGCGGTCATCTTGGCCGGGATCGCGTCATTGTCGTGCGTGATCTGGACGGGCGCATCGACCGGGCCGGCGAAGATCGCTGGGGCATGCGTGAAGTCCTGCACCACCGTGGCGACGGTCTTGCCATCGGCGCTCCACGCGGCCTTGGCATCGCCCGCGGCGAGGTTCGACGGGCGGCTCCAACCGAGGCCGTCGGTGCTTGCGCGCTCGGCATAGAGCCCCATCCGGTCGCCACGCAGCGCGGTGCCGCGGATGGCGGCGTCGCGCCACACAAGCGACGTCACGGTCAGCTTGCTGTTGGGCTGTGTGTTGCTTGGTTCGCCGCCGGCGAAGGGCACGGTCCAGACATCGCCGCCGACCGAGCCGAAATCGCTCATCAACCCGCCGATATAGGCGACGGTCTTGCCGTCGGGCGATACGCGCGGGAAGTTGAGCTGCGTCTTGGGGCGGGCGATCGTGCGCACCGCGCCGGTCTTGGCGTCGACCGCGTCGAGCGTCGCGACCCACCAATTGTTGTCGCCATTGCCGAGCGCCGAGGTGACGACGAAGCCGCTGCCATCGGGCGTCCAGTCATATTCGTAAATGTAGCGATCGGCGGGTGAAAGCGGCTGGACCTTGTCCGCCGTCACGCTGCCGCTCACGTCGAACACGGCGAGCCGCTGTTCGTCGCTCTTCTCGCCGATCTCGCCGATCTGGCGCACGCCGGCCTGCGCAGCGCCCGCTTCCTTCGCCGCGCCGATCGTGACGAGCAAGGCGATGCGCGACCCGTCGGGCGAGAAGCGCGGTGTCTGTGCGATGCCGCTGACCGTCGCGACCGTATGCGGCTTGCCGTCATGATCGACGAACAGCGTGACGAGCCCCGCCTTCTTGTCGCGCGTGAGATAGGCCAGGCTCCCGTCTGGCGCGAAGGTCAGACCCGACACCGAACACAGGGCGCCGCACGGATCGAAGCTGCGCAGCACCTTGCCGCTCGTCGCGCGAATCGTGATGCTGGTCTTGCTGCCCTCCGCATCGATCGTCGCGATCCGGTCGCCCTCCGCCGACAGCGCGAGCCCGCCATAGGAATGCACCGTGGGTGCGGCGAGCGCCGGGCTGGCGGAAGCGGCGAGCAGAAAAGCGAACAGGCTGAGGCGCATGGCAGGGAAGCTCCGTCGAGTGATGGAGCGGGATAGCACAGTGCGGCGCGGGGGCAATCGCGTGTCGGCGCCGCGATCCGTTATGGCTTGCCCACCTGCGCGAGCAACACGTCGACCGCCGCGCTCAATTGCGCATCCGTGCCGGGGCCTTCGCCGAGCGGCCGCACCACCGTGACGTCGACCGGGCGCGGGTGCATTTCCATGTCCTGGCCGCGGCCGTCCTGGATTCGCGTGCCGGGCGTGCGCACCGACGAACCGTCGATCAGCGGCTCGCCGCCGGTGAAGATGATCCACCCCGCGGTCGGCTGCCCCACCACCTTGCCGAGGCCGAGCGCGCGATAGCCCTCGGTGAAATCCTCGGCGTCCGACAGCGACGATTCGTTGGTGACGAGCACGGTCGGCTTGCCGAGCGCACGCTGGCCGAGCGCCTGGCGGCCGGGCAGCGGGAACAGGTCGCGCGGCGTCATCGTCAGATAATTGGCGCGCGCGAACACGTCGATCGCATAGCCGTTGATGAAGCCGCCATTGTTGTTGCGGATGTCGACGACAACGCCCTGCCGCCGCTGATTCTCGGCATCGAGATCGAGATAGAGCTGGTCGAGCGATTCGGACGACATGTCGGCGATGTGGACATAGCCGAGCTTGCCGCCCGACAGCCGATCGACCAGCGCGCGGCGATCATCGACCCATTGGCGGTAGGCGAGCCCCGCCGCCGCGCCGACCGAGATCGGCCGGACGACGACGCTGCGCTGACCAGTCGCGCCAACGATGCCGAGCGCGACGCGGCGGCCGACGCTGTTCTCGAGCAGCGCATCGATATTGCCATGCGCGCCGATCGCGACGCCACCGACGCTGACGATCCGGTCGCCGGGAGCAATCTTTTCGATCGCCGCGGGCCCGAGCCGCACGACGTCGCGCACGATCAGACCGCGTCCCGCATCATAGGCGGCGCGATCGAAGCGCAGCCCGAGATCGCCGACGCGATTGGGGCGTGCGCTGCCGGGCGCGCCGGGACTGAGCGAAATGCCCGAATGCGAGGCGTTGAGCTCGCCGATCATCAGATTGATGATCCGCCGCTCCTCGTCGGGCGTGCGGGCCCCGGCGATATAGGGCTGGAAGCGCGCGCGCAGCGCCTTCCAGTCCTGGCCGTTGAACTTCGCATCGAAGAATTTGCGGTCGAGGATGCTCCACGCCTCGTCGAACACGATCTGTTTCTCGGTCGCGAAGTCGACGTCCATTTCGGCGCCGACCGGAATCGGCTTGGGCTTAGGGCTGTCGAGCGGCGTCGAAATCACGCGGCCGCCGTCGAGATAGAAGAGCGTCTTGCCGTCGCCCGCGAGCGCGAAATCGCCCTTCGGCCGATCGCTCTGCGTGAGTTGCTGCGCGACCGGCGGCTCGTCGGCGAGCTCGTCGAGGGTGTAGCTATAGAGGTTGGCGCGGCCCTTCTCGCGTGCGCGGAAGACGAGCGTCTTGCCATCAGGGCTGATCACCGGCGTATCGGCATTGAGCCCGAGCGGCAGAATCGTCGCGCGCGCGCGCAGGCCCTCCCACACGATCGACACCGGCTTCACCTTCGGCGCGGGAGGCGGCGGCGCGGCCCCCTTCTTCGCTGCGACGGGCAGCGGCTTGGGCGTCGGCGGCGTGGGCGTGTCAGACGGCGTGTCGGGCGTGCCGGGCTGCTTGCCGGGCTTGAACAGGTCGCTGAACTTGTCTTCCTTGAACTTTGGCACGTGCGGCAGCAGATCGATCCGCACGATCCGCGAATCCTCGCTGCGCTGCGCTGTGTCGAAGAGGATGTAGGTGCCGTCGGGCGACCAAGCGATCCCGCCCATCTGGCCGTTGGCGAGGAAACTGACCGGCCGCGCCGCGCCACCTGCGGCGGCGACGACATGGACGTTCACGAACGAGCGCGAATCGAGCAACGGGAAGGCGATATACTGGCCATCGGGCGACCAGGTCGGGCGCGGTCCATCGCGCTCGTCGGTCGCGATCGCGCCGGTGAACAGCGTACGATCGGCGCCGCCCGCGAGTGTCACGACGTGGAGCTCGCGATCGTCGAGGACATAGGCGGCCGACTTGCCGTCGGGCGCGTAGGTGGGCGCGGAGGCGATCCCCTGGCGCGTCAGCACGGTCTCGCGCCCGCTTGCGACGTCATATTCGACGAGGCAATGCGCGAGCCCGCGCTCCGAAATGACGAGCGCGCGGCGGCTGTCGGGCGACCAGACCACTTCGCGCTCGGCACCCGGCGTGTTGGTCACGCGCTGCGCCGTACCGCCGTCCTTGGCCGACGTCGCGAACACTTCGCCATGCCCGATCACCGCGATCTTCTGCCCGTCGCTCGAAAGCGCCAGGCGCGAGAAGCTCTGCAGCTGTTCGTGGCGGCGCGGCGTCGTGCTCGCAGCCCCGCGCAGCGTAATCGGCACCGCGGCGGCCTGCCCCGTCGCCGGATCGTAGCGCCACACACCGAAATCGCGCTCGAACACGACCCCCGACCCGTTTGCCGCCATCGACGGGTACAGAACGCGGCCGCTCGTGAAGTGCGTCAGCTGCTCGGGCGCCGCCCCCGCGCCGACGCCGACGCGCCAGAGATTCTCGGGCCCGCCCTTCGCGCTCATATAGACGAGGCTGGCACCGTCGCGGCTCCACATCGGCCAGGCGTGTTTCTCGCCATCGGCGAGGAGACGGCGATACGCCCCGCCCTCGGCGACGGGCTTGAGCCACAATTCGGTCTGGTCGATGTGCGAGGTACCGTTGCGCCACCACTGCCCCGCGCTGATCCCGCGCGTGTTGATCGCCAGCGTGCTGCCGTCGGGCGACGGCGCGGCCTGGAACTCGGCGAGATAGGTCTCGCGGCTGACCTGCATCGGCGTGCCGCCATCGACCGCGATGCGGAAGATGTCGGCCTGGCGGCCGACATCGGCGACGCCCGAGGCGAAGTACAGATATTTGCCGTCGGGCGACCAGGCGTCGAGCTCCTCGCCCGCCTCGGCATAGGTCAACCGCGTCACCGCGCCGCTCGCCAGATCGAGCACATAGATGTTGGCGTTGCCGCCGCGCGTCGAGGTGAAGGCGAGCTTGGTTCCGTCGGGCGAATAGAGCGGGCGCGCCTCGGTCGCCGCATCGGTGACGAGCGGGCGCGCGACACCGCCGTTCGCCGCGACCTCCCAGATGTCGCCGCCCGAGGCGAAGGCGATCAGCGCGCCGTCGGGGGAGAGCGTCGGCTCGGCGAAGGCGGGCCTGGCCTCCTGCGCCTGCGCGCGCGGTGCGGCCAGAGTGGTCGAGGCGAGCAGGCCCGCAGCCGCCAGCGCAAGGCGTTGAAATGTCATGAAGGAGCCCCGTTTCGTCGTTATCCCCGGCAATGAAGCGCAAAAGCCGGACGATCACAAGCCACACGCGTTTGCGCGGCTGGCGCGCAATCGCGGATGGTTTTGCAGGATCAGCATGCTAGCGCGGCTTCGTGACGAATTCGACGGACAGACGCGCGCTCCTGATGGGCGGCGGCGCGATCATGCTGCTGGCGCTGCTGCATGGCGCGCTGTTCTGGCCGGGGATCATGACGTGGGACGCGATCCGGCAATATGGCCAGGCGCTGAGCGGTCAGTATGACGATTGGCACCCACCGGCGATGAACTGGCTGTGGCGGCAGCTTGGCGCATTCGGTGCGGGGCCGGCGCCGATGCTGGTGCTGCAGCTCGCGCTCTATTGGGGCGGCACCGCCTTGTGGATGCAGGCGGCATGGGCGCGCGGACAGCGCGCGGCGGCGGGGGCGATCGGCTTGCTCGCACTGTCGCCGATCGTGCTGGTGCTGGTGGGCACGATCCTCAAGGACAGCCTATTCGCAGGCACGTTGCTGCTCGCGAGCGGCTTGCTCGTCGCGCGACCGGGGAGCCGCGCGGCGCGGATCGTCGCCGCGCTGCTGCTCGTCGCGGCGGCGACGCTGCGCTTCAATGCGGTTCCGGCGTGCCTGCCGCTGCTGTTGCTTGCCCTGCCGACCGCATGGCGGCGAACGTGGCCGCGGCTCGGCGCGACTGCGGTGCTTGCGGCGATCCCGCTGGTGCTCGCTTTGCCGCTCGCCAATACAGCGCTTCACGCCAAGCGCAGCGGCGTCGAACTGTCGCTGGTGATCTACGATCTCGGCGGGATCGGCGCGTTCGCCAGAACCTCCGTCTTCCCACCGACCGGCGTGGCGAACCCGATCGCAGTCAATGCCGACTGCTATTCGCCAATCTCGTGGGATCGCTACGCCTGGTGGGGGGCGGCACCGTGCGCGATCGGCTTCACCACGCTCGCCGCGCCGCTCAAGACCGGGCATGGCCCCTATGGCTGGTGGGCAGCCGCCGTCGCCGCGCATCCGCTCGCCTATGCGGTGCACCGCCTCGCGCATTTCGACCGCAATACCCGCTTTCTGGTCCACGATGCCGATCTGCCGGGCCTGTCACCGCAGTCCGATCCCAACCGCTGGGGCTTCACCGTCGCGCCGAACGGCTGGCGCAGCGCGCTCCAGCACGCCGCCGACGCGGTGCTGACGACACCGCCCGGCTGGCCGGTCTGCTGGCTGGCGCTCGGGCTCGGCTTGCTCGTGCTGCGCCCACGGCTCGGCGATGGCGATCCGGCGGTCGCGCTGGCGTGGTCGGCGGTGCTCTACGGCTTCAGCTATCTCCCGCTAAGCGTCGCTTCCGAAGTGCGTTACCACTTCTGGACGATGACCGCGGTCGGGATCGCGGCCGCGCTGGTGCTCTCGCAGCGCGCGACGTGGCGACTGCCGCGCTGGCGACTCGCGCTCGCGGCGGCAGTGCTGCTCGTCGTCGTCGCGGCCGGGGTCGTCGCGCGCGCGTGATGCCTCGAAGCGGTTTGAAGCGGCGCGTTCCTGCTCTAGGGCTGCGGGCATGAAGCGTTTCTGGACCCACGTCACCCTCGACAACACCCGCGCCGTCTTTCTCGACGGCAAGCCCGTGCGCACCCCCGGCCGCGTGCCGCTCGCCTTGCCGAGCGATGCGCTGGCCGAGGCGGTCGCCGATGAATGGCGCGCGGTCGAGGGCGAGATCGACCCGCGCGCGATGCCGCTGACGGGCCTCGCCAACGCCGCGATCGACCGGATCTCGCCCAACCCGGCATTGTTCGCGCAAGGGCTCGCCGCGTACGCCGAGAGCGACTTGCTCTGTTACCGCGCCGATTCGCCCGAGGATCTGGTCGCGCGGCAGGCCGAGGCGTGGGATCCGCTGATCGACTGGGCGCGGCTGCGCTACGATGTGCATGTCGAGGTCGTCACCGGCATCCTCCACCGCGCGCAGCCAGCGGCAACGCTGCAACGACTCGGCGATGCGATCGCCGTTCGCGGGCCCTACGAGCTGGCGGCGCTGTCGCCGATCGTGACGATCGGCGGCTCGCTGATCGCCGCGCTCGCGCTGGCCGAACAGGCCGCGACACCCGAACAGGTGTGGGACGCGGTGACGCTCGACGAAGACTATCAGGCCGAACGCTGGGGCCGCGATCCGCTCGCCGAGGCGGGGATTGCGACGCGGCGGCGCGATTTCGGCGCGGGCGTGCGGATGCTGGAATTGCTGCGGTAGGCGCTATCCTCGTCACCCCGGCCCTGTGCCGGGGTCCACCGGGATACGCGTCCTGCCCGCGAATACCGCTTTGCACCGTAGGCCCCGGCACAAGGCCGGGGTGACGGCTAAGAAGCGTTTATTTCTCAGGCAGCCGCCGGATGAAGCCGATCATCCCGCGCTGGCGCGAGCGCTTGAGCCGCTCGGCCGTCAGGATCGTCTCGACGCACTCGTAGCAATCGTCGAGATCGTCGTTGACCAGGACATAGTCATAGCCGTCCCAATGGCTCACCTCGGCCTGCGCGCGGTCCATGCGGCGGTCGATCACTTCCTGTGTGTCGGTCGCGCGATCCTCGAGTCGCTGGCGCAGCGTCTTGAGGCCTGGCGGCAGGATGAAGACGCGGACGACGTCGCCGCCAGCCAGCTGGAACAGCTGCTGCGCACCCTGCCAGTCGATATCGAACAAAATGTCCTGGCCGTGCTCGAGATCCTTGAACACGGTGTCGCGCGGCGTGCCGTAGCGCTCGTCGAACACGCGCGCCCATTCGAGGAACTGGTCGTCCTCCGCCATCGCGCGGAAGGTTTCCTTGTCGACGAAGTGATAGTCCTTGCCGTCGACCTCGCCCTTGCGCGGCGCGCGCGTCGTATACGACACCGACATCTTGATGCGGTTGCGCTCTTCCTTGAGCAGGCGGTTGGCAATCGTGGACTTGCCCGCGCCGGACGGCGAGGACAGCACGAACATCAGCCCGCGACGCTTGAAGTTCTTGGGCTGGGAGGAGCGATGATCGACCATGCGCGCTAGTGGCGCGCACCTGCCCCTCCCGTCAAGGTTTGGCGTGACTCAGTTGCGCGGCACATCCTCGCCGAACACGCGCGTCTTGATCTGGCCGAGGCCGCGCAGCACGAGCCAGCCGGTCGCGAAGGTCAGCGCGAGCGGGATCACCGCCTTGACGACATTGGCGACGATCACACCCTCGATCGCGCCGTCGATCGTGCTGTCGTCACCGTCGGAACCATCGATCGCAGCACCGATTGCAGCGCCGATCATCGTCGTGAAACTCATCGTCTTTCTCCAATTCGTTACGCTTAGCGCACGAAACGGGCGATGGTTCCGGTCGTGTCAGACCATCGTCTCGGGACGGACCAAGCGATCGAAGGTCGCTGCATCGACGAGGCCGAGCGCGAGCCCCGCTTCCTTGAGCGTCAGGCCTTCGTGGTGCGCGTGCTTGGCGATCCTGGCGGCATTGTCATAGCCGATCTCGGGCGCGAGCGCGGTGACGAGCATCAGCGAGCGATCGACCAGTTCGGCGATTCGGTCGCGATTCGGCTCGATCCCCTCGACGCAACGCTCGGCAAAGCTCGCCATGCCGACGGCGAGCAGGTCGATCGAGCGCAGCAGCGCCGCGCCGAGCATCGGCTTGAACACGTTGAGCTCGAGATGCCCCTGCAAGCCGCCGATCGTGATCGCCTGGTGATTGCCGATCACTTGCGCGGCGACCATCGTCAGCATCTCGCACTGCGTCGGGTTGACCTTGCCCGGCATGATCGAGCTGCCGGGCTCGTTTTCGGGGAGGTGGAGTTCGCCAAGCCCCGAGCGCGGGCCGGAACCCAGCAAGCGGATATCGTTGGCGATCTTGGTCAGCGCGACGGCGAGCGTGTTGAGCGTCCCCGAGACGTGGACGATCGGGTCGTTCGACGCGAGCGCCTCGAACTTGTTGGGCATCGTCTCGAAAGCGAGCCCGGTGAGCCGCGCGATCTCGGCGGCGATCGCGACGTCGAAGCCGGTGGGCGCGTTGAGCCCGGTGCCGACCGCAGTCCCCCCTTGCGCGAGCAATAGCATGTTGTGCGTGATCGCGGGTTCGATGCGGTGGTAGCAGCGATAGAGTTGCACCGCGTACCCTGAGAATTCCTGGCCGAGCGTGATCGGCGTCGCGTCCTGCAGATGCGTGCGGCCGATCTTGACGATATCGTGCCACGCGTCCGACTTCACTTTCACCGCGCGGTTGAGCCGGTCGAGCGCGGGGAGCAGCCGCTGCGTGGCGCCGATCGCGGCCGCGATGTGGAGCGCGGTCGGGAAGCTGTCGTTCGACGACTGGCTCATATTGACATGGTCGTTGGGGTGGACCGGGGTCTTGCCGCCGCGCTTCCCCGTCAACATTTCGTTCGCACGGCCGGCGATGACTTCGTTGACGTTCATATTCGACTGCGTGCCGCTGCCGGTCTGCCAGATGACGAGCGGGAACTGGTCGTCGAGCGTGCCCGCAGCGACTTCGGCGGCGGCCGATTCGATCGCGTCGGCGATCTCGGGGGCGAGGGCGTGCGCACGATTCACGCGGGCAGCGGCCTGCTTGACGATCGCGAGCGCGTGGATGATCGCGATCGGCATCCGCTCGGTCGCGGGGAAGGGGAAATTCTCGATCGAGCGCTGCGTCTGCGCGCCCCAATAGGCGGCGGCAGGGACTTCGATGGCTCCGAGCGAATCGGTTTCGGTGCGGGTGTTTTCAGCCATGCCAGACTCCGTCATGCCGGGCCCGTCCCGGCATCCACCGGGCCGCAAGACCGGACGGGTGGCATGTGCGGCACGGTAGACCCCGGGACAAGCCCGGGGTGACGGAAATGGCTCGCGATTTTGGTGAGACAGCCGTCACCGGAGTAAATCCCGTGACGTCGGACGCGGCGGGCCGCGCCGGCCGGCGGTTCGCGTCGCTTGCGCGACCGCCGCGCAGTTCGCGCGGCTCGCTCCCTACTTCTTTCTTTTGAAATCCACTGCGACGACGTTCGATCCATCCTCGACCGGCTTGTGCACCGGCTCGTCGTTTTCCGCGGTGTCGTGCGGCTCGGGGCCGTCGGGAATATCCTGCGCCTGGAAGCGCAGTTCGAAATTGACCGCAGGATCATGGAAACCCGTGATCGCCGAATAGGGAATGACCAGCTTCGAGGCGACTTGATTGAAGCTCAGGCCGACCGAGAAGCGCTCGTCATCGACGACCAGATCCCAATAGCGGTTCTGCATCACGATCGTCATCTCGTCGGGAAAGCGCTCGAGCAGTCGCTGCGGAATGTCGACGCCGGGCGCCTGCGTCTTGAAGGTGATGTAGAAATGGTGCTCGCCGGGCAGGCCACCATTGGTCGCCACCGACCCAAGGACGCGGCCGACCACGGCACGCAGGGCTTCCTGTACGATATCATCGTAGGGAATCAGGCTATCGGGCATGCCATCGCTCATGCGTCCTTGGGTAGCGCGGTTTGATGGCGGGTCAAGATTGCATGCGTCCCTAACGGCGCTATGGGAAGCAAATGCGCACCGCCACGATCACCCGCCGGACCAGCGAGACCTACATCGACGTCTCGGTCAACCTCGATGGAACGGGGGCGTTCCAGATTTCGACCGGGATCGGCTTCTTCGATCACATGCTCGAACAATTGAGCCGCCACTCGCTGATCGACCTCGACGTCAAGACTGTCGGCGATCTGCATATCGACCAGCACCACACCGTCGAGGACACCGGCCTCGCGATCGGCGCGGCAATCCTTGAGGCTTTGGGCGAAAAGCGCGGAATCCGCCGCTACGCCGACGCGCATTCGCCGATGGACGAGACGCTCACCCGCGTCGCGATCGACATTTCGGGGCGGCCGTATCTCGTTTGGAAGACCGAATTCTCGCAGAAGAAACTGGGCGAGATGGACACCGAGATGTTCGAGCATTTCTTCCACTCGTTCGCGCAGACCGCCGGCCTCACGCTGCATATCGAGACGCTGTACGGGTCGAACAACCACCACATCGCCGAGGCGGCGTTCAAGGGCGTCGCGCGGGCGTTGCGCGAAGCGGTCGAGCTCGATCCGCGGAAAGCGGGCGTGATCCCCAGCACCAAGGGGACGTTGTGATGCTCCCCTCCCGCTTGCGGGAGGGGCCGGGGGAGGGAACGACCTGGATCCCTGCGCTGCGCTTGCGGCACGCCCCTCCCCTAACACCTCCCGCAAGCGGGAGGGGGATTTGACGCTTGCCCTCATCGATTACGGCGCAGGAAATCTGCATTCGGTCGCCAATGCGCTGAAAGCGGCGGGCGGCACCGACGTGCTCGTCACCGCCGATGCGGATGCAGTGCTCAAGGCCGACCGCATCGTCCTGCCCGGCGTCGGTGCGTTCGGCGCCTGCGCCGCGGCGTTGCGCGGCGTCCCCGGCATGGTCGAGGCGCTCGAGCAGCGCGTCCGGCGCGACGGGGTGCCGTTCCTCGGCATCTGCGTCGGGATGCAATTGATGGCCGACACCGGCGAGGAGCATGGCGTCCATGCCGGGCTCGGCTGGATCCGCGGCAGCGTCCGGCACCTCACGCCGACCGACGCAACCGCCAAGGTCCCGCACATGGGCTGGAACGACGTCGTCCCGACCACCCCGCACGCGCTGATCGTGCCGGGCGAAGCGTATTTCCTGCACAGCTACGCCTTTGACGGGGCCGACACGCTGGCAACGACCGAGCATGCCGGCCCGGTCACCGCGGCGATCGGCCGCGACAATCTGCTCGGCGTGCAATTCCATCCCGAAAAGAGCCAGCGCTACGGTCTTGCGCTGCTGGAGAGGTTCCTGACGTGGCGTCCTTGATCATATTCCCCGCGATCGACCTCAAGGGCGGTCAGGTCGTCCGCCTCGCCGAGGGCGATATGGACCGCGCGACCGTCTATGGCGACGATCCCGCCGCGCAGGCGATGCTCTTCGCAGAGCAGGGTGCCGAATATCTCCACGTCGTCGATCTCGACGGCGCGTTCGCCGGCAAATCGGTCAATGGCGAAGCGGTGTCCGAGATCGTCAAGCGCTTCCCCGGCCATGTGCAATTGGGCGGCGGGATCCGTGACCGCGCCGGGATCGAGCGCTGGTTCGACATGGGCGTGTCGCGTGTGGTGATCGGCACGGCGGCGCTTGAGAACCCGGAGCTGGTGCGCGAAGCGGCGCGCGATTTCCCCGGCGGGATCGTCGTTGCGGTCGATGCCAAGGACGGTTTCGTCGCGACCAAGGGTTGGGCCGATGTCTCGACGGTCGAGGTCGCCGATATGGCGCGGCAGTTCGAGGATGCGGGTGTCGCAGCGCTGTTGTTCACTGACGTCGGCCGCGACGGGATGCTGAAGGGCGCCAATGTCCAGGCGACCGTCGATCTGGCGCGCGCGGTGAAGATTCCGGTGATCGCCAGCGGCGGCGTTAAAGGGATCGCCGAGATCCATGTGCTCGCGCTCCATGCGCGTGACGGGATCGAGGGCGTGATTACCGGGCGCGCGCTGTATGACGGCCGGCTCGATCTGGCGGCGGCGCTCGCCGTGGCGGCGGCGGCGTGAAAAGCATGTTCGCGCGAAGACGCGGAGGCGCGGAGATGGTGCGCGCGTCGCGACCGTCCCGAGTGATCCGCGAATGCAGAATGCGCTTCGCCCGACGCGGATGCCAGAGACTTGGCGACCCGTCTTCTTTCCTCCGCGTCTCCGCGCCTCCGCGCGAACCCATCTTCTTTTTCTTCAAAGCCGCTCGCCCATGACCGTCCGCGCTCGCGTCATCCCGTGCCTCGACGTCGCCAACGGCCGTGTCGTCAAGGGCGTCAATTTCGTCGACCTCAAGGACGCCGGCGATCCGGTCGAGCAAGCGCGTGCCTATGACGCCGCCGGGGCCGACGAACTCTGCTTCCTCGACATCGGCGCAAGCCATGAGGCGCGCGGCACGATCCTCGACGTCGTGCGGCGCACCGCAGAAGTGTGCTTCATGCCGCTGACCGTCGGCGGCGGAGTGCGCTCCGTCGAGGATGCGCGCGCGCTGCTGCTCGCGGGCGCCGACAAGGTCGCGGTCAATTCCGCCGCGGTCGCGCGGCCCGAGCTGGTGGCCGAGCTCGCCGACAAGTTCGGCAGCCAATGCGTCGTCGCGTCGGTCGATGCGCGCAAGGTTGATGGCGGCTGGGAAGTGTTCACGCATGGCGGCCGGCGGGCGACCGGGATCGACGCCGTCGCACATGCGCTGCGCCTTGCCGAGCTCGGCGCGGGCGAACTGCTCATCACCTCGATGGACCGCGACGGGACCAAGAGCGGGTTCGACCTGGCGCTGACGCGGACGATCGCCGACCAGGTGCGCGTGCCGGTGGTCGCGTCGGGCGGCGTGGGCGGGCTGGCCGATCTCGTCGCGGGGATCAGCGAGGGACATGCGAGCGCAGTGCTGGCGGCGTCGATTTTCCACTTCGGCGAAGTCAGCATCGCCGAGGCGCATGCCGCGCTTGCGGCGGCGGGGATACCGGTGCGGCGGCCGGTTACCAGCTGACCGCGGGACTTTCTTCCTTCCTTCTTTCTATATTTCTTCCCCGGCGGAGGCCGGGGCCCAGTCGCGAGCCGTTCGTTGGAGAGCGCTGCGCGTGCTGGCATGGGCCTTCGCGACTGGGCCCCGGCCTTCGCCGGGGAAGATAGAAGAACGGGAAAGCAAGGGGAGCGAAAGAAGCGGAAATTTAACAGCGCGATGCTACACACCCCGCATGCGCTTCCTCTTCGCCCTGCTGATCGCAAACCCCGCGCTCGCCGCGCCGCATAGCGGTGTCGTCAAGGTTCGCACCGGACCCGAACTCTCCGACATCGTCCTGTTCGTCGTCGCGGCGCTCGGCGTCTGGTTCGTGCGGCTGGCGATGCGCGCGCGCTTCGCCAAGCGCGGCACGCCCAAGGATTGACCTGCGCGCCCGCTTGGGCCAGCCCGCTTTGATGGCCGAAGATACACTCGACACGTTAGAGGCAACGATCCGCGCACGCCGCGGCGCCGACCCGACGACCTCCTACACCGCCAAGCTGTTCGCGAAGGGGCGCGGCAAGATCGCGCAGAAGGTCGGCGAGGAAGCGGTCGAGACCGTCATCGCCGCGCTGACCGAGGACAAGGCCGCGCTCGTCGGCGAGGCGACCGACCTGATGTTCCACCTGCTCGTGCTGCTCGCCGAGTGCGACGTGTCGCTCGACGACATCCGCGCCGAAATCCGCCAGCGCGAAGGCGTGTCGGGAATCGACGAGAAGGCCGCCCGGACGAAGGACTGACGCGCTCTTTCTTGCTCCCCTCCCGCTTGCGGGAGGGGCTGGGGGAGAGCATGTCGCACGCACCGGCGGGAGGTATGGGAGGACAGCCCCTCCCCTAACCCCTCCCGCAAGCGGGAGGGGAACTATGCCGATCGACGCGACGCAAGCCTATGACGACCAGAACATCTTCGCCAAGATCCTGCGCGGCGAGATTCCCGCGACGCGGCTCTACGAAGACGACTATGCGATCGCCTTTCCCGACATCGCCCCGCAGGCGCCGACGCACATCCTGGTGATCCCCAAGGGCGCCTATGTGTCGTGGGATGATTTCAGCGCGAGAGCCTCCGACGCCGAGATCGCCGGGTTCGTTCGCGCGGTCGGCACGGTCGCGCGCGATGCCGGGCTCGTCGCGCCGGGCTATCGCTTACTGGCCAATACCGGACACGATTCGCACCAGGAGGTGCCGCACCTCCACGTCCATATCTTCGCCGGCCGCGCGCTCGGGCCGATGCTGGCGCGCTAAGGGGATTGCGCGCCCACGTTTTGCGGTTAGGTTTCCCGCCAACCAAAACTTTCGCGCCGGCAACGATCCGGCCCAGGGGACTTATCGAATGGCGACACAGCCCACTACGGGTATTCTGAACCGCATGCTGCTCCGAAAAACCGTGGAGCAAGTTCAACGCGAGACACAGACCAGCCAACTCAAACGCACGCTCGGCCCCTGGAACCTCGTGTTCCTCGGCATCGGCTGCATCATCGGCGCCGGCATCTTCGTGCGGACCGGCAACGCCGCCGCGCTCCATGCCGGCCCAGCCGTCCTCATCTCGTTCCTGATCGCGGGCTTCGTCTGCGCGCTCGCCGGCCTTTGCTACGCCGAGCTGTCCTCCACCCTGCCCGTCTCCGGCTCGGCCTACACCTATAGCTACACCACGATCGGCGAGTTCGCCGCGTGGATCATGGGCGCGCTGCTGCTGCTCGAATACGGTCTCGCGGCGTCGGTCGTCGCGGTCGGCTGGGCGGGCTATGTCGTCAGCCTGCTCGGCGACTTCGGCCTCGTCATCCCGGTCGAACTGACTGGTCCGACCGGCCATGTCATCAAGCATGCCGTCGGCGGCGAGCTCGTCCCCGTGATCGTCAACGGCGCGCCGCTGACCTATCTCTTCAACCTGCCCGCCTTCCTGATCTGCGGCGCGATGACCGCATTGCTGATCATCGGCGTGTCGGAGAGCGCCAAGGTCAACAACGTCATCGTCGCGATCAAGCTGACCGTGATCATCGCCTTCATCGTCATCTGCGGCGCGTTCGTGATCGCGCACTTCGACACGCTCAAGTCCAACTGGCAGCCGTTCATCCCGCCGGCGAGCGGCGACAAGGGCGAGTTCGGCTGGGGCGGCATCCTGCGCGCCGCCTCGATCGTGTTCTTCGCCTATATCGGCTTCGAGGCAGTCTCGACCGCGGGCCAGGAAGCCAAGAACCCCGCCAAGGACATGCCGATCGGCCTGCTCGGCTCGCTGTTCGTGTGCACCGCAATCTACATCCTCGTCTCGATCGTGATGACGCTGATCGTCAACTACAAGACGCTCGACGTGCCGGATCCCGTCGCGGTCGCGGTCGACGCGCTCGGCCCGCAATGGGCGTGGTTCGCAAAGCTGGTGAAGGCCGGTGCGATCGTCGGGCTGACCTCGGTCGTGCTCGTGCTGATGTATGGCCAGACGCGCATCTTCTACACGATGGCGCGTGACGGCCTGCTGCCGCGCGTGTTCGCGACGGTCCACAAGAAGTTCCAGACGCCGTGGGTCAACACGCTGCTCGTCGGGCTGATCACCGCGGTCGCCGCGGCGTTCTTCGACATCAACACGCTCGGCGACATGACCTCGGTCGGCACGCTCGCGGCGTTTGCGATCGTCTGCCTGTCGGTGATCTGGCTGCGGCGCACCCACCCGGAGATCCCGCGCGGCTTCCGCGTACCGCTCTATCCGGTGGTGCCGGCGGTCGGCATCCTCACTTGCATCGCGTTGATCTTCACGGTCGAATCGCGCGTGCTGGTGTTCTTTGCCTGGTACACGCTGGCGGCGATCATCCTCTATTTCGCCTACGGTATGCACAACAGCCGGCTGGCAAAGGGCCTCGACGAGGAAGACGGCCCCGAGCTCGGCGAATATGTCGCGCCGGTGCATCGCCCGTAAGGGCAGGCGCCACGTAGGACACGAAAAAGGCCGGGGATCGCTCCCCGGCCTTTTTTGTGTCTGAGCCCCCCCCCCGAGGGGGAGGAGGAGTGCCCGTTCAACCCAGCTTCGACGCCACCAGCGCCTTCAAATCGACCTGCGCACGCGCGCCGTAATGCGAGATGATCTCGGCGGCGCAGACCGCGCCCATCTTGAGCGAATCGGCGATGCTCTTGCCCTGTGCCTGGCCGCGCAGGAACCCCGCGGCGAACAAATCGCCCGCGCCGGTCGTATCGACGACACGCTCGATCGGCTCGGCAGCGACGCTGACGGTCTCCCCGCCAGAGACAGCGATCGCACCCTTCTCGCTGCGCGTGACCACCAGCATCGGCACCTGCGTCGCGGCCTCGGCCACCGCCGCGTCGAAATCCTGCGTGTCCATCAGCGCGGTGATCTCGGCTTCGTTCGCGAACATGATGTCGATCAGGCCATCGGCCATCAGCTGGCGGAAATCGCCGCCGTGGCGCGAGATGCAGAACACGTCGCTGAGCGTGAAGGCGACCTTGCGGCCCGCTGCCCGCGCCACGTCGATCGCAGCGCGCATCGCCTGGCGTGGTTCCTCGGGATCCCACAGATAGCCCTCGAGATAGAGGATCGCGGCATTGGCGATCAGGTCACGGTCGAGTGCTGCCTCGGGCAGGAACTGCGACGCGCCGAGGAAGGTGTTCATCGTGCGCTGGCCGTCGGGCGTGACGAAGATCAGGCAGCGTGCCGTCGTCGGGTCGCCGTCGCGCGCAGCCGTCGTAAAGTCGATCCCCACCGCGCGGATGTCGTGCGCGAAGATGTCGCCAAGCTCGTCCTTCGCCACCTGGCCGATAAAGCCGCACTTGCCGCCCATCGCCGCGATGCCGGCGACGGTGTTCGCCGCCGAGCCGCCGCTCGCCTCGATCCCCGGGCCCATCTTGGCGTAGAGCGCATCGGCCTCCTCGGGCGAGAACATCAGCTGCATCGAGCCCTTGGTCATCGCGGCTTCGGCGAGGAAGGCATCGGTCGACTGCGACAGCACGTCGACGATGGCATTGCCGATCGCGACGACGTCATAAGTGGGCTCGGTCACGGGAATCTCCGATTTCTGAAAAAAATAGCGTTGCCGCGCCGTACCGGGGGGGTGCGGCGCGCGCAACTCTCCGTGGCCGGGAGCAAGCGCGGGGTGACGGGCCCGTGGGAGGCGGCTAGGACCAGCCCCATGTTGCGTGCGCTCCTCCTCTCGCTCGGCCAGCTCGGTGATCGCAAGATCGTCGCGGTGTTCCTCAAGTCGCTCGCACTGACCGTGGTGCTGATCGCCGCGCTCGGCGTCGCGCTGTGGTATGGCGCGACGGAAGCGGCGGCGGAGCGGGGTTGGGATCCGGCGGCCGGCGGCGTGCTGGGCGCGGTCGCGCTGCTCGCCGCGTTCGGGATCAGCTGGCTGCTGTTCCGCGCGATCGCGATCGCGGTGATGATGGCGTTTGCCGACGATGTCGTCGTCGCGGTCGAGGCGCGGCACTACCCGCAAGCGCTCGAGACCGCGCGCAGCGTCTCGCCCCTGCGCGGTGCCGGGCTCGGCCTGCGTTCGGCGGCGCGCGCGATCCTGGTCAATCTTGTGCTCGCGCCAGTCTATATCGCCTTGCTCGTCACCGGCGTCGGCACGTGGCTGCTGTTCTTCCTGGTCAATGGCTGGCTGCTCGGGCGCGATCTCGGCGAGCTCGTCGCGGCGCGGCACGTGCCGCCTGCGCTGATGCGAGACTGGCGCAAGACGGGCGCGGTCGACCGCTTCGCGCTGGGGGTTGCGGGGACCGCCCTGTTCATGGTTCCGATTGCGAACCTCTTCGTGCCGATCCTCGGCGCGGCGATGGCGACGCATCTGTTCCATTCGGGGCGAACGACATGAAGCTTTTTGGTGCAATTCTGGTGGGGCTGGCGCTGTCGGGCTGCGCCGCGAGCACAGCGACGACACCCGCCGCGCGGCCCGCAATGGTGCCGATCCCAACGGGCACGGCGGGGCTCGGCGGCGTGATCGGCGCGACCGCAGCGCACCTCACCGGGTTGTTCGGCGCACCCGTCGCCGATGTCCGCGAGGGGACAGCGCGCAAGCTGCAATTCAACAACGCGACCTGCGTGCTCGACGCCTATCTCTACCCGAGCGGCAAGTCCGAGCCGGTCGTCACCTATCTCGATGCGCGCCAGACCGACGGCTCGCCGATCGACCGCGCGAGCTGCGTCGGAGCGCTGCAAGTCGGGCGGCGGAAGTAAGGCTCAAGCGAGCGGGAGGTACGTCGATCCCGCCTACTTCATCCGTGCGTCCCCCCACGCCCCGGTTGGCGCGCGTTACCCCATCCCGTTCGTGCTGAGCTTGTCGAAGCACTGTTCTCTCTTTCGACGGTGGCAAGAAGGTCAGCCCTTCGACAAGCTCAGTGCGAACGGTGGGGGAGCGCGCTGAGAACGGTGGGGGAGCGCGCTATGACGCGGTGGCTAGCGCCGCGAACGCCCACTCCGCCGCCTCCGCCACGACGGGGTTCGGATCGTCGCGCAGTCCAGCGACCTGCGCGCGCAATCCCGCATCGCCGCTATTGCCCGCCGCGATCAGACAGTTGCGCACCATTCGGTCGCGCCCGATGCGCTTGATCGGCGAGCCGGCGAACACCTGGCGAAACCCCGCATCGTCGAGCGCAAGCAGGTCGGCGAGTTCGGGCGCGACCAGTTCGGCGCGCGGCAGGAAGGCGCGGTTGGCGTGCGCAGCGGCGGCGAACTTGTTCCACGGGCAGACCGCGAGACAATCGTCGCAGCCGTAGATGCGGTTGCCGATACCCTTGCGGAATTCGAGCGGGATCGGCCCGGCATGTTCGATCGTCAGGTACGAAATGCAGCGTCGCGCATCGAGCCGGTAGGGCGCGGGGAAGGCATCGGTCGGGCACGCGCGCTGGCACGCGTCGCACGATCCGCAGTGATCGGCGACCGGTGGCGGAAGCGTCCCGAAGGCGGCGATGTCGAGCGTCGTGTAGATCGCGCCGAGGAACAGCCAGCTGCCCTCGCTACGGCTCACCAGATTGGTATGCTTGCCCTGCCACCCCAGCCCCGCCGCCTCGGCGAGCGGCTTTTCCATGACAGGCGCGGTATCGACGAACACCTTGAGGTCGATCCCCGGCGCCTCCGCCACCAGCCAGCGCGCGAGGGCCTTCAGCGCGCGCTTGACCACATCGTGATAATCGCCGCCCTGCGCATAGGTCGAGATCCGCCCTACCCCGCCCTCGCCCGCCAATGCGAGCGGATCGGTCGCCGGGGCATAGCTCATCCCGAGCGCGATCACGCTCTTCACCTCGGGCCACAGCCCGGCGGGGGATTCGCGGTGGTGCGCGCGCTCCTCCATCCAGATCATCCCGCCGTGGAGACCCTCGCGCAGCCATTGCTGCAACCGCTCGGCGGTTCTGGGCGCAGCGTCCGCCGCGGCGACCCCGCACGCGACGAAACCGAATTCGCGCGCTTTTGCCGCAAGGCGCTGTTCGAGGGGCAAAGCGTCAACCATTGTCGCCCACATAGCGTGTTCGCGCCGCGCTTGTCGAAGCCCGGCGCGCTATACTACACAGCTAACACAGCGCTCCGTATCGGGGCCACGCGGCGGGGGTCTTCTTGGACAATCATCTGGCGGTCAGCGCCTCCGGCCTGATCAAGAATTTCGGCGGACGGCGCGTCGTCGACGGCGTCGACATCGCGGTGCCCAAGGGCGCGATCTACGGCGTGCTCGGCCCCAATGGTGCTGGCAAGACGACGACGCTGCGGATGCTGCTCGGCATCATCGAGCCCGATGGCGGCAGCCGCACGCTGCTCGGCCACGATCGCCCGCGCGATGCGAGCGACCGCGTCGGCTATCTCCCCGAAGAACGCGGGCTCTACCCGGCGATGCGCGCCAAGGAGGCGGTCGCCTTCATGGGTGCTTTACGCGGGCTCGATCTCAAGACCGGACGCAAGCGCGCGGTCGAACTGCTCGAGGCGGCGGGGCTCGGCCATGCGGTCGACACCAAGATCCGCAAACTGTCGAAGGGCATGGCGCAGCTCGTCCAGCTGCTCGGCTCGGTCGTCCACCAGCCCGATCTGCTCGTGCTCGACGAACCCTTTTCGGGGCTCGACCCGGTCAACCAGGAGCGGCTCGAAGCGCTGATCCTCGCCGAGCGCGATCGCGGCGCGACGGTGCTCTTTTCGACGCACGTGATGGCGCATGCCGAGCGGCTGTGCGACCGGCTCGCGATTATCGCCGGCGGCAAACGCCGCTTCGAGGGCACCGTCGCCAACGCGCGCGGGATGCTCCCGATGCGCGCGCACTATGTCCCCGAGCGCGACGATCCGACGATCGCGCAGCATTTGCCCGCCGACGCCCGGCACGGCGAGCACGGCTGGTCGTTCGAAGTCCCCGATGGCGGGGTCGAGCAGGCGCTCAGCCGTTTGATCGGTGCGGGCCACGGAATCGCCGGCCTGTCGATCGAACGCCCCGGCTTGCACGACGCGTTCGTGCGGATCGTCGGCGCTGCAGGACACACCGCCAAGGCTGCGACGGAGCACACCGCATGAGCGCGCACCCGATAAGCAACACGCGCCGCACGATCCGCCAGGCGATGACGATCGCACGGCGCGATTTCGTCGCGACGGTGTTCACGCCGACCTTCCTGCTGTTTCTGCTCTCGCCGCTGTTCACGATCGGCTTCGGTCTCGTCGGCGGGATGGGGGCGTCGACCGTGGCGAGCGGATCGAGCGAGAAGACGCGGATCGTCGCGATCGTCGAGCCTGCGCGGCAGGACGCGATGCGATCGGCCGATGCGCGGCTGCGCGATGCCTTCGCGCGCGGTGACCGCCCGCCCCTGCTAGCGATCGAAGCACCAGCCGCCGATCCCGAGGCCCAGGCGCGCGCCGCGTTCAAGAGCCGCAAGGGCATCGATGCGTCTGCGACGCTGTTCGGCGACCTGACCCATCCGACGATCCTGTATGACGGCCAGGGCCGCGCCGATGCGCGCTATCTCGCCTCGCTCGCCGAGGCGACGCTGCGCACCGACCCGGCGCAGACCAAGCCGCTCAGCATCGCGACGCTCAGCTCGATCGCGCGCGCCGCACCGACCGAGAGCGGCCACAAGCAAGCCGCCTTCATCGCCGTGTTCGGCATCTTCTTCCTCGCCCTGCTGCTCGCCGGCCAGGTCGTCGGCACGATGATGGAGGAGCGCAGCAACAAGGTGGTCGAAGTGCTCGCCGCAGCGGTCCCGCTCGAAGCGGTGTTCTTCGGCAAGTTGCTCGGGATGTTCGGCTCGGCGATCCTCTTCGTCGGTTTCTGGACGACGCTCGTCACGCAGATCGGCGGCATCCTGCCCGCGCGCTATGCCACCGCGATCGGCGAGATCGGCCCGGCGGTGGGTGCGCCGATGTTCTTCCTGTTGTTCTTCGCCTATTTCGCGATGGCGTATCTGCTGCTCGGCGCGGTGTTCCTCGGCGTCGGGGCGCAGGCCTCGACCGCGCGCGAACTGCAGATGATGTCGTTGCCGATCACGATCATCCAGGTCGCGATGTTCGGGCTTGCGTTGAAGGCCAGCGCCGCCCCCGATTCGATGCTCGCCAAGGTCGTCGAAATCTTCCCGCTCAGCTCACCCTATGCGATGGCGGCGCATGCCGCGAACCAGCCCGAGCTATGGCCGCATGTCGCAGCCCTCGCTTGGCAAGCGCTATGGGTCGCGATCGCGATCACCGTCGGCGCGCGGGCTTTCCGGCGCGGCGTGCTGCAATCGGGGAGTGGCCGGCTGTTCGGTCGGCGCAAGACTGTTGACATGAGTGTCAGTTAGACGTTCACTCCCCCAAAAGGAGAGGGACTATGGCGACTTTGGCGCAGGACGTGATCGATCGGTTCGACGTCAGTCGACCCGAACTCTACCGGGACGATGTCTGGCAGGCGCCGTTCCGCGAGCTGCGCGCGACCGCGCCAGTCCACCGCGTCGAGCATTCGGACTTCGGCCCCTATTGGTCGGTGTCGACATACAAGCCGATCGTCACGGTCGAATCGCTGCCCGATCTCTACTCGTCGCAGGCCGGTGGGATCACGCTCGCCGATTTCATTGAGAACAACCCGACCGACGTGCGGATGCCGATGTTCATCGCGATGGACCGGCCAAAGCATACCGGCCAGCGCCGCACCGTCGCGCCCGCCTTCACGCCGTCCGAGATGGTGCGGATGAGCGACAATATCCGCATGCGGACCGCCGAAGTGCTCGATTCGCTCAGCTGGAACACGCCGTTCGACTGGGTCGACACCGTCTCGGTCGAACTCACCACGCAAATGCTCGCGATCCTGTTCGATTTTCCGTGGGAGGATCGCCGCAAGCTGACCTTCTGGTCGGACTGGGCGGGCGATATCGAGGTCGTCAAGAATGAGGAGCTCCGAATCGAGCGGCTCAAGCACATGTACGAGTGCGGCGGCTACTTCCAGAACCTCTGGAACGCCAAGATCGGCAAGCCGCCGACGCCCGACCTGATCTCGATGATGATCCATTCCGACGCGATGGCGGAAATGGACCAGATGGAATTCCTGGGGAACCTGATCCTGCTGATCGTCGGCGGCAACGACACCACACGCAACACGATGAGCGCGGTCGCGTATGGGCTCGACCTGTTCCCCGACCAGCGCGCCAAGCTCGAAGCCGATCCCTCGCTCATCGCGAACACGGTGCAGGAAGTGATTCGCTGGCAGACGCCGCTCGCGCACATGCGCCGCACCGCGACGGTCGATTCCGAGCTCGAGGGGCAGCAGATCAAGGCGGGCGACAAGCTTGCGCTTTGGTATATATCGGCCAATCGCGACGAGAGCGTGTTCGAGGATCCCGACACGATCATCGTCGACCGCCCCAACGCACGACGCCATCTGGCGTTCGGCCACGGCATCCATCGCTGCGTCGGAGCGCGGCTCGCCGAGATGCAGATCGCGATCCTGCTCGAGGAAATGGCGAAGCGGCGGATGCGGGTGAATGTGCTGGGCGAACCCGAGCGAGTCGCGGCGTGCTTCGTCCACGGGTATCGCAAGCTGCCGGTGGAAATCAGCCGCTACTGACCCTACCCTGCCGTCACCCCAGCATCGTCCCGGGGTGATGGCTTAGGGAGGGAGGATTGCCCACCTCAGTTCGGCTTGGCAATCGCCTCGGCACGCACCGGCTCGGCATCCCCGGAGCAATCGCCATTCTGCCGCGCAACGACTGCGGGCGGTGCCTTGCGGCCCATCGTCCAGTTCGCTTGCATGCGGACCTTGGGATTGGGCGCACACCAGATCTCGCCGGTCTCGTTGATCGCGGTGACCCAGATGAGGTTATGCTCCTGGCCGTAATCGATCACGGCAAAGGCAAAGCCTGGCCCCTTGTCGAGCACGTGAACCGGAAGCGGCGGATCGAGCTGTTGCATCGTCATACGGCTTGAAGCGCGCGAAATCGTTTGGGGTTCCCCTATCCGCGCGTCACCCGATGCGTCCGGGGACCGCAAAATCGCGTAACTATCCCGCAGTCCGAGCGTATAAGGACTGTGACGCCAAGAGGATCCGACCGATGCACGACCGCCGCCATTTCCTCACCCTCGCCGGCACCGGTGCCGCCGCCTTCGCGCTGTTCGGCTGCAAGGGCGCGAGCGCTGGCCCGCCCGAGAAGTTCGAACTGACGCTGAGCGATGCGCAGTGGAAGGCCAAGCTCTCGCCCGCCGCGTATACCGTGCTGCGGCATGAAGGCACCGAAGCGCCGTATAGCAGCCCGCTCAACAAGGAGCATCGCGCCGGGATCTTCTCGTGCGCAGGATGCGCGCTGCCGGCTTTTTCGTCGAAGACCAAGTTCGAGAGCGGCACGGGCTGGCCGAGCTTCTGGGCACCGCTCGCCAATGCGGTCAAGTCGCGCACCGACAGTTCGCTCGGCATGGCGCGGACCGAAGTGCATTGCCGCCGCTGCGGCGGGCATCTCGGCCATGTGTTCGATGATGGCCCGAAGCCGACGGGCCTGCGCTATTGCATGAATGGCGTGGCGATGACCTTCACGCCGGGCAAGGCCTGACCCCCGCTCCCCGGCTACGGCCGGGGGGTCGATCAGCCGTGACGATCGTTCGACAGCGATGCCATGATCATCGGCGCGGCGTGGTCCTGCGTGTCGTCGCCGGTCGACTTGGCCGAATAGATGAAGCCCTTGGTCGGATAGGCCGAAGTACCGAGGCCACCCTGCGGGCCGTACCACACCTTGACTTCGCTCCAGTCGCCATTGGCCGAGACGTCGATTGCGCGGACGTCATGCTCGACGCCGCCGCGGCGCGACCAATTGGCGTGGGTCAACAGGACTTCGCGGTCGTTCACCACTTCGCTGACCATTGCGACATGGCCCATGCGCATCCGGCTGGTCGCCGAAAAAGCGAGCACTGCGCCGACCTTGGGGGCATGGCCACGCGCATAACGACCAGCGGCCTGGCCCCACCACGTGTTCGCGTTGCCGTGCAGGTCGATCCCCGACACTTCGCGCGCGAACGGCGCGCACTGCCAGAACTGCGCCATTGCAGGGGTCGCCGTCAGCAGGGCGCACGATACCACCAGCGCAAAACGCGCTGCTAAAGCCTTGAATGTCATGTGACCCCCCAAAGGTCGTTTGAACTCGTTGAGTGTCTCAAAGCAGGTCGCCGCGCCGCTGGAAACCCTGTCTCCCCGATGAACGGAACCTTTTCCGATGAAGCGAGTTGACCGCACGATGACTGCCCGTTTCGGCATCCGCCGACGGTCCGGAGCAGCGGTGCGCGCTCGCCAAGTCACGCGATCCCGGCTAAGAATCGCACCATGAAACCAACCACTGCCCGCCCGCGCCTCGTGCTTGCCTTGCTGATGGTTGGCGCCTCGCTGACAGGATGCTCGCGCGAGGCTGCGCCCGATGATGACGCTGCGCTCTACCAGTCGAACGCTGCGACGCTCACGCCGGGCGTCCAGCCGGTGCGTGTCGGCGAAGGCGGCCCGGCGTTTCGCGCCTGTGCCAGTGTCGGGCAGGTGGTGAACCTGTCCCCTGCCGGAGAGCGCTATCTTGCGGTACGCACCGCCCCATTCGCCGAAGCCGACGAAGTCGTCCGGCTCGGCGACGGCGCAAAGATGTATCTGTGCTCGCGCTCGCTCGATCAGCGCTGGCAAGGCGTAGTGATACCGCCCGCCGACTCGCCGACCAGCGATTGCGGCGTCACCGCCTCGCTCGCGGGTCCGCGCGCTTATGCCGGGCCGTGCCAATCGGGCTGGGTGTTGAGCGGCTTCGTCCAGCCATCGGCGGGTTGACGCCCAACGATCGTTTGGTAGCCTAGTATGGCGCTTCACAGCTACGAAACGCGCGACACGCCGCGCTTTTGAATTTCGGGTTTGCGAGCCGCGCCCGGATCGGGCATCGCGTCCCTGCACAGAAACGGCAGATGGCGGACCCATGGCACTCGACCCCGAAACCTTCGACGCATTGATCGACACGGTACGCCGCTTCGTCGCCGAACGGCTCCGCCCGCTCGAAGCCGCGGTCGAGGAAGCCGATGCGATCCCAGCCGATGTCGTGCAGGACATGCGCGAGATGGGGCTGTTCGGCCTGTCGATCGACGAGGAATATGGCGGTCTCGGCCTGACGATGCTCGAAGAGGCCAAGGTCGCGATCGAGCTCGGTCGCACCACGCCTGCCTTCCGCTCGACCTTCGGCACCAATGTCGGGATCGGCTCGCAGGGGCTCGTGATGGCGGGCAATGCCGAGCAGAAAGCGGCATGGCTTCCGCGCATCGCGAGCGGCGAGATCATCACCAGCTTCGCGCTGACCGAGCCCGACGTCGGATCGGATTCGGGCGCGGTGAAGACGCGCGCGACCTTCGACGGGCAGTCGTACCGGCTGAACGGCACCAAGCGCTACATCACCAATGCCGACAAGGCCGACCTCTTCACCGTGATGGCGCGGACCAGCGACACACCCGGAGCGCGTGGCGTCTCGGCCTTCCTCGTGCCGCGCGATTTGGCGGGCGTGTCGATCGGACATCCTGAGAAGAAGATGGGGCAGAAGGGCGCCAAGGTCGCCGACGTAGTGTTCGACGATGTCGTCGTCCCTGCAGAGAACCGCTTGGGCGCCGAGGGCGAGGGCTTCAAGATCGCGATGCGCGTGCTCGACCGTGGGCGGTTGCACATTTCGGCGGTGTGCGTCGGGGTGGCCGAGCGGCTGATCGCCGATTGCGTCGCCTATGCCACGACGCGCACGCAGTTCGGCAAGCCGATCGCCGAGCACCAGTTGATCCAAGGGATGCTCGCCGATTCGAAGACCGAGGCGCTGGTTGCGCGCGCGATGGTGCTCGAGACTGCGGCTGCCAAGGACGCCGGCAAGGACGTCGTGATGGAATCGGCCGCCGCCAAATATTATGCGAGCGAGATGGTCGGCCGCGTGGCGGACCGCGCGGTGCAGATTTTCGGCGGGGCGGGCTACATCGCCGATTACGGGATCGAGCGGCTGTACCGCGACGTCCGGTTGTTCCGCATCTACGAGGGCACCAGCCAGATCCAGCAAATCATCATCGCGCGCGAGACGATCAAGCGCGGCGGCTGAGCTCGTCGCAAGCCGCCGCCGTTTAAGGCGCACAACCAAATCCCCCTCCCGCCTGCGGGAGGGGTTAGGGGAGGGCAGTGACGGCAAGCGCCGCGCTTGAGGCACGCCCCTCCCCCAGCCCCTCCCGCAAGCGGGAGGGGAGCAAGAAAAAATCAGGAGAGAAGATGATGGACACCAATACCCTGTTCCGCCTCGACGGACGCGTTGCGCTCGTCACCGGGGGCTCGCGCGGCATCGGCAAGATGATCGCGGCGGGCTTCATCGCGCAAGGCGCGACCGTCTACATCTCGGCGCGCAAGGCCGATGCCTGTTTCGAGACCGCCAAGGAGCTCGGCGAGAAGTGCATCGCGCTGCCGCAGGACGTGTCGACCGTCGCGGGCTGCAAGGCGCTCGCCGCACAACTCGCCGAACACACCGACCGGCTCGACATCCTCGTCAACAATGCCGGCGCCGCCTGGGGCGAGCCGTTCGAGGCGTTCCCGGAAAAAGGCTGGGACAAGGTGATGGACCTCAACGTCAAATCGCCCTTCTTCCTGACGCAGGCGCTGTTCGAACCGCTCAAGGCCGCCGCGAGCGCAGGGCAACCCGCCAAGGTCATCAACATCACCTCGATCGACGGCCAGCGGCTCAACCCGTGGGAGACGTACAGCTACCAGGCATCGAAGGCGGCGCTGATCTATCTCACCAAACGGATGGCGGCGCGGCTCGTCACCGATCATATCAACGTCACCTCGATCGCGCCGGGCGCGTTTGCCAGCGAGATGAACAAGGCCGCGCGCGATCATGGCTCGGCGATCGCGCAGAGCATTCCGGCCAAGCGCATCGGCGTCGACGAGGATATGGCGGGCGCGGCGATCTACCTCGCGTCGCGCGCCGGGGATTATGTGATCGGTGATACGATCACGGTCGACGGCGGGCTGGTGCATGCCGCATTGGGGACAAGCATCGACGCGTAAGGCATCGTCACCCCGGCCTTGTGCCGGGGTCCACCGTGCAGCGCCGCCAGCCTTTGACATCGGTCGATACGCTCGAGGCCTGGTAGACCCCGGCACAAGGCCGGGGTGACGGTTGGGTTAGCTCGTCTGCGGATGATGCGGCGTGAGGATCAGCACGCCTTCCTCGACCCGCCACGATTTCAGCCGCGACAGGAAGTTCATCCCCACGACGTTCATGTCGCCGAACGCTGGTGACACCACCACCGGCAGGTCGCGCGCGACGACGTTGCCGATCCGCAGCACGGGGACCGTCGCGGTCTGCGCGGCGACGTTGCCGTTCGCGGTCTGCATCACCACCGGCATGAGCGAATCGTTCGGCTCGATCCCAGCGGCGGCGGCGGTATCGGCCGAGATCGCGGTCACCGTCGCGCCGCTGTCGACCAGCATCCGCCGCTCGATCGCGCCGAGCTTCACCCGCACCCAGAAATGGCCGTCGCTCGCCATCGGCACGCGCATTTCCTTGCCGACGACTTGCTGCCCGCCGATCTGGAAGCGCTGCGCCATCCGCGCGAACATCGGATCGAACTGCGCGCGCTCGGCGAACAGCAGCGCGACCACGACGACCGCGCCGACGGTCATGGCGAACGACAGCACGCGCCCGAACACCGGCACGCGCCGCGCCAGGAAGAGTATCGCCACGACGCCGGCAATCAGCAGGTACAGCGGCGCGTGCGGGCCAAGACGGGAGAGATCGGTCACGATCGCAATATAATATGCGGGCCTGCGTTTATGAAGGCTGACCGCTGCATATGTCCGCCCGAGTCACTCCATCGCAGACAGCAGCCGATCGACCGTCGTCGTCGCAAAGGCGGTGAAATTGTCGGCGACGCCATAGGGCAACAGAATATCACGCCCGAGCGCGAGCGCGCCGCAGCTGTACACCACATTGGGCACATAACCGTCGCGCTCGTCGGGGCTCGGGCGAAGGATCGGCTCGGGCGTGCGCGCGAGCAGCTTCGACGGATCGGCCTTGTCGAGCAGACACGCCCCGACGCAGTAATTGCGCACCGTGCCTACGCCGTGCGTGAACACCAGCCAGCCTTCGTCGACCTCGATCGGCGAGCCGCAATTGCCCATCTGGACGTATTCCCACGGATATCGCGGGCTGACGATCTTGCCGCCGCCTTCCCAGTGCAGGATGTCGTCGGAGCGATGCAGCCAGATGCTCTCGCTGTCCTGTCGCCCGAGCATGATATATTGCCCGCCCACGCGCCGCGGGAACAGCGCCATGCCCTTGGCCCCCGCCGCATCGCCGGTCAGCGCGCGCATGATAAAGGTTTCGGATCCGTCGCCCGACAGCAATTCGGGCCGCGCGGTCGAGCCGCTGAACGCGGTGTAGGTCCCGTGATAGGTCGTCGTGCCATCGTCTTCGGTGAAGCGCACCAGCCGCAGATCCTCGATCCCCTGATGCTGGCTCGGCAGCACGGGAAACAGCACGGTTTCCGAAATGTCGCGGCTGCGATCGACGCGGAGCGTCACCACGGCGCCCGCGGCGACGCTGTCGCCCTCAATGATCGGCGGTACCGCGACCAGGCTCGGCGGGTCGATCGCGATCCGCCCGCCAGGGACCCAGCTGCCCGACCGGAACGCCACCGACGAGACATGGCCCTCGCCGATGCCGCGCAGCGACACGATGAAGCGTACGCCCCCCTCCGGCGCCGTCGATTGGTCGTGCGCGAGGACCGCACTCGGGTTGAACAAGGCGGCGGCTTCGTACGAATATTCTTCGCTGAAATAGGCACCGATCAAGCGCTGCTGCGCGGTGTTCGCGGTCGGCCGCTCGGCCAGCGTTACGGCGATTTCCTCATAGCGCCGCACCAGCATCGCATCGACATCGCGGTGCCGCTCGTCGAGCGAATCGGTGGTGATGGCAAGCTCAGCGGCGAGCCCCGCAGCGTCGAGCGTCATCACGCGGTCGACGATCGCCTGCGTGCGGCTTTGCCCCTCGACCTGGAATGCCTTGGGATATTCGAGGCTGAACGGCCGCACCACCGTTCGCGACGGATCGGGACGGAGGATGACATCGGCATGGTCGAGAATCGGGTGTGCGTCCGGCATGGCAACTCCCTTGGAGGAAACGGCAGACTATCCCACCAGAACCGCGCCAACGTGCGAGGATCACGGTTGATCCAGATCAGCGGAGAATCAAAATACTACGCTGTGCAGCGGTACTTAGCCCGGATTCGGATCTTGTGACGCATCCGCGTGCCATGCCACCATCGCGTCGCTCGTGAAATGCCGGGCGTTGGGGGCAGCCGGATGATCACCTACCGAATCTTTGCAGCGGGTATCGGTCTCGTCGCACTGTCCGCGCCATTATATGCGCAACTGGTCGAGCCGGCACCGCTCGTCGCCGAGCAGCCCGCTTTGACAGTGCTCAATCAGCTCGGCGCAGCGCCGAACGATGCCGCGCGCCTCATCCTGTTCGATCGCGCGCTGGCGCTTCTCCCACAGCCGACCCCGCTTCGCGGGCACGTGCTGTGCGGCCGCGCCGCGGTGCTCGGTCAATTGCACCGTGACGACGAAGCCCGCCTCGGTTTCGACCAGTGCCGCCAATTGCTGCCCGACGAACCCAATGTGCTGCTGCCGATCGCCTTCGACGAATCGCACCGCCAGCGCCCGGTGGAGGCCGCGCAGCTGATCATCCGCGCCGCCAAGCTCAAGGCGTCCGCGCTGGACCATATCGATGCCGATTCAATGGCCACGGTGTTGCGCCAATTGGCCTATGTCGGGAAGGGCGATCTCGCCGACACGATGATCGATGCGTTGGTCGGCGCGGGCTATCCGCGCGACAATCCGGGCGTGTTTTCGCACTATACCCAGACTGCCATCCTGTACCGTTTGCGAACCGGCGATGCGGCGACCGCGACGCAACTCCTGCCCTCGGTGCTGAGCCCGCACGCTGGCGTCGCGATGCTCGTCGATCGCCGCTATGCGCCGATCTGGCCCGCGATCGGGGAGTGGGCGGGCAATGATCTGTCGGTCCAGCGCGGCGCGTTGCTGGCGGCGGCGCGCGCGACCTTCGAAACCAGCGAAACCCCGGAAGCCCGGCTCGCCTACGCGCAAGCGCTGGTCGACACGGGTCACCGCGGCGAGGCGATCACGCTGATCGAGCAATGGTTGCAGACCGACGCGGCGAACAAAGATAAGTGGGTGCGCAGCATGGCGGTGCTCAAACAGGGCCGCTGGCTGGCGGAAGCGGGGGATCGCGCCGAGGGCATCCGACGGATGCGCGCCGCGGTCGATGCCCCGGCGCAACCCGAATCGGGGATCGAGAACATCGTCCCCAATCTGGTCATGCAATTGCTTCTGGCGCAGGACTTTGGCGGCGCAATCGCGATGCTCGACCGCCATCCGCCAAGCGCAGACACGCTCGAAAGCCCGGTCGCGGCAGGCTATTTCGTCGCCCTGCGCGCGTGCGCGTTGCAGGGGCTCGGCAAGCACGACCAGGCCGTGGCGCAGCTCGCACGGCTCCGCAGCGTCTATCCCACCGCCAAAACCGCAGGCGACTATGCCGTCGCCTGCGTCGCGCCGATTGACGAGCAAGCCGCCCGTTGGATCGCCACCGTCCGTGATCCGGACACGCGGAACGATGCACTCGTCGCACTCGAAACCGCGCGCTATCGTGCGAAGCAGGCGCTGCCCGCGCTGACGCTCACCGAGCAGATGCTGCGCCGGATCGAATCGCGCACCGACGTCCGTCGCAGCTTCACCGAATTCGGGCGCCCGCTGCCCGACAGCTACGCGCCCGCGCTCGACGATTTCAACGTGCGCCCCGCCGCCACGCCGCGCGGCCCATCTCCGACGCCAGTCGCCTGACGCCGCGCCTCAGCGCGCGATGCCGCCTGCGGCGAGCACCGCCAACGTCACCAGCTCGCTGGCCGTGCTCGTCATCGGGGCGATCTGCACCGACTTTTCCATGCCGACGAGCATCGGCCCGATCACCGCGTCGCCGCCGAGCTCGCGCAGCAGCTTGGCCGAAATGTTGGCCGATTGCAGCCCCGGCAGGATCAGCACGTTGGCCGGCCCCGACAGCCGCGCGAACGGATAATTGGCGAGCTGCCGGGGGTTGAGCGCAACGTCGGGCGCCATTTCGCCTTCATATTCGAAGCTGACCTTGCGCGCGTCGAGCACCTTCACCGCGGCGCGGATATCGTCGAGCCAATTGCCCTCGGGATTGCCGAAGGTCGAATAGCTGAGGAAGGCGACGCGCGGCTCGTGGCCCATCCGCTTGGCGACCAGCGCGGTGCCCTCGGCGATGTCGGCGAGTTCCTCGGCATTGGGGCGTTCGTTGACCGTGGTATCGGCCATGAACACCGTGTGGCTCTGCCCGACCATCAGATGGATGCCGAACGGCGTGCGGCCCGCCTCGGGATCGATCACGCGGCGGACTTCGCGCATCGTGTGCGCATAGGTGCGCGTGATGCCGGTGATCATCGCGTCGGCTTCGCCGAGCTGGAGCATCACCGCGCCGAAGATGTTGCGATCCTGGTTGATCATCCGCTCGCAATCGCGACGCAGATAGCCGCGGCGCTGGAGCCGGCCATAAAGGAAGTCGACCATCCGCGGCACCAGCGGCGACTTGCGGCTGTTGTGGAGCTCATAGCTATCAGGATCGGTGACGCCCAATGCGCGCAACCGCTCGGGCACGTCGTCGCGCCCGACGAGTACCGGCGTGCCGTAGCCGCCATCCTTGAACGCGATCGCGGCGCGCAGCACGACTTCTTCCTCGCCCTCGGCGAACAGCACGCGCTTGGGATGCGCCTTGGCGCCTTCGTAAGCGAGCGTCAGCACCGAGGTGGTCGGGTTGAGGCGCGCCTTCAATTTCTCGCGATAGGCGTCGAGGTCGAGGATCGGCTTGGTCGCCACGCCCGAATCCATCGCCGCCTTGGCGACCGCGACGGGGACGATCTCCATCAGCCGCGGATCGAACGGCGCGGGGATGATGTAATCGGGGCCGAAGGTGTGGCGCACGCCGTAGGCGACCGCGACTTCCTCGGGTACCTGCTGGCGCGCGAGCGCCGCCAGCGCATGCGCCGCGGCGAGCTTCATCTCGTCGTTGATCGTCGTCGCGCGCACGTCGAGCGCGCCGCGGAAGATGAACGGGAAGCAGAGCACGTTGTTGATCTGGTTCGGATAATCCGATCGCCCGGTCGCGATGATCGCATCGGGGCGCGCCGCCTTGGCTTCCGGCGGGGTGATCTCGGGATCGGGATTGGCCATTGCGAAGATGATCGGCTTGGGCGCCATCTTCATCAGGTCGGCGGCGGGCAAAGCACCCGCGGCGGACACGCCGATGAACACGTCGGCACCGTCGAGCGCCTCGGCGCGCGTGCGCTTTTCGGTGACGACGGCGTGCGCCGACTGCCACTGGTTCACGTCGTCGCGACCCTGATAGATGATGCCGCCCAAATCGACCATCGTCAGATGATCGCTCGGCAGCCCCATTGCCTTGATCAGCTCGGCGCAGGCGATCGCCGCTGCGCCCGCGCCGTTCATCACCACCTTGGTGGTCTTGATGTCGCGGCCCGTCAGGAACAGCGCGTTGATCAGGCCGGCGGCGCAGATGATCGCGGTGCCGTGCTGGTCGTCATGGAACACCGGGATGTTCATCTTGGCGCGCAGCGTCTGCTCGATGATGAAGCATTCGGGCGACTTGATGTCCTCGAGGTTGATGCCGCCAAAGCTCGGCTCCATCAATTCGATCGCGTCGATCAGCCGGTCTGGATCTTCGGTCTTCAGTTCGATGTCGATCGCGTCGACATCGGCAAAGCGCTTGAACAGCACCGCCTTGCCTTCCATCACCGGCTTCGACGCGAGCGCGCCAAGATTGCCGAGCCCGAGGATCGCAGTGCCGTTCGAGATGACCGCAACGAGGTTGCCCTTGGCGGTGTAATCGTAAGCGAGGCTCGGGTCAGCGGCGATCGCCAGCACCGGCACCGCGACGCCCGGCGAATAGGCCAGAGCGAGGTCGCGCTGAGTCGCCATGGGCTTCGACGCGATGATCTCGAGCTTGCCCGGACGCCCCTCCGAATGGAACAGCAGCGCTTCGCGCTCTGAAAACTGGACATTCTGCGGATTGGTGTCTGTGGACATGCTCGGCCTTTCGGAATCGCCTGTGTCTGTAGGCAATGCCTTCCCCCACGTCACCCCGCAGATGCACGCTTCACGATTTGACACGATCGTTCGGCATGACGCGCCGCCAATTCGTTGCTAGTTGCCGGGCGATGGCGAGCACCCCCCCTACCCCGATGATGGCGCAATATCTGGCGCTCAAGGCCGACGCGCGCGATTGCCTGCTGTTCTACCGGATGGGCGATTTCTTCGAGATGTTCTTCGACGATGCGAAGATCGCCGCCGCGGTACTCGACATCGCGCTCACCGCGCGCGGCGAGCATGACGGCGTGCCGATCCCGATGTGCGGCGTCCCGGTCCATGCCGCCGACGCCTATCTCGCGCGGCTGATCAAGGCCGGCCACCGCGTCGCGATCGCCGAGCAGACCGAGAGCCCGGCTGACGCCAAGAAGCGCAGCGGCAAGACGCTCGTCGCGCGCGCGATCGTCCGCGTGGTGACGGCGGGGACGTTGACCGAGGAGGCGCTGCTCGACGCGCGCACCGCGAACTGGTGCGTCGCGATCGGCGAGGCCGCGGGCGGCGTCGCGGTCGCCGCCGCCGACATCTCGACCGGGCGTTTCGAGCTGATCGAGTGCGATGCGGCGAGCCTTGGTGCCGAACTCGCACGGCTCGCGCCGGCCGAGACGATCGCGTCCGAAGCGACGGCGTTTGGCGAAGCGGCGACAATGCTGCGCCCCCGCGCCGATTTCGACAGCGGACGGGGGGAGACGCGGCTCAAGGCGCTGTACGACGTCGCCACGCTCGACGGCTTCGGCCAGTTCGGGCGCGCGGCGCTCGCTGCGGCAGGCGGTCTCGTCGCCTATCTCGACCATACGGCCAAGGGCGCGATCCCCTTCCTGCGCCCCCCACGCCTCGCCCAGACCGCGCAGCAGATGGGGATCGACGCGGCGACGCGCGAAAGCCTTGAACTCACGCAGACCACCAACGGCGCGCGCAAGGGCAGCCTGCTCGACGCGGTCGACCGCACGGTGACGGCGGCAGGCGCGCGACTGCTGGCGGCCGATATCGGCGCGCCGCTGATGGACCGCGGCCGGATCGAGGCGCGGCTCGATCTGGTCACGTTGCTCGCCGAGGATGCGGGGTTGCGCGAGGCCTTGCGCGGGACGCTGCGCAGCATGGCCGACATTGGCCGCGCGCTCGGGCGGCTCGCGGCGGGACGCGGGTCCCCCCGCGATCTCGGGCAATTGCGCGACGGGCTCGACGGCGCATGGCGGCTCGGCGAGCGGCTCGGCAAGATCGAGCAGCCGCCCGCGCTGCTCGGCGAACTCGCGCCCGCGCTGCGCGGTCACGGCGCGCTGATCGACCTGCTGACGCGCGCGCTCGTCGCGAGCCCGCCGATCGACGCCTCGGACGGCGGCTATATCGCGCCGGGCTATGACGCAGCGCTCGATGACCTGCGCGATGCGGGCGCGGGCGGCAGGCGTGCGATCGCCGCGCTCGAGGCAGAATTCCGTAACCGTACCGGCGTCACCGCGCTGAAGATCCGCCATAACGGCGTGCTCGGCTATCATATCGAAGTGCCCGCGCGCTTCGGCGATGCGCTGATGAAACCCGACAGCGGCTTTACCCATCGCCAGACGATGGCGGGCGCGATCCGCTTCAACGCACCCGAACTCCACGAGGTCGCGCTGAAGGTGACGCAGGCCGGCGCACACGCGCTCGCGGCCGAAGCGGCGCATCTCGAGGATCTGATCGCCGCCGCGCTCGCCAAGCGCGAAGCGGTCGCCGCCACCGCGGATGCGCTCGCGCGGCTCGACGTCTCGGCCGGCCTTGCCGAGCGCGCGACCGAAGGCGGCTGGGCGCGCCCTGCCCTTGTCGATCACGCCTGTTTCGACATCGTCGGCGGGCGCCACCCGGTGGTCGAGGACGCGCTCGCAAAACGCGGCGAGCGCTTCGTCGCCAACGATTGCCGCCTGTCCGAAGACTCGCGGCTGTGGCTTGTCACCGGCCCCAACATGGGCGGCAAATCGACCTTCCTGCGCCAGAACGCCGCGATCGCGGTGCTTGCCCAGGCGGGCAGCTACGTCCCCGCCACCGCCGCGACGCTCGGCGTGGTCGATCGGCTGTTCAGCCGCGTCGGCGCGTCGGACAATCTCGCGCGCGGGCGTTCGACCTTCATGGTCGAGATGGTCGAGACCGCCGCGATCCTCGCGCAGGCGACGCCGCGCAGCTTCGTCATCCTCGATGAAGTCGGGCGCGGTACCTCGACCTATGACGGGCTGGCGATCGCCTGGGCGGTGGTCGAGGCGATCCACGAGGATAATCGCTGCCGCTGCCTGTTCGCGACGCATTATCACGAGCTGACGCGGCTCGCCGAGCGCTGCGACGCGCTGACGCTCCATCACGTCCGCGCGCGCGAGTGGAAGGGCGAACTCGTGCTCCTCCACGAAGTGTCCGAGGGGCCCGCCGATCGCAGCTACGGGCTTGCCGTCGCGCGGCTCGCAGGCCTCCCGCCTGCGACGATCGCGCGCGCGAAAGCGGTGCTGAGCAAGCTCGAGGCCGGGCGCGCCAAAACCGGCGGGCTCGCGGCAGGACTCGACGACTTGCCGCTGTTCGCCGCCGCGCTCGAAGTTGCCGAGGAGCAATGCGACGCGATCCGCGCCGAGGTCGAGACGCTTGACGTCGATGCGCTGACGCCGCGCGAGGCGCTCGAGACGCTCTACCGGCTCAAGGCGCTCGCGCGCGAATGACGCGGCACGGTGCGTCGGCGAGACCGGGTACCGCGGCGACCGGATGTCGTCACGATAAATACCGGACGGGGCTGGCGAGCCATTGACCGCCACCGCATCCGCGCGCGCTACGATCGTCATCGGCAAGGTTTACGGAACCAATACTAACAAACATAGGTTGTGCAGCCAGGTTCTTAAAAGGAGGATTGAAATGGCTGAGTATCGCGACACGACCGAAAAGGTTTACGTGGAAAAGAAGAGCAACACCGGCATGGTGATTGGCACGATCATCGTCCTGGCGCTCGTCGTCGTCGGTGTATTGTTCGCGACCGGCTTCTGGAGTGCGAACGTCAAGGGTGGCGAGATGCCGAAGATCAACGTCAGCGCCAAGGAAGGCGCGCTTCCCGATGTCGACGTGAAGTCGAAGGAAGTCGTTGTCGGCACCAAGAAGACCACGGTCGACGTGCCGACCGTTGGCGTCAAGGACGGCGACAAGTAAGCGCCCCTGCACGCTAACAGCGTATTACAGAGCGCCCCGTCAGCAATGGCGGGGCGTTTTTGCATCGGGTTGCCCGCGTGGACGCGCGCAGCCAAACCCCCTATCTGCACGCTATGGCCTCACGCTTCGAATCCGTCCCCCAGCGCCGTGCGATCATCGATCGGCGCGGTCTCGCCGATGCGCTTGCAGCGCTCGAGGGCGACAAGGCCGCGCTGCGCACGCAGGGCACCGCCTTGCTGAAGGCCGCACTCGACGCCGGCCGCGAAGAGATTGCCCGGCGGCTGATCGAACATCCCTCGCGCGGGCTCGAGATCGCCGCGAGCCAGGCGTTCCTCACCGACCAATTGCTGCGGCTGCTCTACGATTTCACGACCGAGCGGCTCTACCCCAACAGCAACCCGACCGCCGCCGAGCGCATCACGATCATCGCGGTCGGCGGCTATGGCCGCGGCGAAATGGCACCCTATTCGGACGTCGACGTCGGGTTTCTGACCCCGTGGAAGCAGACCGGCTGGACCGAGCAAGTCATCGAGACGATGCTCTACGCGCTGTGGGACCTGGGCATGAAGGTCGGCCATAGCAGCCGCTCGCTCGACGAGATGGTGCGCCAGGCCAAGAGCGACGTGACGATCCGCACCGCCTTGCTGGAGGCCCGCTATGTGTGGGGCGACCAGGAGGTCTATGACGAGGCCGCGCGTCGCTTCAAGGCCGAGGTCCAGGCCGACAGCGCGCGCCAGTTCATCGCCGACAAGCTCGCCGAGCGCGACGTGCGCCACCGCAAGATGGGCGACACGCGCTATGTCGTCGAGCCCAACGTCAAGGAAGCCAAAGGCGGCCTGCGCGATCTCCACGCGCTCTTCTGGATCGGCAAGTTCGCCTATAACGTCAGCGAACCCGCCCAACTGGTCGAAGCGGGGCTGCTCAGCCGCGCCGAATATCGTCAGTTCCACCGCGCCGAGAATTTCCTGTGGGCGGTGCGCTGCCACCTTCACGACATATCGGGCCGCGCCGAGGACCGCCTGACCTTCGACCTGCAGCGCGAGATTGCCGAACGGATGCGCTTTGCCGATCGACCGGGCAAATCCAAGGTCGAGCGCTTCATGCAATTCTACTTCCTGCAGGCGCGGACGGCAGGCGACCTTACCGGCGTGTTCCTTGCGCATCTCGACGAGAAGTTCGCTGCGCGCGGGCGTCGCTTCGGGTTGCCGACGCTGCGCCGGTCCCCCCGCAAGCTCAACGGCTTCATCGTCAACCGCGGGCGCCTGGCGATCCCGAGCGACGACTTCCTTGCGGAGAAACCGACGCGGCTGCTCGAACTGTTCGCGCTCGCCGACAAGCATGGCCTCGAAATCCACCCGCTGACGATGCGCGCCACCGCGCGCGACGCCAAGCTCGCCGACGACATCCGCCAGGACCCGACCGCCAACGCGCTGTTCCTCGACGTGCTGACCTCGCCGCGCGACCCGGAAATCGTACTGCGCTGGATGAACGAAGCCGGCGTGTTCGGCCGCTTCGTTCCGGATTTCGCCCGCGTCGTCGCGCAGATGCAGTTCGACATGTATCACCACTACACCGTCGACGAACACACGATCCGTGCGATCGGGCTGCTTGCAAAGATCGAGCATGGCGATCTCGAGGTCGACCATCCGCTCGCGACGGTCTTGCTCCATCAGATCGTGTCGCGCCGCGCGCTGTATGTCGCGGTGCTGCTCCACGATATCGCCAAGGGCCGCGGCGGCGACCATTCGATCCTCGGCGCCGAGGTGGCGCACAAGCTGTGCCCGCGCTTCGGCCTGTCGCCCGCCGAAACCGAAACCGTCGCCTGGCTCGTGCGCTTCCACCTGCTGATGTCGGCGACCGCGTTCAAGCGCGATTTGTCGGACTTCAAGACGATCCTCGACTTCACCGAGATCGTGCAAAGCCCCGAGCGGCTTCGGCTGCTGCTGCTGCTGACCGTCGTCGATATTCGCGCGGTCGGGCCAGGCGTGTGGAACGGCTGGAAGCGGCAGTTGCTCGCGACGCTCTACGACTCGGCCGAGGAAGTGCTGCGGCTCGGGCACAAACAGAAGGGCCGTAGCGAGCGCGTCGCGGTCAAGCAGGCGGCGTTGCGCGATCTGCTCGGCTGGAGCACGGCGCATTTCGACGCGCTGATCCGTCGGCTGCCCGAGCCCTATTGGGTGGCCGAGCCCGAGGACGTGATCGCCCGCAATGCGCGCTTGGTGGAGGAAGCCGGAGACGCGCAGCTATCGATCGCAGCGCAAGTCTATCCCGAGCGCGGCGCAACGCTCGTGACGATCTACGCGGCCGATCATCCCGGGCTGTTCTACCGCATTGCCGGCGCAATCAGCGTGGCGGGCGGCAACATCATCGACGCGCGGATTCACACCACGCGCGACGGCATGGCACTCGACAATTTCCTCGTCCAGGATCCGTTCGGCCGTCCGTTCGACGAAGCCGGGCAACTTGCTCGACTGAAACAGGCGATCGAGGACGCGCTCGCCAATCGCGGCAAGATGATTGATCGGCTGATGGCGAAGCCGCTTCCCCGTCCGCGCGCAGAAGCCTTCGCGATCGCACCCAACGTGCTGATCGACAACAAGGCGTCGAACCGCTTCACCGTCATCGAGGTCAATGCGCGTGACCGGCCGGCGCTGCTCCACCAGCTCGCCTACACGCTGTTCCAGTCGCGGGTGACGATCCATTCGGCGCATGTCGCAACCTATGGCGAGCGCGCGGTCGACACTTTCTATCTGACCGATCTGACCGGCGACAAGATCGCTGCGGCGGCGCGGCTCAAGACGATCGAGCGGCGCTTACTCGCCGCCGCGGCCGGGGAGCGGATGGCCGACGCGGCATGAGTCGCGATGCGCGGACGGCTTGTCGCCGCGGCGGGCGGCGTGGCATGGGCAGAGCGTGACCATCCAACCGCAGATCCTGGTCGACGCCGATGCCTGCCCGGTGAAGGACGAGATCTACCGCGTCGCGTACCGCGTCGACGTGCCGGTGATCGTGGTAAGCAACATGCACCTGCGCATCCCGGTCCATCCGCTGATCTCGCGCGTCGTCGTCGATTCGGGGTTCGATGCCGCCGACGACTGGATCGCCGAGCATGCGCATGCCGCGACGATCGTCGTGACCGCCGATATCCTGCTCGCCGATCGCTGTCTCAAGGCCGGCGCGGTGGTGATCGGGCCGACCGGCAAGGCCTTCACCAGCAGCTCGATCGGCAGCGCGATCGCGGTGCGCGCGATCATGGCGGATCTGCGCGCCGGCGGCGAGCAGACCGGCGGCCCGGCGCCGTTCCGCAAGGAGGATCGCTCGCGCTTCCTCTCGGCGCTCGATCTGGCGATCAGCCGAGTGCTGCGCGCGCGCTGACCCCGCTGCGCTGCGCCATTGGCGATCGCCCCGATCTGCCGTAAACCCCTGGGGGATAATCGATTCCCGCGACGCATCTTGCCCACGCATGCACGAAAGGAACGATCGATGCCGGTACTCGGAATTGGCGGCCTGTTTTTCCGCAGCAAGGATCCGGACGCACTGTCCGAATGGTATCGCCACCACCTCGGGGTCGGTGCGGGGTGCGTCTCGGTCGAGGGTGCGACCCCCGACGAATGGGCGTGGCAAGCGCAAGGCGGCCCCCTGGTGTTCGCGCCGTTTGCCGACGACACCGATTATTTCACGCGCGACAAGCCGTACATGCTCAATTTGCGCGTCCGCGATCTTGAAGGGCTGACGATCGCGCTCGGCCTGGCGGGGATCGAAGTCGTGACCAACGAGGATTGGAACGATCCGGCAGTCGGGCGCTTCGTGCGCATTCACGACCCCGAGGGCAATCCGATCGAGCTGTGGGAGCCGACCGTGCCGCCCGAGCACCCGGCCCGCTGAGCCAGGCGAACCCGCCGGCTCCGCTACAAAAAAGACGGCCCGCCCCTCGCAATCGAGGAGCGGGCCGCCCTTAATCCAGCATTAGGCGCGTCAGAAGCGCGAGCGCAGCGTCACGCCGTAGGTGCGCGGCTCGGCGAGGAAGGCCGAGTAGAGCGCATTGCCCGTTCCGCCGAAGCTTGCGACGTTGGCCGACGAGCCAGCGCCCTGGAACGGCGTGTTGAACGCGACCTGGATGTACTGCTTGTTGAACACGTTCTGTGCCCAGAACTCGATCGCCCACAGCTGATCCTTGCCGCGGATGCCGAGACGCGCATTGACCAGCGCAAAGCCGTCCTGCTTCTTCTCGGGCGCCAGATCCGACCCGGTGTTATAGTCGGAGGTCATGCGGCTATCGACATAGACCAAGCCAGACATGCCGTTCGAGCCGAGATCGGGCGTCCACGCCGCCGACGTCGTCACGACGTGACGCGGGGCGTTCGACAGCTGGCTGCCGGGGAGCAGGAACAACGCCGGATCGAGCGGTGCACCCGCCGAGTTGCCGACCAGATTGCGCGCAATCTTGGTGTCGGCGAAGGTGTAGCCTGCCGTCACCTGGAACTGGCGGATCGGCGTCATCGTCGCTTCGAGCTCGACGCCCTGCGAGATCACGCCGGGCTTGTCCGCCTTGCCCGTGCACTGGCCGGTCGCGGCCAGATTGTCGGTGTCGCCGCCGTTGAGGCTGGTCGAGCAGCCGATCAGGTTCTGCACGACGAAGACCGAGCCGTTGAAGGTGTTGAGCTGGAAGTTCTTGAACTCCGACCGGAACGCCGCGACGTTGAGGCTGAAGCCGCGCGTCTTGAACTTGGCGCCGAGTTCGTAGCTGTTGACCGTTTCCGCCGCAAACCGCAGCGCCGCCGCATCGGCATTGCTGCGCGGGCTGAACACGCCCGATGCACCGCCGAGTGGCGAGCGATCGAGGTTGTAGCCGCCCGACTTGTAGCCCTTGGCATAAGACGCATAGGTCAGCAGGCTGGGGATCGGCTTCCACGACAGCACCGCCGTACCCGTCACCTTACCCTCGCCGAAATTGTTCTGCAGGTTGAGTGCGTTGAGCGACGAGGACGAGTTGCCGGTGCAGCTCAGCGTCAGGATGCCGCCGATAAAGCCCTTGGCCGATGCCGGGACAGCGGCGCTGCTCAGCAGCGGTCCCAGATTGGCCTGCTGCACGGGGCAGACCGTGTTGGTGTTGTTGAAGTTCGCGCTGAAGGTCTTGGCTTCGTGCGTGTAGCGCGCGCCGAGCGTCAGCGAGACGGTGTCGGTGATGTGGAAGATGTTGTGCGTGAAGAACGCGTAATTCTCGCTCTTCTGGCGATAGACCGAACCGTTGTCGCCGACGTTGTTGACGCCGCCGCCGAGGCCCGGGCCACCCGTCAGGCGATCGAGCCCGCCGAGCACTGCGGGTGCCAGCGTACCGAACGCGCCAGTGACCGTCGCGCGGCCGATGGGCGAAAGGCAACCAGGCGCCCCGTTGTCCTGCAGCGCGGCATTCTGGCTGATGTTGGTGACCAGACGGCACGCGGCGAACGCGCCGTAATTCGCGCCGAACACCGCGTTGTCGACAACGCGGAGCGTCTCCTTCGAGTAGAAGCCGCCGACGAGCCAGTCGAGCTTGTCGCCGAAGGCCGACCCCTGGAGGCGCGCTTCCTGCGTGAAGGTGTGGAACTGGCGGTAGGCGTTGCCGTCGGCCGCGCGGTGCGTCAGATCGATATTGGTGTAGTCGACGTCACCGGCATTGCCGGATTTGTATTCGCGGTATGCAGTGATCGAGGTCAGCGTCGCGCCGCCGAGATTCCAGTCGGCCTGGAGCGACCCGCCATAGTCGACCGTCGTGTTGCGATACGTCTGGCCCGGCGTGATCGCGACTTCGCGGTTGAAGGTGCCCGGCGTGTTGCCGGCCAGCGGATAGGTCGCACCGGCACGGCGCAGGATGTCGACGATCGGATTGGCCGGGCTTACCGAAACGGCGCGGTCGTCATTGACCGAGCTGCCATTGGCCTGGACCGCATTCGCGGTCGGATCGAAGGTCTGCTTCTGGCTGTAATAGGTCGCGCCGCAGCAGCTTTCCTTGCGGTGCGAATAATCGCCGATCAGGCGGAAGCTGAGGTCGGCGGTCGGCTTGAACAGCAATTGCCCACGGACGAAGTAGCGGTCGCGATTGTTGACGCGCGACTCTGTACCGTTCGCCGGGTTGACCGTGCGGTAGAAGCCATCGCGATTGACGTAGACGCCGTCGAGACGGAACGCGAGCTGGTCGGTGATCGGCCCGGTGATCCCGCCAGCAAGGCGCTTCTGGTCGTAATTGCCGTAGGTGCCCTCGGCATAGCCGCCGAAGGTGAATTTCGGCGATGCGGTGATGATGTTGATGAGGCCGGCCGATGCGTTGCGGCCGAACAACGTGCCCTGTGGCCCGCGCAGCACTTCGACGCGGTCGATCTCGCCGAGTTCGTTGAGACCGACGCCGGTGCGGCTGCGATAGACGCCGTCGATGAACACCGCGACCGAGCTTTCGAGACCGGGATTGTCGCCGACGGTGCCGACGCCGCGGATACGCGCCGAGGCGTTCGATTCGCTGCCGGTCGAGGAAATCAGCAGCGACGGCGCCAGCTGGTTGAGCGCGCGAATGTCGGAACCGCCAGAATTCTGCAGCGATTCCTGCCCGACGGCCGAGACCGCGATCGGCACGTTCGACAGACGCTCGGAGCGGCGCGTCGCGGTGACGATGATGTCGCCGGCATTGTTGTCCTGGGTGGCGGCGGGAGCGGTTGCGGAGGTTCCGACCTGTGCGTCTTGTTGCGTGGTGGCGGGGGCAGTCTGGGCGAAAGCAGGTGCCGAGATCGCGACAGCAGCGACCGACAATAAGTACGCGGTTTTGCGCATTTCAGAACTCTCCAACGTTTTTTAGTTTTTTGGGTATTGTCGCCCCGAATAGCTACGCAAGGCTGAGCGTAAAGCAAAAAGCCCTGCGGAAACACGATTTAGAAGATAGGTGATGTAGTATGGCCACACCGGCCCAGCCGCGCGCGCGATGGCGGCCCCGAAATGACGCTACGTAATGCTGGGAATGCCCCGGGCCGGCGCGCAAACGCGTCGGCCAGCCCGGAAAAGGTTGTATTTCAGGACTTATTTGGGCGCGAGCACCATCAGCATCTGACGGCCTTCCATGCGCGGATAGGCCTCGACCTTGGCGGTCTCGGCGACATCGGCCTGGACGCGCTGGAGGAGGACCATGCCGAGCTGGCCGTGGCTCAATTCACGCCCGCGGAAGCGCAGCGTGATCTTGACCTTGTCGCCCTCGTCGATGAACTCGAGCACCTTCTTCATCTTGGTGTCATAGTCATTGTCATCGATGTTCGGACGCATCTTGATCTCCTTGATCTCCTGCGTCTTCTGCGATTTCCGCGCGAGGTTGGCCTTCTTCTGCGCCTCGTACTTGAACTTGCCGACATCAAGGAACTTGGCGACGGGCGGATCGGCGTTGGGCGACACTTCGACCAGGTCGAGACCGACCTCGCGCGCCTGCTCCATCGCCTCGCGGGTGTACATCACACCGAGGTTCTCACCGTCCTGGTCGATCACGCGAACCTTGGGCGATACAATGAATTCGTTGAAGCGAGGGCCATTCATCGGCGGCGCCTGGCGGGTCATCGGGGGTCGGATAGGTGTAGCTCCTGCGATTGTTTCAGGGACGATATAGGGCTTTTTCGGGCAAAACGAAAGGTGGCGTCGCGCATCTTCGTCGCGCGCTCCCCGGCGAAGGCCGGGGAGCGCAACCCGGTTACAGATCCGGGGCCTTGGCCGCCTCGGTCAGCATCGCGATCGCGTCGTCGAGCGTCAGGAACTGCTGGCGGTCGCTGCCCAATTGCCGCAGCGCGACCTTGCCTTCCTCGGCCTCGCGCTTGCCGACGACGAGCAGGTTGGGAACCTTCGCCAGCGAATGCTCGCGCACCTTGTAGTTGATCTTCTCGTTGCGCAGATCGGTTTCGACGCGGATCCCCGCCGCCTTGAGTTTCTCGGCGACCTCGCGCGCGTAATCGTCGGCGTCGGAGACGATCGTCGCGACCACCGCCTGCACCGGCGACAGCCACAGCGGGAAGCGCCCGGCGTGATGCTCGATCAGGATGCCGATGAAGCGCTCGAACGTGCCGAGAATCGCGCGGTGGAGCATGATCGGGCGATGCCGCTCGCCATCCGCGCCGACGTACGATGCGTCGAGTCGCTCGGGCAGCACGCGGTCCGACTGGATCGTACCGACCTGCCAAGTCCGCCCGATCGCATCGGTCAGGTGGAATTCGAGCTTGGGCGCATAGAAGGCCCCCTCGCCCGGCAGTTCCTCGAACTTGGCCTTGATCGAATCGCTGAGCTTCGATCCGAGCACCGCCTTGCGCAGTTCGTCCTCGGCCGTGTCCCACATCTCTTCGCTGCCGAAGCGCTTGTCGGGACGCAGCGCGAGCTTAACCGCATAATCCTCGAACCCGAGGTCGCGGTACACGCTGTCGAGCAGCTCGCAGAATTGCTGCACCTCGGCGACGAGCTGGTCCTCGCGCACGAAGATATGCGCATCGTCCTGCGTGAACTGGCGGACGCGCATAATGCCGTGGAGCGCGCCGTGCGGCTCGTTGCGATGGCAGCAGCCGAACTCGGCCATGCGGATCGGCAGGTCGCGATACGATTTGATCCCCTGGCGGAAGATCAGCACGTGCGCCGGGCAATTCATCGGCTTCAGCGCCATCAGGTCGGCGGTGCCGCTGAAGATCGCGGCGTCATCCTCGGTATTGGGGATCTCGTCGGGCACTACGAACATGTTCTCGCGATACTTGCCCCAATGCCCCGACTGCTCCCACTGGCGCGCGTCCATCAGCTGCGGCGTCTTGACCTCGGCATAGCCCGCCGCATCGAGCCGGCGGCGCATATAGGCTTCCAGCTGCCGCCACAGGATGAAGCCCTTGGGGTGCCAGAACACCGAGCCCTGCGCCTCGGACTGGAGGTGGAACAGGTCCATCTCCTGCCCGATCTTGCGATGGTCGCGCTTGCCGGCCTCCTCGAGCATCGTGAGATGCGCGTCGAGCTGCTTCTTGTTGAGCCAGCCGGTGCCATAGACGCGGCTGAGCATCGCGTTCTTCTGGTCGCCGCGCCAATACGCACCCGAGACGCGCGTCAGCTTGAACGCGTTGGGGTCGAGCTTGCCGGTCGAGGCGAGATGCGGTCCGCGGCACATGTCGAGCCAGGCGCCGGGGCCGTTGCCCGCCTTGTAGACCGTCAGTTCCTCGCCCTCGGGGAGTTCGGCGGCCCATTCGGCCTTGAAGGTCTCGCCCTCGGCCTGCCAGCGCGCGATCAGATCGGCGCGGCTCCACACTTCGCGGATCAGCGGCTCGTTCTTGGCAATGATGCGGCGCATCTCGGCCTCGATCGCGGGCAGATCCTCGTCGGTGAAGGGGCGATCCTTCGGCGCGAAGTCATAATAGAAGCCGTCGTCGGTCGAGGGACCGAAGGTGATCTGCGTGCCGGGGAAGAGATGCTGGACCGCTTCGGCGAGGACGTGCGCGAAATCGTGGCGCGCGAGTTCGAGCGCATCGGCCTCGTCCTTCGAGGTCACCAGCGCCAGCTGCGTGTCGCCCTCGAACGGGCGCATGATGTCGCGCAGCTCGCCGTCGATCCGCGCGGCGATGGCGGCCTTGGCGAGGCCGGGACCGATCGCAGCGGCCACATCGGCCGGGGTAGTCCCCGGGGCTACCTCGCGGACGGAACCGTCGGGCAGCGTGATGCGGAACATGGCGGACATTATCGCGGTCTTTCGTGGGACAATAGGAACCGGCGGTGACACCGGGAGCGCCGATATAGCCACGTGCAAGCGCGCCGTCATCCCCGGGACTGGTATGGCGGCACGGACACCCCATCTCGGGCATGGGAAACGGGGGAACGATGATGCTGACGGGTCTGCTGGTGTTCGCGATTGTGGTGCTCAAGCGCTTCCCGGAGACCGCTGCCGCGCGCTGGATGATGCGGATGGTCGGCGAGACCCTCACCGCGCTCGGCCGGGTTGAGCGCAAGCATCTGATCTTCCTTGCGCTGATGACGGTCATTCTCGTCGCGGGGACCGAACTGCTCGCGCTCGCCGGGCCGTTCGACATCGCGCTGGTGCTGCTGTGGGATATCTCGGCGTATGTCGACATCGTGCTGACGACGATGGTCGTCGCCACCGCGACACGCGGGATGACCGGCTGGCACGCGCTTGTTGCGCGGATCGCTTCGCGCCGGAGCCCGCGCGCGCGGCGTCATCGGAGCGCGCGCAAGGCAGCGCCGTCGGCGAATGATGACGAGCGACCGGCGGCGTTCGCGCGCGCCGCCTGATACACACCTAACGCGTCACCCCGGCCTTGTGCCGGGGCCCACCGTGCCGCGCGAGCTGAGCCTTCAGTGAGTGCGTCCCGGTGGACCCCGGCACAAGGCCGGGGTGACGAAGGTTGGTTGCCCTAACGAAAGACCCCTAGCGCAGCAGCACCAGCTCTTCCGCCATCGACGGATGCAACGCGACGGTCTGGTCGAAATCGTCCTTGGTCAGCCCGGCCTTCACCGCGACCGCTGCCGCCTGCAGGATCTCGGGCGAATCGGGCCCGATCATGTGGAGCCCGAGCACCTGCCCCGTCTCGGCATTGCACACCATCTTGTACAGCGCGCGCTCGTTGCGGCCCGCCAGCACGTTCTTCATCGGGCGGAAGTCGGACGTATAGACCTTCACCGATCCGAACTTGTTCTTGGCCTGTGCCTCGGTGAGGCCAACGCCCGCCATCGGGGGATGGCTGAACACCGCAGAAGGGATGTTCTCGTAATCGACGCGGTGCGGCTTGTTGCCGAACAGCGTGTCGGCAAACGCCTGCCCCTCGCGAATCGCGACCGGTGTCAGCTGGACGCGGTTGGTGACGTCGCCGACCGCATAGATGCTGTCGCAGGTCGACTTGTTGTCCGGATCGACCACGATCGCGCCCTTGTCGTCGAGCTCGACGCCGGCACTCTCGAGCCCCAGCCCCTCGGTGTTGGGCGAACGCCCCGTCGCGAACATCACGCAATCGACGTCGATCGGCTCGTGGCCCGTCATCGACACGCGCAGGCAGCCATCGGGCTGCTTCTCGATCCCGCGGAACGCCGCGTTGAAGCGGAAATCGAGCCCCTTCATCATCGAGATCTGGAGCAAACGGTCGCGGATCGATTCGTCATAGCCGCGCAGGATCACGTCGGTGCGGTTGATCAACGTGACCTTCGAACCGAATTCGTTGAAGATCCCGGCGAACTCGTTGGCGATATAGCCGGCACCCGCGATCAGGATGCGCTTGGGCACGGCATCGAGGTGGAACACTTCGTTCGAGGTGATGCCGAGCTCGTGCCCCGGGCATTCGGGGACGATCGGCGTCGCGCCGACCGCGATCAGAATGGTGCCCGCGGTGACTTCGCGACCGTCGCCGAGCTTGACCGAATGCGGCCCCGTCACCGTCGCGCGATCGAGGATGATCTCGACGCCGTTATTGGTCAGCGTGTCGGTATAGGCGCCGTTGATCCGGTCGACCTCCTCCATCACATTGTCGCGCAGGCGGGCCCAGTCGAACCCGAGATTCTCCGGCACGTCCCAGCCGAAGCGCTTGGCGTCCTTCAGATCCTCAGCGAAATGCGCGCCATAGACGAGCAGCTTCTTGGGCACGCAGCCGCGGATGACGCAGGTGCCGCCGACGCGATATTCCTCGGCCACCGCGACCTTAGCGCCGTGGGCCGCCGCGACGCGCGACGCCCGCGTGCCGCCCGAGCCCGCACCGATGACGAAAAGATCGTAGTCATACTCAGCCATGTCGTGTCCTTTTGCGGTCGCACAGATGCGGACCGTCGCTCATCTTTATCGTTGCCCGGCGCGGCGCATCGGCATCGCATCGATCGTCGCGACCAACGTGGCGCGATCGATCGGCGCGGCACGACGCAGCGCGGCATTGCCGTCCTTGCCGACCAGGACGATGCCGAACGCCGCCTTGGGCAGCCGCCAGCGCGTCCTGAGCGCCGCCGCGCTATCCGTCGCACCGCGCACGCTATCGCCGGTCACCTCGACGACCGTGACGTCACGATCGCCGAGCTCCTGCGGCATCGCTTCGAGCGAGGCCCGCTGCGCGATGCGTCGCGCATCGGCTTCGTTCGGCGCGGCGACGATCAGTACGCGGCGCTCGTACCGCATATCGGCGACCGTAGCCGCCGCGATCGCCGCCGCGAGCAGCATCACCCGAACGCGCGCTTGATCAGGTCGGTGGTCGACACGTCGAACTCCTGGTCGCCCGCGTCGGCGGCCTTTGCCATTTCCTTGCCGAGTTCGACGCCGAATTGATCGAACGAGTTGATCCCGAGCAGCACGCCGCTGACGAACACGCGCTGTTCGTAGAAGGCGATCAGCGCGCCGAGCGTGCGGGCGTCGAGATCGTCGATCAGGATCGTCGAGCTCGGTCGGTCGCCCGAATAGCTGCGCGCCAGATCGTCGTTGGGACGGCCCTTCATCAACGCCGCACCCTGCGCAAAGGCGTTGAGCAGCAACTGGCGGTGATGATCCTCCGACAGCGTATCGCCAGCCTCGATCACTGCGACGAATTCGACTGGCACGAGGTGCGTGCCCTGGTGGAGCAGCTGGAACACCGCATGCTGCGCGTCAGTGCCGACCCCGCCCCAGGTGATCGCCGCGCTCGGCCGGTCGAGCTTCTGCCCGTCGATCGTCGTGCCCTTGCCGTTCGATTCCATCTCGAGCTGCTGGAGATACGACGGCAGCAGCCGCAACCGCTCGTCATAAGCGAAGGTCGCGCGCGTCTCGGCGTGGCGGACTTGCGTGTAATAGAGATCGGCAAATGCCGCGAGCGCGGGCGCGTTCTGGCTGAGCGTGGTGTGCTGGAAATGCCGGTCCATCTCGGCAGCGCCCTCGAGCAGCTCGGCGAAATTGTCCCAACCGAGCGCGATCGCGGCGGGGAAGCCGATCGACGACCAGAGCGAATAGCGCCCGCCGACCGAATCGGCGAAGGGCAGCACGCGCGTCTCGTCGACGCCCCATTCGACTGCCTTGTCGGGATCGGCCGTCAGCGCGATGACGCGGCCATAGGCGTCCTCGACGCCCGCCTCGCCCATCCACTGCAGCACCGAATCGGCGTTGGTCAGCGTTTCCTTGGTGGTGAAGGTCTTCGACGCGATCACCAGCAGCGTCGCGGTCGGATCGAACTTCTTGAAAACTTCTTCAAGCGCGGCGCCGTCGATGTTCGAGACGATCGCGACCTCGTATGCGGTGTCCTCGCGCCCCAGCGCATCGATCAGCAGGTCGGGGCCGAGCGCCGAGCCACCGATGCCGACGTGGAGCACGTGGCGGATGTCACCAAGCGCACCCGCCGCGATCGCGTCGATCAGCGCGCGCATCCGCGCGTGGAGCGCGGCGGCCTTGGCGTTATCGTCCTCGCTCCCCTCGCCGCGCTCGGCGACGTGGGTGACCGAGCGGTTCTCGGTGACGTTGATGACCTTGCCCGAAAACAGCGCCTCGCGCTTGCCGTGCAGATCCTGCGCCTTGGCGAGCGCCTCGAACGCGGTGACCGCCTCGGTCGTCAGATGCGTCTTCGACCAGTCGAAATGGATCCCGGCGACGTCGACGCTGAAGGTCTCGAGCCGATTGGCATCCTCCGCAAACAGCGTCTCGAGCTTGGGCGAGGGCAAAGCCTCGATCGCGGTCCAGTCGGCAGACATGCAGGTACCTCATCGGTCGTGGGGAGGGAAACGATTCCCGCGCTAGATCGCCCTATCGAGGCGGCATTACAACCACCAGCTTGACGATGTGGGCCCGCAGCACCAAACCGCGCGCTATGGCCGATCCAACACCGCTCCGCGACCTTGCGCCGCGCAAATCCGAAACGCGCGAAACGCTCGTCTTCTTCCTCAAGCTCGCGATCGTCGTGTTCGTGTTCCGCAGCTTCGTGTTCGCGCCGTTCAGCATCCCGTCGCAGTCGATGCTGCCGCGGCTCTATATCGGCGACTATCTATTCGTCTCGAAGTGGAATTACGGCTATTCGCGCTGGTCGCTGCCATGGGGCGTGCCGCTGATCCCGGGGCGGATCCTCGGCCGCGATCCGGCGCGCGGCGACGTCGTTGTGTTCCGCGGCCCTCCGGGCGACGACCATGACGTGATCAAGCGCGTGATCGGCTTGCCCGGCGACAGCGTGCAGATGCGGGGCGGCCAGGTGATCCTCAACGGCCGTGCCGTGCCCAAGATCAAGATCGCCGACTTCACGATCCCGCTCTCGCCCAATTACCCCGGCGGCAGCGAATGCCCCGCCGAGTTCGAGGACATGAGCGCGGGCAAGCCGATCTGCCGTTACCAGCAATTCCGCGAGACGCTGCCGAACGGCAAGAGCTATGCCGTGCTCGACCGCGGCGAGCAGATCAATGCCGACGAGACGGGTGTCTACAACGTCCCCGCGGGCCACGTCTTCGTGATGGGCGACAATCGCGACGACAGCGGCGACAGCCGCTTCGCGCCGCCCGAAGGCATGGGGATGGTCCCGATGGAGCGGATCGAGGGCAAGGCGGTGTTCTCCTTCTTCTCGACCGACGGCAGCGCCAATTGGGTCCTGCCCTGGACGTGGTTCTCGGCGGCACGCTGGAGCCGCATCGGGGAAGGCTTTTGAGCGCTGACCTCGGCGCCTGGATCGCCGCGAGCCTCGGCCACACCCCACGCGACATCGCGCCGTTCGAGCGCGCGCTGACGCATGGCAGCCAGGCCAAGGCGAATTACGAGCGGCTCGAATTCCTCGGCGACCGCGTGCTCGGGCTGGTGATGGCGGAATGGCTGTTCGAGCTGTTCCCGAACGAGCCCGAAGGCGCGCTGTCGAAGCGCTTCAATGCGCTGGTGACGGGCGCGGTATGCGCCGATGTCGCGCGCGGCCTGGGCGTCGCGGCACAATTGAAGCTCGGCAAGCAAGCGCGCGACGATGGCGCGTCGGACAGCGACAATGTGCTCGGCGATGTGATGGAGGCGCTGATCGGCGCGCTCTACCGTGAGGCCGGGCTCGATGGCGCCCGCCGCGCGATCCGCACCGCCTGGGCCGACCGCGCCAGCCGCGAACTGACCGTGCCGCAGCACCCCAAATCGGCGCTGCAGGAATGGGCCGCGGCGAACAACCGCAAGGCGCCGGCGTACGAAGTGGTCGACCGCTCGGGCCCGCACCACGCGCCGCGCTTCCGCGTGAAGGCGGTGATCGGGACGTTCGCCGAGGCGGAGGCCGAGGGGAGTTCGAAGCAGGAAGCAGAGACCGCGGCGGCGACGGCGTTGCTGGAAAAGGTGCGGCAGGGGTCACGCGGGTAAGGCCCTTCGACAGGCTCAGGGCGAACGGGTATGTGGGGCTCGCTTTATATAGAGCGGGTCACTTCGATCGGCCTTGAGGATCGGGTTTTGAGTGGGGCACCCCCTTCCCCGTTCGCCCGGAGCCTGTCGAAGGGCCCTCGCAACGGGGGAGCGTTATGGCGTTCTGAACCTACATGCTGCGCTGCGCCGACGGGCACTACTATATCGGCCATACCGACAATCTCGAATACCGCATCGGCCAGCATCAGTCCGGCCTGACTGGCGGCTTCACCCACACCCGCCGCCCGGTCACGCTCGTCTGGACTCAGGATTTCCCCTCCCGTTTCGAAGCGCTCGAAGCCGAACGCCGCGTCAAAGGATGGACGCGCGCCAAGAAGGAAGCCCTAATCGCTGGCGATTGGGCGCGGCTTTCTTTACTGGCGCGCAATCGCCAAGATCGAACGAGCCCTTCGACAGGCTCAGGGCGAACGGAGGTGGGGGCGGGGTCCTTCGTTTCCCCCGTTCGCCCTGAGCCTGTCGAAGGGCCTGTACCGCCCAAGGACCGCTAATGACCGACACCCCCACCCACAAATGCGGCCTCGTCGCGATCCTCGGCGCGCCCAACGCCGGCAAGTCGACGCTCGTCAATGCGCTGGTCGGCCAGAAGGTCGCGATCGTCAGCCCGAAGGCGCAGACCACGCGTGTCCGGCTAATGGGCGTCGCTATCGAGGGCGACACCCAGCTGCTGCTGGTCGACACCCCCGGCATCTTCGAACCCAAGCGCCGGCTCGACCGCGCGATGGTCCAGGCCGCGTGGGGCGGGGCCGACGGCGCCGACGTGCTGGCCCTGGTGGTCGATGCCAAGGGCGGGCTGGGCTCGAAGGTCACCACCATCGCCGAGGCGATCGCGCACCGCCCCGAGCCCAAATATCTCATCCTCAACAAGGTCGATCTCGCCGACAAGGGCAAGCTTTTGCTCCATGCCGAGAAGCTCACCGCGATGGTGCAGTTCGACGAAATCTTCTTCGTCAGCGCATCGACCGGTGACGGCCTGCCCGAATTGAAGGCACATCTCGCGAACCGGATGCCCGAGGGCCCGTGGCATTTCCCCGAGGACCAGGTGTCCGACGCGAGCGAGCGCAGCCTGGCGTCCGAAGTGACGCGCGAGCAGCTGTACCTGCAGCTCCACGCCGAGTTGCCCTATGCGTCGACGATCGAGACCGAGCAGTATCTCGAGCGCGAAGACGGGTCGGTCGAGATCCACCAGCAGATCCTGGTCGAACGCCCGACGCAGCGCGCGATCGTGCTCGGCAAGGGCGGCGCGCGGATCAAGGAGATCGGCGCGCGCGCACGGACCGAGCTCGCCGGCATCATAGGTCGCCCGGTGCATCTCTATCTGCACGTCAAGGTTCGTCCCGGCTGGGACGACGAACGCGACGTCTATCGCGACATGGGGCTCGACTGGGTCGATTGATCCTCGCGCCCATGAAAACCCCGCGCCGCAAGCTGCGACGCGGGGTTTTGCACGCAAACGTCAGGGCTTAGCGGTAGCGCCAGCCGCCATGGTGGCGATAGCGGTTCTGCCAGTAGCGGCGACCGTCCCAATAGCCGCGATCGTAGCGGCGACCGACGATCAGGCGCGGACCACCGCGATAGACGGGACCGCCGACAAAGGCAGGCCCGCCACGCATCACGCGGCAATGGCCAGCGGGGCCGCGAAACGCGCCACGACCGCAGCCGTCGCGCGCGTCCGCAGCGGTAGTGGTGCCGAGCGTTGCAGCCCCGGTGAGGAGGATGGCGGCAAGAAGCTTTTTCATGAGACCCTCTCGATATAGCGTTAGAGCAAAGCCCGTCGGGCTGACCTCACAAACGAGAGGGGCGGCAACCCGTTCCAAAATGGCCATGCCGGGCCTGCTCGCTCATCCCGCCAGCATCGCATCGACCCAGTGCGGCACCAGGCTTCCCGCCGCGCCGAGCCGCGTTTCGTGGAAGAACGCGCTTCCCGCCGATCGCTCGAGATTGAGCTCGAGCGTGCGCGCGCCGGCATGCCGCGCGCCCTGGACGAAGCCCGCCGCGGGATAGACCGCGCCCGACGTCCCGATCGACACGAACAGGTCCGCCGTCCCGAGCGCGCGCTCAATCGTGTCCATCGCGTACGGCATCTCGCCGAAGAAGACGATGTCGGGGCGGAGCGCCGCCGCCCCGCACGCCGGGCACACCGACCCCGGCGGCAACGCGTCCAGCCAGCGCATGTGCGCACCACAGACAGCACACAGCGCCGATTGCAATTCGCCGTGCATGTGGAGCAACCGCTTGGCCCCGGCGCGCTCATGCAGATCGTCGACGTTCTGCGTCACGATCAGCAAATCCCCACCCCACTCGGCATCGAGCCGCGCCAGCGCGTGATGCGCGGCGTTGGGCTCGACGCGCGCCAATGCCGCTCGCCGTGCATCGTAGAAGCGGTGGACGAGCTCGGGATCGTGCGCGAGCGCCTCGGGCGTGCAGACATCCTCGACGCGGTGCCCCTCCCAGAGCCCGCCGGGCCCACGAAAGGTCGCGATGCCGCTTTCGGCCGAAATACCGGCACCGGTGAGAACGACGATGCTGCGACTGTCCTGCATCATCGAGGCTTAGCCGATCGGGCTGGAAGCTGCTATTCTTGCTGCAATTAAAACCGCGCTCGCAGTAGCCGTCCTTGCAATCCGCGGCGAAGCACGAGGCTGGGGCAATTCGCGCATGGCATGTCGCCCGGCCATTGGCTAAGGCCGCCGCGAACCTATCGGAAGGGAATGTGCGTGACCGCGATCGGGATCATTGGCAGCGCTGGGCGGATGGGACATGCCTTGGCGGCGATCGTCCCCGATCTGGGCGCGACGCTCGCCGGCGGGATCGACGCGGGCGGCGACCCTGCGGCGCTGGCGCACGGTTCGGACGTGCTGGTCGATTTCTCCTCGCCTTCGGCGCTCGAACGCACGCTCGCCGCCGCGCGCCGGACGGGAACGCCGATCCTGATCGGCACGACCGGCCTCGCTGCCACGCACCACGCGATGATCGACGCCGCCGCTGCCGACATCGCAGTGCTGCAAACGGGCAACGTCTCGCTCGGCGTGACGCTGCTCGCCAAGCTCGTGCGCGACGCCGCCGCGCGGCTTGGGCCCGAATGGGACATAGAAATCTCCGAATTCCACCATCGCCACAAGGTCGATGCCCCCTCGGGCACCGCCTTGCTGCTCGGCGAAGCGGCGGCGGCCGGCCGCGGCATCCCGCTCGCCGAAGCGCGCGTCGCGGACCGTGCCGGGCTGACCGGTGCGCGTTCCGAGGGCACGATCGGCTTTTCCAGCTTGCGCGGCGGCTCGGTCGCGGGGGACCATCAAGTGATCTTCGCCGGCGAAGGCGAGCGGATCGAGCTCGGCCACCGCGCCGAGAACCGCGCGATCTTCGCGCGCGGCGCGATCACCGCGGCACTGTGGCTCGTCGACAAGCCGGCCGGGCGCTACGGGATGGACGAGGTGCTCGGCGTGTGAAGCGCGCCGAAATCGTCGAATTCTACGCGCGGCTCGCCGCCGACAATCCGCATCCCGAGACCGAGCTCGAGGCGGGCAACCCGTTCCAGCTCGTCGTCGCGGTCGCGCTGTCGGCGCAAGCGACCGATGTGGGCGTCAACAAGGCGACGCGGCGGCTGTTCGAAACGGTGACGACGCCGCAGCAAATGCTCGATCTCGGCGAGGATGCGCTGAAGCAGCACATCAAGACGATCGGCCTGTTCAACACCAAAGCCAAGAACGTCATCGCGCTCTCGCAGCGGCTGGTCGACGTCTATGGCGGCGAAGTGCCGAACGACCGCGACGCGCTCGAGACGCTCCCCGGCGTGGGGCGCAAGACCGCCAATGTGGTGCTCAACGTCGCGTTCGGCGCCGAGACTTTCGCGGTCGACACGCACATCTTCCGCGTCGGCAACCGCACCGGCCTCGCGCGCGGGAAAACCCCGCTCGCGGTCGAGCTCAAGCTCGACAAGGCGACCCCGCAACCGTTCCGGCTCCACGCGCATCACTGGCTGATCCTGCACGGTCGCTATGTCTGCAAGGCGCGGCGGCCCGAATGCTGGCGCTGCATCGTCGCCGATCTCTGTGCGTTCAAGCCCAAGACGCCGCCGCCCAAGGCTGCGCTGCCGAAGGAGCCCTGACATGCGCCTGCTGTTCGCCGCCCTCACCCTCGCCGCCTTCGCCGCCCCGAGCGTCGCACGCGACCGCACCCCCGCCGCGACGCCTGCGGGTGTGCCGCAAAGCTGTATCCCCCTCGCATCGATCCGCGAAACGCACGTGCGCGACGACCGCACGATCGATTTCATCACGAGCGGCAAGGTCGCCTATCGCAACACCCTGCCCTTCGCCTGCCCGAGCCTCGGGTTCGAAGAGCGCTTCAGCTACGCGACGAGCCTCAGCCAGTTGTGTTCGACGGATACGATAACGGTGCTGTATTCGGGCGCCGCCTTGTCGCCCGGCGCGACATGCGGCCTCGGCCAATTCCAGCCCGTGACGCTCGCGCGCAACTAGGGCTGGCGTCACCGCGCGGGCTTTGCTAGTCGGAGCTCCAGGCACCCGTAGCTCAGCTGGATAGAGCGCTGCCCTCCGAAGGCAGAGGCCACTGGTTCGAATCCAGTCGGGTGCACCAAAGGTTTCCGCCGTGCGAGGTGAGCGTCGTTACAGCACGCAACCGGTACCCCTGCTCGCCGTGCAACCCGCCCGAAATGAATAAGCGGCTTGGCCGAGCGGGGCTGGCCGCCGGCGCGAAGGTCTGCCTGCTACCATTCCGGCGTCCCGCCGGGAGCAGGGCATCGCCGGCCCCGAACGATGGTTAGAGCCGGTGCGCGCAAATTGCCCAGGGGCGTCGGCTTTTGGCTCAACTGATAGAAGCTTCGCGGTGCACCAACCGCATCAGCCAGCGCAGCGCATCGTCCAGGACACTGCGACGATCGGCATCGATGATAATTCGCCCGGGGATGGGCTGGATGAAGGCTGGGCTTCGATTCGACCGTTCGAGCGCAGCGAGGAAACGCAGACGATAGAGCGCCTCGCGGGGTTTCAGATGGTTCTGCGTGTCGGAGTTCACCGCAATCGGCCCGCCGTTGATCGATGCGAGCAGCGGCTGGTCGAGCGATTGCACCGCCGCCCGCCCGATCTCGAGCAGCTTTGCCGATCGAGCGGACCGCGCGACATCGTCGGGCACAAACCGCCCACGCGCGGACTCTTCGATACGCGCAAGTCCCGTCTCGCCGATATAGGCCTGAATGTCGGCCCGGTCACGGCTGACGATTCGCGCGACGACCTCGCCGCCGCCGACCCAGCGTCCGACGTGGATCTCGGCGCGCAGGTCGGCGACAATTCCGTCGATCGGCGCGCGCAGCACAAGCCGCTCCGCCATTTCCCCGGCCCCCTGCAGCCGCGCTCGCTCGGCGGCAAGCTCTCGTTCGATCACCGAGCGGTTGGACAGATCGACGCGATCTGCACTCGATCGCGCGAGCCGCGTTTCGAGCCCTGCGATGCGGGCCTCACTCCCTTTCTGGCTGGCGCGCAATGCAGGTGCGCTCAATTCGGCGATTATCTGACCGCGACGGACCAATTGCCCGTCGGTGACTCGCACCGCGTCGATCCGCGCGGCATCCCCGGCGACGAGCGGTTCCGACTCGATCGGCGCGAGCACCGCGGGAGCGGTTACATGCCGGTCGAGCGGCAGGACCAGTGCGACCAGCGCCAGCCCCGTCAGGCCCAGCGTCCAACGACCGCGCGAGCTTCGCACGACGTCCCCGCGCAGACCGATCCAGGCGCGCAATTCGGCAACGATGGGGCGCACGATGAACACTCCGATCTCGACGGTGAACAGCAAGATGCCCGCCAGCTTGAAGAAGAAATGATAGACCAGCAGTGCGATGCCCAAGAACAGCACGATCCGATAGATCCAGGTCAGCCACGCGTAGCCGACAAGGAACAGGCGCAACCGCGGCGGCATCTCCTCGGGGGGCGCATGGTGCAAACCGAACAGGAGCTCGCGCATTTGCCAGCGCCCGAAGGCAAAGGATCGGGCCTGGAGATTGGGTACGCCGAGCAGGTCTGACAGGACGTAATAGCCGTCGAACCGCGTCAGCGGGCTGAGGTTGATGAACAAGCTCAGGATCCAGCTGGATGTGGCGAGGACGAACATCGCGCTGCGCAGCGCGCCGTCGGGAAGCCAGAGCCACACGAAGGTGCACAGGGCTGCGGTGATCAGCTCCGCCGCGACTCCGGCGCAGTCGATCGCGATGCGCTGGCGCCGCGACCGCAGCCGCCAGGCGCTGGTCGTATCGGTGTAGAGCACCGGCATCATCACGAGGAAACTGACTCCCATCGATGCCACGCGACAACCGAACCGGGTCGCGGTCAGCGCATGCCCGAGCTCGTGGATGACCTTCACCGCCGACAGGCCGAGCGCGTAGACGAGCACCCCCTGCCAGCTGAAGAAATAGAGGAAGGAGGTCGCGAAGACATCCCATTGGCGCGCCACCATGATCAGGTCGAAGAGCACCAGCGCGACGAAAAACCACAGCGTCTTGACCGACCACAGCGGCTTGAACCACCGCATCGCCGCCTCCAGCCGGGCCGCGGGGCGGACCAACGGAACGCGGAAGAACAGATAATTGTCGAGCATCCACTTCCACCACGCACGACGCAGCTCGGCGCGGCGATCCTGCATCGCCGCGACGACATCCCCCATCGGCGTTACGACCAGCTGGTGCTCGAGCGAAAAGGCGACGACGCGCTGCAAGGCGCGGTTGGCATCTGTATCGTCCAGCCCCTCTGCCGCCAGCGCATCGCCAAGCTCGGCGAACGAGCCGCGCGCCCAGCACGCAAAGATCGCATGTTCGATCCGCCCGAGACGATAGAAGGCGTGCCGCAAGGGATCGAACAAGGTCCAGCCCGGCGCCCCTCCGATCAGCGGCGTGCCGGGCTCGATCCGCAATTCTTGCCGCAGCGGTGGCAGGGAAACCGGCACGGGCGCAGCCAGCGACGCCATTACAGCCCGATCGTCTGGCGCAGCGCGGCGATCGGCCTGCGTAGAAGCGCATACGAGAGCGGCGCCCAGCTTCCGTACAGCTTGGCGGTGCCGCGCGACCCGATGCGCGGCGGCGCACCCTCCGGCCGGGCGATCACCGCAAAGGACAGAACGCCCTCGGGCGTGGGGCGGGCCTGATAGCTCGCCGAGACCACGCGACCTTGCAGCGCCCACATCGGCTCCGCATCGAGCCACACCTGCATCGGCGCGCCGGCGCTCAGTCGCAGCTGCTCCTTGGCGGGCAGCTCGACGTGGAAGGCGACACCGCGGGGATCGACGATCTGGACGATGGGATCGCCGACATTGACGGCCCGCCCCTCCCAGTCGCGACGGTCGCTATACAGCACCATCCCCGCGCGCGGGGCGAGCACTTGCGATTTAGCCATCACGTCCTGGGCATAGCCATAATCGGATCGCGCGAGATCAGCCTCGGCCTGCAGCTGGGCAATGTCATGCGCTTGCGTGGCGTCGGCAAAGGCTGCGCTGGTCGCGCGTTCCAGCTTAGCTTTCGCGACCGCCAGCCGCTCCTCTGCCTGCGCAAGTTCGTTGCGGACCTTCACGTCCTCGAACACCAGCACAGGCTGTCCTTGACGGACCTTCGTGTTTGGCGCGACCGCAATCTCGCGGATGACGCCGGCGAACGGCGCCGAAACGATGTAGGGCCGCGACGCGACCACCTCCATTGGCGCCAGCACACTCATCCGCACCGGGAACAACGCGATCACCGCCGCCGCCACCAGCAGCCAGCGGCGCTGGCGGTGCGTCGGCAGCCACAGCTTGCGCACCGGACGGTTTGCGGTCAGCGCCAGCCAGGCATGCGCGATGGTCTCGCCGGCGCGGGCGATCCGCGTCGCCTCGCGGGGATCGAATAGCGTGGAGCGGGCGAGGAGCAGGCCCGCGAAGGTCCTTCCCGCGCGGTCGACAAGCGGTTGCCAATGCCATGCGTGGAACGGATATTCGGCGAGCGCCGGGTCGTCCGACAGGAGCGCAGGATCAAGGCTTGCCGGGTTTGGCGTAGACGTATCGGCAAGATGCGCTGCAAGACAGGACTCCACTGCCTGGATCAACGGCGCATTGCGGTCGACGATTGCGATGCTGGACGCGCAGACCACCTGGAGCTTGGTTCCAGCCATCGCCTCGCGCAGCACGAAGGCCTGGTCGTACGCCACGATTCGGCGTAAATCGTTGGCAACGAGATAGCATAGTTCGGATACGCTCGGCTGGCGGCGCACCTCACCCTCGAACTGCATCAGAGCGTTCAGCGACCCGGTAGCGCCCCCTTCGACACGCAGGGGAATCGGGAGCGCCGCCTCAGCCGCGCTTGTCATGCGCTGGCCCCGCGGGGGCAATGCCGGTCGGAACCGGGTCGATCGCAGGCGGTTCGGTTTTGGCCGACGCGTTGAGCGGCTGCCCCCCCTGTCCGGCGCGGGCGTCGTCGAAGACCGCCGAGCCGCTCATGCCGGCGAGGATCAGGCCGTCTGGCCTCGTGATCACGCCGGTGACCTTGATCGACTTGCTGACCGGATCGACCGCAGCACCGAGCCGCTGCACGCGCGCTCGCACCGATTTGCCGGTTTCATCGATGATGAAGGTGAATTGCGCACCGTGGCCGATCCACGTGAGCCAGCGGCTCGGGACGATCATCTCGATCTCAACCGAGCTCCCGCTTTGAATTTTGAGCAGCGGCTGCCCACTGGCGGCGATGTCGTTGCGCCGTGCGATCTGCTCGACCACCTTGCCCGCAAACGGCGCGCGCACTGCACAGTCGGACATCTGCGCCGCAACCGCCTTGGCCTCGGCATCGGCCTTGCCGAGATTGGCGCGGCTGACCGCAACCTCATTCTTTCCGGTCGCTTCATACCTGTCGAGTTCGACCTGCGTTTCATAGGTCTTGCGATAGGCCGCAGAGGCTGCCTGCGCGGCGCGCAGCTGGGCCTCGGTGGAAAAGCAATCGAAGCGCACCAATACCGCGCCAGCCCCGAAGGCCTGGCCCTCCCCGAACGGCATTGCGAGGATTCGCGCGGTCATACGCGATGCCACGGTCGATTCGCTGGAGGCATTCACCACGCCACGGATCCGCTCCACGACGGGAAGCGGCGCCGGGCGGGCGATGACGGCGGGCTTGGCCGGTTCGGCCTTGACTGGCGCGACCGTCTCTTCTGGAAACTTTTCGACATCGCGCTGCGCGCCTGCCACATAGCCGAGCACCGCCGCGCCAGCGACGCCGAGCGCCGCCAGCACCCAGGGCCGGCGGGACGGAGGAGAAGCGCCTTCGACAGGCGCAGCCGGAATCACGGAATCAAGCTTCATTTCGGCACCGATGCACTCATTCGCGCGTTCCATAAGGATGCCAGCGAGGCGGACATAGTCTGTACATTCTCCCGCCCGGTAAGGTCGGCGCCATAGCTGTCGACGCCCATCGAGCTGTACAAATTGGCATACGCATTCTGAGCGTCGGCATAAGCGATGTCGTATTTAACCTCGGCGACGAGCGTGTTCATCTCCTCGCGCAACTCGGTCTGCTGGCTCATTGCACCCGCCCGATATCCGGCCTGGATCTGGTTCATGATCTTGCCCTGCACCGACATCTGATGCGCCGCGGTCTCCAGTTCCGCGGTAAGATGCGCATAGCGCGCGCGCGCGACGTGAACCTGCGTGATGACAGCCATGGTCAGCGCGAGTTCACGCTGCTGCAGCAAATCGTCTTGCGCCCGCACGGCCTTCTTTTGCGCCGGGTAGCGGAACACGTTCAGGACGTTCCAACTTGCGCGTGCACCCCATTGGATCCAGTCCTGGTTGAACAAGAAACTGTTGGAATCCACGTTCGCGCCGACGATGCCGCGAAAACTGGGCAGTGCGCGGAGCAGCGCGGCGTCGAGTTCCTTGGCATTGATCCGCTGGCGATAGCTGACCTCGCGCAGTTCCGACCGGTTGTGCAACGCGGCCATCATCATCTCTTCGCCGCTTTGACGAATCGGTGGAAGCGCGCTGTCGCGGTCGGGCAAGACCAAGCTGAACTGCGTTCCGGGCTTCAGGTTCATCAGCGCCGCCAACTGCGCCTTGGCAATGACCAGTTCGCGCTGCAGGCGGCGAACCTGCGCTTGGATATCGACCAATTCGCGCTGATAGGTAAGCGCGGTGAGCGGTGCCGAGAGGCGGCGTTCGGCAAGACGTTCCGAGTTGGTGAGCGTGGTGGATACCGAATTCTCGAGCGTCTGCAGCTTGGTCAGCAGCCGTTCGGCGCTGACCGCACGCCAATAAGACGTGCGTACGTCCTCGATGATCCGAGACGACACCTTCCGCCGCTGTTCCTCGGCAATCATCACCTCGTCGGCACGCTGCTTGGCGCGAACGTAGGACAGGCCGAAGTCAAGGACGTCCCAGCTGAGCGTCAAGTCCCCGGTGAAGACATTCCTTTCGGAAGAGGTCGAGGGTTCGAGCGACTGCCGGCGGCTGAGCAGCGACAGCGAGCTCGCCCCGGAAAAATTGCTGCGCCCCGCATAGCCGCCGTTCGCAACCAATTGCGGCAGCATATCGTAGCGCGAAAGGTCCAGCTCACGGACCTTCAGCGCGTTGTTCATCATCTCGACCTTATAATCGAGATTGTACTTCAGCGCGCGTGCCATTGCCTCGTAGAGGTCTATTGGCCCAGTCACGGGTTCCTGCTCGGCATCGACCAGCGCAAAGTTGCGGTCCGCGGTTTTGGCAATTTGTGAAACGGTCAGCGGTTCGGGCTTCACCGCGCAACCCGCGACGAGCGCAAGCAGCGGTAACCCAGCGAGTTTCAAGACGTTCATTGCGTCATTCCTTGCGCATGATCTGAAAATGCATCCGCCAGCGTGGCGGCTTCACGTTGAGAAGCAGTGCGCGCCGCGAGCAGCGTGCGCGACAGGGGCTCGGCCGCGCCGATCTGCTTGTCGGCGATCGGGACATCGAGCTGGATCTCGCCGGTCGCACCCTGGACGATGACCGGAATGTCGATCGTATGACCGTCGCCGCGGATCGCGCGGACGACCAGGTGCAGTTCCTCGGCATTGGCCGGACGCTCGACGATCGCCAGGCCACGCTGGTCCATCGTCACCCACTCGGGCAGCCGCGATCCGTCGCGCATCCGCAACCGATATTCGGTGATCCTGGAGGCATTGTCCGGCCCAACATCCCGCATTTCAATATAGATTACGCGATCGCGGACGATCGACTCGATCATCACTTGGTCGTTGCCGGTCGCGAGGTGCCGAACCGAGAAGCCCGTCAGCGCCTTCGGCGCGAAATCGTCCCAGCGCGGGTCGAACATCTGGTCGACAGGGTCGCGCAGATTTTGGACGCGGTCGAGGTAGCGTATCGTGTCGTTGACGGCGTTCATGGTGGCGTGCCCCCGATCGGCCATGCCGCCCAGCCAGCTGATCCCGTTCACCGCCGTCAATAGCGGACGATCGCCGCCCAGATCGGGGGTGCCGTGCAAGCTGCGAAACGCATTGACCGTATCGCCGATGATCAGCGGGATCGTGATGAAGTCACGCGACTGATCGCGGACGCCATCCATGCGCACGCCATCGGGTATGCCGGGCTGCGGATAAAGGCCAAGCAGGGCGTTCACATCGGCCGAAGCCTGGGTGACTCGCACCGTCGCGACCGAAACGTCGAAACCGCCCCGACCGTCGCTGACGACGTAGCGGATTGTGGCAATGCCCTGGAAACCGATCGGCGCGACGTAGGCGAGCGTTCCGTCCGGGTTGATCGTGACCGTCCCGACATCGGCGGTAGCCGAGAAGAGCGAGACCGAGTCCGCATTGGCATCGCTGGCATTCGCCAGCACCGGGATGCTGTAAATGACTCCGCCGATCGCATCGATCGCCTCATCCCCGTCTACTGGCGGCGTATTGACCCGCGTCACGACAACAGCGGCAGTCGACGTGGCGAACCCGCCCTTGCCGTCGCTGATCGTGTAGGTGAGCGTGTCGGTACCGAAAAAGCCGGGATTGGGCGTGTAGCGCACGGTCCCATCGGGCAGGATCGTGACAGTTCCGTTCGGGGCGGTCGCGCCCACCACCGACAGTCGATCTCCCTCGACATCGCGGTCGTTGCTCAACACGTTGATGACAACCGGCACGCCCTCGTTCGTGGCGGCCCGGTCGGCAACCGCGACCGGCGGATCGTTGACCGGCGCGACGATCACGGTTGCAGTGGCGCTTGCCGTGCCCCCGCTGCCATCGCTGATCGTATAGGCGATCGTCGCGGTGCCGTTGAAATCGGCTTTGGGCGTGAAGGTAATCGTGCCGTCGCGATTGATCACCACCGTGCCATCGGGCGAGCTAGCCGCGGTGACGGTCAGCGTGTCCCCGTCGACGTCGCGGTCATTGGCAAGGACCGACACCGTGACCGGGGTGTCCTCGTTCGTGGTCGCCGTATCGTTGGTCGCGATCGGCGGATCGTTGACCGGCGTCACGCTCACCGCGACGCTCGACGTGGCGAACCCGCCCTGACCGTCGCTGATCGTGTAGGTGATCGTGTCGCTGCCGTTGAAGTTGGGATTAGGCGTGTAGCGTACCGTCCCGTCGGGCAGGATCGTCACCGTCCCGTTTGCGGCACTGGCGGCGGTCACCGTCAGCGGGTTGCCGTCGACGTCGCTGTCATTGGCGAGCACCGCGACGATGACCGGCGTATCCTCGGCGGTGGTCGCGCTCGACGGATTGGCGACCGGCGGATCGTTGACCGGTGTCACGCTCACCGCGACGCTCGACGTGGCGAACCCGCCCTGACCGTCGCTGATCGTGTAGCGGATCGTGTCGCTGCCGTTGAAGTCGGGATTGGGCGTGTAGCGCACCGTTCCGTCGGGCAGGATCGCCACGGTGCCGTTTGCGGCAGTAGCGGCGGTCACCGTCAGCGGGTTGCCGTCGACGTCGCTGTCATTGGCGAGCACCGCGACGATCACCGGCGTATCCTCGGCGGTGGTCGCGCTCGATGGATTGGCGACTGGCGGATCGTTCACAGGCGTCACCGTGATGGCAACGGTCGCGCTCGCGGTGCCGCCCTTGCCGTCGCTGATCGCATAGGCGACCGTCGCGACGCCGTTGAAATCGGCGTTGGGGGTGAAGGTGATCGTCCCGTCGGCGTTGAGCGTGACACGGCCGTCCGGCGAGCTCGCCGACGTTACCGTCAGCGTGTCCCCGTCGACGTCGCGGTCGTTGGCAAGGACCGACACCGTGACCGGCGTGTCCTCGTTCGTGGTCGCCGTATCGTTGGTCGCGACCGGCGGATCGTTGACCGGCGTCACGCTCACCGCGACGCTCGACGTGGCGAACCCGCCCTGACCGTCGCTGATCGTGTAGGTGATCGTGTCGCTGCCGTTGAAGTCGGGATTGGGCGTGTAGCGCACCGTTCCGTCGGGCAGGATCGCCACGGTGCCGTTTGCGGCACTGGCGGCGGTCACCGTCAGCGGGTTGCCGTCGACGTCGCTGTCATTGGCGAGCACCGCGACGATGACCGGCGTATCCTCGGCGGTGGTCGCGCTCGACGGATTGGCGACCGGCGGATCGTTCACGGGCGTCACCGTGATGGCAACGGTCGCGCTTGCGGTGCCGCCCTTGCCGTCGCTGATCGCATAGGCGACCGTCGCGACGCCGTTGAAATCGGCATTGGGGGTGAAGGTGATCGTGCCGTTGGCGTTGAGTGTCACGCGGCCGTCCGGCGAGCTCGCCGACGTCACCGTCAGCCTGTCCGCGTCGACGTCGCGGTCGTTGGCGAGGACCGACACCGTGACCGGGGTGTCCTCGTTCGTGGTCGCCGTATCGTTGGTCGCGACCGGCGGATCGTTCACAGGCGTTACGCTCACCGCGACGCTCGACGTGGCGAACCCGCCCTGACCGTCGCTGATCGTGTAGCGGATCGTGTCGCTGCCGTTGAAGTCGGGATTGGGCGTGTAGCGCACCGTTCCGTCGGGCAGGATCGCCACGGTGCCGTTTGCGGCACTGGCGGCGGTCACCGTCAGCGGGTTGCCGTCGACGTCGCTGTCATTGGCCAGCACCGCGACGATGACCGGCGTATCCTCGGCGGTGGTCGCGCTCGACGGATTGGCGACTGGCGGATCGTTCACAGGCGTCACCGTGATGGCAACGGTCGCGCTCGCGGTGCCGCCCTTGCCGTCGCTGATCGCATAGGCGACCGTCGCTACGCCGTTAAAATCGGCATTGGGGGTGAAGGTGATCGTGCCGTTGGCGTTGAGTGTCACGCGGCCGTCCGGCGAGCTCGCCGACGTCACCGTCAGCGTGTCCGCGTCGACGTCGCGGTCGTTGGCGAGGACCGACACCGTGACCGGGGTGTCCTCGTTCGTGGTCGCCGTATCGTTGGTCGCAACCGGCGGATCGTTGACCGGCGTCACGCTCACCGCGACGCTCGACGTGGCGAACCCGCCCTGGCCGTCGCTGATCGTGTAGCGGATCGTGTCGCTGCCGTTGAAGTCGGGATTGGGCGTGTAGCGCACCGTTCCGTCGGGCAGGATCGCCACGGTGCCGTTTGCGGCAGTGGCGGCGGTCACCGTCAGCGGGTTGCCGTCGACGTCGCTGTCATTGGCCAGCACCGCGACGATGACCGGCGTATCCTCGGCGGTGGTCGCGCTCGACGGATTGGCGACCGGCGGATCGTTCACAGGCGTCACGCTCACCGCGACGCTCGACGTGGCGAACCCGCCTTGGCCGTCGCTGATCGTGTAGGTGATCGTGTCGCTGCCGTTGAAGTCGGGATTGGGCGTGTAGCGCACCGTCCCGTCGGGCAGGATCGCCACGGTGCCGTTTGCGGCAATGGCGGCGGTCACCGTCAGCGGGTTGCCGTCGACGTCGCGGTCATTGGCAAGGACCGACACCGTGACAGGGGTGTCCTCGTTCGTGGTCGCCGTATCATTGGTCGCGACCGGCGGATCGTTGACCGGAGCGACGATCACGGTTGCAGTGGCGCTCGCGGTGCCGCCCGCGCCATCGCTGATCGTGTAGGTGATCGTCGCAGTCCCGTTGAAATCGGCGTTGGGCGTGAAAGTGATCGTGCCGTCGGAATTGATCACGACCGAGCCGTCGGGCGAGGTGCCCGTGGTGACGGTCAGCGGATTGCCGTCGATGTCGCGATCGTTCAGCAACACCGCCAGCGTCACCGGCGTGTCCTCGTTCGTAGTCGCGGTGTCGGCTACGGCTACCGGCGGGTCGTTGACCGCCGTCACCGTCACGTCGACGGTAGATGTGGCGAATCCGCCCTGACCGTCGCTGATCGTATAAGTGATCGTATCGCTGCCGTTGAAGTCGGGATTGGGCGTGTAGCGCACCGTCCCGTCGGGCAGGATCGTCACCGTCCCGTTCGTGGCCGTCGCGCGCACCAGCGACAGGGGATCACCCTCGACATCGCGGTCGTTGCCCAGCACCGCGATGACAACTGGCGTATCCTCGTTCGTTACGGCCTGATCGGCAGCCGCGATTGGGGGATCGTTGACCGGGAGAACCGTGATCGTGGCGGTTGCCGTCGCGGTTCCGCCGCTGCCGTCGCTGTTCGTGTAAGTGAGCGTCGCGACACCGGTGAAGTTCGCCGCCGGGGTGAAGCTGATCGTTCCGTCGGGATTGATCGTCGTCGACCCCTGCGCCGAAGTGGCCGCAATGATGGTCAGCGGATTGCCATCGACATCGCTGTCGTTGAGCAGCACCGCCAGCGTGACCGGCGTGTCCTCCTGAGTGGTCGCGGCGTCGTTCGCGGCAACCGGCGCGTCGTTGACCGGGGCCACCGTGATCGCGACCGTGGAGGTGGCGACACCGCCATTGCCGTCGCTGATCGTATAGGTGATCGTGTCGGTGCCATTGAAGTCGGCATCGGGCAGGTAGGTCACGGTGCCATCGGCATTGATCGTAACCGTCCCGTGTGGTGCCGTCGCGGACACGACGGTCAGCGGATTGCCGTCCGGGTCGCTGTCATTGGCGAGCACGGGCACGACAACAGCAGTGTCTTCCACCGCTGTGGCGCTCGACGGGTTGGCGATCGGCGCGTCGTTGACCGGCGTGACCGTGGCCGCGACCGTCGCGGTGGAGGTGGCGCCCGCGTCGTCGCGGATCGTGTAGGTGATCGACGTCGCGCCGTTGAAATTGGCGTTTGGAGTAAACGTGATCGTCCCGTCGGGATTGATCTTGACCGTTCCGTCGGGCGAGCTTGCGCTCGTCACGATCAGCTGGCCGCCTTCGCGATCGGTATCGTTAGCGAGCACCGGGATTGTCACCGGCTGATCTTCGGCAGTCGTCGCGGTATCGTTGGTCGCGACCGGCGGATCGTTGACCGGCGTCACGCTTACCGCGACGCTCGACGTGGCGAACCCGCCCTGGCCGTCGCTGATCGTGTAGGTGATCGTGTCGCTGCCGTTGAAGTCGGGATTGGGCGTGTAGCGCACCGTCCCGTCGGGCAGGATCGTCACCGTCCCGTTTGCGGCACTGGCGGCGGTCACCGTCAGCGGATTACCGTCGACGTCGCTGTCATTGGCCAGCACCGCGACGATTACGGGCGTATCCTCGGCGGTGGTCGCGCTCGACGGATTGGCAACCGGCGGATCGTTGACCGGCGTCACCGTGATGGCAACGGTCGCGCTCGCGGTGCCGCCCTTGCCGTCGCTGATCGCATAGGCGACCGTCGCTACGCCGTTGAAATCGGCATTGGGGGTGAAGGTGATCGTGCCGTTGGCGTTGAGTGTCACGCGGCCGTCCGGCGAGCTCGCCGACGTCACCGTCAGCGTGTCCGCGTCGACGTCGCGGTCGTTGGTGAGGACCGACACCGTGACCGGCGTGTCCTCGTTCGTGGTCGCCGTATCGTTGGTCGCGACCGGCGGATCGTTGACCGGAGCGACGATCACGGTTGCCGTGGCGCTCGCGGTGCCGCCGGCGCCATCGCTGATCGTGTAGGTGATCGTCGCCGTGCCGTTGAAATCGGCGTTGGGCGTGAAAGTGATCGTCCCGTCGGAATTGATCACGACCGAGCCGTCGGGCGAGGTGGCCGTGGTGACGGTCAGCGGATTGCCGTCGATGTCGCGATCGTTCAGCAACACCGCCAGCGTCACCGGGGTGTCCTCGTTGGTCGCGGCGGTATCGGCCACAGCCACTGGCGGATCGTTGGCCGGCACGACGGTGAGCGCGACCGTCGCTGTCGAAAATCCGCCGTTGCCGTCGCTGATCGTATACGTGATCGTGTCCGTGCCATTGAAGTCGGCGCGCGGCGTGTAGGTCAGCGTCCCGTTCGGGTTGATGACGACGGTGCCGTTGTCGGCCGCGGCAGTGGCGACGCTCAGCCGATCCCCGTCGGGATCGCTGTCGTTGGTCAGGACCGCGATCGTGACCGGCACATCCTCGGTGGTCGAGGCGCTGTCGTTCGCGGCACGGGGCGCAGGGTTCGTCACCGTCCAGTTGAACGATGTCGACACGGTTCCGCCGGCCCCATCGCTGGCGGTGACGGTAACGGTGTAGACACCTCCGGTGCCGCCCTGACTTGCAGACCGATCGATCGTTCCACTGATGACGCCGGTCGCGGCATCCATGGTCAGGCCGACCGGTAGATTGGCCGCGCTGTAGGTCAGCGTATCGCCGTCTACATCGCTGAACGATGCGGCTGTGGGGAGCGTAACGGACGCGCCGTCGGCGTTGACCTGTGGCGCGAGCGCGGCGACCGTCGGCGCGTCATTGGCCGGAGCGACCGTGATCGTGACGGTTGCGGTCGAGAGGCCGCCTTGGCCGTCGCTGATCGTATAAGTGATCGTGTCGCTGCCGTTGAAGTTCGCGGCCGGGACGTAGGTCAGCGTGCCGTCGATATTGATCGTGACGGCACCGTTTGCTGCTCGCGCGGACACCACCGAAAGGCTGTCGCCATCAGGATCGCGGTCGTTGGTGAGCACCGAGATGGTGACCGGCACGTCCTCGGTCGTCGCCGCCGTATCGTTCGCTGCGACAGGCGCTGGATTGGTGATGACCCAATCGAAGCTCGTCGATACCGTCCCGCCATTGCCGTCGCGGGCGAAAACCGTGACGCCATACACGCCGCCGACTCCGCCCTGGCTCGCAGCCTTGTCGATCGTGCCCGCAATCACACCCGTGTTCGGATCTATCGAAAGGCCCGACGGCAGTCCCGTCGCCGTGTAGTTTAGCGCATTGCCGTCGACGTCACTGAAAGCGACAGCGACCGGGACGGACACGGCAGCGGCATCGACGTTGGACCGCGCCGGCAGCGCTGCCGCCGTGGGTGCGTCGTTGACCGGCGTGATGGTAACCGCGACCGTCGCGGTTGATGTCCCGCCCTGTCCGTCGCTGATCGAGTAAGTGATCGTGTCTGTGCCGTTGAAATTGGCCACGGGCACGTAGGTCAGCGTGCCGTCTGGGTTTATCGTGACGGTGCCGTTGCCCGCACTTGCCTGCGTCACGCTCAGCGGATCCCCGTCCGGGTCGCTGTCATTGGTCAGCACCGTCACCGTCACCGCCGTATCCTCTGCGGTGGAGGCCGTGTCGTTCGTGGCGGTCGGTGCCGGATTCGTCACCACCCACACGAAAGTCTGGGTAATCGCCAGCCCGCCGGGATCGGTAGCGGTGACGCTGACCGAGTAGACCCCGCCCGCCACCTGGCTGGCGCTGCGATCGATCGTCCCGGAAATGACCCCGGTCGCTGAATCGATCGACAAGCCGTCGGGAAGACTGGCGGCTGTATAGCGAAGCACGTCACCGTCGCGATCGCTGAAGAAGCCGGACGTGGCCAGCGAAACGCTGGCACCGTCGATGTTGCTGCGATCGGGAAACGGCCGAGCGTTAGGCGCATCGTTCGTCGGGGTAACGGTGATCGTCGCCACCGCAGTCGAGAAGCCGCCCTTCCCGTCGCTCACGCGATACGTGGCCGTGGCGATTCCGTTGAAATCGGCGTCGGGCGTGAAGGTCAGCGTGCCGTCATTGTTGAACGCAGCCGTTCCGTGCGTCGCGGACAATAGCGTCGGGGTCAGCGGGTCGAGGTTGGGGTCGGTATCGTTGAACAGCACGTTGAGCGTGACCGGTGTATCTTCCGCAGTGGTGGCCGCGTCGTTGTTCGCCTGCGGTGCGACATTCTTCACCGTCCACGTAAAGCTGCTCGTGACCGTTCCGCCATTCCCGTCGGCTGCGGTCACGAACACCGTATAGACGCCGTTCGCGTTCGGTCCCCCGGTCGACGCGTTTGCAGCCAGCGTGCCGCTGATCGTGCCGGTGGCCGGGTCGATCGTCAGGCCGGCAGGCAGCCCACTGACCGAAAATACCAGCGGATCGCCCTCGAGGTCGCTGAAGGCAGGTCCGACGGGGAAGGATACGCTGCCCGAATCGACGCTGAACAGGCCCTGCAGGCCCGCGCTGACCGGCGCATCGTTGACCGGATTGACCGTGACCGCGACCGTCGCCGTGGCGATGCCGCCCTGCCCGTCGCTGATCGAGTAGGTAATCGTGTCAGAGCCATTGTAATTCGGATTTGGCGTGTAGGAGAGCGTCCCATTGGCGTTGATCGTGACGATCCCATGCTGCGCGATCGCGCTGGTGACGGTCAGCGCGTCGCGGTCGGGGTCGCTGTCATTTGCCAGCACCGCGATGGTGACAGCGGTGGCCGGATCCTCGTTCAGCGTAATCGCATCGTTCGCGGCCACCGGCGGCGGATTTGCAATCATCCATACGAAGGTCGAGGTGGCGCTGCCCCCGGCCCCATCATTGGCGGTGACGGAAACCCGATAAATCCCGCCGCCGAGCTGGCTTGCGTTGGCGGCGAGCGTGCCGCTGATCACGCCAGTCGCCGGATCGATCGTCAGCCCTGCGGGCAGACCGGCGGCAGAGAAGGTGAGCGTGTCGCGGTCGAGGTCCGAGAAATTGCCCGCGGTCGCGACCGAGACCAGCGTCCCGTCGAGATCGGACTGGTTGGGCAGCGGCGTATCGACGACCGGCGCATCGTTAACCGGCGATACGGTGACGGTAACGATGGCCGTCGATGTCCCGCCCTGGCCATCGCTAATCGCATAGCTGATCGTCGTCGTGCCGTTGAAATTGGCGGCCGGCAAGAAGGTGATCGTTCGGTCCGCGTTGATGACGACGGTACCGTCGGGTGAATAGGCACTGGAGATCTGAAGCGGATCCCCGTCCGGATCGGTGTCGTTGGCCAACACCGCGATCGTGACGGGAGTATCTTCCCGCGTCGTGGCGCTGTCGTTCACGGCGGTTGGCGCAGGATTGCTCGCGCGGAAGGTGAAGGTCGATGAGGTGGTCCCGCCCGCCCCATCGTTCGCCGTGACGGTGACGCTGTACACACCGCCGTTTAGCTGGCTGGCCGAACGGTCGAGCGTGCCGCTGATCACGCCGCTCGTCGGATCGATCGCAAGGCCCGCTGGCAAGCCTCCAGCACTGAAGGTAAGCGTGTTGCCATCGACGTCGGAAAAGCTGCCCGCGGTCGCCAGATTGACCGGCGCGCCGTCAGCCTTGTCTACGTTGGGAAGCGGCGTACCAACGACCGGCGCGTCATTCACCGCAGTGACGGTCACCGCCACCGTTGCCGACGCAACCCCGCCCTGGCCATCGCTGATCGTATAGCTGATCGTCGTTGCACCGTTGAAATTGGCGGCGGGGACGAAGGACAGTGTGCCATCCGGGTTGATCGTCACCACGCCATCGGGTGAGGTGGCGGACGTGATCCGAAGCGGGTCGGCGTCGGGGTCTCTGTCATTGCCAAGCACGGTGATGGTCACAGGCGTGTCTTCCGCCGTGGTCGCGCTGTCGTTCGTCGCGCTCGGCGCGGGATTGGTCACGGTGAAGCTGAAAGTGGTCGCGACCGTTCCGCCATTGCCGTCGCTGGCCGTAATGGTGACGGTGTAGACGCCGCCGCCAACTTGGCTGGCCGAGCGGTCGATCGTTCCGCTGATGACGCCGGTTGCCGGGTCAATCGCGAGCCCGGCCGGTAGGCCTGCCGCCGCAAAGGACAAAGTGTTGCCGTCGGGATCAGAAAATGCGCCCGCAACTGGCAGCGAGAAAGCAGAACCATCGGCCTGCGTGACGTTGGCCAACGGAGTCTTGACGACCGGCGCATCGTTGACCGGGTCAACCGTAATGCGCAGCGTCGCGGTCGAGGTGCCGCCCTGGCCATCGCTGATCGAATAGGTAACCGTCGCCACGCCGTTGAAGTTTGCGGCGGGCGTGAAGGTGATCGTGCCGTCGGGATTGATGGTCGCCACGCCATCGGGCGAAGTCGCGCTGACCACGGTCAGCGGGTCGCGGTCCGGATCGCTGTCGTTGGCGAGCACCGCCACGGTGACCGGGGTATCCTCGGGCGTGGTTGCGCTGTCGTTTGTCGCGGTCGGTGCGGGGTTGGTCACCGTCCAGCTGAAGGTCGTGCTGACCGTCCCTCCATTGCCATCGCTGGCGGTCACCACCACCGAATAGGTGCCGCCGCCAACCTGGCTGGCCGATCGATCGATCGTACCGCTGATCACGCCGGTCGCCGGGTCGATCGACAGACCGGCGGGCAAGCCGGTGGCGCTGAAGCTCAGCGTGTTACCGTCCACGTCCGTGAAGCTGCCCGCGACAGGCACGCGGATCGTGCTGCCATCTGCGCCGGTCTGCGGCGCGATTGGCGTCGCGGTGGGGGCATCGTTGACGGGGGTCACGGTGACCGTCACGGTCGAGGTCGAGAAACCGCCCTGGCCGTCGCTGATCGTGTAGGTGACCGTGTCGGTCCCGTTGAAATTGGCGTTTGGCGTATAGCGTACCGTGCCGTTGGCCAGGACCACAACCGTCCCGTTCGCGGCCGACGCCGATGTCACCGTGAGGGCATTGCCGTCGACATCGGTGTCGTTCGCGAGCACCGGCAAGTCGACCGGCGTATCTTCGGCCGTGGTGCCGGTCGACGGATTGGCGACGGGCGCATCGTTCACCGCGGCGACGGTGACCGCAACCGTTGCGGTCGAGCGACCGCCATTGCCATCGCTGATCGTGTAGCTGATCGTGGTGGCGCCGTTGAAATTTGCGGCAGGGGTGAACGTCAGCGTCCCGTCGGCATTGATCGTGACGGTGCCGTTGGGCGATGTCGCCGCGCTCACCACCAAAGTGTCCCCATCGACGTCGCTGTCGTTCGGCAGGACCGCGAACGTGACGGGTACGTCCTCATTCGTCGTGGTGCTGTCGTTTGCCGCGACCGGCGCGTCGTTGACCGGCGTCACGGTGACCGCGACCGCGGCGGTCGAGCTGCCGCCATTGCCGTCGCTGATCGCGTAGGTAATCGTGTCGGTGCCGTTATAGTTTGCATCCGGCGTATAGGTCAGCACACCGTTCGCGCCGATCGATACCGTGCCGTGCAGCGCGGTCGCGCTCGTCACCGTCAACGGGTCGGCATCGGGATCTGTGTCATTGGCCAGCACGACGACCGCGACCGCCGTATCCTCGGCCGTGGTCGCGGTGTCGTTGGTCGCGGTTGGGGCTGGGTTGACGATGGTCCAGGAGAAGGTGCGGCTGACGGTGAGACCACTCGGATCGGTCGCCGTGACCGTGACCGAATAGACCCCGCCCGCGCCGCCCTGGCTGGCGTTGGCCGCCAGCGTTCCCGACAAGATGCCCGTAGCCGGATCGATGCCGATGCCGGACGGGAGCCCCGCTGCGGAAAAGACGAGCGTGTCGCCATCGCGGTCGGAGAAGAAATCCCCGACATTGACCGACGTGCTCTGGCTGTCCTGATTGGCGAGCGGCGGAATGGTGACGGCATCGGGCGCGTCGTTGACCGGCCCGACCGTGATCGTCGCGGTCGCGGTAGAGAAGCCGCCATTGCCGTCGGTGATCGTATAGCTGACCACCGCGGTCCCGTTGAAGTCGGGGGTTGGCGTGAAGGTGAGCGTACCGTCGCGATTGACGACGACGGTGCCGTTGGTCGCGCTGGCCGACGTGATCGTCAACGGATCGCGGTTCGGATCGCTGTCGTTGGTCAGCACAGCGATCGTGACGGGCACGTCCTCGGGCGTCGAGACGTCATCATTGACCGCCGATGGCGGGAAGTTCTGCACCGTGTAGAGGAAAGTGGTGGTGACGGACGCGCCCGACGGATCGGTCGCGGTGATGGTCACGACATACGGCCCCTTCGCCGCCGTGCCCGACTCGAGCGCGCCGCTGATGACGCCCGTAACAGGGTCGAGCGTCAGCGTGGGGGGCAGATTCGTCGCGGTGAAGGTGAGTTTGTCGCCGTCGGGATCGCCGAACGACGATGCGATCGAGATCGAGACATTTGTCCCATCGTCACCATTTTGCGGCGGAATTCCGCTGGTGACCGGTGCATCGTTGACGGGATTGACGGTCACCGTGACGCTCGCCGTCGAAAAGCCGCCTTCGCGGTCGGTGATGCGATAGATGATCGTGTCGCTGCCGTTGAAATTGGGATTGGGCGTGTAGAGCAGCGATCCGTCGGCGTTGATCGTCACGGTGCCATTGCCCGCACTCGCCGCGGTTACGGTCAGCGGGTCGCCATCCGCATCGGGATCGTTGGCAAGCACCGGAATCCGGACCGAGGTATCCTCGTTCACGCTCGCGCTGTCGTCGGTCGCGACGGGTGCCGGGTTGGTGACCGCCCAGGTGAAAGTCTGCGAAACGCTGCCGCCCTTGCCGTCATTTGCCGTGACGGTGACCGAATAGACGCCGCCGTTCGACTGGCTGGCGCTATGATCGATCGTGCCCGAGATGACGCCGGTGGCCGCGTTGATCGTCAGCCCGGCGGGAAGCCCCACTGCGGTAAAGGCGAGCGCGTCGCCCTCGGGGTCGGCAAAGGCACCGCCGACCGGCAAGCTGATCGCTTGGCTGTCCAGATTGGTTTGGTTGCCGATGCTGCCCGACACGACCGGCGGATCGTTCACGGTTGCCACCGTGACCGTGACCGTCGCGGTCGAGGTTCCGCCTTGGCCATCGCTAATCGTGTAGGTGATCGTGTCGGTGCCGTTGAAATCGGCGTTCGGAACGTAGCGCAAGCTGCCGTCGGGGTTGATCGTGACCGTGCCATTGCCAGCGCCGGCCGTGATGACCGTCAGCGGATCGCGATCGGGATCGCTGTCGTTCGCCAACACGTCGATTCGGACCGGCGTGTCTTCCGACGTGCTCACCGAATCGTTCGTGGCGACCGGCGGCGGGTTGGAAACGGTAAAGCTGATCGTCTGCGAAACGGTTCCGCCATTGCCATCCGACACGCTGATCGTCGCGGTGTAGACGCCGGCGTTGGTCTGGCTGGCCGCGTTGGAGACCGTGCCCGATATCACTCCCGTGACAGGGTCGATGCTCAGCCCCGGCGGAAGGCCGGTGGCGGAAAAGCTCAGCGCATTGCCGTCGACATCGGAAAAATTGCCCGCAACCGGCACCGAGACCGCGGCGCCATCAGTGACGCTGCGCGGCGCTATCGGCGTCGCGGTTGGCGCATCGTTGACCGGGGTGACGGTCACGGTCAGCGTCGCGGTCGCCGTGCCCCCCTGGCCGTCGCTGATCCGGTAGGTGATCGTCGCCGTGCCGTTGAAATTTGTCGGCGGCGTGTACTGAATTTGGTTACCCGAAATGACCGCCGAGCCGACCGACGCAATCGCCGACACCACGGTCAGCGGATCGATGTCGGGATCGCGGTCATTGGCGAGCACGTTGACCGTGACCGAGGTGTCCTCGCTGATCGTCACCGCATCGTTCTGCGCGATCGGCGCCGGATTGGTGATGGTCCAGGCAAACTTCTGGTTCGCGCTAAGCCCCCCCCGCGTCGGTCGCCGTCACCGTCACCGCATAGACGCCGCCGTTGCCGCTCTGGCTCGCCGACCGGTCGATCGTCCCCGAGATAACGCCGGTCGTCGCGTTGATCGTCAAGCCCGCCGGCAAGCCGGTGGCGGCATAGCTCAGCGTGCTGTTGTCGACGTCGCTGAATGCGCCCGCGGTTGGCACGGTGATTCCGCTCTGGGCGTCCAGATTGGCCTGTGGCGGCAGCGCGCCGACTGCGACGGGTGCGTCGTTCACCGCGGCCACCGCCACCGTGACGGTCGCGGTCGAGCTGCCGCCCTGTCCGTCACTGATCGTGTAGGTGATCGTGTAGGTGATCGTGTCGGTGCCGTTGAAATTGGCGTTTGGAACGTAAAGCAACGTCCCGTTGGAATTGATCGTAACCGTGCCGTTCGCCGCGCTCGCCGAGACGACGGTCAACGGGTCGCGGTCAGGATCGCTGTCATTGGCGAGGACGTTGATCGTGACAGGCGTATCCTCGCTGGTCGAAGCGCTGTCGTTGGCCGCCGTCGGGGCGGGGTTGGTGACGGACCAGGTAAAGGTCTGCGTGGTTGCCAGCCCGCCAGCATCTGTTGCAGTGACGGTGACCGAGTACACGCCCCCGTTGCCGCCCTGGCTCGCCGAGCGATCGATCGTTCCCGAGATCACACCCGTCGCGGTGTTGATCGATAGGCCGGCCGGCAGGCCGGTCGCCGCATAGCGCAGCGTCGCATCGTCGATGTCGCTGAACCCGCCAGCGGTTGCGACGACGATGCCGGCCTGCGCATCGACATTGCTCTGTGGCGGCAAACTGCCGACGCGAACCGGCGCGTCATTGACCGCAACCACCGTGACCGCAACCGTTGCCGTGGCGGTGCCGCCCTGGCCGTCGCTGATCGTATAAGTGATCGTGTCGCTGCCGTTGTAATTGGCGTTTGGCGTATAGCTGATCGTGCCGTTGGCATTGACCACGACGCTGCCCTTGCCGGCCGAAGCCGAAACCAGGGTGAGCGGATCGCCATCGGGATCACGGTCGTTCGCAAGCACGTTCACGGTCGTGCCTGCGGTATCCTCGTTCACGATCAGCGCGGCGTCGTTCACCGCGACCGGAGGCGGATTGGTAATCGTCCAGGTAAAGCTCTGCGTGGTGGAAAGCGATCCATCCGAGGCCGTGACGCCGACCGTGTAGACACCTCCAGCGACCTGACTTGCCGATCGATCGATCGTGCCGGTGATAACGCCCGTGCTGCTGTTGATCGAAAGGCCGTTCGGCAGACCCACGGCGCTATAGGTCAGTGCCGGACCGTCGACATCGGCAAAAGCGAAGGCTGTGGCGACGCTGATGCCACTTGCCGCATCGACATTGGACCGTGGCGGGAGGACGCCGACCGGCGTCGGCGCGTCGTTGACCGCGGTGATCGTGATCGGGACGATCGCGCTCGACGTTCCGCCGCGACCATCGCTGATCGTGTAGCTGATTGTGTCGGTGCCGTTATAATTCAAGTTCGGCGTGTAGTTCAGCGTGCCATTTGCATTGATGGTGACGGTGCCGTTCGGCGCGCTCGCAGCGGTGACCACCACATTGTTGGTCGAGGTCCCGGGAACCGGCTTGTCGTCGATGTCGGTATCGTTGGTCAGCACCGCGATGTTGGTGATTGCCGTGTCTTCGGCGGTCGTCAACGGGCCGTCATTGACCGCGATCGGCAGGTCGTTGACCTCGATCACCTTGATCGTCGACACAGCCACGTTGGACGAGAAAGTGGAATTGGCAAAACTGACGTTGATAGTGCGGTCGACGGTGGCGGGCCGCTCGCTGGTGTTGCGGAAGGTCACTGCGCCGAGCGCAGCCTGATAGGACGCCGAACTGGCGGCGCCGGTGAAGGTGATTGTGCTGCCGGTGACCGCATAGGAAATGCCGCCGGAGACTGTGCCCGAGGTCGCAGTGGATCCGTCGATCAGCAGCTGATCACCGCTTTGCGCATTCGCAAGCGACACCGTCAGCGACGTGACCGAGCCGATCGGATTCATGATCGTTGCATCGGTATTGGCGATGCGGATACCGGTACCGTTTTCCACGAACGTGGTGAGATAGCTTGATCCGGTCGCGGTGCTATCGCCTGCGTCGAGATCGAGCCGCGGGATCGAGGTCGTCACCCCGCCCGAACCAAAGGCGAACTCGCTATTGCCGTCGTGCGTGAAGCCGGCCTGCGCCGATGCCGCGCGATCGACCTGATAGGTGATCGTCCAATTGCTGGTATTGGTCCAGTTGAACTTGGCCGCCGAGATCGGCAGCGGCGGAGCGGCAAGCTCGTTCTGCGTACCGAATGCCGTGACCCTGCCAGGCACGTTTGTCGTGAAGCGCACGTCGGTCACGGCCGCCGACTGGAACGACGTCAACGTATCGGTCGACACGACGACGCTTTCGCGCGTGATCGCGCTGGGGTTTGCGCCGGTGCCGTCGAGATCGGCAATCGTATAGCTGATGTCCGCCGAGATCGGCGTGTTCGTGCCAGCCAGCACCAGTTCCCAGCGCACCTGCGCCGAGGCCACGCCCGTCGTCGGCCCGCCCGCCGTCGCGAGCAGGAAGCCGGGATCGTTCGTCGTGTTTACGGGACGGTCGAAATTGATGACGTCGGTGGACAAGGTGCTCGACACCACCACCGCACGCAAATCGACCGCTTGTCCGCCGACCGTGCCGGCGTTCGTCCACACAGCATAGCCGGAACTGATGCCGACCGACCGCGATGCGCCGACGATGGTCGAAAAACCCGTACCGGTCGCGCTGTTCGCCACCTCCGTCCCGGCGGCGGTATAGACCTTGAGCACGGTCGAGGTCGGATTGATCGAGATCAGCGCAGTGGCGAGCACTCCATGCCAGTCGTAGGCGGTAAGGACGGTGCTCTCGACCGTGCCGAGCTTGGCTTCGAGGATCCAGTTGCCACCGCGCATCGCGGACCCGGTATCGTCGATCGAGGCCGCGACATCGGCGGCGGTCTTGGTGGCAATGGCATCGATCAAGTCCTGGCCCGACTGGCCCGCCCCGACGTCGCAGCCGTAGATCAGGATGTCGGCATCAGCCGAGAGATGCGTACCGATGGCGCTGAGCTGCCCGGCCAAGGCCCCCATCGCCGACGCGGCGTCCACCCGAGTCGAGCCAAGAAAGAACGCCCCCTCAACGCCGTGGCTGACGATGTGGATCGCGCCGACGTTGGTGTAGCCCGACAGCGTATCGCCGATCTGGCCAAGGCCGTCACCGCCCGCGTCGAGCACCACGACCGTGCCCTGCGAACGCCACTGTTCGACAAGCTGCTGATAATCGCTGATCGAGGAATCGATGAAGATGAAGCTCCGTCCGCCAGCATCTTCCAGCGTGGTGTCCGGCGACACGATCACCCCGGTCTCTCGCACCACCGAGCTTTGTAGCCAGACTCGCAGGTCGGTCTGGTCAAGGTTGTCACTGTGCGTGCTATCGACAGCTCGTGCGGGAAGCGCGGGATCGAACGCGGTCCACGCCGATTGTGCGGCCGCGGCGTCTGCAAATGCCAGTTTAGCCAGCAAGTCGCCGCCGCCAAATGCGTTGGTGTCGAAGGTCTGGGCATCGAGCGCGGTAATAATCGCTGCGCCATCGAACATCATTCGCGGTTCGAGCGCGATGAGGCATGCGTCGCTGCTTGCGCCGCCCAACATTAATCTTGCCGTGCGCACAATGCTCGACGCCATTATGTCATCTCCCCCAAAACACCGTGACTACGCAAACAGACACGCCGTGACACAATGGTGACAGAAGACACCGATCATGTTAGTTGGTATTTAAAACACCAATCAACTCCACTGCGCTATCTTAAAATTCTAACATTCGATTCTGATTATGCAATCTGTTATTTGTCTTCGGGAAACGTAAATATTTTGTATGAGAAATGCAGAGAAATACGACGAAGCGAGGCGGGTTTGAGCTTTCGGCACCGTCTCCACGCCCTACCCGACGGGCAATTGGAGCGAACTCGAGTGGCGCGCGCAGCACACCGCGTGCGGTGCCGGTCCAGAGCACAAAGTTCGTACATCTGCTGAGTTGCGTGATGCGCCGGGCGCAGTTCCGCCCGGGGGTCCGCTCTCACTCGCCCACGCGGCAGAGACCTTGGTCGGACCGTCACCATAAACGAATCCAAATGCAGATGCAGATGCGGGGAAAATTGACGGAACGATAGCAATCGGTACCGCATTGCCCCGACTGCTTCCTCATGACATGCTGCCACCCGAGATCGCTGCGGGAGAGTATGTTGAGCAACCATCGCAAGCCGGTGCAAGCGCGGTCACGCAAGACCTACGAACTGTTGCTCTCCGCCGCCGAGACGCTGCTCGAGGAGGTCGGCGTGGAGCGAATTTCGACCAATCTGATCGTCCAGCGCGCGAACCTGACCGCGCCCGCGTTCTACCGCTATTTCGATGACAAATATTCCGTGATCGAGGCGCTGGCCGAACGGCTGATGCAACGACAGAACACGGCGCTGACCGCGTGGGTCGCGCGCTATCGCGACAAAGGCTATGACGTGCTGGTCGATCGTGCCGAGGAACTGGTGCGCGAGATAGACACCATCACCCGGCAGCAGCCTGGCGCGATCTGGATCATGCGAGCGCTCCGCGCGGTCCCGCGGCTCGCGCATGTCCGGCTCGCCTCGCACCATTTCGTAACCGACCTGCTGACCGACGTTTACGCCACCTACTTGCCCAGCGTTCCGCGCGAACGGATCCGCCGCCGGACCCGACTTGCCGTCGAGATCGCCTATTCGGTCGACGAGATGCTCAAGGAGGATCGCAACGATGAGGCGGAGGTGTTCGAAGACCTGAGCTATATTTTCCGCTCGCTCTATTATCATCCCGACCTCGCGGTGCCGCCGCCTGCACGCGATGCGAGCGCGGAGACAATTCCCGCGCTGTCATAAAAACGATATTAAAGACTATCATACGCGGCCTCGACACGAATCAGTTGGGGCGCAGACATGATCCATTCCATCGCTCGTTCTGCGGTGTTCCCCACATTGTTGGCCGGCACCGCGATCACCACGCCGGCGTTGGCGCAACAGGCTAGCGACCCTAAAGCGGCAGAGCCCGACAAGACTCGCGTAGCCGATGGCGACGACATCGTCGTGACCGGCCGCGCCGGCACGTCGCGCCAGCGCAAGGTCGAAACGAGCTATGCGATCTCGACGATTTCGGACCAGGACCTGCGCGTCCGCGCGCCGATCGGCGTCGCCGAGGCGCTGAAACAGGTTCCCGGCTTCTACAGCGCGCCGACGTCGGGCGAAGTCTCGGGCGGGGTGCGTGTGCGCGGTATTCCGAGCGACGGGTATCAGACCGTCGCGCTGCTCGAGGACGGCATCCCGATCCAGGGTGATCCCGGTCTCGGTTGGCTCAACGGCGACCAGTCGCTGCGGATCGACCAAAGTGTCGAGCGGATCGAGGTGGTGCGCGGCGGGCCGTCGGCGATCTTCTATTCGAATGCGCCCGGCGCGGCGATCAACTTCATCACACGCAAGGGCGGCGACACGCTCGAGGGGCTCGTTCGCTACGAGGCGGCAAGCTACAATTCGCACCGTGTCGACGGCTGGATCGGCGGACCGATCGGCGCGAGCGGGTGGCATGTCTTCGCTGGCGGCTATTACCGCGTCTCGGACGGCCCGCACAATTCGGGCTTCACCCAGGATCGCGGCGGCCAGTTCCGCGTCAACGTGTCGAAGGCGTTCGAGCGCGGCGACATCACCTTCGGCGTCAAGCGGATCGATGAGCGCGTCGGCTATTGGGGCGGCGGCATCTATCAGGCCAACGCCAATGGCACGCCGAGCAACGTCGTCGGGCTCGACAACAAGGTCGACAATATCGTGGGCCCCGACACGCGCTATTTCAACTTCCTGACGCCGAACGGCGCGGTCAAGTTCGACGATGGCGTCGGCAGCAGCGTCAAGCTGACGCAGTTCAGCTTCCAGGCACATTACGACATCAGCGACGCCTTCAAGGTCGAGGAGAATGTCCGCTATCGCACGAGCTGGACGCAGCGCAACAGCATCACCCCGTACACCGTCGCCGCATCGGCGAGCGCGCTGCTGACCAGCACCTTCGGCAAGCCCGCGGCGGGGACTGGCTATGCCTTGCTGTATCGCGACAGCGGGGCTGCGTTCAATCTCGTCAACCAGAACGGCAACGGGCTCGCGCTGATCGATCTGGCGCGCACGCACACCGTGCCGCTCGACGAGTTCATCACCGACACCCGGCTGGTGGGCAAGCTAGATCTGCTCGGCACGCACAATCTCGCGTTCGGCGTCTATTATGCGCGCGAGCAGGAAGATTATAACGCGCTCAGCGCCGCCGTGCTGACCGACGTGAAGGCGCATGCCGAAGTGCTCGATGCCTATCTGGTCGATGCAAAGGGCAACAAGCTCTTCAAGATCAGCGACAATGGCGTGATTCAATATGGCGCCGAATTTGCAAATGCGAGCGGCAGTTCTGACAATATCGCGGCCTATGCCAGCGACGAGTGGCAACTGACCCCAAAGTTCCGCCTCGAGGGCGGCGTGCGCTACGAGCAGATCAAGACGCGCGGGCAGGTCGAAGGCACCAAGAAGGTCAATCTCGGCCAGAGCCCGACCAGCGCCGATGACTCGGTCGGCGTCGGCACCGGGGTGTTCACGCCCTTCTCGCGCAAATACAATCATGTCGGCTGGACCGCCGCCGCCAATTATCAGGCGCGCCCGTTCTTCGGCGTGTTCGCGCGCTATACCGACACGTTCCGGCTGCCCGCCGTGTCGAGCTTCATCACCAACGCCAATGCGGCGCCCGTCGTACAGACGCTCAACATGCTCGAAGGCGGGATCAAATATTCGCGCGGCAAGGTCGATCTCTACGTCACCGGCTTCCGTACGGTGTATAACAGCTACGCGATCAGCGACTATCAACGGCTTGCCAGCGGCCTGTTGTCGCCGGTCACCGTCTATGGCGACACCAAGACCACCGGCACCGAAATCGAGGGGACGTGGCGGCCGACCAACTGGTTCGATCTCCACGCGTCGTGGACCTGGCAGGACAATCGCTTCAGCAAGTTCGTCTACACCAACAGCGCCGGCGTGCTGACCGATTATTCGCACCACAAGGTCAACGGCGTGCCCGACAACACCTTCCGCATCACGCCTGGCGTGACGCTGTTCGACCGCAAGGTCCGGCTCCAGTCGGACGTCAACCATGTCGGCGCGCTCTATACCGATGTCGCCAACCAGATCCGGCTGCCGAGCTATTGGTCGGTCGATTTCGCCGCGCAGTTCCAGCTCACCCCCAAGCTGCAATTCGGGCTGATCGTGGCGAACGTCACCAACGCCTTCGGCCTGGTCAACGGCAATCCGCGCGCGGGCACGATCGACAGCAGCCAGGCCGGGCAGCCGGTCTATATCGGCAGCTCGCTCTACCAGCGGAACTATCGTGGGTCGCTCACCTACCGCTTCTGATGCGTCTGCGCGGCGTGAGCGATCACGTCGCGCGTCGCTTTGCTTCGAAAGGATCCTGCCGTGCGTATTGGTCTCCCCCTGCTGGCGCTCGTCCTGGCGCAGACTCCGCTACTCGCCGCGCCGGGCGACGCGCCGCGCATCCCGCCTGTCGCCAGCCTGAGCGACGGGCAATGGCTCAAGGGCGATCTGCATCTGCATTCGCGCCACAGCAAGGATTCGACCAACAATCCCGAGGCGAAGATCATCAAGTTCGCCGAGGATACCGGCTTCGACTATCTCGGCATCACCGATCACGACAATCACGTCGCGGGCGACGTCACGCACAACACGTGGAGCGACCCCGAATTCACCTCCAAATCGGTGATCCTGCTCTACGGCGCCGAATGGACCACCGAGCGCGGCCACGGCAACGTCTTTTCGGCCAAGCCCTACGACCATCGGCGCCTGTTCGACGTGCGCGACGCGCGCGATGCGAAGATCCTCGCGGTCAAGCAATCGCTCGGCATCCATCTTTCGGGCAACCATCCCGCGGGCAAGGACCATTGGGGCTTCAGCTTCGACTTGCTCGATTCGCTCGAAGTGTGGAATTCGGCGATCTGGCCCAACAACGCCGCGGCGATTCTGATCTGGGACGACATGCTCAAATCGGGCCGCAAGCTGACCGGACGCGGCGGCAGCGACTCGCATCACGGTACGCCCGACACGCCCGAACAGAAGACGTCGCACACCGCCGAGCGCAGCGCCAATTACGTCGGTACACCGACCACCTGGGTGTTCGCCAGGACGCGCGACGCCAAGGGCGTGGTCGATGCGCTGACCAACGGCCGCGTGTCGATCAGCGCCAACCCGTACGACCCGCGCGTCGAGCTTCGTGCCGATCGCGACGGCGACGGGCGGATCGACATGATGATGGGCGACAATGCGCGCCCGACCGGCAAGCCCGTCACGTTCCAGGTGCAGCTCGTCGGCGGTGGCGTGAAGGGTGCGGTCTATCACATCCGCGTGATCAAGAACGGCGAGCCGCTCGGCGCCTATGACACCGATCCCGCAAGCAACGCCGTCAGCTTCACCGATACGCCCGCCGCCACGGGGCGCAGCTATTACCGCGTCGAGGTCGAAGGCCCGCAAACCCCCTATCCGCAAGTGCCGGTATCGACCGTGCTGAGCGGCAAGATGATCGCGCTGTCGAACCCGATCTATTTCAATTTCGATCCTGACTTTTGAACCTGCCTGTCAGGCGGCGTTACCGATCGGCGATTGTGGATCTGTGCTCGGCGGCGCGAGGCCTTCGAGCACGGTCGGGATCAGTTCGGAGACCGTGGGATGGATCGGCACCGCCCAGCGCAGCACGTCGATCGGCTGATCGGCGTTCATCATGTCGAGGATGCCGTGGATCGCCTCGTCGCCGCCCGTCCCGAGGATCGCCGCGCCAAGAATACGCTTGGTCTCGGCGTCGGCGACGATCTTGATCATCCCCTTGGTCTCGCCTTTTTCGACCGCGCGGCCGACGCGCGTCATCGGGCGGGTGGCCACCAGGATCGGCCGGCCTGTCTCCGCCGCCTGCGTTTGCGTCATGCCGACGCGCCCGAGCGGCGGATCGATATAGAGCGCATAGCCCGGGATCCGGTCGCTGACCTTACGGTCCTCGCCGTCGAGCAGATTGGCGGCGACAATCTCGAAATCGTTATACGCCGTATGCGTGAAGGCGCCGCGCCCGTTGCAATCGCCGAGCGCCCAGATGCCGCAGACATTCGTCTGCAAACCGTCATCGACAGTGATATAGCCGTGCGCGTCGGTCTTCACGCCCGCCGCATCGAGCCCGAGATCGTCGGTATTGGGCCGCCGCCCGACCGCGAGCAGGACATGACTCCCGACCACGACGGGCGCGCCGTCATGGCAATCGACCGAGACCGCCACCCCGGCGTCGTGCGGCGCAAAGCCGATGCAGGTCGCCCCCGCGCGCACTACGATCCCTTCGGCCTCGAGGATCTGGCGGACCGCATCGGAAATCTCCGGATCCTCGCGCGCGATCACGCGATCGCCGCGCTCGACAACGGTTACAGCCGCGCCGAAGCGGCGGTACATCTGCGCGAATTCGAGGCCGATATAGCTGCCACCGACGATCACGAGATGCTCGGGAACATGCGCCAGCGCGACCATGTCGGTATTGTCGAGGTGCGGCACATCGCCGACCCCCGGCATGTCGGGCACCGCGGCGCGGCCGCCGACGTTGAGAAAGATCCGCGGCGCCGAGAGCGCCTCGCCATCGACGTCCACGGTCGTCGGCCCGGTCAGGCGCGCATGGCCGCGGAGAAACGTCAGTCGCTCCATCTTTTCGAGCCAGCGCTCGTTGCCGCCACGCGCGTCGAGCGTCACCTTGCGCGCACGCGCCGCCACCGCGGGCATGTCGATCGTCACTGGCCCGACCTGTACCCCGAAATCGGCGGCACGGCGCGCGAGATGCGCGGCATAGGCGCTCGCCACGAGCGTCTTGGTCGGCATGCAGCCGGTGTTGACGCAGGTTCCGCCGACGAGCTTGCGCTCGATCAGCGCCACGGTCATGCCCGCCGCGGTGAGCCGCCCGGCGAGCGGCGGCCCGGCCTGCCCGGCGCCGACGATGATCGCATCGAACGCGCGGGTCACAGCGCGAAGACCACGGCAACGGCCAGCGCGAGCGCGATGGCGTCTTCGACCAGCGCGGCCGGAAGGTCGCGCCCGAATGCGCGTGCCAGGCGCGTGCGCAGCGCGGCCCCGCCGAGCGTGCCGACCACCGCGCCGAGCAGCCCAAGCCCGAGCCCGACCAGCGGCATCGCGCTCGCCACGCCGATCGCCGCGCCCGACACGCCGCCGCTCACCAGTCGCGCCCCGAACGGTCCAGCCAGTTTCCGGCTCGGCGTGGTCGGCAAGACATCCCCGACGAACTCACCCAGCGCGAGCAGCGACGCGATCCACGGCGTGAAGCGCCAGCCGAAAAAGGCGAGCCAGCTGCCGTCGAGCGCCAGCCCGCGCGCCGCGGCGGCCCAGGCGATCGCCGCGGGCGCGAGCATCGTACGCGACCCCGCGACGATACCGATCAGGAACGCGAGCACGATCATAAAGCGAGTCCTGCGCGAGAGAAGGCCTGTCCCTCCCATGCGCGCCGCGCGCGGTCAAACGAGTCCTAGCTTTCCTCGATGCGGCGCTCGCCCTCGGGGAGCAGCGAGAGTTCGCGCCAGTCGATTTCCTCCTGCAGGCGATAATAGCTCTCGTCACCGATCGCGTCGTCGACGCGAAGCGCCTCGAGCCGTTCGCGCTCGGCAGCGATCCCCGTGAGGCCGACCTTGCGATAGGGCTTCTCCACCGAAGTGCCGAACAGCGCATAGGCATAGCGGAACTGCTCGGGATCGCGCCCCGGCGCACCGTCGAGCGCCGCAGCGCCCGCCGCCGCCAGATCGCGCCGCGCGTCGGCGAGTTCGCGGTCGACATCGTCGACCGAGTCGAGCCCGAGCCAGCGGATCAGCGGCGCAAGCGTCATTCCCTGGACGATCAGCGTCGCGAGCACGACCGCAAAGGCGGTGAGCACCACGACATCGCGCTGCGGGAAGTTCGCCGGCAGCGCAAAGGCGGTCGCGAGCGTGATCAACCCGCGCATCCCGCACCACGAGACGAACACACCCTGCGCCAGCGTCGGCGGGGTGAGATCGCCGCGCACTGCCGCAAAGCGCCGCGCGAGCAGGTTCCACGCCATCACGACGACGATCCGCGCGCCGATTACCGCGAGGATCACGACGCCCGCGACCGCGAGCGAATCCCACAAATGCGCTGCCGTCATCCGCCCCACGATCAGCCGCGCCTGCATCCCCATCAGCAGGAATGCGAGCACGTTGAACAGAAACACCACGGTCGCCCACACCGCAAAGCTGTGGACGCGCATCCGCGGCGACCCGCTGCCGCCCGACCGCGCGATCGTCATCGCGCAGCCGACCACCGCGAGCACGGGCGAGAGGTGCAGATGCTCGGCGACGATCCACACCGCGAAGGCGTTGATGAATTGCAGGATGTTGCCGCCGAGCGTCCCCGCGACGAACTTGCCGAGCCACTGGAACACGAACGCGCTGGCGATGCCGAACACGATCCCGCCCGGTGCCGCGAACGCGAGCTGCAGCGCGACCCCCGAGCCGAAGCCGCCATTCGCCTGCACCGCGAGCGCCGCGCCGAACAACAGCAGCGCGGTCGCATCGTTGAACAGGCTCTCGCCCTTCAACACCGCGATCGTGCGCTTGGGGAGCGAGACCGTGCCGAGCACCGCGGTCGCCGCCGCCGCATCGGGCGGCGCGACGATGGCGCCGAGCGCCACCGCCGCGGCGAGCGGCAGGCCGACGAACGCGACGCCGATCCACGCGACCGTCGCGGTGGTGACGAGGATCGCCCCGACCGCGAGGATCGACAGCGGGCGCCACAAGCGCTTGGCCGCATGGAGCGGAAAATCGAACGCCGCGTCGAGCAGCACCGGCGCGATGAACAGCGCAAGCACGGTGCCGGGGTCGATCGCGATCGTCGGTGCACCCGGGACGAAGGCGATGACCACGCCGCCGAGTGCGAGAATCGCGGGATACGGCAAGTTCAGCCGCCGCGCTGCCTGGAGCGAGACGATCGCTGCGAACAGCAACGCCAACAGGCTTTCGAAAAAGGTCATGGCGCGAGCGTATCAAGCCGCGAGCGCCGTGTCAGGCACGGCGCATTCCACGCGGCGGGCGCCTCTCGCCGCTTAATGAAGCAAGCCCGCAGCGCGCAGCGCACGCGCGATGATCGCCTGCACCGCGTTTGCCGAATCCTCGGGCTGCGGCGTTCCGCGTCCGGCGGGTCTTTTGGGCGTGCGATCGTTCGGCCGCGTCGCCTGCGCCTCGCTCGTCAATCCCCAGGCATCGGCGATCATCCGGCTGCTCGAAAGCCCGACATCGAGCATATAGGGACCGGCCTGCCCCAGCTGCTCGGGCCCTGATGGATCGATCGGCACGCCGTGGCCCATCCCCGCGACATTCCACTGCTCGACCGCGGCGCGCCCCGATGCATCGCGCCACACGCGCTTTTGCCAAGTCGCGCCGGTCTTTGTCTCGCTCGGTGCGTCGGGCAGGCCGTGCACCGTCCGCCATTGATCGGCGAGTTGGTCGGCATTGGCGGGGACGACGGTACGATCGGCATCGCCGTGCCAGATCGACACGGCGGGAAGCCGGTGCGCCACGCCAGGCGCAGCACCGCGCACCACATCCGCCGCAACGGCCGCACTGTCGGCACCGTGGCCGCGCATCCGGTCGAGCGCCTGCAACATGCTCGTCGCGCCGCCATAGGGCAGTCCGCCGATGATCGCGCCCGCCGCGAACAGATCGGGATAGGTGGCGAGCATCACCGCCGTCATCGCGCCACCCGCCGAAAGACCCGTCACGAAGATCCGGCTGCGATCGAGGCGGTGCGTCGCGACCATCGTCTCGATCATCTGCGCGATCGATTCGGCTTCACCCCCCGTACGCGCGATGTCGCTGCGTTCGAACCAGTTGAAGCACAGGTTCATGTTATTGGCGCGGCGCTGTTCGGGATACAGCAGCGCAAAGCCCGCGCGATCGGCCAGCGTCGACCAGCCACTGCCCTGGTCATAGCCAGCGGCATTCTGCGTGCAGCCGTGCAACACGACGACCAGCGGCGCATTCGGGCGCAAATCGGGGGGGAGATAGCAATGCGCCTCGAGCGCGCCGGGATTGCTTCCGAAATTCTCGAGCAGCGCGAGGCGGCTCGGCACTTCGGGGGGCTGGGGCGCGTAGGGATACGCCGCCATGCGCGCGATAGTGTCTGAAATGCGCCGCATGATCGGCCTCTTGGGTAACGCCTGCAGGTGCGGGCTGGCCCCAAGAGATAGGGATTATGCTGCACTGCACAATAACAAAGGTTTGGAAAATACGGCACAGGGGTTGTGCCGCCCAAACCGCCACCATCGATTATTCGGTCGGATCAGGACATCCGCGCAAGTTGATGGCGTCGTATTGAGCGAGCAGCCGGCCGACTTCGGCGACGGTGGTCTCGAGCTCGTGCCGATGGCGTTCGGTCACGTCTTCGGTGGGAATGCCGTTGCGGCCGTCATGAACCGAGAAGCCGTTTTCGATCAGCCAGAGCGCGTCGCTTGCGCGCGAGCGTTGGCGGCGCAAATGCATCGCCCATTGCTCGATAAGGCCCGAGGGCACGAGGCGATCGATTTCACTCAAGATCTGTCGTTCGATTGTCTTCATCCCCACGCAGCGTGTCGCCACCGTGCCCGAGCGGCACGATGGCGACCTGGCATTACTTGCCGCGCAGCGTGTTCATCACGGCGAGGCCGAGCACGCCGACCAGAGCTGCCGTAGCATACGGCCGGTCACGCGCGAAGGTGCGGACCTTGTCGACCAGCGGGCCGGGGTTCGAGACGGCGTCCATTGCCGCGCCGGCGACCTGCTTGGCATTGCCGACGACCTGATCGGCGACGCCCGAACCCTGCAACGAGGTGTCGCCCGTCAGCTTGCCTGCGGCTTCCTTGATGGTGCCACCGAGATCCTGAGCTTCACCCTTGAACGACGTGCTGTTCATAACTGACCTTTCCATGCGCTCTGCCGGTCTTGGCGCGCGTGCGGCGATAACGAGCGTTTGGCATAGAAGGTCCATCCACCGCCGCACTGCGCTGGAAAAGCCGCGCATCGTTCCTATTTCTCCGTATCGACAACGGGATACGGACATGGCGAACGGTTGGGCGCAGGACGGCGCGGTACAGGATCAGATCGACGATACAGTGGCGGACGCCGTTTTGGCGGCGCGCGCGCAGCTTCTGGCGGGCGAAGCGGCGCGCTATTGCGAGCAATGCGGCGATGATATTCCCGAAGCGCGCCGCGAGGCGCTGCCCGGCGCACGCACCTGCATCGCGTGCCAGGCCGAACGCGATGCAAAGATCCGCAGCGGCGGTATCAACCGGCGGGGCAGCAAGGACAGCCAATTGCGCTGATCCCGCGTATCCCCAGGTCGCTTCCACCATCGCCGCGAACATCCCCCTGCGAAACGGCGTTTGCAGTCGCGCGCGACATTGCCGATAGGGCCACACCGCGATCGGCGACGGTAAGGGGTGAGATGACGATAAACGGCTTGAAGGCGCTGGCCATGCTGCTGGCGCTCTGCGCGGTTGCCCCAGCGGCAGCCCAGCCGCGGCAGCGCACGATCCTGTTTATCGGCAACAGTTTCTCGCAAGGGGCCCATTCGCCGGTGCGCAACTGGCATGCCGGCAGTGTCGTCGATCTCAACCGCGACGGTTATGGCGGCGTGCCGGCCTTGTTCAAGGAATTCACCGAGGAGGCCGGGCTTAATTACGCGGTCAGCCTCGAGACGCAGGGCGGCCAGTCGCTGGCGTTCCATTTCGATGAACGCCGTGCCTTGTTCGAGCGCGCCTGGGATGTCGTCGTGCTGCAGGAATTCAGCACGCTCGACCGCGAACGGCCGGGTGATGCAAGCAGCTATCTGCGCAGCGTGCCGCGTCTGGTGGCGCTGTTCCACGGCTATAATCCGGCGGTGCAGATCGAATTGATGGCGACGTGGAGCCGAGCCGACGAGACCTATCGCCCCAAGGGTCACTGGTACGGCCGCCCCGTCACCGCGATGGCGCTCGATCTGCGCGCCGCCGCCAATCGCGTGCGGGCGGCGACACGCGGCGTGTCGGGCGTGTTACCGGTCGGCGAGGCGTGGAATCGCGCGATCCAGACCGGCGTGGCCGACGCCAACCCCTATGACGGCGTGGCGTTCGGCAAGCTCGATCTGTGGAGCTACGACCAGTATCATGCGAGCGTCTATGGCTATTATCTCGAAGCGCTGGTCGTGTTCGGCCGGATCACCGGGGTCGACCCGCTGACGCTCGGCAAGGATGAAAGCGCCGCCGACGAGCTTGGCCTGTCCCCCGCGCAGGCGACCGCGCTGCAACGCGTCGCGCACGACCAGCTCGCTGCCGAGGGCCGTCCGCGACGCTAGCCGAAGCGGCTAGGGGCGGACTTCGCCCTGATCCTCGCCGTTCCAGTAATGCACCCGTTGGGCGTGGACCTTGATCAGCACGAGGCCCGGCGTGTCGACACCCTGTGCAAACCAGCGCTCGAGATCGGGGTTCCAATGCTTCGCGAACACCGCTTTGTCGCGGATCAGTTCGGCCTGGCCAGCCACGGCGATGAACAGCGGCGGCTTGCCGAGTAGCCCCGAATTGCCGTGCAGCGTCAACCCGACCTTGGGGTTTGCCGCAATCTCGTGGACGCTATGCGTGTCATCAAGCGCAAAGAAGTAGCTGTCGCCGTCATAATCGACATCGGCATTGTTGCTCATCGGTCGCGCGGCGAGACCACCATCGGGCGCAACCGTCGTCAGCATCGTGAAGTCGATCTTGCGCATCGCTGCGGCAAGATCCTTTAGGGTCATCGTCACTGGCGGCTCTCCTGCTGGTTTGACAGGATAACCGGCCGTAGCGACGCGGGTTCCGCGATCGTCTCGAGCAAAACGGGCCGGGCGCCGGGCGCGAGCAGCGGACGTCGACAATCGACCCACCGTCACCCCCGTGAAACCCGGAAACTATCCCGATCGCGCAAAAGGCGCCTGACGCTCATTGCGCGGTAAGCCGCAGGATCCGCGCGCGTTTCGGGCGCGGGCGGAGCGAGTCCTGCGCTTTCCAATAGAGCGCGATCGCACCGATACGCAGCAGATCCGGCGCGCCCGACCCCGGTTGGCCCGTACCCGAAACGCTCCGCGCCCGCCGCACGCGCATTCCTGATGGCACGCGCCGCCAGCGCGAGGCGAGGTCACCCGCTGCGCCGCGGCCGTCCGACCGGATCATGTCGCGGCGACAGCGGAGGCAGTGGCTGAACGCGAAGCGTTGATTGCGTTGCAGATTGAGCGCCGGCACATGGCCGAGCAGCAGACACAATATCGCCATGAGTGACCTCCTTGGTGACCTGATGGGTTTGTAATAACGCTGCGAGCGTGACGAGGTCCGACGGCCCATGCGCGAGCACGCTTTCGAGATCCCAAAGCTCGAAGCACGCGCCGCTCGCTACCAGCAGAGCCGCAGTCCCGATCCCGCCGCGCTCGCGCATCGTCGCGGGAAGCTGCAACATCCCGTCGGGCGCGAGGGGCGCCGTATCGACAAAACCATAGGTCCGGCGCAGCTGATGGTGATCGTGAAATGCGCGCGGAGATTTGGCGAACCGCTCGGCAATTTCGAACTGGCGTTGCAGGACGTAGACTCGATCGAACGCGATGAGGCAGGGCGATTCCTCGTGCAGGCCAATGAACAGGAATTCGTCGATGCAGCGGGATCGCGAAGTTTCGAAGAAGCGGCGCGGCAACATCAATTCGCCGCCAGGCGTAACTTCGCACAGCGCGCTGCCAATGTACATTTCTTGCATCGCCTGATCCCTTGCCTAAGCAAGAGAATGGTTAACGCCGAAGGCCGATACTTTGAAATATCGTAAGATTACCAATCTGATTCCCCCATGAGAGATAAATGCTTTGTTTGTTAAGATCCTACCGCCCTGGAAATGACGACTTCGACGCGCATTGTATTTTTACCATATCAACACCGGCGACCGAGCCAGAGCATCGGAGAAGTGCCGGAACTGCCCAAAAAGGCCTGATGTCTTGGTGAATAGAAACATCTTCGACACCCCGAACCGCCCCCCGGCGTCCCTTCGGATCAGGCGCCGGAGCAAAGCGCGTTCGCTGTCGGTCGGGAATTTTTCATTCGCCTTCGCGCATTCGGCCGACACGACACGATCAAATGTCGACTCGATTTTGCGGGTCTTTGCGCATATGGCCACGCCGCAGCGCTCCCGGAGAAGAGCGCCGACGTCACGGATACGGTCGATCAACGAGACCGTTGCCATAAAGTCACACACCCAAACCATCGCGCTTCGACCGAGGAACTCTGACGTTCCCGCCGGGTTGAACCGCCACTTGTCAGCATTTCAGAGGCTCACCCATGTACAAACTTCTCACCGCGTCGCTCGCAGCGACCCTCCTTTCGGCCGTTCCCGCGCTCGCGCAGGACGCCGCCGCACCGATGGCAACCCAGGACACCACGGCAGCAACCCCCGCCGAGGCAGCAGCCAAGAGCACCTCGGGCAGCTTCCGCGGCTTTCGCGTCGAAGGCAATTTCGGTGGCGATCGCTTCCAGTCGCAGGGCGTGCACCGCGACAAGTTCGGCTACGGCGCGTCGGTCGGCTTTGACGGCCAGCTCGGCGAGCGTTTCGTCGTCGGTCCGGAAGCGACCTACTGGCGTTCGAACAACTGGAGCGAGAACTGCACCGGTGCCGCCGGCGGCGCACTGTGCACCAAGTCGTTCGAGGAACTGGGCGTTGGCGTCCGCGCTGGCATCCAGGCGACCCCGCAGTTCCTCATCTTCGGTAAGGGCGGCTATGTGAACAACCAGCAGCGCAAGCGCTTCACCTCGCCCGTCGCCGGTCGCAGCTTCTACGATCGTTACTCGACCGACGGCTATCAGCTTGGTGGTGGCGTCGAATACGGCATGGGCAGCCGCTTCTCGGGTCCGCTCTCGGGCCTCTACGTCTCGGCGCAGTACGTCTATTCGCAGTATTCGGACCACACGTCGCGTCAGCGCATGATGGGCGGCGTCGGCCTCCGCTTCAAATAAGGTCGAATCGGGCAGCGGCGATCACGCCGTCGCCCGGATCGGATCACGTCGACGGGCGCTCTCGCAAGAGAGCGCCCGTTTTCGTTTGCTCAGCGACGCGAGCGGAATCAGCCGGTGATGCGGAGCGCGCGCCGGCCAGTGACGTCGTGCCGCTCCTCGATGCGCGCACCGGGAATAGCCACGCCCCGCTCCTCGCCGTGTGGAAGCACGACCGTCAGCGGATACGCATTGGCGGCAGCGATGGTGAGCGTGATCGCGTCGGCGGTACACTGCCCGGTAATGCGCCAAACACGCGGTTCTTGGCGTGTTTCGTCATCCTCGAAGGCGCTGACGGTAAAATCGCCCTCCCCCGCTGGCGGGAACAGCCACAACCCGCGATCGCGTGGCGCGGGCGCGAAGCCGCCCTGCGCAAGATCGACGAACATCGCCGAACCGGCGCGCGCGAACAGCGGCGGATTGCCCGCCAGCGGCGCGGCGACCTCGATCACGGTGCCGCCGGCATGGCGCGTCCCGCTCCACACGTCGTACCAGTCGTCGCGCCCCGGAAGCCGCACGGTGCGCGTCGCGGCACCGTGCTCGACGACGATCGCCGCGAGCACGTCGCGCCCGAGCATATGGTCGTCGCCGTCGATCCAGGCCGCCGCATCGCCGGGATGATCGAGCCATACCGGCCGGACGATCGGCTCGAAATCATGGCTGTAGCGCAGCAGGAGATCGCCGAAGAACGGCAGCAGCGTCTGGCGGAGCGCCATCAAACGCTGGATCGCGGGGAGCGCCTCGGCATGCATCCACGGTTCGTTGACGCTGCGGTCGTCGTTCCAGCTGTGGATGCTGAAACGCGGCATCAACACGCCGGCTTGCACCCAGCGCACCAGCAGTTCGGCATCGGGCGGCGGTCCGGCAAAGCCGCCGACATCGTGGCCACTGTTCGAGATCCCCGACAGCGCGAGCCCGAGACCCATCTTGAGATTGTAGCGCAGCGTCTTCCAGTCGGTGCGATTGTCGCCCGACCAAGTCTGTGCGTAGCGCTGCAGGCCGGTCATCCCCGACCGCGTCACGACATAGGGCCGCCTGCCCGGCGCATGCGCGATCTGCGCGGCACGCGATGCGCGCATCATCAGCAACGCCTGCAGCGGCAGCGCTTCGGCCGCCGCACGCGGGGTGCCGAAGCCGTGGATCCGCGCGCGCGCGTCCCACACTTCATATTCGTTATTGTCGTTCCATGTCGCTTCGATGCCGGTGTCGAGCAGTGCTGTTGTCACCTGCGCCTTCCACCACGCCGCGGTCGCCGGGTTGGTGAAGTCGAGATAGACGCCGGGCGCATCCCAGAATTGCGCCTGAGTTTCCACGCCATCCGCGTCCGCGACGAGCAGCCCGCCCGCCCGGACCTCGTCGATCAGCGGATGATCGAGCAGCATCGCCGGCTTGATGTTGGGGACGAGCCGCACGCCCGCATCGGCATAGCTTTTGACGAAGGCGGCGGGATCGGGAAACTTGTCGCGGTTCCAGTGGAAGACGTAGCGCTTGTCGCCGATCGACGTGTAGCCCGACGACAGATGAAACGACGTGCAGCCGATGTCATGCTCGGCAAGCTTGGCGGTGAAGCTCTGCATCTGCACCGCGGCATCGGGCGCATCGGTGTAGGTCATCGTCGAGCCCGAATAGCCGAGCGACCAGGCCGGCATCAGCGCCGGGCGCCCCGTCAGCCAGGTAAACCGTTTGGTCACCGCGAGCGGGTCGGGACCGGCGATCATCCACAGATCGACATCGCCGTGATCGGCGACGACGTGGCGGTAAGGCCCGTGATAGTTATCGAGTTCGCGACCAAAATCGTAGGTCACGCGCGCGAGCGTGTCGTGGAATTCGCCGTGGCAGCGGCCGGCAGCATCGGCGACGAGCACGTAGGGAATCGCCTTGTAGAGCGGGTCGCTCAGCTCGGCGTCATAGCCCATCGGATCGAGACTGGTGAGGCGAAAGCGGCGGCCGGTGCGGTCCATCGCGCCCGCGCGTTCGCCGAGCGCATAATGGCGATCGCCCGCGCGGCGCTCGAGAAAGTGGTGCGCGCGGCCGTCCCACCAGCCGAAATCATACGCCTGGGTCGGGCGGTCGGCGGCGATCGGCTGCCAGGCCGCGCCGTCATGCTGTTCCCAACGGCAGTGCAAGCCGTGGAGCGCGATCGTCACGCGGATCCGCGCGGTCGCGACGACGAGCGTGCCGTCGGTCTCCTCGACCAAAGCCTCGGGGCAAGCGAAGCCCGCGACGTCCATCCGGTCGCGCCCGGGCTCCGCGATATCCTCGGCCCCCGCAGCGATCGCCCAGCTCGGCGGGCTCGTCACCGTGCCGTTCGCGAGCAGCAGGAGGCGGACGATATCGTCCTCGAGCACGAACAGATGCGCCACCGCGCCAGTATCGGCGGTCAGCGTGATCCGTCCGCGCGTGCGCTCGGTCAGCGCGAACAGCGGCGGATTGGCGATCGTGGCGTGTCTCATGCCAACTCCCTCGACTCAGGCACTTCGGGTAACGTCAGGCGGCTGACGAAGACGATCAGCACCGCTGCACCGATCAGGTCGAACACGGCGAGCGCGCCGAACAACGGCGCATAGCCGACCGTATCCGCCAGCTGACCGATCAGCAGCGAGAAGAGCAGCCCGCCGATCCAGCCGGCCTGCCCGACAAACCCGTTGGCGGTGCCGACTTCCTCGGGCGTGAAGACATCGGCCGACAGCGTGTTGATCAGCACCGAGATCATCTGGTGCGCAAAGCCGCCGATGCAGAACAGCGCAATCGCAGTGTACGGGCTCGCGGCGAGGCCGATACAGCCCGGCGCGATCATCAACACCGCGGCAAGGCTGATGCCGAGCACGCGTGACGGGATCAGCCGCATCCCGAAGCGCTTGATGAAGAACGGCGACAGATACCCGCCGAGCACGCCGCCGAGATCCGCCGCGAGAAACGGCAGCCACGCGAACAAGGCGATCTGCTTCAAGTCCATCCCGCGCTCGGTCGCGAGGTAGAGCGGGATCCAGAAGCTGAAGGTCTGCCACGCGGGCTCGGCGAGGAAGCGCGGCACCGCGATCACCCAGAATTTCGCGCTCCCCAGGATCTCCTTCGCGCTCGCGCGGCGCGCCGGGACGAGCGGGCGGTCCTGCGCGATCATGGCGCGTTCCTCGGGCGTGATCGACGGATGGTCGTTCGGCGAGCGATAGAAAGCGTACCACGCACCCGCCCACACCAGCCCGACCGCGCCGGTCACGACGAAGGCCAGCCGCCAGTCGCCCCACAGCGTCACCGCGACGACGATCGGCGGCGCGATCAGCGCGCCGAGCGACGTGCCGGCGTTGAACCAGCCCGTCGCGACCGAACGCTCCCGCGCTGGAAACCATTCGGCGATCGCCTTCATCCCCGACGGGATCGCCGCCGCTTCGCTCATGCCGAGCAAGGCGCGGAAGAAGGCAAGGCTCAACCAGCCGCCCGCCAGCGCGCTCAGCATGTTCGCGGCCGACCAGGCGACACCGAAAAAGGCGAAGCCCGCGCGCAGCCCGAAATGATCGACGATATAGCCGGCGACGGGCTGCATCACGGTGTAGGCAAGCTGGAACGCGCCGACGACATAGCTGTATTGCTGCGTCGACATCGCGAAGCTCGCCTTCAGCTGCGGCGCGAGCACGCCGAGCGAATTGCGGGCGAGATAGTTGGCGATCGTGCCGACGCAGATCAAACCGACGATCCACCAGCGCAGATGCCGGATCTTCATGCGCTCAGTGTCCACGCCAAGCCGTGCAAAGCGTGCTGATCTTTCGCCGGACGTGTTGTGTCGGCATCGGAATCTCGCCCCCACGCGGTGGCGATGACGCGCGCGTCCAGGATCTTCACGATGCGTCCCTCCCCGACATTATGTCGAGGAAGCTAGACAGATCGGTCCGCGCTGTCCATGCTGGTAAGGCCAGATTGGCCAGGGAAGAATTCGGTATCCAAGATGTTGCAGATGTTGCGCTCTTCGCAAAGCTCGGTCACGATCGCATGATGAATGACCAGCCGCGCCGCGTCACAAGGCTTTACGAACAGGTCGCATCCGACGTCCGCGCCGCGCTCGCCAGCGGGCGCTATGCGATCGGTGATCGACTGCCGTCCGAGCGCGACCTTGCGCTGCAGTACAAGGTGTCGCGCCCCACGGTACGTGAGGCGATCATCGCGCTCGAGGTCGACGGCATGGTCGAGGTGCGAACCAATTCGGGGGTGTATGTCGCCGCGCTGCATCCGGCGGGTGGGGTGCTCAGTGAAACCGATGTCGGCGGCTTCGAGCTGCTCGAAGCGCGGCGGCTGATCGAATCGCAAGTCGCGGGGCTTGCGGCCGGGCAGATCGACGCCGAGCGCCTTGCGCGGCTGCGGTCGCTGGTGCGCGAGATGGAGAATGTCGATCTCGTCACCGCCGAGGTCGCCGATCGCGAATTCCACCTCGAGATCGCGCGTTCCACCGGCAACAGCGCGCTCGAGATCACCGTCGCGATGCTGTGGGACACGCGCAGCCGCTCGCCGCAATACCGGCTGCTGACCGAGAAGGTCCGCACCGCCGGGGTCGCGCCGCGCCAGTCCGAGCATCTGCGGATCGTCGAGGCTCTGGCCTCGGGCGACGCGAGCCGTGCGCACAATGCGATGTGGGACCATCTCGGGCGCGTGATCGACGCCTTGCTCGAAGCGACCGAAGTCGAAGCGATCGAGCGCGCCCGCGCGGACGTCGATGCCAAGCGGCGGCGCTTCCGCGACAAGGTGGCGGTGGCGAGTTCGGGCTGAGCTGCGCACCGGGGCGATACCGTTGACGGACCCGCGCTCGGCCTGTCGTAGCCGTCACCCCGGCCTCGTGCCGGGGTCTACCGGGATGCGCTGCACTGCGCTGGCAGCATTTGCGGCACGGTGGGCCCCGGCACAAGGCCGGGGTGACGGAGGTCCGATCGTCCAACCCTACCGCGTATAGGCCGCAGCCAATGCGAGCAGACCCTCGGCCTGCTTCAAGTGCGGCAGATCCACCATCCGCCCATCGAGCCCAACGGTCCCCACGCCCGGCGCCGCTGCAAACGCCGCGACGATCCGCTGCGCGTGTGCGATCTCCTCGGGCGACGGCATGAAGCTCGCGTTGATCGCGGCGACTTGCGCGGGATGGATCGCGAGGCGGCCGGTAAAGCCCTCCGCCCGCGCTGCGCGCGAACTCTCGCGCAATCCCGCCTCGTCGCGGAAATCGACATAGAGCGTATCGATCGCCTGCACCCCCGCCGCCTTCGCGCCGAGCAGCGTGAGCGAGCGCACCAAGCGATAGGTCAGCGCCCAGCCGCCGGCGGGATCAAGATTGCTGCTCGCGCCAAGCGCGGCGGAGAGATCCTCCGCGCCCCAAGTCAGCCCGAGCAAGCGATCGAGCCCCGCCCCCGCATACGCGCCAAGCGTGAACGGGGCTGCGGCGGTTTCGGTCGCCACCGGCACGATCCTGATCGATCCCGGCGCGACGCCGGCCTGCGCCTCGAGCGCGTCGAGATAGTGCGACAGCCGGCGGATGTCGTCGGGCCCGTCGCATTTCGGCAGCATGATGCCATCGGGCGCGGCGCCGACCACCGCGACCAGATCGTCGAGCGCGAGGCCGCTGTCGAACGGATTGATCCGCACCCACAACTGGCTCGCGCGGGTGCCGCGCGGGCGCTCGCCGACGAACGCGGCGACCAGCGCCCGGCCCGCCGGCTTGTTCGCCGCCGCAACCGAATCCTCGAGATCGAGGATCACCGCATCGGCGCCACAAGCATCGACCTTGCCGAGCTTCTTCTCGCTGTCGCCGGGGATGAACAGCCAGGAGCGCAGCGGCGTCATGCCGGCCGCCGCCGCTGCAGCCCCGAACGCTTGCACGAGGCGACCAGCTCGTCGCGCTGATTGTAGGCGCGGTGGATGAAGGTCACGATCCCGGCATTGGGGCGGGACTTTGACTCGCGCAGCTCGGCGACCTCGGTCTCGATCCGCAGCGTGTCGCCGATGAACACCGGCGCGGGAAAGCGTACCTCGTCCCAGCCGAGATTGGCGACCGCGGTGCCAAGCGTGGTGTCGCCGACCGACACGCCGACCATCAGCCCCAAGGTGAAGGTCGAATTGACGATGATGCGACCATAGTCGCTGTCCTTCATGTACTCGGCATCGAGATGGAGCTGCGCGGGGTTATGCGTCAGCGTCGAGAAGAGCAGATTGTCAGTCTCGGTCACCGTCCGCCGGATCGCATGGGCAAAGGTCTGCCCGACCTGCAACTCCTCGAACCACAATCCTGCCATCGCTCTCCGCTCCTTTGCCTCGCGATGGATTAGGCAGGAATTGCGCAAAACGCCATCGCCTCGACGCGGCCGCAGCTCTGCGGGTACCGGGCGTTCGTCGTGGCATGGCCGAATGCGCCGATCGCGCGTACGGGAAGCAAATGACCGCACAGATCTTGATCGTCGACGATGAATCCGCGATCCGCCGCCTGGTGCGCGGCGCGATCGAGCGCGCCGGGCTGACCGCCGACGAAGCCGCCACCGCCGCCGACGCGCTGACGCTGGCGCATCGCCCCGGGTGCGCGCTGGTGCTGCTCGATCTCGGCCTGCCCGACCGCGACGGGATCGAACTCGTGCCGCTGCTCAAGGCGATGGACCGCGCGGTGATCGTCCTTACCGCGCGCGATGCGACCGCGGAGAAGGTGGCCGCGCTCGATCTCGGCGCCGACGATTATGTCGTGAAGCCGTTCGACACCGAGGAATTGCTTGCCCGGGTGCGCGGCGTGCTGCGGCGGCACAATGCCGTGCCGGCGGGCGGGAACCTACTGAAGGTCGGACCAGTCGAGATCGACCTCGCGGCACACCAGGTGTCGCGCGACGGCGCCGCGGTGAAGCTGACGCGCAAGGAATTTGCCCTGCTCGCCGAGCTCGCGCGGCATGCCGGCAAGCTCCTGACGCACGCGCATCTGCTGCGCGTGGTGTGGGGCGACGGGCATCTCGACGATGTCGAATATCTGCGTGTCGCCGTGCGCGCGCTGAGGTTGAAGCTCGAGCTCGATCCGGGCGCACCCGCGCTGCTGCTCAACGAGCCCGGAATCGGCTATCGGCTCGTCGCCTAGGCGCTCACTCCGCCGGCGCGACGATCGCGGTGCGCTGTTGCCGGCCCCAACTCTCGCGCCCCGTCAGGAACGCGTGCCAGCCCCACACCGCACCGGCATGGCGCAGCAGCTGGAAGCTGAACGGCTCGAGGAGCGCGGCGATCAGCGCGGGGAACAGCGCGAGCCCCTCGCGCTGCCCGGTCCAGCGCTTGTACATGCCGAGCGACCAGAGGTGGAAGGTCAGGTCGATCGCGATCTTGGCGAGCATCACGAGCAGGATCGGCAAGGCGAGCGTGAAGCGTCCGCTGACCACCAGCCCGACGAGGATCGCGAACGCAGCGAGCCCGTAGATCGGCTGCACCGTATCGAGCGCCTTGACCGGCAGCATCGCGGTGCCGAGCCAGCCGAAGCGCCGCGCGCCGACCATGTCGCGGTTCCAACGCTGCGTCTGGAGAAAGCCGCCGAACCAGCGCCGCCGCTGGCGCAGGAATGCCATCGGGCTCGCCGGCGCATCGGTCCGCGCGAGCGCGCCGCCGACCACGCGGATCTTCCAGTCGCGACCATGATCGGCAGCATGGCGATAGAGCCGGTGGATCAGCTCGTAATCCTCAACCATGCAATCGGGGTCGAACCCGCCGACCGCGACCACCGCCTCGCGCCGGAACGCGGCGAACGCGCCCGAAATTAGCAACAGGCTGTCGAGCCGCTCCCAGGCGTGGCGCGACAGGAAGTTGCGGACGTATTCGTAGGTCTGGAACCACTCGAAGAAGCGGCCCTGCAGATCGCGCCCGCAGATCGGCGCGAGCACGCCGGTCGCCGCGACGAGCGTCGGCTCGGCGGCAAACGCCGCGCGCATCGCGGCGATCGCGCCGGGTTCGAGCAGCGTGTCGGCGTCGACCGTCAGCACGACTTCGGTATCGACTTGCACCATCGCCGCATTGAGCGCGCGCGCCTTGCCGGTATGGCGCAGCCGCAGCCAGCGCAGCGACGGCAGGATCGCCGAGGGCGGCGTCATCGTGCCCAGCGGCGGGACGGCGAGCCCGTAGCGCCGCTCGAGCACTTCGGCGGTCGCATCGCTCGATCCGTCATCGGCGATCAGGATCAGATCGGGCGGCGACGCTTGCCCCGCGAGCCGATCGATCGCCGCGGCGATGACGCTCGCCTCGTTATGCGCCGCAACGATGACGCCGAAGCTGGGCGAGGTGACAGGCGTGGGGTGCGGTGTCTGACGCAGATCGCGGATGTTCCACGCGGTGAACGCGAGCAAGGCCGTGTCGTAGAGGATATAGGCGATCCCGATCGACCAGACCGCCAGGCTCTGCCGCATGAACGCTTGAACGAACAAACCGAGGAACAGCAGCGGCCCGATCGCGCCGATCAGGCGGCTTGCGAGCGGCACGCGGCGCGGGGTGAGCCGCGGGGATTCGGCAACGAGCGTTTCGGCGAGCGAGGTCATTGCGGGGGCGTTACCGATAGTGGATGAACAAGCGATGACGCGCCTAGCGCGGCCACGACCGGGCCGCTAGGCTCCGCCCTACCAAATCGCGAGGAGCCGGTCGATGTTACAGCGCTACACCCATGTCGCGATCGTGCTCCACTGGATCATCGCGGTGCTGATCGTCGCCAATGTCCTGCTCGCCTGGACATGGCCGAATCTTGCCGACGTGCAGGTGCGCCCGGCGATCGACCTGCACAAGTCGATCGGCATCACGATCCTCGGGCTCGCGCTGCTGCGGATTCTGTGGCGCCTCGGCCACCGCCCGCCGCCGCTGCCGCAGGGCTATGCGCGCTGGGAAGTCGCCGCGTCGCATATCGTGCATTGGGGGCTCTACCTGATCCTGTTCGCGATGCCGCTGACGGGGTGGATCATGGATTCGGCCTATAAGGATGCGGCGAGCCATCCGATGTTCCTCTACGGCCTGTTCGAATGGCCGCGCCTCGGCTTCATCATGGCGCTCGATCCGGCGACGAAGAAGGCGGTGCATGACGGGTTTGGCGAGGCGCACGAGATCATCGCTTATGCCGTCTACGCGCTGGTCGCGCTGCATCTGGCGGGGGCGATCAAGCATCAGTGGCTCGATCGGTCGCAGGAGCTGCAGCGGATGTGGTTCGGTCGGCGGTAGACCCGCGCAACCGTCACCCCGGACCTGTTCCGGGGTCTACCGGGATGCGTGTTCTGACGCCTAGTGCGTGCGTCACGGTGGACCCCGGCACGAGGCCGGGGTGACGTCGGAGAGTGGGCGCTACCGCTTGGTGAACACGGCCTTGGGCAGCATCACATGCACGCCCTTGTTGCGATCGACCAGTTCGGTCACCTCTACATCCCCCGCGACGCTGATCAGCATGTACGCGTCATCGCGCGTCATCCCCTTCGCGGCCACGAGAAAGTCGATCATGTTGCGCAGCGCTTTGCGCGTCGCGTTGCTGAGATCGTCGTCGAACCCCATCGCGATATAGTGCGTCGGGGTCTCCGCGCGCGGATAGGGGGCCTTCTCGCCCTTGTGCAAGATGAACTGCAGCGTCCCCGTCAGCGAGGTTTCGAGCGCGGTGATGTCGACTTCGCCATTGCCCTGTGCGGCATGGCCGTCGCCGACCTGGAACAGCGCACCGCTGGCATGGACCGGCAGGAACAGCGTCGTCCCCGCGACGAGCGCCTTGTCGTCCATATTGCCGCCATTGATCGTCGGCGGAGCCGAATCATAACGGCCGAAGGAAGGCGGCGGTGCCACCCCCATACTGCCGAAGAACGGCCGGAGCGGGACATCGACGCCCGGCGCGAACCGTCCGAGCATCGCCTTCTTGTCGAGCGGGACGATCTTCATCCGCGCATAGGGGAAATCGTCGGTCAGAAACCCCGCGCCATAGCGAAAGGCGTTGTAGGCATAGGGGATCGCGAGATCGATCTTGAGGATGCGGATCTCGAGCGTGTCACCGGGCTCGGCGCCGGTGATCGCGATCGGGCCGGTGAGCACGTGCCCGCCCGGCCCGCGCTCGCTCGCTGGGACGCCGGCATAGACCGCGCGCAACGCGGGCTCGACATCGGCGGGCGCGACGCCCGCTTTCTCGAGCCCTGCCGGGCTGTTGGTCAGCAGCGTATGGACGACGACGGTGTCGCCCGACTCGATCGTCAAGACGGGCTTGGAGGTCGCGTCGTAATGCCCCCAAGCGACGGTCTGCGGCGTGGCGGGCAGATCATGCGTCTTGGCCGCCAGCGGGCTCGCGACGGCCAGCCCGATCAATCCCATCCAGTATCGCATATGCCACCCCTGTTTACCCGTTCGGGCAAAGGTGGCGCACGCGACGCTCAGCGTCCAGCGAGGATCGCGTCGATCGCCTCGGCGACGCCGTCTTGGTCGTTGCTCGCCACGACATGCGTCGCCTTGGCGCGGACCGCCTCGGGCCCCTGCCCCATTGCGTAGGACACGGCGGCGCGGGCGAACATCGGCAGGTCGTTCGCCTGATCCCCCAGCACCGCGATCGCGTCGAGCGGAACGCCGAGCGTCTCCGACAACGCAGCGACGCCGTCGCCCTTGTTGCCGGCAAGTGCTGTCACGTCGAGATAATAGACCTGCGACTGCGCGATCGTCGCGCGGTCGCCGTAACCCTTGGCCTGTCCGGCGAGCGCCTTGAGCAGCTCGGCATCGTCGCTGACGAAGGTCAGCTTGTCGACGCGGTCGAACAGATCGGTGAAGTCCTGCCGCACGACCGGCGCCTGGTTCGACGCCAGCTTCTCGCTGCCGACATGCCCGCCCTGATCGGTGCTGGCATACCATTGATCGTCGGCGAACACCCATATGTCGACCGCTGCGCCTTTAACGACGTCGAACACGCCCTCGACCACCGCGCGCGGGACATAGTGCTGGCTCGTCACCGTGCCGTCGCGGGTGAACACCGTGCCGCCGTTGAACGCCCCCATCGGCGCGTCGATGCCGAGCAGCTCGGCGATCGGCATCATCCCCGAACGCGGCCGCGCGCTGACGATCGTGAACCCGACGCCCGCCTCGCGCAGCCGTGCGACCGCGGCCTTGACGCCGGGTGTAACCTGCTTCTGCTTGTCGACCAGCGTGCCATCGACGTCGGAGACGACGAGCTTGACGCTCATTGCGGCATCTCGACATGCCCGCCGAAGCCGAAGCGCATCGCCGAGAGCAACTTGTCGCCGAAGGTATGATCGACGCGGCTGCGATAGCGCGCAAACAGCGCGGCGGTCAGCACGTTGGCCGGGACTTTCTCCTCCATCGCGGCGTCGATCGTCCACTGGCCCTCGCCCGAATCGGCGACGCTTCCTGTGAATTGTTCGAGGTTCTGGTCCTTGGCGAGGCCGATCGCGGTGAGATCGAGCAGCCACGACGAGATCACCGAGCCGCGGCGCCATACTTCGGCGATGTCGGTGAGGTTGAGATCGAAGCGCTCGTCCTCGGGCAGCTTGTCCGACGCCTTGCCCTTGAGGATGTCGAAGCCCTCGGCATAGGCCTGCATAAGGCCGTATTCGATGCCGTTGTGCACCATCTTGACGAAGTGCCCGGCACCGGCCGGCCCGGCATGGATATAGCCCTGCTCGGCGCGCGGATCCTCATTCTCCTCGATCCGGCCCGGCGTGCGCGGGATCGTGCCGATGCCGGGGGCGAGCGCTGCGAGGATCGGGTCGATCGTGTCGACCGCTTCCTTCGATCCGCCCACCATCATGCAATAGCCGCGCTCGAGCCCCCACACGCCGCCCGACGTGCCGACATCGACGTAGTGCGTGCCCTGCTCGGTCAGCGCCTTGGCGCGGCGGATGTCGTCCTTGTAGAAGCTGTTGCCGCCATCGATGATGATGTCGCCCTTGGTGTCGAAGCCGCCGATCGTCGCGATCGTCTGTTCGGTCGGCTCGCCCGCCGGGAGCATCACCCAGTAGATGCCGGGTTTGTCGAGCTTGTCGCGCATGTCCTCGAGCGAGGTCGCGCCGATCGCGCCATCGGCGACGAGGCCCTCGACTGCGGGGGCGTTGCGGTCGAACACGACCGTCTCGTGCCCTGCGCGCATCAGCCGGCGCGCGATGTTGCCGCCCATGCGGCCCAAGCCGATGATCCCGATCTTCATGTGGACAATCCTTCGATCAAAAAGCGGTACAGCTTCCCCGGCGGAGGCCGGGGCCCAGTCGCGCAGACAGTGATCGTGAAAGGCTGTCTGCCGCCAGGACCGTGTCTCGACTGGGCCCCGGCCTCCGCCGGGGAAGAAAATGGTAAGGTCAGGCGTGCGCGGGGTGCTTTGCCGCGATCGCGCCGAGCAGGTCGTCGAACGCCTTGGAGAAGGACGCGACGCCCTCCTCGACCAGCGTGTCGGTAACGCCGTCGAGGTCGAGGCCGAGCCGCTCGGCCTCCGAGATGACGTGGCGCGCACCGGCGACATCCTGGCCGAGCGTCGCCGCCGCGGTGCCGCGCTCGCGATACGCGTCGAGCGTCTTGGGCGGCACGGTGTTGACGGTGTCCTTGCCGATCAGCGTGTCGAGATACAGCGTGTCGGGATAGTCAGGGTTCTTGGTGCCGGTCGACGCCCAAAGCAGCCGCTGGACCTGCGCGCCCTTGGCGGCGAGCGCCTGCCAGCGGGCCGACGCGATGAACTCTTCATACCAGGCATAAGCGAGCTTGGCGTTGGCGATCGCGACCTTGCCCTTGAGCGCCTTGGCGTCGTCGCCACCGACGCCGGCATCGATCTTGTCGTCGATCTTCGAATCGATCCGGCTGATGAAGAAGCTTGCGACGCTGGCGATCTTGTCGATCGGCTCACCGCGCGCGGCGCGCTTCTCGAGGCCCTCGACATAGGCTTCGGCAACCGCCTGATAGGCGTTCTGCGAGAAGAGCAACGTGACGTTGACGTTGATCCCGGCATCGATCGTCGCGGCGATCGCGGGGACGCCGGCGGGGGTGCCGGGGATCTTGATCATCAGGTTCGGGCGGTTGACCGCCTTCCAAAGTTTCTGCGCCTCGGCGATCGTACCATCGGTGTCGTTGGCGAGATAGGGCGAGACTTCGAGGCTGACATAGCCGTCCTTGGCCTCGAGCCGGTCGTAGACCGGGCGCAGCGTGTCGGCGGCGGCCTGGATGTCGAGGATCGCGAGATGCTCGTAGCGCTCCATCGTCGGCGCATCGGGATGGGTCTTGTCGAAGGCGGCGAGCTCTGCGTCGTACGCGTCGCCGTGCCCCATCGCCTTTTCGAAGATCGACGGGTTCGACGTGACGCCGGTCAGCGAATCCTCGTCGACCATCTTCTGCAGGCCGCCCTCGGCGAGGAACTTGCGGTCGACGAAGTCGAGCCACACGGCCTGACCCAGATTTGCGAGATCGTTCAAACGGCCCATCAGTGCTTCTCCGAAAATCTGTGTCTTGCGCCCTTGTAGCCCTGCATTTGGGCACGGCGGTTACGCGAACAACCCCGTGGGGGCGAATAGTGTTGGGTCCCCTCCCCGTCATCCCCGCGAAGGCGGGGATCCCGCTGCCTTGCCCCGAACTGGGAAGAAGAAGCGGGACCCTCGCTTTCGCGAGGGTGACGGGAGGGTAGTCCCTGGTTTCCCTACTTCGCCGCGTTGACCATCTCGGTCGCGAGCTTGACGGCATGGTCGACGGTGAAGCCGAACTTGTCCTGCAGCTTGGCGATCGGGGCCGAAGCGCCGAAGGTCGACATGGTGATCGTCTTGCCATGCGTGCCGACATAGCGGTCCCAGCCGATCTCGCTGCCCATCTCGATCGCGAGCCGCGCGGTGACCGCCTTTGGCAGGACCGACTCCTTATAGGCTTCGTCCTGGCTCTCGTAGCGATGCCAGCTCGGCAGCGACACGACGCGCGACGCCACACCTTGTGCGACGAGCTTGTCATGCGCGTCGAGCGCGAGCGACACTTCCGAGCCGGTCGCGATCAGGATGACCTGCGGGTTCTCACTGTCGGCCAACACGTAGCCGCCCTTCATCAGCCCCTCGGCACTGGCATATTTCGACCGGTCGATCGTCGGCAGCGCCTGGCGCGACAGGATCAGCGCGGTCGGGTGGTTGGCCGACTGCATCGCCGCCTTCCACGCCCATGCGGTCTCGTTGGCGTCGGCCGGGCGGATCGTGTCGAGGCCGGGGATCGCGCGGAGCGAAATCACCTGCTCGATCGGCTGGTGCGTCGGGCCGTCTTCCCCGACGCCGATCGAATCGTGCGTGAAGACATAGGTCGCGCCCAGTTCCATAAGCGCGCCGAGCCGGATCGGCGGCCGCATGTAATCCGAGAAGACCAGGAACGTCGCCGAATAGGACCGCAGATAGGACAGCGCCATGCCGTTGACGACCGCGCCCATACCATGTTCGCGCACGCCGAAATGGAGGTTGCGCGCGTCATAGCTGGCCGCCTGGAACGAACCGCCATTGTCGATCAGCGTCTTGGTCGAAGGCGCGAGATCGGCCGAGCCGCCCATCAACCACGGCACCTTGGCGGCGATCGCGTTCATAACCTTGCCGCCGGCATCGCGCGACGCCATGCCCTTGGCATCCGCCTCGAAGGTCGGGATGTCGGCATCCCAGCCCTCCGGCAGTTGGCTCGTGAGCAGCGCATCGAGTTCCTTCGACAGCTCGGGGTACGCATCGGCATAGCGCGCGCGCATTTCATCCCAGGCTTCGCGCAGCGGCGTGCCGCGATCCGCGACCGCCTTGTGGAAGCCTTCCTTGACGCCGTCCGGCACCAGGAACTTCGCCTCGGGATCCCAGCCATAGGCCTTCTTGGTGTTGGCGATGTCGTCGAGCGTCATGCCCTCGCCGTGCGCCTTGGCGGTGCCCTGGATCGAGCTACCATAGCCAATGATGCTCTTCACCACGATGAAGGTCGGCTTGTCGTCGCAGGCCTTGAAGCTGTCGAGCGCCGCCGCCATCGCTGCGCAATCGTTGGCGTCGTCGACGTGGAGGACGTGCCAGCCATAGGCCTCGAAACGCTTGCCGACGTCCTCGTCGAACGCGAGGTCGGTGCCGCCCTCGATCGAGACGTGGTTCGAATCGTAGACCCAGCACAGGTTCGACAGCTTGAGATGCCCGGCGAGGCTGGCGGCTTCGCTCGCGACGCCCTCCATCATGTCGCCGTCGCCCGAGAAGACGTAGACGTCATGGTCGAACAGCTTGAAGCCGTCGCGATTGTAGCGCGCGGCGAGCCAGCGCTCGGCGATCGCCATGCCGACCGAATTGCCGCAGCCGGCACCGAGCGGACCCGTCGTCGTCTCGACGCCAGTGGTGTGGCGATATTCGGGATGGCCCGGCGTCTTCGAGCCGAGCTGGCGGAACGCCTTGATGTCGTCGAGGCTGACCGCGGGAGCGCCGGACTTCTTGCCATCGCGATCGATCTCCTCGACGCCGGCGAGGTGCAGCAGCGCGTAAAGCAGCATCGACGCATGGCCGACCGACAGCACGAAGCGGTCGCGGTTGGGCCAGTCGGGGGTCGACGGGTCGGTGCGCAGGAACTTGGTCCACAGCGTGTGGCCGACCGGCGCGAGCGCCATCGGCGTGCCGATATGCCCCGACTTTGCGGTCGACACCGCATCCATCGACAGCGTGCGGATCGTGTCGATCTGGAGTCGCTCGGGGCTGCCATCCTCGTGGAGCGCGGTTGCGGGGTTCGCTTGGGTCTGGGTGTCGGCCATGCAGGGGGTCGCCTTTTAGTGTGGTCGCTGAACGCTCGCGCGTCGGTCGGGTTGCCCGGGGTTGAAGATAAGGATCGCGCTTTAGTCGCTCGCGCGGCCGCGTTCTAGCCGCGTAACGACTCCGTCGGTCGCGATATAGGCGGCGTCGACCTCGGCGAGGAACAGACCGTGACCGAGTGCCCCCGGAATCGCGTCGATCGCCGCGGCGAGCGCAGTATGATCGATGTCGGCGGGGAAGCGGCAATCGAGGATCGGATTGCCCTGGTCGCTGGTGAAACCCGCCCGCAGCATTGGCGTGCTGCCAAGCGCGGCAAGGCGGCCGGCGACGAACGCCTGGGCGAAGGGTAGGATCTCGACCGGGATTTTCGCCACGCCGATCTTGGCGACGCGCTTCGATCCGTCGGCGATCACGATCATCCGGTCGCTCGCGGCAGCGACGACCTTCTCGCGCAGCATCGCACCGCCGGCGCCCTTGATGGCGTTGAGGGCATCGTCGATCTCGTCGGCGCCATCGATCGTGAGGTCGATCCGGGCGGGCATCTCGATGAGCTGGATGCCGGCCTCGCGGGCGCTGGTTTCGGTGGCGAGGCTGGTGGCGACGGCCTTGATCTCAAGGCCGGCGCGAACCTGGTCGCCGAGCGCCGCGATCGCGAACGCGGCGGTCGAGCCGGTGCCGAGCCCGACGATCATCCCGGCGCGGACTTCGGCAATCGCGGCGAGCGCGGCGAGGCGTTTGTCGGACTCGTTCATGGCGGCACCCCTTAGCCGCTTCGTCGCGAGCTTGTCGAAGGCCGTTCTCGCCTTTTGCCCTCGATGAAACGCGAAACCCCACCGCTTGGGCCTCTCCTCCCTTTCAGGGAGGGGAGAAGAAACTTTCTCCTAGCCCCAGCCCAACGCGCGCGGCAAAGCCTCCACCCATGATCGAACGAATCCTCGGCATCCTCGCCACTTTCACCATCGGCGTCATTTCGAGCGGCGGCTATCTCGGCATCGCACTCCTGATGGCGATCGAGTCGGCGTGCATTCCGCTGCCGTCCGAAATCATCATGCCGTTCGCGGGCTATCTCGTCTCGACCGGGCGCTTCGACCTGTTCCTCGCAGCTACCGCGGGCGCGATCGGGTGCAATCTCGGGTCGATCGTCGCCTATGAGATCGGCAAGCGCGGCGGGCGGCCGCTCGCCGAGCGGTGGGGCCGCTACGTGCTGGTCGGCCCGGGCGAGCTCGATGCCGCCGATCGCTTCTTCGCGCGCTTCGGCAATATGGCGGTGCTGATCGGGCGGCTGCTGCCGGTGATCCGCTCGTTCATCGCCTTCCCGGCAGGCGTCGCGCGGATGCCGCTGGTGCCGTTTCACGTCTACACCTTTCTCGGCTCGTGGCCGTGGTGCTTCGGGCTTGCCTGGGTCGGGATGAAGCTCGGCGATCAGTGGAACAAGAGCCCGGCGATGAAGGCGGCATTCCACAGCGCCGATGCGGTGATCGCGGTCGTGCTCGTCGCCGCGGTCGCTTTCTATATCTGGCACCGCGTGCGTGGCTTGAAGCGGCCCTGATTCGACACGACATCTTTGTCGACCGCCAAAGCGTAACTTGGCGCGTGCATGACGCGAATGGCGTTATGTCCTGGCCTCAGAGGTGTTTCGATGTTCAAGCCCGTCCTGATCACTGCCGGCCTTGCCGGAATCGCGCTCTACGCGCTCGGCGGCGGCACGGCGAAAGCCGAGCGCGCGGTGCCGATCCCCGTCTCCAAGACCGACGTCACCGCGAGCGGCCCGCAGACCGCGGTGTTCGCGGGCGGCTGCTTCTGGGGGATGGAAGCGGTGTTCGAGCATGTGAAGGGCGTGAAGAGCGTCACTGCGGGCTATGCCGGCGGCACGCGCGAGACCGCGACCTATGACCAGGTCTCCACCGAGACGACGCAGCATGCCGAGGCGATCCGCGTCGTCTACGATCCCGCCAAGGTCAGCTATGCGACGCTGCTGCGCGTCTATTTCTCGGTCGCGCACGATCCGACGCAGCTCAACCGCCAGACGCCCGACAGCGGCTATAGCTATCGCTCGGCGATCTTCCCGCAGAGCGCGGCGCAGCGCGGCGTTGCTGCGGCGTATATCGCACAGCTCGGGCAGGCGCATGTGTTCGGCAAGCCGATCGTGACGAAGATCGAGAACGGCTCGTTCTTCCCGGCGGAGGCGTATCACCAGAACTTCTTCGACCGGAACCCCAACCACCCGTATATCGTGACCTTCGACAAGCCGAAGGTGGCGGCGTTCCGCGCGGGGTTCCCGCAACTGGCGAGCTGATGTTCTGAGCCCCTCCCCTTTACGGGAGGGGCTTTTCTTGTCCCGCTACGCCGCGACCTTGAACCGCAGCAACTTGTCCTCGACCGGGATCAGCGCTTCCGCCCCCGGCCCGACCGCGCGGATGATCTCGGGGTGATCGACGTCGAGCCCGCCGGTCAACGCGCCGAATGCGGGCAGGATCAGCTTGGTCGGTGTCGCGACGAAGCAGATCCGCGAGACGTTGCGGCCGCGCACGCGCAGCCGGAGTTTGGGATGGAAATGCCCCGACAGCTCGGGCCGCGTCTCGCGCGCGCTCGCTTCGTGGCGGAGCACCAGCCCGTCGACCACCGCCTCGTCGACCACCACGCCGCCGCAGCGATCGACCAAGCCGGCATCGTGCCCCGCATCATGATTGCCCGTGATCCACGTCCAGCGCGCCGCCGAGGTCAGGCTGCGCAGCGTCGCCTGCGCCGCGGCGGGCAACCGCTCGCAGCCCTTGGGGTCGTGGAAACTGTCGCCCAGGCACCAGATCTCGCGCGGGCTGAGCGCGTCGACGACCGCGCTGAGATCGGCAAGCGTCGCGAGCGAATCGTAGGGCGGCAGCATCTGCCCGCGCTTGGCGAACCAGCTCGCTTTCTCGAAGTGGAGATCGGCCACCAGCAGCGCCTGGCGCGCCGGCCAGAACAGCGCACCGTTGCGCAAGGCGAGCAGGGAATGCCCCCCGAAGGCAAGCGGGGCGAACGAAAAGGGAACCATGACCCCGCCTATGTCGCAATCGATGCAACCATGCAACGCTGTCCGGCCGAGCGACGGTCCCGTTCGGTTAAACCGCTTGCGCAAAGGCGTAACGGGCGTAAAGCGCGCCGTCCTCTCCGGCGAGCCATTACCCCCTTATGACCTCTGCCACTGACAGCATTGTCGCCAAAGCCACCCCGCACCCAGCGCTCGTCGCGCTGACGATCGGCGCGATCGGCGTGGTGTTCGGCGATATCGGCACCAGCCCGCTCTACGCCTTTCGCGAGGCGCTCAACCTGACCGCCAAGGACGGGCTCGACCCCGGCGAGATCCTCGGCGTGCTGAGCCTGGCGATCTGGTCGTTGATCCTCGTCGTCACCGTCAAATACGTCATCTTCCTGATGCGCGCCGACAATCAGGGCGAGGGCGGCGTGCTCGCGCTGACCGCGCTGGCGCGGCGCGCGCTCGGCAAGCGCTCGCTGATCGCGCTCGTGCTGGGCGCGGCGGGCGCGTCGCTCTTCTATGGCGATGCGATCATCACCCCGGCGCTGTCGGTGCTCTCGGCGGTCGAGGGGCTCAAGACGATCCCGGGGCTTGGCGACGTGTTCTCCGACTCGGTGATTCTCGGCGTGACGATCGTCATCCTCGTCGCTTTGTTCTTCATCCAGAGCCGCGGCACGGCGAGCGTCTCGGCGCTGTTCGGGCCGGTCTGCATCGTCTGGTTCCTCGCGATCGGCGCGCTCGGGCTGTGGCACATCACCGACGAGCCCTCGATCCTGCGCGTCGTCTCGCCGCATTACGGCGCGATCTTCCTCGCGACGCACGGCGTGACCGGGCTCTTCGTGCTCGGCGCGGTGTTCCTCACCGTCACCGGTGCCGAGGCGCTGACCGCCGACATGGGCCATTTCGGCGTGCTGCCGATCCGCATCGGCTGGTTCGTGCTCGTCTTCCCATGCCTGATCCTCAACTATCTCGGGCAAGGCGCCTATGCGCTGAGCGCGCTCGAGGCCGCTGCCGCGGCGGGCAAGCCGTTCGTCAACCAGGACTGGTTCTTCCTCATGGCCCCCGAGGGCCTCCGTCCGTGGCTGATCGGCCTTGCGATGATGGCCACCGTCATCGCCAGCCAGGCGGTGATCACCGGCGCCTATTCGCTGACGCAACAGGCGATCCAGCTCGGGCTCCTCCCGCGGCTGCGCATCCGCCAGACCTCGGCGACGCAGGCCGGGCAGATCTACCTCCCCTCGATCAACTGGCTGCTGCTGGTCGGCGTGCTGGTGCTGGTGATCCAGTTCCGCACCTCCTCGGCGATGGCTGCGGCGTATGGCATCGCGGTGACGGGCACGATGGTGGTGACGACGCTGCTCGCGTATATCGTCGTGCGGCATCGCTGGAACTGGGGGCGCCCGCTCGCGCTCGCGGTAATCCTGCCGTTCCTGACGCTCGATCTGATCTTCTTCGGCGCGAACATCCTGCGCGTGATCGAGGGCGGCTGGGTGCCGCTGGTCGTGGCCGCAGTGATCGGCCTCGTCATCTATACCTGGAACCGCGGGCGCGGGATCGTCCGCGAATTCGAGTTGCGCCAGAGCGTCCCGCTCGCCGACCTGGCGGCAGCGCTCGCCAAGCGCCCGCCCGAGCGCGTCGAGGGGACCGCGGTGTTCCTCACCGCCAACCCCGACAGCGCACCGGGCGCGCTGCTGCACAACCTCAAGCACAACAAGGTGCTCCACGAGAAGAACCTGATCTGCAGCATCCGCACCGCCGACCGCCCCTCGGTCGAGCAGGACGAGCGCGCCGAGATCCGCCCGGTCGACGCCAATTTCACGATCATCGTGCTGACCTATGGCTTCATGGAATCGCCCGACGTGCCGCGCGACCTAGGGCTCGAGGCGGTGAGCCACAAGAAGTCGCTCAACCCCGCCAAGACGAGCTATTTCATCGGCCGCAACACGATCAAGCCCGCCGCCGACCAGGGCATGCCGCTGTGGCAGGACCGGATCTTCATGTTCCTGCAGAGGAATGCGAGCGACCCGACCGACTTCCTGAAGATCCCGCCAGGCAAGGTGCTCGAGCTGGGGGAGCAGGTTACCGTCTGAACCGAGCCGCGCTTCGGTCCGCCGTACCGCAGCGCGACCGGCCGACGCAACACGCCCCCCGCCGGCATGGCCGACGGGGGGCGGTTCGCAGCGCAAGGGGTCGCGGCGCGCCTTACGGCCGCAACACCACCTTGATCACGCCGTCCTCCTTGTCGCGGAACTTCTTGTACATCTCGGGCGCATCCTCGAGGCTCGCCGGGTGCGTCACGACGAAGCTAGGGTCGATGTCGCCCGCCTCGATCCGCGCGAGCAGCGGCGCAGTATAGGCCTGGACGTGGGTCTGGCCGGTCTTGATCGTCAGCCCCTTGTTCATCAACGCGCCGAGCGGGACCTTGTCGCCCATCCCGACATAGACGCCGGGGATCGACACCGTGCCGCCCATCCGGCAGCTCATGATCGCCTCGCGCAGCACGTGGATGCGATCGGTGGCGAGGCCGATCGTCGCCTTGGTCTTGTCGAGCACCGCATCGAAGCTGCCATGGCCCGAAGCTTCTGCGCCGACCGCGTCGATGCAGCTGTCGGGGCCGCGGCCCTTGGTGCGGAATTGCAGCTCGTCATAGACGTTCTCGGTCTCGCTGAAATCGATCGTCTCGGCGCCGCCGGCCTGCGCCATCAGCAGCCGCTCGGGCACTTCGTCGATCGCGATGACGCGGCCCGCACCCAGCATCAATGCTGAGCGGATCGCGAACTGGCCGACCGGGCCGCAGCCCCAGATCGCCACCGTGTCGCCGGGTTCGATCTGCGCATTCTCGGCGGCCATATAGCCGGTCGGGAAGATGTCGGAGAGGAACAGGGCTTGTTCGTCGGTGACGCTGTCGGGCACCTTGATCGGGCCGATATCGGCCATCGGCACGCGGAGGTATTCGGCCTGGCCGCCGCAATAACCGCCGAGCATGTGGCTGAAGCCGAACAGGCCGGCGGGCGAATGGCCCATCGCCTTGATCGCTAGCTCGGCATTGGGGTTGGTGCGCTCGCACGCCGAGAACAGGCCCTTGCGGCAGAAGAAGCAATCGCCGCAGCTGATCGTGAAGGGGACGACGACGCGGTCGCCGATCTTGAGGTTGGTCACTTCCGAGCCCAATGCGACGACTTCGCCCATATTCTCGTGGCCGAGGATGTCGCCGGCCTGCATCGTCGGCTGATAGCCGTCGAGCAGATGGAGGTCCGAGCCGCAGATCGCGCAGGCCGTGACCTTGATGATCGCATCGCGCGGATGCTGGATTTCGGGGTCCTTGACTGTGTCGACGCGAACGTCGCCTTTGCCGTGCCATACCAATGCGCGCATGTTTCGTCTCCGAGTGTTCGATGCTTCCGCCGGGGGTGCGGAAGACTGTTCAAGCGGCCCAACGCCTCAGGCGACGAAATGGGGGGCGTAAGCTGTTGTTTTTTGGGGTGAGCCGGATCAAGTCCGAGACGAAGCCCGTGCTGCGCACCTTAGGGTAAGGCGCGGATTCTCTGCCCCCTACGTCACCCCGGCCTCGTGCCGGGGTCCACCGGGACGCGCGGCCTGCCGGCGCAGCACGCGCGGGCGGGTGGGCCCCGGCACAAGGCCGGGGTGACGGTTTGGGGGTGTGGCGGATCGGGCGCTAGCCGGCGTAGGCCTTGACCAGATCGAACAGGTAATCCCGCCCGTCATAGAGCGACTTCACGTTCATCCGCTCGTTGAGCCCATGCGCGCGGTTGAAGTCGCCGGTCATGAAGATGCCCGGCACGCCGTAGACCGGGATGCCGATCCCCTCGAAGAAGATGCCGTCGGTCGCGCCGGTCGACATCAGCGGCAGGATCGTCAGGCCGGGGAAGTGCTTCGCCGCCACCGCCTGCGCCGGGCCCATCACCTTGGGGTCGAGGCTCGGCGGCACCGCGACGGGGCGGATCGGCGCGTTGGCGCTGACCTTCACCGCGGTGCCGGCGAGCGCCTGGAGCTTGGCGAGCGTCCCCTCGACGGTCTCTCCCGGGAAGATGCGGCAGTTGACGTTGGCGGTGGCGCGCTGCGGGAGCGCGTTCTCGGCATGGCCCGCGCTGAGCAAGGTCGCGACGCAGGTGGTGCGCAGCGTCGAGTGGAAGGTCTTGTCGGTGCTGACGATCTTGTCGGCGGCAGTGTCGGCGGGGTTGGCGACGAGCTTGAGCATCGCGTCGCGCATCTCAGGCGGTTGCGCTGGCGCGGCGCCCGTGAAGAAGGCGCGCGTCGTGTCGGTGAATTTGATCGGGAATTCGTAAGACCGGATCGCCTCGAGCGCGTCGGCGAGCTGGTAGATCGCGTTGGTCGGCACCGGCTGCGAGCTGTGGCCGCCGGGGTTGGTGGCGGTAAGCGTGAAGTTCTGCGAGGCTTTCTCGCCGACCTGCATGAACATCGCGAGGCGCTTGCCGTCCTCGGTCATCTGCCCGCCGCCGCCTTCATTGAGGCCGAATTCGGCGGCGATCAGGTCGGGCTTGTTCTTGGCGAGCCACTGCGCGCCGTTGAAGGCGAAAGTGGTCTCCTCGCCGCAGGTCAGCGCGAGCTTGATCGTCCGTTTGGGGCGGTAGTTCTCGGCCTTGAAGCGGATCAGGCTGTCGGCCCAGATCGCCGCCATCGCCTTGTCGTCGGTGCTGCCGCGGGCGTAATAGTAGCCGTCTTCCTCGATCAGCTTGAACGGATCGCGCGTCCAGTCCTCGCGCTTGGCCTCGACCACGTCGAGATGCGCGAGGAGCAGCATCGGCTTGGCCTTGGCGTCGCTCCCCTTGAGGATCGCGACGAGGCCGCCTTCCTTGGGATGATCGGGCACACTGAAATAGGTCAGGTCGGCGTCGGCGAAGCCCGCCGCCTTCAATCGCGCGCCGATCTGCGCGGCGGCGGTGGTGCAGCTTCCCGAGGACAGCGTGGTGTTGGTCTCGACGAGCTCCTTGTAGAGGCCGAGATAGGCCTTCTGGTCGGGGCGGTCCTGCGCGGTGGCGACACCGGCGAGCGCGGTGGTGGCGAGCAGACTGGTGGCGAGAATCGTGGTGATGCGTGCGAACATGGACAGCCCCCTGTGTTTGACGGGAGGCTAGCGTGGTCGCGCGGGAACGCAACGGGCGACTAAAAGCCCCTCCCCTTCAGGAGCGTCAGGTGAACCGCGCCCCGCGCGGTTCAGGTCAGGCCGGGGGCCTGACCGACCTGACACTGGGTTGGGGTGGGGAAGTCACGAGCGCCGATCTCTGCGAGGCGTCCCCCACCCCCATCCCCTCCCCTGAAGGGGAGGGGCGAAGAGGGTTATGGCACCTTGGGCTGGGCGAGGCGCAGTTCGCGATTGGCGAAGTCGATCCGCACGCGGCCGAACAACCGCAGCGCATCCATGCCGAGCAGCAGCGCAGGCCGGTCGTGCAGCCCGAGCCGCGCAAAGGGGGCGGCATCGACGAACGCCACCTGCAGATTGGCAAAGCTGATCTCGCCGAAGTGCACGCGATCGAGCAGCGCCTGCTCGGCCTGGAGCGACGCGCCGGTGACGCTGAGCACGCTTACCGCGGTCACCGCGCTGCTCGACGGCGCGGCGAGCCGCCGCAGCGCGAGATTGCCCATGCTGGTATCGGCGCCGGTGTCGATCACGACGCGCACGGTGCGCCCGCGATAGCTCGCATCGGTGACGACGAGCTGGCCGAGCAGATTTTTTGCGCGGATGACGATATCGTCGGGGCCGAAGCGCTCCTTGCGCAGCCGCTTGGTCGAGGGGATGACGGTCATCGTCTGCGCGGCGAAGTCGATCGTCACGGCATGGCCTTGCAGCGTGTCGATCCCGACCAGGCCGGCGGCGCCGAGATTGCGCGCAACGAGCGCGGGCGCCTCGATCCCGCGCGTCGACAGCCGCGCGCCACCGCCCGGCGATCCGATCTGCAGATCGGGGATGACGACGGTGCCGAATTGCGCCGACCCCGCCATCGCGGTGACATGGACGCTCTTCCCGGGCACCAGGCCAAGCTTGGCGGCGAGTTCGCGCGCGATCACGGTCCGCTCGGCGCCGGTGTCGACGATGAAGCGATACGGGCCGGCCGGGCCGATCGTCACCGGCACGGTCATGCGAAGGCCCTCGGAGACGAAATCGAGCTGCTCGGCGGGGTTTTGCTGCAGCTCATGCTGCGCAACAGGCGAGGCCGCTGGGGTCGGCACAGGCTGGGGCTGGGCCAGCGCCGCGGCAATCGGGACAGCGACAAGCAGCACCGGGTTCATGGCGACAAACTACGCCCGTTTCGGCCGCACGACAAGCCGATCAGTCGAGCCGCATCGCCTCCTCGGCGAGCGCCTCGGCCTCGATCAGCAGCGCGTCGTCGGCGAGTCCCGTGGCAATCTTCTCGCGGCCGATCAGCGTGAGCACGGGCACCGCGAGTGGCGACACGCGGTCGAGATCGACGTGGAGCATCGTATCGACCGCGCGATCGAGCAGGTCGGCCAAGCGCCCGACATCGGTCATGCGCGCGCGCGCGTCGGCCCAGGCGGCTTCGAGCAGCAAATGGCCGGGCTCGTATTTGCGCAGCACGTCGTAGATCAGGTCGGTCGAGAAGGTGACTTGCTTGCCGGTCTTGCGCTTGCCGGGGTGCTGGCGCTCGACGAGGCCACCGATCACCGCGACCTCGCGGAAGGCGCGTTTGAGCAGCGCCGAACTTTGCACCCAGTCGACGAACTCGTCCTCGAGAATGTCGGGCGAGAAGAGCGCTTGCGGGTCGGTGATCGGCTCGAGCCCGTAACAGGCGAGCGCATAATCGTTCGAGACGAAGCCGAGCGGTTTGAGCCCCATCGTCTCCATCCGGCGCGTGACGAGCATCCCGAGCGACTGGTGCGCGTTCCAGCCCTCGAAGCTGTAGGCGACCATGTAATGCCGTCCCTCGCGCGGGAAGGTCTCGACGAGCAATTGCCCGGGCGCGGGAAGCGTCGAGCGGCGCTGCTGCATTTCGAGCCATTCGCGCACGTCGTCGGGAAAGCGCGGCCATTCGGACGGATCGGCGAGGAAACCGCGGACGCGCTGCGCGAGGTTGGTCGACATCGCCATCCGCGCGCCGCCATAGGTCGGGATTCGCGCCGGGCGCGCGGTCGCGCGGACGAGCAGGTCCTCGGTGTCCATCCCCATCACTTCGAGGCTCATGCCCGCAAAGAAGAAGGTGTCGCCGGGGCTGAGCGTCGCGGCAAACCCCTCCTCGACCTTGCCGAGCGAGCGGCCGTTCTTGAAGCGGACGGTGAGCATCGTGGCCTCGACGATGATCCCGGCGTTCAATCGATGCTGCGCAACAAATTTGGGATGGCTGACGCGCCAGCTGCCATCAGCATCCTGCGTCAGCCGCTTGAACTTGTCATAGGCCTGGAGCGCATAGCCGCCGTCGCGGATGAAGCCGAGCACGCGGCTGAAGGTCGCATCGGTCAGCGCGGAATAGGGCAAGGCCGAGCGGATCTCGTCGAGCATCTCGGCTTCCTGGAACGGCGCGGCGCAAGCGCACGCCATGATATGCTGTGCCAGCACGTCGAGCCCGCCTTGCCGGAAGATGTCGGGGTCGAGCTCGCCCGCATCGACCGCGTCGAGGGCTGCACGCGCTTCGAGATATTCGAAGCGGTTGCCTGGGACGAGTACCGCCTCAGAAGCCTCGTCCATGCGGTGATTGCTGCGCCCGATCCGCTGCAGCAATCGCGACGATCCCTTTGGGGCGCCCATCTGGATGACGCAGTCGACATCGCCCCAATCGACCCCCAGGTCGAGGCTGGCGGTGGCGACGAGCCCGCGCAGCTTGCCATCGGCCATCGCGCCTTCGACTTTCCGCCGCGCTTCGAGCGACAGCGAGCCGTGGTGGATGCCGATCGGCAAGCTCATCGCGTTGACCTTCCACAGATCCTGGAAGATCAGCTCGGCCAGGCTGCGCGTGTTGCAGAAGACGATCGAGGTCTTGTGCGTCTCGATCTCGGCCATCACTTGCTCGGCGGCGTAGCGGCCCGAATGGCCCGACCAGGGAACGCGGCCCTCGGGCAGCAGGATCGCGATATTGGCGGGGACGCCGGGCTCGCCCTGCACCAGATCGACCGTATCGATATCGCCATCGGGGGCGAGCCAAGCGCGATAGCCGTCGGCGTCGGCCACCGTCGCCGACAGCGCGACGCGGCGCAGATCGGGCGCGAGGCGTTGTAGCCGCGCCATGCACAGCGACAGCAGATCGCCGCGCTTGCCGGTGGCGAAGGCGTGGACTTCGTCGACGACGATCGTCCTTAGGTTCTCGAAGATCAGCCCGCTGTCAGGGTAACTGAGCAGCAGGCTGAGCGATTCGGGCGTGGTCAGCAGGATCTGCGGCGGCTTGATCCGCTGGCGCGCCTTCCGGTCCGAGGCGGTGTCGCCGGTGCGCGTCTCGACGCGGATGTCGAGGCCCATCTCGGCTACGGGCGTGAGCAGGTTGCGCTGGACGTCGACCGCGAGCGCCTTGAGCGGCGAGACGTAGAGCGTGTGGAGGCCTTGCGTCGGGGTCTCGATCAGTTCGGTTAGCGAGGGCAGGAAACCCGCAAGCGTCTTGCCAGCACCAGTGCTCGCGACGAGCAGGCCGTGATGGCCCGCCCGCGCGACGTCGAGCATCGCCAACTGGTGCGCGCGGGGAGCCCAGCCCTTGGCAGCGAACCAGTCGGTGATCGGGGCGGGAAGGTCGGATACGCTCACTCCCCCGATATGGGGTGCGCGACGCGGCAATGACCAGCCCCGCGCGCGCGCGCGTCACCGAATTGCGCGATACTCGCTGTAGCTCGTGCTGGTTTGCATCGTGCCGGCCTTGCCCATCATCGCGCCCGTCAGCGCGCTGGTCGCGTCCGACGGGACGACAATGCCATCGCCGAGCAGACGATAGCGCTGGTCGACCGTGATGCTGCGCAGCGAGGCGACGAGCATCACGCTGAAGCTCTTGTTCGACGTCATCCGCACGCGCTCGACGAACGGCACCGCGCCGCTGGTGTTGACCAAAGCCTCGACCTGCGTATCGGCCGACGCGTCGTGCGAGCCGATCTTGAAGGTGCCTGCGGGCAGCCGGGCAAAGCGGTAGAGCACGCCGCCGCCGACCTCGCTGCGCGTCGCGGGGCTGCCGAACCACGCCGCCAGTTCCGCATAGGACGGGATCGGCCCGTGATTGGCCTTGCGCGACTTGGCGATTTCCTTCGGCGTAGGCGCACGGCCGTCGATGCTGATCAACGACCAGCGCTCGGCGGGCGCGCGGCTGGGGTCGAACTGCTCGACATAGGTTTTCCGCGGAGCGCCGGTCCGCTCGAACGCGAGCGTGCGGCGAAAGGCATGACGCACGGTCGGCGTGGCGCGGGCGGTCGCGACGATCCGGGTCTGCAGCGCGTCGGCGTGCGCGGCGGTGACGGGCATGGCCGCTGCCAGCGCGATCATGCCGAGGCCAAACATCTTGCTGTTATGGCGGGTCGGCAGGGCGGAAGGTAAAGGGACGCGAGTCATGCCGTACCGATCCTACAGCAATGGGGCCAATCCAAGGCGCACCCAAATCCCGCTACCCGCGCGGAGAGGGAGATTTGGAACTCAAACGCGTCCCACCCATATAGCCATGATGGCAAAGCTCGGCGACTGGATCGAACCCCACCCGCACGGAATCTACGTGAAGCCCGCCGATGTGTGGATCGATCCGTCGCGCCCCTCCCCCGTCGCGCTCGTCACGCACGGCCATGCCGATCACGCGCGTGGCGGGCACGACGCGGTGTGGGCGACGCCCGAGACGCTTGCGATCATGGACGCGCGCTATGGGCCGCAACCCGGCAACCCCGTGGCCTATGGCGAAAGCCACACCTTCGGCGACGTCAAGGCCACCTTCGTTCCCGCGGGGCACGTGCTCGGCTCGGCACAAATCCTGCTCGAATATCGTGGCGAGCGAGTCGTCGTGTCGGGCGATTACAAGCGCCGCGCCGACCCGACCTGCGCTGGCTTTCAGCCGGTCAAATGCGACGTGTTCATCACCGAGGCGACGTTTGGATTGCCCGTCTTCCGCCACCCCGAGACCGGCGACGAGATCGACAAGCTGACCGCCGCGCTCCACGCCAACCCGACGCGCTGCGTGCTCGTCGGCGCGTATGCGCTCGGCAAGGCGCAGCGCGTCATCGCCGAGCTGCGCGCACGCGGGCATGACGCGCCGATCTACATCCACGGTGCGCTCGAGAAATTGTGCGCGCTGTATCAGGCGCACGGCGTCGAGCTTGGCGAGTTGCGTCCCGCGACGGTCGCGAACAAGGCCGAAATGATGGGCCATGTCGTGATCGCGCCGCCCGGTGCGATGGCCGACCGCTGGTCGCGCCGCCTGCCCGATCCGATCACCGCGATGGCATCGGGCTGGATGCGCGTGCGCCAGCGCGCGGTGCAGCGCGGCGTCGAGCTGCCGCTGATCCTGTCGGACCACGCCGATTGGGACGAACTGACCGACACTTTGACCGAGATCGCGCCCAAGGAAGTGTGGGTGACGCATGGCCGCGAGGATGCACTGGTGCATTGGTGCCAGACTCGCCAGATCAAGGCACGCGCGCTCGCGCTGTCGGGCTATGAGGACGAGGACGACTGAGCGATCGCGCTGGACGGTTTTTCCCGACGAGATTAGAGATCGAATCAATTTTCGGGGGAAAGCAGCATGGTACGACGGTCAATTCGAGCAGGCGTCGCAGCTGCGATCGTCTGTGCCGCTACCCCGAACGTGGCGCACGCCAGCAGCTTTGGCGACACACTCTCGAAATGCCTGGTCGATCACAGCTCGCCCGCCGACCAGACGCTGTTGGTGCAATGGGTATTCTCGGCAATCTCGGCGGGCCCCGCGGTGAAGGCGCTGTCGACGATCACACCGACGCAACGCGAAGATTTCAACCGCCGGACCGGGGTGTATTTCAATCGCCTGCTGACGGTCGAATGCCGACCACAAGCGATCGAAGCAATCAAGTTCGATGGCGTGTCGTCGATCGAAACAAGCTTTGGTGCGCTCGGCGGCGTCGCGATGCGCGGTCTGATGGGCGATCCGCTGGTGCAGAAAGAGCTCCAGCAATTGGGCAGCTTCGCCGACCCCAAGGCGATGGCCGCGCTGATCGTCGAGGCCGGAAACCCTAAAGCGGCGACCCCGGCCAAATAAGCACAAAGCCAGCGGCTTCGCCTGAGGCAGATCGACACGAGCAGGATTTGGCACCGCCTCGCGCGGTGTCAGCGACGTGGCGATCGCCGCGAGGGTTGGCGTGCGCGCTCCAAATGGCTCCGATTTCAGGCGCTTACCGGGCCGAAAACCGCTTGCGACACTGCAGATTCACATAAGTGAATTTATTGCTTCACATATCTGCAATATATGTCATCATTCTGTAACAGACTAATGTGGAGACTGATGATGACCCTGAAATTCGCTATCGCCATCCTTGTCGCAGGCGCGGCCGTCGTTCCGGCCGCAGCGGCGCCAACGCGCGATCCCACCGCTGCCGTGCGCACGCTTGAAACCGTATCGCAGCTCTCGCCGAACGACGGTGGTGTCGCGATCGAGCTCGCCGCCGCCTATCAGCGCGCCGGCCGCACCGCCGACGCCAATACTGCGCTGCGTCGTGCGCTCACGCTCGACAATGCGATGCTCGAAACGCCGACCGGCGATGCCGTCTGGTCGCACCAGGTCGCCAAGCGCGCGCTCGCGCGCGACGTTGCGCTGACCGCGCGTTGAGCTTGTGGCCGGCCTGACTTCGGTCGGGCCGGCTCGCGCTTTCGATTAGGCGCGCCCTTTACGCGCCCCCGTTATGCGCCCTCGAGCGCCCGCGCCCGCCGGCGCTGCACCGACGATCCGATCCCGAGCGCCTCGCGATATTTCGCGACCGTGCGCCGCGCGATGTCGAAGCCCTTGGCGTTGAGCAATTCGACCAACGTGTCGTCCGACAGGATCTTGTCGCCCTCCGCCCCGATCAGCGCCTTGATCGCCGATTTGACCGCTTGTGCAGACACCGCCTCGCCGCCTTCGGACGACTGGATCGCCGAGGTGAAGAAGTATTTGAGCTCATAGAGCCCGCGCGCGCACGACAGATATTTGTTGCTGGTGACGCGCGACACCGTCGATTCGTGCATCTCGATCGCGTCGGCGACCTGGCGCAGCGTCAGCGGCTTCAACTGCGCGACGCCGTGGAGGAAGAACCCCTCCTGCTGCTTCACGATCTCGGCGGCGACCTTGATGATCGTGCGCTGGCGCTGGTCGAGCGCTTTCACCAGCCAGTTGGCACTGGCGAGCATGTCGCCGAGCCACGCCTTGCTCGCCTTGTCGCCGCGTGCGCTCGACAGTTCGGTATAATAGCTGCGGTTGACGAGCACGCGCGGCAGCGTGGCTGCGTTGATCTCGATTCCCCAGCCGTCCTTGCGCTTGGCGACGAACAGATCGGGCACCACGGCCTGGGTCGGTTCGCCGCCGAAACGGCAGCCGGGCTTGGGATCATAGCCGCGGAGTTCGCGGATCATGTCGGCCAAGTCTTCGTCATCGACGTTGCACAGCCGGCGAAGCCGCGTGAGATCGCCGCGCGCGACGAGATCGAGATTGTCGATCAGCCGCGCCATGCACGGATCGTAGCGGTCGGCTTCCTTGGCCTGAAGCGCGAGGCACTCGGCGAGATCGCGCGCGCCGACGCCGGTCGGCTCGAAGGTCTGGATGATGGCCAGCACCTGTTCGACGCGCGCCAGCGGCACGCCGAGCCGAGTCGCGATGTCGAGCAGCGACGCGGTGAGATAGCCGCATTCGTCGATCTGATCGATCAGATGCGCGGCAATGAACAGGTCGGCGCCCTCGACCGCGGTGCCGGCCTGCGCGAGCAAATGGTCCGACAGGCTGAGGCCGGTATCGGCGAAGCTGTCGAAATCGGGGCCGTCCTCGCCCGTCCCGCCGCCGCTGCTTGCGCCGTTGAGACCGAGCGACCCGTCCATCCCCGCGCCCCCCGCCTGATCGGCTGGGCTGTCATGGTGGAAGCTCTCGGCGGTGAAATCGACGTCGAGCGAGGCCTCGCCCGAATCGCCGCCAGCCAGCAGGAGTTCGTCAGCGGTGGCGGGTTGGTCGCGGATCGGTGCGTCGGGTTCACGGTCCTGTGTCGGGCCGTCGTCTTCGGGCGCGCTCGCCTCGAGCAAGGGATTGCGCTCGATTTCCTCTGCGAGGAAACCCTCGACCTCGAGGTTCGACAGCGCGAGCAGGCGGATCGCCTGCTGGAGCTGCGGCGTCATCACCAACGATTGCGACTGGCGCAGGTCCAGGCGCGGCGCGAGACTCACCGATTCGTCGCCCTGGCGTAGGCTGGGGCCGCTGCGTTTGCCGCGCCCGCTCCGCCAGACAACCCAGCGGCCCCGGCCTGCGCCGGGGCGACGAGGGAGGTGGCGTCCACCATGATCAGAGCGAGAAGCCCTCGCCGAGATACAGCCGCCGGACGTTGGCGTCGGCGACAAGCTCGGCGGGCGAGCCGGTAAACAGCACGCGGCCGTCATAGATGATGTAGGCGCGGTCGACGATCTCGAGCGTCTCGCGCACGTTGTGATCGGTGATCAGCACCCCGATGCCGCGCTTCTTCAATTCGCAGATCAGGTCACGAATGTCGGCGATCGACAGCGGGTCGATCCCCGCGAAGGGCTCGTCGAGCAACATGATCGACGGATCGGCGGCGAGCGCGCGCGCGATCTCGGCGCGGCGGCGCTCGCCGCCCGACAGCGCCATCGATGGGGAATCGCGCAGCCGCGTCAGGCCGAACTCGTCGAGCAGCGTATCGAGCCGGAGCGCGCGCTGCGCCTTGTCGGGAACGGCGAGCTCGAGCACGCTGAGGATGTTCTGTTCGACCGTCATCCCGCGGAAGATCGAGGTTTCCTGCGGGAGATACCCGAGGCCGAGGATCGCGCGGCGGTACATCGGCAGGCCGGTAATGTCGTTGCCGTCGAGCATGATGCGGCCCGAATCGGGCTTCACCAGCCCCATCACCGAATAGAAGCACGTCGTCTTGCCAGCACCATTCGGCCCGAGCAGCCCGACGACTTCGCCCTTGGCGACCGACACCGAAACGTCGGTCAGCACGCTGCGCTTGTCGTACGATTTGGCGATCGACACGACCGACAGCCCATCATTGACCGGCTGCTCGGCGATCGGCGGCGCGCTGTCGAGGGTCATGGTGTCGCTCATCGGGGCGTGCTCGCAGTTTAGAGTTAGCGAAGGGTTAACCGCACGGCATCTGGCAGGCTTCGTGCATGCCTATACGCCATTCGCGCCGCGCGGGATAGCAGCTGGCGCCGAATTGCCCCGCTTTCGCGTCAGTTACGCTTGGGGACCGAGAAGGTCCCGCTGACGCGACCGCCGCTGCTCGTCGTGGTGCCGGCCTTGCCGCCACCGCCGCCGCCGACCGACGAGCCGTCGATCACTGCGCGACCGGTATCGAGGTTGATCGTGAGGCGTCCGCCATTGACGGTGTTGCCCGCCTGGATCAGCGTCACCGCGCCGAGCATCGTCACGACGCGCTTGTTGAGATCGTACACCGCGAAGTTGCTGCGCGCGGTCTGGTCGGGCCGAGTCACGACGACATTCCCCGCCGCGTCGAGTCGCGACACCTGCGGGCTGCCATCGACGACCTGGCCGGTATAGGCGACCGTCATCCGCGCCGCATTGAGCGTCATCTCGGCCTGCTTCACCGACACGCTGCCCGACAGCAGCGCGCGATTGGCCTTGTCCTGCAGCTCGATATGGTCGGCGCTGAAGTTGATCGGCGCGGCCGAATTGTGCGCCGTCTGTGCGCTCACGACCGCCGCCCCCGACAGAACGAGCGAAACGGCGAAAAAGGCGAGAAGGCGCTGCATCGGGACTATCTCTTCTTTCGCGGGATGATCTGCAAGTGCGCATTACCATCGAGCCGCACGATATGATTGACCAGATCGGCATTGAGCTGGTTGCCGCTGAAGGTGCCCTGCGGCACCGAGCCCGTCACCGCGCCGCCGCTCTTCATCGTCCGGGTCTTGAGATCGACCGTCGAATCCTGCGTGACGAGGCGGTAGCCGCCGCTGCCGTTGACGCGCACCGGGCCGTCTATCGTCACTTGCTGCTTGTCCATGTCGTAATGGCCATGCTCGCCGACGATGTTCGCAGGACCGTCCTTGAGGCCGATTTCCGCGGTAAGCTTCTCGAGCTTGACGATCGGTTCGGCCGAACTCTTCTGCACCGCCGACCCCGCGGTCAGCGCGAAGGCCTGGCCCTTGTCGTCCTCGCCCTTGTAGCTCGCCGACTGGACGCGCAGCCGCTCCTTGGCGACCTCGACCTTTTTCTTGTCGAGCAGGAAGCTGACATCGCCGCCCGAATAGAGCGGGAGCACGACGACGAACGCGGCGAGCACGCCGATCAGGATCGGCAGCACGATGCGCAGCGTGCCGATCACGCGGTCGTGGCTGCTGCCCGGCGCCGCCCATACCTTGCGCGAATCGCGAATCGCGCGCGCGTCAGACCGCGCGTCAGACATGGGGCTGCTCCCCGCCGCGGCTGGCATCACATGTGCGCAAAGATGTCGACTTCCGGCCAGCCGGCAATGTCGAGCTCGGCGCGCCACGGCAGGAACTGGAAGCACGCCTGCGCGAGTTCCATCCGGCCTTCGCGGACGAGCCGGCGGTCGAGCTCCTCGCGCATCGCGTGGAGATAGCGCACGTCGGACGCGGCATAATCCTTTTGTGCCTCGCTCAGCACCGGGCCGCCCCAGTCGGACGATTGCTGCGCCTTTGAGATATCCTGGCCAAGCAATTCGCGCACCAGCTCCTTGAGCCCGTGGCGATCGGTATAGGTGCGCACCAGCCGCGACGCGATCTTGGTGCAATAGACCGGCGCTGCGGTCACTTCGAGATAATGGCTGATCGCCGCGAGATCGAACCGCCCGAAGTGGAACAGCTTCACGCGCGCCGGATCGGCGAGCAACGCGCGCAGATTGGGCGCGGCATAATCGCTATGGGGCGAGAAGCGGACGAGATGCTCGTCGGGGCCACCGTCGGACAGCTGTACCAGGCACAGCCGGTCGCGCGGCGTGATCAGCCCCATCGTCTCGGTGTCGACCGCGATGTCGGCGCCGGGCGCGAACAGTTCGGCGGGGATGTCTTCTTCGTAAAGATGTACAGTCATCGCCCGGCCCTAGCGGCGAATGGGCCGCTGCTCAATGGGTGGGCTTGCGCTCACCCTCGATGCGACGGCGTGCGTCCCCGCGCGCGCCGCGCCGCGATGTTGAGCGCCTCGACCACACCCGAGAACGCCATCGCCGCATAGATATAGCCCTTGGGCACATGCACGCCGAAACCGTCGGCAATCAACACCGCGCCGATCATTAGCAGGAAGCCGAGCGCGAGCATGACCACGCTCGGATTGGCGGCGATGAAATTGGCGAGCGGCGTCGCGGCGAGCAGCATCACGCCGACCGCGACCACCACCGCCACGATCATCACCGGCAGATCATCGGTCATGCCGATCGCGGTTAGGATCGAATCGATCGAGAACACCATGTCGAGCAGCAGGATCTGGACGATCGCCATGCCGAACGACAGCGCCGCGCCGGCCTTGCCGGGCGTCTCCTCGCTCGCTTCGTCGTGGTCGATCGTATGGTGGATCTCGGTGGTCGCCTTCCACAGCAGGAAGACGCCGCCCGCGATGAGGATCAGGTCGCGGACCGAGAACGCGGTTTCGAACGATGGCGCGCCGTGCGCATCGAGCATCCCCGTCAGCCCGAGATCGAAGACCGGCCGCACCAGCCCGGCGATCCACGCGATGATCGACAGCAGACCGAGTCGCAGGACCAGCGCCAGGCCGATGCCGACTCGGCGGACCTTTTCGCGCTGCTCGGGCGGGAGCTTGTTCGACAGCAGCGAAATGAAAACCAGGTTATCGATCCCGAGCACAATCTCCATGACGATCAGCGTCGCCAGAGCGGCCCAGGCGGCGGGATCGGCGAGCAAGGCGGGGATCGACATGCCCGAGTCTGTGCCGTGCTTGCCACATCTGCGCAAGAAGCGTGTGATTCGTGCCGTATTTTCGACGAATTCATTCGCAGGGTCTGGCAATTTGCGTTACACGATTCGGTGGCACGATTGGTTTGGTGCCGAAACCCTGCGTCTTTCGTCCGACGCAACGGTTGCGATATCGATGTCGGACGAACCGGGAAGACGAACAGGGCATGAGTTTCGATAAAGGACGCCGCGGCGATCGTGGCGGGCGCGGGCGCGACAAGCGCGACGGTTTCGGCGATAGCGGCGGCTTCGACGGCGGCTTCGGCGGCGGCGGTGGCGATCGTTTCGGCGGCGGCGGCGGTGATCGCTTCGGTGGCGGCGGCGATCGCTTCGGCGGTGGCGGCGGCGATCGCTTCGGCGGCGGCGGCGGCGGCGGCGGTTTCCGCAGCGGCGGTGGCGGCGGCTTCGGCGGTGGTGGCGCAGGCGGCGGTGGCCGCGGCATGCCCCCGCAGGTTGTCGGTGAAGGCACTGGCGTCGTAAAGTTCTTCAACGGGCAGAAGGGCTTCGGCTTCGTCGTTCGTGATGACGGCGGCGAGGACGTGTTCGTGCACATCTCGGCTGTCGAGCAAGCCGGCCTGACCGGTCTCGCAGAGGGCCAGCCGCTCGGCTTCACGCTCGTCGATCGTGGCGGCCGCATCTCGGCGACCGACCTCAAGATCGACGGCGAGCCGATGGCCGTCACCGACCGCGGCCCGCCGCGCGAGCGTGACGCAGCTCCCGGTGGCCCGCGTGGCGCCGCTCCTGGTGGTGCGCCGCAGCGTCAGCTGACCGGCGAGAAGGCAACCGGCACGGTCAAGTTCTTCAACGCGATGAAGGGCTTCGGCTTCATTCAGCGCGACGATGGCCAGCCCGACGCGTTCGTCCACATCTCGGCAGTCGAGCGTGGCGGCATGACCTCGCTCAACGAGGGCGACCGGCTCGAGTTCGAGCTCGAAGTCGATCGTCGCGGCAAGATGGCGGCTGTGAACCTGACGTCGATCGCTTAATCGCTTTCGTCTGACGCAAACGAGATAGACCCGGCGGGCCTTTAGGCCTGCCGGGTTTTTCTTTGTGTCCGGCGCGGGGCGTGTGCCGTATTTTCGTCAGCTGCCCGGCGAAGGCCGGGGCCCAGTCGCGCTATCAGGCGTTCGCTGGGTGTGACCAATCAACGACCCGCCCACGCCTGGGCCCCGGCCTTCGCCGGAGAAGCACAGAAAGACGATAGATGCGCCTAGCCCTTGCCACGATCGCCCTCACCTTCGCCGCGCCCACGCTCGCGGCTCCCGGCCCCAAGGTTGCCGCGGCGAGCTTCGCGCAGCTCAAGACTCCGCTTCCGCTGCCGTATGACGAGACCGCGAACGCCAAGGCGGACGTCGCCGCGGCGCGCGCCCGCGCCAAGGCGCAGCACAAGCTGCTGCTGATCGACCTTGGCGGAAACTGGTGCCTCGACTGCCGTCTGCTCGCGGGGACGATGGAATTGCCGGGCCTGCGCGAATTCCTCGCCAAGAAGTACGAGATCGTCACGGTCGATGTCGGCCGGTTCGACAAGAATCTCGATGTGGCGGCGAAGTACGGTCTCAAGGACCATTTCGGCGGCGGCGTGCCGAGCGTGCTGATCGTCGATCCCAAGACCGACACGCTGAAAAACCCAGGCCGCACCGCCGCGCTCGCCGATGCGCGCACGCTCAGCCCGCAAGCGCTGTCTGACTGGCTGGCGAGCTGGGTCCGCTAAAGCAATCTGACCGTCACCCCGGCCTCGTGCCGGGGTCCACCGGGATGCACAGTCTCACGGCACAGCACGCGCGGCGCGGTGGCCCCCGGGACAAGCCCGGGGTGACGAAATGGGATTGCGTTCAGCCCCCAGCGAAGCGATCGGTGGCGCGGATCAGCTGGTCGAGGATGCCGGGCTCGCTATAGGCGTGGCCGGCGCCTTCGATCAGGTGGAACTCGGCCTCGGGCCAGGCCTGGTGGAGCGCATAGGCATAGCGCGCCGGGCACGGCATGTCGTAGCGGCCATGGACGATCGTCCCCGGGATTCCGGTCAGCCGCCCGGCATCGCGCAGCAACTGGCCGTCCTCGAGCCAGGCATTGTGCGCGAAGAAATGATTCTCGATCCGCGCGAAGGCGAGCGCGAAATGCCCGTCCTGGAATGCCGCGCTCATCGCCGGGTCGGGCAGCAGCGTGATCGTCTCGCCCTCCCAGATCGTCCACGCCTTGGCGGCCTCGAGCTTGGCCGCCTCGTCGTCGCCCGTCAGCAAGCGGCGATACGCCTCGATCATAGTACCGCGCTCGGCCTCCGGGATCGGCGCGACGAAGCCTGCCCATTTGTCGGGGAACATCTCCGACACGCCGAACTGATAATACCAGGCGAGCTCGGCCGGCGTCGCGGTGTAGATGCCGCGCAGGATCAGCGCGCTGACGCGCGTCGGATGCGTCTCGGCATAAGCGAGGGCAAGCGTCGACCCCCACGATCCGCCGAACACCAGCCAGCGCTCGACCCCGACGAGCGCGCGCAGCCGCTCGATGTCGTCGACGAGATGCCAGGTCGTGTTCGCCTCGAGCGCCGCATGCGGGGTCGAACGCCCGCAACCGCGCTGGTCGAACAGCAGCACGTCGTAGCGTGCCGGATCGAACAGCCGGCGATGGCTCGGCGAAATGCCGCCGCCGGGCCCGCCGTGGAGGAACACCGCGGGCGTCGCGCCGGGGGTGCCGCAGCGTTCGTAATAGAGCGTATGCCCGTCGCCGACGTCGAGCGTGCCGCTCGCATAAGGTTCGATCTCGGGATAGAGCGTGCGCAGGTCGGTCATCGAAACGGGTCCGGAGCCAGAGGTCATTTGAGCGGGATCGGCCGCCCTTCGACCATCACATAGCCGATCTTGAGCACCGCGGCAGGGTCGACCAACGGATCGCCCGCCACCGCGATGAGATCGGCCGACTTGCCGACATCGAGCGTCCCCGTCTCGCCCGCCAGCCCGAGCAGATCGGCGCCGCCCTTGGTCGCCGCGATCAGCGCGTCGCGCGGGGTCATCCCGCCCTTCGTCACCATCAGCCCGAGTTCCTCGCCATTGCGCCCGTGCGGATAGACCGCGGCATCGGTGCCGAGCGCGATCGGCACGCCGGCCTTGTAGGCGCGGTTGAGCCCCCTGCCCCACACCGCGAGCGTCGCGCGCCCCTTCGTCTCGGCATTGGCGGTGAACACGCCCTTGCCGAGATATTGCTGAAGCCCCGAAAAGGCCATGAGCGTCGCCGAATAGTACGTGCCGTGCGCTTTCATCAGCGCGACGCCGGCGTCATCGACGAAGGTGCCATGCTCGATCGAATCGACCCCGGCGCGCACCGCCGCGGCGATTCCCTTGGGGCCATGCGCGTGCGCTGCGGCCTTGAGGCCAAGCTGGTGCGCGGTGTCGCAGATCGCCTTCATTTCCTCGTCGGTGAAATGCTGTTCGAGGCCGATCTTGCCATCGTCGAGCACACCACCGGTCGCGTGGAACTTGATCACGTCGACGCCGTACGCCGCGACGCGCCGCACCGCCTTGGCGCATTCGAGCGGCCCGGTGCACACCCAGAATTGCTCGCCGCTCGCGTCGATCGCATGGCGCAGATCGGGGTTGAGCCCGACCGTGCCGTCGCCATGCCCGCCGATGATCGACAGCGCGGGCCCCGAGACGAGAATGCGCGGGCCTGGAAAGCTCCCGTCCTTCACCGCGTCGCGCATCGCGATGCTCGCGGCGGGCAGCCCGCCGAGATCGCGCACCGTGGTGAAGCCCGCGCGCGCGGTGATCAGCGCGTTCTTGAGGCCGATCGTCGCGGCATAGGGTTCGGAATACCCCGGCGTCAGGCCCTTGTACCACGGCTCGCCGGCATTGCTGGTGAGGTGGACATGGACGTCGATCAGCCCGGGCAGCACCGTCCGGTCGCGCAAATCGACCACCGTCGCGCCGGCGGGCGCGGTGGCGCCGTCGTCGATCCGCACGATCCGACCGTCGGTGACGATCACGGTCGAGGCGCCCCGTTCGGGCTTGGCGGCGTCGACGATGAGATGGCCGGCCTGGATCGCGAAGGTTTCGGCGAACAGCGGCGTGGCAGCGGTCGAGGCCAGCACTGTGGCTACGGCGATCAGGACTTTGCGCATCATTTCCCCCCTGGGTTTTTGCGCGCAGCCTAATCGCTGCGGGGGCGGTGTCGAGGGGTCACGTGATCAGCCGCTCGAGCGCCGCAACGGTGTCGGCCTCGGCGGCGGGCTTGTCGGTGCGGATCCGCGCGATGCGTGGAAAGCGCATCGCCACGCCCGATTTGTGGCGCTTCGATTGATGGATCGAATCGAACGCGATTTCGAGCACGAGCGTCTTCTCGACCTCGCGCACCGGGCCGAACCGCCCGGTCGTATGGTTGCGCACGAACTGGTCGAGCCGCTTCAATTCCTCGTCGGTGATCCCTGAGTACGCCTTGCCGACGGGGAGCAAGGTGCCGTCCTCGGTCCAGCAACCGAAGGTATAATCGCTGTAGAAGGACGAGCGTCGCCCCGAGCCGCGCTGGGCGTACATCATCACGCAATCGGCGGTGAGCGGATCGCGCTTCCATTTGTACCACAGCCCGGTCTTGCGCCCGCCGACATAGGGCGAATCGCGCCGCTTGAGCATCACGCCCTCGATCGCGGCATCGCGCGCGCCCGCGCGAATGCCCTCGAGCGCGGTGAAATCCTCCGCCGCAATGACGGTGCTGAGATCGAACCGCTCGGGGTCAAGCCGCGACACGAAGGCCTCGAGCCGGACGCGGCGCTGGTCCCACGGCAACGGGCGGAGATCCTCGTCGCCATCATAGAGAATATCGTAGAGCCGCACGAACGCCGGCGATTCGGCGAGCATCTTCGCCGACACGACCTTGCGGCCGAGCCGCTGCTGCAACGCGTTGAAGCTCGCCGCCCCGCCTTCTTCGGTTGCCGAGCCTTGCGCGTCGCCTTTCACCATCAGCTCGCCGTCGAGCACGCCCGGCGTGGTGAAATCGCGCGCGACTTCGGGAAAGCTAGCCGTCACATCGTCGCCGGTGCGGCTGTAGAGCCGCGTCGTGCCGGCGACATGGACGATCTGGACGCGGATGCCGTCCCATTTCCACTCAGCGGCATAGTCCTTCAGGTCGACGCGCAGCTCCTCGAGCGGGTGCGCGAGCATGAACGGGCGGAATACGGGTACGTCGGCGGCGGTCGGCTGCGGCCCGCGCCGCTCGGCCCAGTCGAACAAGGCAGTGTAGGGCGGCGCGATGCCGTGCCACACTTCCTCGACCGCCTCGACATCGAGATCGAAGCCGTTGGCGAGCGCGGTCTTGGCGAGCCGCGACGACACGCCGATCCGCAACGCCCCCGTCGCCATCTTGAGCAGCGCAAAGCGTTCGTCCGAATCGAGCTGGTCGAGCATCGCGGCGAGTGCGGCAGGCGCATCGGAGCGCGACAGCGAAGACAGGCGATCGACCGCCTGCGCGATCGACAGGGGTTCGGGGTCGGGCGCGATCGGCGGGGTCGGCCACAGCAACGCGACGGTCTCGGCGGTATCGCCCACATAGTCGCGGCTCATGCGGAACAGCACCGGATCGACGCGCTGCTCGATCAGCGTGCGGATCACCGCGGACTTGACGCCGGGCAAGTCGAGCTCGCCCGTCAACGCCGCCATCGCCCAGCCGCGATCGGGATCGGGCGTGACGCGCAGATAATCGGTGATCAGCTTAAGCTTCGCATTGCGCGAGCGGGTGTAGATCAGCCGGTCGAGAAGGTCGGCAAAAGCGCGCATTGTCCCTCAACATGCGCGCGGCGCTGGGGTTCCGCAAGCGGCATCCCGCGCTTGCTCCGAGCGGCGCGGGATCCTAGGCTGGATGCCATACCCGATCCTCGAAAGGTTCTGTCATGCGTGAAGCTGCGATCGTCTCCACTGCCCGTACCCCGATCGGCAAGGCGTATCGCGGCGCGTTCAACGCGACCGAGGCGCCGGAGCTTGCGGCGCACGTGATGAACGCCGCGGTGGCGCGCGCGGGGATCGATCCCGCGCGGATCGACGAGATCTTCTGGGGCGTCGGCAATCAATGGGGCAGCCAGGGCGGCAATGCCGGACGGATGGCGACCTTCGCCGCCGGCTTACCCGAAACGGTGCCGGCCTTCACGCTCGACCGCAAATGCGGATCGGGGCTCACCGCGATCGCGCTCGCCGCGCGCTCGATCATGTGCGACGAGATCGACGTCGCGCTGGCCGGCGGGATGGAATCGATCAGCCTGACGGTGACCAAGGACGCGCCGCGCTACGTCAACCAGTCGGTGATCGCGCGGGAGCCCGCCGCCTATATCCCGATGATCGAAACCGCCGAGATCGTGGCCGAGCGCTACAATATCAGCCGCGCGGCGCAGGACGCCTATGCCGCGATGAGCCAGCAGCGCGCCGCGCGCGGGCTCGAGAGCGGCGCGTTCGCCGAGGAGATCGCGCCGATCACGGTCGAGAAGGCGCTGTTCGACAAGGCAGGGACCCGCACCGGCAGCGAGACGGTGACGCTCGCGCAGGACGAGGGCATTCGCGCAGGGACGACGGCCGAAGCGCTGGCGGGGCTCAAGACCGTCTGGCCGGGCGGCGATTTCTCCGGGCCCGGTGCGAACGTCACCGCGGGCAATGCCAGCCAATTGTCCGATGGTGCCTCGGCGCAGATCGTGATGGACCATGCCACCGCCAAGGCCGAGGGGCGCGAGGTGCTCGGCGTGTATCGCGGCTTCCAGGCGGCGGGGTGTGGACCCGACGAAATGGGGATCGGCCCGGTGTTCGCGATCCCCAAGCTGCTTGCGCGCGCTGGCCTTTCGGTCGCCGATATCGGGCTGTGGGAATTGAACGAGGCGTTCGCTTCGCAATGCCTCTATTGCCGCGACGCGCTCGGCATCGATCCCGAGCGCTACAACGTCAACGGCGGCGCGATCGCGATCGGACACCCGTTCGGCATGACCGGCAGCCGGCTCGTCGGGCACGCGCTCATCGAGGGTCGCAAGCGCGGCGTGCGCTGGGTCGTGGTGTCGATGTGCACCGCGGGCGGAATGGGCGCAGCGGGGCTGTTCGAAATCGTTTAGCCACGCTAGGGGCACTCCGAACAAGGCTAGTTTTTGCCTCCTTAACAAGAGCAAAGCAGCAAAATCGGGTGTCAGGCTAAACAATGTTACAGTTTTTGTTTTGCCCCTATCTGTTTAATCTATGTTAGCGAACTCATCGAGTGCGGAACAGGGGCAGGTGTGACCCGTTCTACAGACATGTCGACCGGTGCTCGCTATGAGGTTCTCCTGGTTCCATCGGAAATGTCTTTGACCACTTCCGAATGGACTTGGCGTCGCCTTGACGGCGACGCCAGCGTTTCCGCGCACGGACTGCGCCATGCGACCTTGCCAGAATGCTTCGCCGAGGTGCGCGACCACGCCAAACAGTTTGGCCCGGCGACGGTCGCGGTCAATTTGCACGGCGACGCCGCGCCGCTTCCGCAAGGTGGTGAGGCGCTCTTGCCGAGTCGAGACGGCGCCTTGGCGAACCGGCTCGCTCCGAAGGCGCTGCTTCGGAGACGATCGGCGCTGCGCGGCTAGTCGGCGAAGAGCAAGACGGGCGTTTCGAGATAGCGCTTGAGCGCCTGGACGAAGCTGGCCGCATCCCAGCCATCGACGACGCGGTGATCGCAGCTGATCGACAGGTTCATCAGCTTGGCGCGGACGATCTCATCTCCGACGAAGACCGGCCGCTCGACGATCTTGTTCGGCCCGATGATCGCGACTTCGGGACGGTTGATCACTGGCGTCGTCGCGATTCCGCCGAGCGGGCCGAGCGAGGTAACGGTCAGCGTGCCGCCGCCCATTTCCTGCGGCGTGAGCTTGTTGGCGCGCGCGGCTTCGGCAAGGCGGAGGATTTCGCTGGCGAGCTGCCACACGTTGCGGTCCTGCGCGTCGCGGATGACGGGGACGGTGAGGCCCGCATCGGTCTGCGTCGCCATGCCGAGGTGCACTGCACCGTGACGCGTCACCACGCCGGCTTCGTCGTCATAGCGCGCGTTTATCATCGGGAAGGCGGGGATCGTCTTGCAGATCGCGGCGATCATCAACGGCAGCATCGTCAGCTTGGGGCGGTTGCCGCGCGCGCCGTTGAGATCGGCGCGCATCGCCTCAAGGGCAGTGACGTCGATTTCGTCGACATAGGTGAAATGCGGGATCGCGCGCTTCGACGCCGCCATGTTCTCGGCGATACGGCGACGCATGCCGATGACCTTGATCGGTTCGTCCGGGCGTGCGTTGCTGGCGTGGGGGGCGTGATAGCCCTGGCCCTGGCCGTAGCGGAGGAAGGCGTCGAGATCGCTGTGGCGGACGCGGTCGGACTCGGTCTTTACCTGGGTAAGGTCGATGCCGAGATCGGCCGCGCGCGCGCGGACCGCAGGGGAGGCAAGCGCCCTTTCTGCTCCCCTCCCGCTGGCGGGCGGGGACGCAGCCACGGGCGGAGCGCTGGCGGGGGCGTCCTGCCCTCCCCCGGCCCCTCCCGCAAGCGGGCGGGGAGCAGGTTGCGCTTCCTCCACGCCGGGGTTCTCGGCTTCATATTGCTGCGCGACCTCGACCTGCTCGGCCAACGCAGGCGCGGCCTTCAGCTCGACCGGCGCGTCATCGCGCAACGCGGGCGCTTCCTCAGCACCAACGTCTGCGGCATCGGTCTCGATCACCACCAGCGCAGCGCCGATCGACACCTGGTCGCCGACCTCGCCCGCAAGTTCGACCACCACGCCCGACACCGGCGATTCCATCTCGACCGTCGCCTTGTCGGTCATCATGTCGGCGACCTGCTGGTCCTCTTCGATCCGGTCCCCGACCGCGACGTGCCATGCCACGATCTCGGCCTCGGAAATGCCCTCGCCAATGTCGGGCAACTTGAACGTAAAACGCGCCATTATGCGTCCTTCATGATCTTCTTGAGCGCCTCGCCGATGCGGACGGGGCCCGGGAAATATGCCCATTCGAGGCTGTGCGGATACGGCGTATCGAAGCCCGTCACGCGTTCGATCGGGGCTTCGAGATGGTAGAAGCAGCGCTCCTGCACCAGCGCCGACAATTCGGCGCCGAAGCCCGAGGTGCGCGTCGCCTCGTGCACGATCATGCAGCGCCCGGTCTTCTTGACCGACGCCTCGATCGTCTCGATGTCGAGCGGTACGAGCGTGCGCAGGTCGATCACCTCGGCGTCGACGCCGGCCTCTTCCATCACCGCGAGCGCGACATGCACCATCGTGCCGTAGACGAGCACGGTCAGCGCCTCGCCGGGGCGCACGACCTTCGCCTTGCCGAGCTCGATCTTGTAGTATCCGGTCGGCACCTCGCCCGCGGGATGCTGCGACCAGTTCTGCGTCGGCTTGTCCCAATGGCCGTCGAACGGGCCGTTATAAATGCGCTTGGGCTCGAAGAAGATCGTTGGATCATTGTCCTCGATCGCGGCGATCAACAGGCCCTTGGCGTCGTACGGGGTCGAGGGGATCACGGTCTTCACGCCCGAAATGTGCGTGAAGATGCCCTCGGGACTTTGGCTGTGCGTCTGCCCGCCGAAGATGCCGCCGCCGAACGGCGAGCGCACCGTGATCGGCGCGGTGAATTCGCCCGCCGAGCGATAGCGCAGCCGCGCCGCCTCGCTGACCAACTGGTCGAGCGCGGGGTAGATGTAATCGGCGAACTGGATTTCGGGGACGGGACGCAGGCCGTAGGCGCCCATCCCGACCGCGACGCCGATGATGCCGCATTCGCTGATCGGCGTGTCGAACACGCGGGTCTTGCCGTATTTCGACTGCAAGCCAGCGGTCGCGCGGAACACGCCGCCGAAATAGCCGACGTCCTCGCCCATCACGATCACGTCGGGGTCGCGGCCCATCATCACGTCCATGGCGGAGTTGATCGCCTGGATCATGTTCATGCGAGTCGAGGTCGGGGTTTCGATTTCGGTTTCGACCGCTGTTTCAGAATCGCTCACGATGCATACTCCGTCATCCTCGCGAAAGCGGGGATCCCGCTGCCTGGCCCCGTCGCCAGAAAAAGAAGCGGGACCCTCGCGCTCGCGAGGGTGACGCCGAAGGGTTGAACGCTACCCATCACTTGTGCGCCCATGGCCGGCCGCTCGCGGTTTCCTCGGCGATCATCTGCGCCTGTTGTTCGCGCAAATGCCACGGCATTTCCTCGAACACGCCGTCGAACAGCGTATCGAGCGGCTGGTGCAGGCCGTGGCCGAGCACGCCGTTGGTCTCGGCCTGCTTCTGCGCGGCCTTGACCTGCTCGGCCAATTCCTTGTCCTGCGCCGCATGCCGCTCCTCGTCCCATTCGCCGAGCGCGATGAGATGGTCCTTGAGGCGCTTGATCGGATCGCCGAGCGGCCACGCGGTCGGCTCGCCCGCCGAGCGATACTGGCCGGGATCGTCCGAGGTCGAATGCCCTTCGGCGCGATAGGTGAAATGCTCGATCAGCGTTGGCCCCTGGTTGGTCCGCGCCCGCTCGGCCGCCCACAAGGTTGCGGCATAGACCGCGAGCGCGTCGTTGCCGTCGACTCGCAGGCCCGCGATGCCATAGCCAACCGCGCGCGCCGCGAAGGTCGTCGATTCGGCACCGGCGAACCCCGAGAAGCTAGAGATCGCCCACTGATTGTTGACGACGTTGAAGATCACCGGCGCGCGGTAGACGCTGGCGAAGGTGCAAGCCGAGTGGAAATCGCCCTCGGCGGTCGATCCGTCGCCGCACCAGGTCGCCGCGATCCGCGTGTCGCCCTTGGCGGCGCTCGCCATCGCCCAGCCGACGGCTTGCGGATATTGCGTGGTGAGGTTGCCCGAGATCGAGAAGAAGCCGGCTTCCTTCACCGAATACATGATCGGCAGCTGCTTGCCCTGCAGCCGGTCGGCGGTGTTCGAATAGATCTGGTTCATCATGTCGACCATCGACCAGCCGCGCGCGATCAGCAGGCCTTGCTGGCGGTACGACGGGAAGCACATGTCTTCATAATCGAGCGCATGCGCGGCGGCGACCGAGACCGCCTCCTCGCCGGTGCACTTCATGTAGAAGCTCGTCTTGCCTTGGCGCTGCGCGCGAAACATGCGCTCGTCGAACGCGCGGACCAACGCCATGCTGCGCAGCATCGCGCGCAGCGTGTCGGGCGACAGCCGCGGATTCCACGGGCCGACCGCCTGGCCTTCGTCGTCGAGCACGCGCACCAGATCGAACGCGAGATCGATGAACGTATCGGCCGCATCCGCCGGATCGGGGCGACGCGCCTTGCCCGCGGGCGGGATCGGCACCTGCGTGAAATCGACCGCATCGCCCGGCCGGAACTTGGGTTCGGGCACGTACAGCGACAATGGCGCAAGATTGGGCTTCAAATGATCGGGGACTCGGTCGGTCGCCATATACTCTCCACAACGCGTGCCTGGCTTGTGACCGACAGGCGGAATCGTTCTTCGAGCCTTGTTATAAAATTTCAACGCGCTTGGCGAGGGGGCGTTTGTCACGGAATGCGACGACCCGTCGCGCGGGGATGACGGACCAGCTTGACTCTGCAGCGACAAAGAGAACAAAATAGGAACGATGCTTCAAGTGAGTCGTGCCCGTGTCCTGTCCTGCCATCATCGCCGAGCTTCGCGAAAGCCTCAAGAAGGTGGAAAGCGACGGGCTGCGTCGGCGCCCGGTGCTGCCTTTCGGGATCGCGCCGATCGACGAACGGCTCGCGCCGGGCGGGCTGCGACTCGATTCGCTCCACGAGATTTCCGCGGCGAGTCCTGCCCCGTCGGACGATGCGGCGGCGACCTTGTTCATGGCAGGGATCGCGGCGCGCGCCTGGGGGCCGGTGCTGTGGGTGGTGCGGCGGCGCGACCTGTTCGCACCGGGGCTCTACCAGGCGGGGCTCGCGCCGGGGCGGCTGATCTATGCCGAGGCGGGCGACGATGCCGAGCTGCTCGCGCTGATGGAGGAGGGCCTGCGGCATCGCGGGCTCGGCGCGGTGGTCGGCGAGGTCAAGCGCGCGGCGATGCCCAATACGCGGCGGCTGCAGCTTGCCGCCGAGGGCGGGAAGACGATCGCTTTGCTGATGAAACGCCATGCGCGGGAGGGTGGCAATCCGCTCGCCGTGCCCTCGGCGGCGATGACGCGCTGGCGAATCGCCTCGGCGCCCTCGGCACCGCTGCCGGTCGGCGATGCGGGCGTCGGGCGGGCGCGATGGCAGGTGGAGCTGGTCCGCCAACGCGGCGGCGAATCCGCCGATTGGATGATGGAGGCATGCGATGAAACGGGTCGCCTCGCTCTACCTGCCCGACTGGTCGATCGAACGGCTGGCGCAGGCCGAGCGCTCAGCCGCGCCGCTTGAGGGCGCCAGCGTAGATCCGCAGGGCCTCGCCGAGGCCGTCGCGCGCGAGCAGGCGGTGGCGTGCTCGGTGCCGCGCGGTGGCGGCTGGCGGCCTGGCGCGCGCTGGGCACGGAGCGGGGAACTCGACGCGAACGCGCGCCATCGCAGCGCGGGACGCGTGAGCGAAGCTGCGCCGCATCCCTTCAAGGCGATGCCGCCCGACGAGGGTCGCGCTCCGCTGCGCGATGCGCGGGTGGCTTCTTCTGCCTCCCCTCCCTGGAAGGGAGGGGCTGGGGGTGGGTCGGCCCGCGGCGAGGGCAACGCCCGCCCTAGGCCGACCCACCCCCTACCCCTCCCTTCCAGGGAGGGGAGTAAAGGGGTGCCGCACGTTTCTTCCACCCCCGTCCCAGCGCCCGATCGACCATGCCCCCGGCATGGCCTGAAATGCGCGGGGCGCTGCTCAGCTGACGCTCTTCCAGGGGGGGAAGGGGAAGGACAAGCACCAGCGCCTGCCCCGTGCCCCCCCCTCCGTCACCCCGGCCTTGTGCCGGGGTCCACGCCTCCACTCGGGCGGCAGGGTGCGGTAACGGGTGGACCCCGGCCCAAGGCCGGGGTGACGCAAGACAGTGTGGCAGAATCGCCCCCGCCGCCCCGCATTACCTCGCTCCAATCCGGCAACCAGCTCGTCATCGCCGCCGCCTGCCCTGCCGCGCGTGCGCTCGGGCTCGTGCCGGGCATGGCGGTGACGCAGGCGCGCGCGCTGGTGCCCGAACTCGACATCCGCCCGGCCGATCCCGACGGCGACCGCGCCGCTTTGCTGCGCCTTGCGACGCTTGCCGCGCGGCGCTGGTGCCCAGTGGTGATGCCGTCGGGCGAGGACGGGCTGTTCCTCGATATCAGCGGCGTCGCGCATCTGTTCGGCGGCGAGGCGGCGATGGCGCGGCGGATCGTGCGCATCCTCGCGCGGCTCGGCTTCACCGCGCGCGTCGCGGTGGCGGATACGCCGGGCGCGGCGTGGGCGCTCGCGCGGTTTGCGGTCTCGCCTGCCCCTACCCCCCGTCACTCCCGCGAAAGCGGGGGCCCCGATTCTTCTTCGGCGGTGGAGAAGAAGCGGGATCCCCGCTTTCGCGGGGATGACGGCGTTTTGATCTGCCCGCCCGCCGCCCATATCGACGCGCTCGCCCCCCTGCCCACCCGCGCGCTCCGGCTCGACAGCCGCGCGATCGAGCTGCTCAAGCGGCTCGGCATCGAGACGATCGGCCAGCTCGCCGCGCTCCCGCGCGCGCCGCTCGCGCGGCGTTTCGGCGGCGCGCTCGTCGCGCGGCTCGACCAGGCGACCGGGCGGCTCCCCGAACCGCTCGACCCCGTGCCCGTGCCCGAGCCGATCGGCGTGGTGCAGCGCTTCGCCGAACCGATCGCCACCGCCGAGGCGATCGAACATTGGCTCGGCCAGCTGATGCCGCGGCTCGTCACCGCACTCGGCCAGGCCGGGCTCGGCGCGCGCGCGGTCGAGCTCGTCGCCGACCGGATCGACGGCGTGCCGCAGCGCCTCCGCATCGGCCTCGCCCGCCCGACGCGCGACGGCGCGCATCTGCTGCGGCTGACGCTGCGGCGGATCGAGGAGATCGCGCCGGGCTACGGCATCGATGCGCTCGCGCTCCACGTCCGCCGTGCCGATTCGCTCGGCGCCGAGGCGTTCGCCGAGACGCTCGAGGACCAGGCGCCCGACCTCGCGCCGCTGATCGACACGCTCGCCAACCGCATCGGCAGCCACGCGCTGTGGCGCACGATCCCGGTCGAGAGCGACGTGCCCGAACGCTCGATCGCCGCCGCGCCGCCGCTCGATCCGCCGGCGCGCGCGGCGGCAAAGCTCAAGCCCGACGATGTCCGCCAGCTCGATCGCTCGGTCGCGCTCCACCCGTGGGACTCGCGCTGGCCACGCCCGGTGCGACTGCTGCACCGCCCCGAATTGCTCGACCATGTGCTGGCGGAACTCCCCGACCAGCCGCCCAAGCGCTTCACCTGGCGCGGCATGGCGCACCGCGTGGTACGCGCCGATGGCCCCGAGCGGATCCTGGGCGAATGGTGGAAGCGCGGGACCGAGCGCCACAGCGTGCGCGACTATTTCCAGGTCGAGGACGAGGCCGGTCACCGCTTCTGGCTGTTCCGCCGCGGCGATGGCGAGCGCGGCGAGACGGGCGATCTCGCCTGGTTCATGCACGGATCGTTCGGATGAGCGGCGGCTCAGCGCCGCGCGTCGATCGCCTTGAGGCGCCCCTCGCGGCCATAGTCGAGCAGGCGGGTATCGGCGGTCAGCAGCGGGCAATTGTACGCTCGCGCGGTCGCCATGATGATCCGGTCGCACGGGTCGCCGTGGATCTCACGCGGCAGGCTCCCCGCGTCCAACGCGATCTGGCGGGTCATGTCGGCAATGACGAGCCCTACCTCCACCAAACGCTCGATCCAAATCTCGGGCGGCATGGCGAGCGTCACGTTGCGCCGCGCGACGAGCATCCCGATTTCCCACATACTGATCGCGGCGAAGAGCGCCTCCCCCGATCCGATCGCGTCGGCCACGGTGTTTCCCGCAACCTTTCCGAGGCGCGGGTCGCCATCGGCGAACCAGATCAGGACGTGCGTATCGAACAGGATCACCGATACAGCTCGGCAGGATTGTTGGCCTCCCACTCCGCTTCCCAGTCGGGATCGACCGGGGCGGTAGGGTCTACTCCGGGTGCCCATGTCACAGACCCCTTCATCATACCGAACCGTGCCACGGGGGCGGTCTTTTCGGCCACCGCCGACACGGTCGCAACCGGCTTGCCGCGCTTGGTGATGGTGATCGATTCGCCGCTTGCCTGGACCTCGTCGAGGATCGCCAGGCATTTGGCCTTGAATTCCGCCGCGCCGATCATCTTCGTCATGGGCTTTGCTCCTGCCGAACTGGTCACTTCTTATAGTCACTTCGTCAGATTCGGGCAATGATCTGGTCTGAATTGCAAGTGACGACGCATTACAGTTTCCTGCGCGGCGCATCGTCGCCCGACGATCTCGTCAAGGCCGCGGTGTTGACGGGAATGCCGGCGATCGGGGTGACCGACCGCAACTCGGTCGGCGGCGTGGTGCGCGCACTGGTCGCGACCGAGGAACTGTCGGCGATCCGCCCGATCCGGCTCGTTGCGGGGTGCCGGCTCGATCTGGTCGACGGGACGTCGGTGCTCGTCTGGCCCGAAGATCGCGCGGCGTGGAGCCGGCTCACGCGGCTGCTGACACTCGGCAAGGGCCGCGCCGATCCGCAAAAGGGCGAGAAGGGGCAATGCTTCCTGCATTGGGAGGATGTCGCGCAGCATGCCGAGGGGCTGGTCGCAGCACTGGTTCCCGGGCTGACCGAAACCTATGCCGAGGATGCCGAAGCGCTGCGCTGGATGGCCGACGTGTTCGGCAATCGCGGCCATCTCTGCCTGACGCAGCACCGCCGCCCCGGCGATGCGCAGCGGCTCCATAGCCTCGATGCGCAGGCGCAGCATTATGGCCTGACCCCGCTCGCGACCGGCGACGTGCTCTATGACGTGCCGCAGCGCCGGATGTTGCAGGACGTCGTCACCGCGATCCGCCACCGCTGCACGATCGACGACCTCGGCCATGCGCGCGAACGCAGCGCCGACCGGCACCTCAAGGGCCCCGCCGAGATGGCGCGGCGCTTCAAGCACCATCCGCGCGCGCTCGCCGCGGCCGAGGCGATCGTCGAGCGCTGCACCTTTTCGCTGCGCGAATTGAAGGATCAGTATCGCTATCCCGACGAAGTCGTGATCAGCCAGCGCTCGCCACAGGATGCGCTCGCGACGATGGCGCGCGACGCGCTGTCCGACCGCTTCCGGGGCGCGCCGCCGCCCGCATACATCAAACTGCTCGAACACGAGCTCGGGCTGGTCGAGACGATGGGCTATGCGCCCTATTTCCTCACCGTCAATTCGATCGTCCGCTTCGCGCGCAGCCAGGGGATTTTGTGCCAGGGGCGCGGATCGGCGGCCAATTCGGTGATCTGCTTCGTGCTCGGCATCACCTCGATCGATCCGATCGTCCATACCTTGCTGTTCGAGCGCTTCATCTCGACCGAGCGGCGCGAGCCACCCGATATCGACGTCGATTTCGAGCATGAGCGGCGCGAGGACGTGATCCAGTGGATCTACGAGACCTATGGCCAGCACCATGCCGCGCTGACCGCGGTCGTCAGCCGCTATCGCTCGCGCGGCGCGGTGCGCGAGGTCGGCAAGGCGCTCGGCTTGCCCGAGGACATGACCGCGGCGCTCGCATCGCAAGTGTGGGGCTGGTCGAACGACGGCGTCCCGCTCGAGCATGTCGAGGCGCTCAATCTCGATGCGACCGAGCCGCGGCTCGCGCTGACGCTCGAGCTCGCGACGCAATTGATCGGCACGCCGCGGCACCTGTCGCAGCATCCCGGCGGCTTCGTGCTGTCGCACGACCGGCTCGACGAACTCGTGCCGGTCGAGCCCGCCGCGATGATCGACCGCCGCGTGGTCGAGTGGGAGAAGCTCGACATCGAGGAAATCGGGCTGATGAAAGTCGATATCCTCGGGCTCGGGATGTTGGGGTGCATGCGCCGCAGCTTCGATCTGCTGCGCGAGCATAAGGGCGTCGATATCCGGCTCGACAGCCCCGAGATGCAAGTCGACGACCCTGCTACCTATGCGATGATCCAGCAGGCCGACACGCTCGGCACCTTCCAGATCGAGAGCCGCGCGCAGATGTCGATGTTGCCGCGGATGAAGCCCAAGGAATTCTACGACATCGCGATCCAGGTCGCGATCGTCCGGCCGGGGCCGATCCAGGGCGACATGGTCCACCCCTATCTCAAGCGGCGCGAGCAGAAGGAGAAGATCGAATATCCCAATGCCGCGCTCGAGGGCGTGCTCAAGAAGACGCTCGGCGTGCCGCTGTTCCAGGAGCAGGCAATGCTCGTCGCGATCGTCGGCGCGGGGTTCACGCCCGGCGAGGCCGACCGGCTGCGCCGCGCGATGGCGACCTTCAAGATGACCGGCGGGGTCGGCGAATTCCGCGACAAGTTGATCAACGGCATGCTCGGCAACGGCATTTCGCTCGATTTCGCCGAGCGGCTGGTCAAGCAGATCGAAGGGTTCGGCAGCTATGGTTTCCCCGAGAGCCATGCCGCGAGTTTCGCCAAGATCGCGTATGCGTCGAGCTGGATGAAGTGCCACCACCCCGACGTGTTCTGCGCGGCGTTGCTCAACGCACAACCGATGGGGTTCTACGCGCCGGCGCAGATCGTACGCGATGCGCGCGAGCATGGGGTGCGGATCGCGCCGGTGTGCGTCAACCGGAGCGAGTGGGATACGATCCTGCTTCCTCCCCTCCCGCTTGCGGGAGGGGACCGAGGGGTGGGCACGACCGGCGTATCAGACGGTACCGCTTGCAATGGAGCGCGAGCCCAGCCCCTCCCGCGAGCGGGAGGGGAGACATTGCCCCTCCGCCTTGGCCTGCGCATCATCCTCGGCATCTCGGGCGCCGAGGCGGGCCGCATCCTCATCGCGCGCGGCGATCGGCCGTTTGCGTCGATCGAGGATGTCTGGCGTCGCGCCGGCGTGTCGCTACTGACGCTCGAGAAGATCGCGCAGGCCGATGGCTTTCACGGCTTCGGGATCGATCGCCGCAAGGCTTTGTGGGAGGTCAAGGCGCTCGGGCAGAAGCCGCTGCCGCTGTTCGCCGCGATCGAATCGCCGACCGAGCCGAGCGTGACGCTCAAGGCGCTCACCGCCGGGCGCGAGGTGGTCGAGGATTATCGCGCGACGCAGATGTCGCTGCGCGCGCACCCGCTGAGTTTTTTGCGCGGCGAGCTCGAGCGGCGACGGGTGACGCGGTGCGGCGACCTGCGCGGGATGAAGGACGGCACCCGCGTCGAGGTCGCCGGGCTGATCCTGGTGCGGCAGCGCCCGGGGAGCGCGAAGGGGGTGGTGTTCGTGACGCTCGAGGACGAGACCGGAATCGCCAATGCGATCCTGTGGCCCGACCGGTTCGAGGCGCAGCGCCGCGTCGTGATGGGCGCGGCGATGCTCGGCATCAGCGGGCGCGTGCAGAGCGAAAGCGGGACGATCCACGTCATCGCCGATCGCATCATCGATCTGACGGGGATGCTCCGCCAGATCGGCGATCTCGATTTGCCGCGCCTCACCATGCCGGGCGACGGCGCGACGCATGGCGGCACGATCGACCCGCGCGACCGCAAGCCCGACTGGAAACCGCCGGCGCAGCGCGCACTGGAAAGCTGGCCGCCGCGGGCGGGTGGGAAGGAGGATGCAGACCTTATTCCGGTCCGCAGCCACGATTTCCACTAGCGCGCCTAACCCTCCTCCCCTCCCTTTCCGGGAGGGGAGTCGAGAGCCCCAACGTCAGGCGGTCTTGCCGGTCTCGAACAGGAACCACGCGCGACGCTCGGCATCTTCGGTCCAATTGTCGATCATCGCGCTCGTCGCATTGTCCTTGGCTTCGTCGGCAATGTCCTTCGCCTCGCGCAGCGCCTCGACCAGCTTGAGATTGTCGTCGCGCAATTCCTTGAGCATCGCGGCCGGCGCGACGAACTCGGCGTCATTGTCGGTGATCGTCTGATGGCGTGCAATGTCGCCGATCGAGCGGAGCGTGGTGTTGCCGGTCTTGCGGACGCGCTCGGCGATATCGTCGGTGCCGGCGAAGATCTGCGCCGCCTGCTCGTCGAGCAGCAGGTGATAGTCGCGGAAATGCGGGCCCGACATGTGCCAGTGGAAATTCTTGGTCTTGAAGAACAGCGCGAACGAATCGGCGAGGACGCCGTTGAGCGCCTCGGCGACGGTCTTGGTCGCATTGCTCTGCAGGTCGGTCGGGGTGTTCAGCGCCTTGGCAACCATGGGGTGCACTCCTGAAAAAGTTGATTCGATGCAGCAACGATTGTCTGGCGCAATGGGTCCCACCCCGCGCAGGCAAAAATGCGATCAGACCGATCGCCGCACTAGATCAGCCGCAGCGCACCAAGCCCTTGGACGGCGCCGGAAATCAGCAGGGCGACCGACGCGGCGACTCGCAGCGCCGTGGTCGGGATCTTCCGCAGCCCGCGCGTGCCGAGCAGGATCGCGGGTACCAGCACGACCATCGCGCCGATCGTCGCGCCGACCGCGGCGAGCGCCGGCGTCGTGCTGCGCGCGGCGAGCGCGGCGGTGATGAATTGCGTGCGATCGCCGAAACCGAGCATCCCGACCGCGACGAGGCTCGAGCCGAACGTGCCAAGCCGCCAGTCGCGCAGCTTGGGCGGCTTGAGCGGCCAGCAGCCCGATGCGCCGGCCGAGAGCAACGCGAACGCCAGCAGCAGGTCGCGCGCATTGGGCGAGAGCATCGGCGCGACGATCACCCCGCCGACCACGCCGATCGCATTGCCGAGCGCGATCGCGAGCGCGGTCGCGGCGATCACCGCGGCCTTGCTCGCGTATCGATCGCCGAGCAGCGCCGCGGTCCACGGCGTGCGATCGCTCGCCTGGGTGAACAGCGCCGCGACGAGCGCGGCCATCAGCGCGTCCATGCGCTCAGCCGTTCCGCCGCGCGAATCGCACGACTCGCACGCCGCCTGCTTGTCCGCTCCGATCGATTGCCCCACATGCCGCGTGCATACGCTGTTGCCCCTTCGCCGCACAGGGCTAAGCCGCAAGGCATAAAGGGCGGCTTAACTGCGCGCGAATCGGCGTGCGCGCTTGACATCCATGGCCTGTTCCGCCATCGGGCAGGGCTTCAAGCGGCGGCTCGTTCGCCGCTTTTGCATTTTCAGATCACAGGAATTCAGGTCATGGCAAAGCCGACCACGGTCAAGATCAAGCTCGTCAGCACGGCAGACACCGGCTTCTTCTACACCACCAAGAAGAACCCGCGCACCAAGACCGAGAAGCTGAGCTTCAGCAAGTACGACCCCGTCGTGCGCAAGCATGTCGAGTTCAAGGAAGCCAAGATCAAGTAAGCCGCTGGCCGCAAGGCCGGTTGCGTCGATCAGGGCCGCGGGCATATGCCCGGCGGCCTTTTTCGCGTTCCTAAAAGCCCCTCCCCTTCAGGGGAGGGGTTGGGGGTGGGGAAGTGCCTCGCAGAGAGCGCTCACGAGATCAAACGTCCCCACCCCAACCCCTCCCCTGAAGGGGAGGGGCTTAGAAGGTCACAGCAACGCTGCGACCGAATCGACGAAGCGCATCAGCGAGATCGGCTTCGACACGTAGGCGTCGGCCCCCGCCGCGCGGATCCGCTCCTCGTCCTCGCGCCCGGCATAGGCGGTCACCGCCATGATCGGGATCGCGCGCAAGGTCGCATCGGCCTTCAATTGCTGGATCAACTCATAGCCGCTGACGTGCGGCAACTGGATGTCCATTACGATCAGATCGGGCGCGAAGGCGCGGGCGCGCACCACCGCCTCGCGCCCGTCGCGCACGCCCTCGGTCGCATATTCATGCGCGCGCAAAAGGTCGCAGAAAAGTTTCAGGTTGAGTTCGTTGTCCTCGACAACGAGCACCCTTTTTGCCACGCCCGCCATTCCTTGGTCCATGGGACGTCCTACCCAATGCGCAGCGCAGTGACAAATACCGACCCGACCCAAATCGCGCTCAACGCGCTTGTCTGGACGCTCGGCGACGAAGATCGCGCGCAACGCTTGCTCGATACGACCGGCCTCACCCCCGACGATCTGCGCGCCCGCGCGAGCGAACCCGCGGTGCTGTCGGCAGTGCTCGGTTTCCTCGAGAATTACGAACCCGACCTGCTCGCCTGCGCCGAGGGGATCGGCGAGCGGCCCGAAGCCATCGTCGCCGCGCGCGCCGCGCTCGATCCGGAGTATTACGAATGAAGGGCCTGCTGATCTGCGATTGCGACGAGGTGCTGCTGCACATGGTGCGGCACTTCGGCGTGTGGCTGCGCGAGACGCACGATATCGACTTCGCGCATGAGAGCGGCGATTTCGCGGCGATGACGCGCCGCGGCGGTGGCCCCAAGCCGACGCAGGAGGAAATGTGGGAACTCCTCCACGGCTTCTTCCCCGCCGAGATGGGCCGCCAGACGCTCGTGCCGCACGCGCGCGAAGCGCTCGCGGCGTTGTCGCACGTCGCCGACGTGGTGATCCTCACCAACCTCACCGACGCCAACCGCGAGCCGCGCATCGCGCAATTGCTCGGCCACGACATGCCGTACCGCGTCGAGACCAATCAGGGCGGCAAGGGCGACCCCGTCGCGCGGCTGGTCGCCGAGTTCGGCAATCCCGTGACGGTGTTCGTCGACGATCTCGCCGTGCATCACACCTCGGTCGCCAAGCATGCGCCTGATGTGTTCCGGCTCCACATGGTGTCGGAGCCTGATCTTGCCCCCCAGGTTGCACCCGCGCCCGATGCGCATGTGCGCATCGACGACTGGCAGGCGGCGCACGCCTGGATCGCCGATCGTTTCACCGCCGGCGTGCCGGCCACCGCCTCATCTGAAAGGACTTCTGCATGACCGACCGTATCGACCGCAAGCTCGCCGACCTCGGCCTGACGCTTCCAGCCCCCGCCGCGCCGGTCGCGTCCTATGTGCCCGCAGTCGACGCGCACGGGCTGCTGCATATCTCGGGGCAGCTGCCCTTCATCGATGGCACGCTGGTCACCGGCCGGCTCGGCGACGGGGTCGATCTCGAGGCCGGCCAGAAGGCGGCGCAGGCGTGCGGCCTGATGCTCGTCGCACAGATCAAGGCGGCGCTCGGCGGGCTCCACCGCGTCGAGCGGATCGTCAAGCTCGGCGTGTTCGTCAATTCGACCGCCGATTTCACCGACCAGCCCAAGGTCGCCAATGGCGCGTCGGACCTGATGGTCGAGCTGTTCGGCGAGGCCGGCAAGCATGCGCGTAGCGCGGTCGGCGTCAGCGCGCTCCCGCTCGGCGCGGCGGTCGAAGTCGACGCGATCGTGCAGATCTCGACGCTGTAATTTTTATCCTCCCCCGCAAGGGGGAGGATTTCCTTCCTAGCCGTTCCTGCGGTGCGACGCCTGCGCGCGCAGCAGCGCGACCTCGACCGGGATCGTCCGCGCGATCGTCGCCGGTGTGAGGTCGTCACGTCCGCTGCCGGGGAAGAGTACCGTCACGACGTCGCCCTGGATGCTCTCCATCGGATCGACGACGCGCACGCACACGCCCGCCATGTTGCGTTTCGCGCACAGTTCGCGGCCGAGCGCGCGGTGCAGCGCGATCGATCCCTCGCCCAGTTTCTCGAACGGCCCGGTGTCGGCGACGATGACGGGCACGGTCACGCCGTCATGGACGACATAGCCGAAATCGCCCGCCTTGACCCCGGTCAGCGCGGTGAACTGCCCCTCGACGTCCGACGGCCCCTCCCACGGAATGACGACATAGGGGATGCGATCGGCATCGACCGGCACTTCGCCGCCGTGCCCGTCAGGGAGCATCAGTGCGGTCGGGCATTGGTCCATCGCGCCATGCGCGGGGCTGCACGCGAAGGGCGAGCCGTCGAGATCGACCGCCAGTTTCGAGACATAGGCGATCGTCCCGTCGGGCAGCCGGCGCAGCGTGGTCACCGCGTTGGGATCGTTGCGGCAGCCGTGGACGCGGTGTCCGCGAAAGCGGTCCTTCGCGTCGCACAGCCCGAACTCCTGCCGGTACGCTTCGTCGAGCGACTGGCCGGCGGAGAGATCGACCGTGGCGGGCGCGCCGGCGGCCTGCGCTGCCGGCGGCGTGACGGTCGCGAGCAGACCGAGCAAAAGCGTACGCAGCATCATGCCTCGTCGCTCACGAATGCGCCGGACTAACGCTCGCCGGAGCGTGCGGATCCGGGATCGCCTCGAGCCGCGCATCGCCCGCGACGACGGCCTTGGGCACGCGCGGCATCGTCTCGAACGGCAAGCGCTTGTTGAGCGTCTGCGACCAGCGTTCGAGCCATTCGTTGCCGTCGGGCCCGACATAATGGTCGGCGGTGCGATACGCCGGATCGCGCATCGCCGCATCGAGCGTGATCGGTCGCAGCCGCGCATCGCGCAGGATCGCGGCGAGCGCGTCGATGCTCGCGGCGTTGAGGCGGCTGGCATGGAGCAGGAAGACGAAGCTCGGCTCGCGCCCGAACAGGGTGCGTGCGGCCTGCTTGTACCAGGCGACGATCTCGCGCGTGAAGGTCAGATATTGCTGCCGGACCCGTGCCGCCGCCGCCACGTCGCCGCGCGCGATGGCAGCGTCGTACAGCGTGGCGAACTGCCAGTCGCTATTCTCCATCGTCACCGGCGCGACGCGGTAGCCATGCTCGCCGAGCCAGCCCTCGAAGCGCGTGCGCACCGCCTGCGTCGTCCCGGTCTCGAGAAAGGGATAGCGGAACCAATGCTCGCGCCGTCCGCGTGCAGCGAGCAAGGGCGCGGTCACCGTTTCGTCGCGCGCGACGTCGGCGATATAGGTCTCGACCGGCGTCTTGGTGAGCGAAGGATGCGAATAGGTATGGTTGCCGAGATCCATCCCGGCATCGAGCCACGCCTCGAGCAAGGCGATCCGCGCGGGCCGGTCGGCGGCATCGAGCTGGATCTCGTTGACGAAGCCCGTCGCCTTCCAGTGATTGCGCTGCATTCCCGCGAGCAAGCGGTCGGTGACGTCCTTGCCCTCGGCCGCGGTCCAGAAACGGCCGTAGACGGGCAAATCGTCGACGGTGATCGCGACCCCCGTGGCGTGGAGCGGCGCTGCCGTCGCGGCCATCAGCGCGGCGACCGCGAGGCATCCGCTGCGCGCACGAGGCCGGAAAGCGCGCAAGGCGGAAAATACGCCCGAGAAACGAGGTTCGACCATGCGGATCCTGCTACGGCGGAAAGGATAACGCCGTATCGAGGACGATCAGCGTGGCAACGACTGCGAATGTGGCGTCGGCGGCAAGCGAAACAAGCCCCCGCGAAATGAACCGAAAGGACGCGAGCGCGTAATGCCGGGGATGAGCAGGAAACAGCAACAGCGTAGCATACGGTCAATCCGCTGGGCTGCCGGTGCGGCGTTGCTGCTCGCGGCGGGGTGCAGCCGCTCGGTTCATTCCCCTGCCCCGCCGCGCGTCGACACCGCGCCCGACTTTCCGTTGCAGACGTCATCGATCGTGGTGCCGATCTCGGGCTCGCTCGACGATCTGCAGCGCGCACTCGAGACGCAGATTCCGCAGCGTTTGTGGCAAATCGACAAGCAGCTCGATTCGTGTGTCGCGGCAAAGCGCGTCGATCTCGGCATCGCCAAGGTCAAGGTCGTCCCCAAGCTCGGCTGCCGGATCGTCGGCGACGTGCGGCGCGGCAAGCTCGTGCTCGGCGGGCGCGGCGACCAGCTGACGATCACCATGCCGATTCATGCGACGATCGCGGCAAAGAAGGTCGGCGGGGTGGTTTCGAAGACCGCGACGGGCGACGCGATCGTCCAAGCGGTTGCGCGGCTGTCGGTCGTCGGCAATTGGACGCCGAGCGCCAAGGTGTCGATCGCCTATGACTGGACGACCCCGCCGGGGATTGATTTCCTCGGCCAGCGGATCGAATTCGCGAGCAAGGCCGATGCCCGGCTCAAGCCAGTGGTCGCCAAGCTCGAACAGACGCTCCCGCAGGAGCTCAACAAGCTCAAGCTGCGCGCCAAGCTCGCGAGCGCGTGGCAGCAGGGCTTCACCGCGATTCAGCTCAACCGCGAGCGCCCGCCCGCGTGGATGCGGATCACGCCCAAGCAGCTCGGCGTCGGCGGCTATAGCATCGATCGGCGGACGCTCACGCTGACGCTGGCGGCCGACGCGCTGACCGAGACCTTTGTCGGCGATCGCCCGGCCGACCCGGTCGCGACCCCGCTGCCCCCGCCCGCGCGGAAAATCGGGCAGCGTGGGCTCAATTTCTTCATCCCGGTGCTCGCCGATTATGCGCAGCTCGAGCCGGTGGTCGAGCGCGCGTTGCGCAAGCGCGCGCAGAAGGGGATCACGCTCGCCGGGATCGGCCCGGTCGACGTCGAATTCGGCAAGGTCACGGTCTATGCGACGACCGGCGGGCACCTTGCGGTCGGCATCGTCGCCAAGGCCAAGGCGCGCCAGAACGCTTTGCTCGCGACCAAGGGCGAGGTGTGGCTGACCGCGATCCCGTACAACGTCCCGGGATCGCAGCTGGTGCGCGTCCGCGACGTGACGATCGCCACCGATACCGACAGCGAGATCACCAATCTGCTGATCGCGGTGTTCAAGGACGGGTCGATCCGCGAGAGCATCGCGCAAGGGCTCTCGCACGATTTCGCGCCCGATTACGTCAAGGTGCTGACCGCTGCGCGCAAAGCGATCGGGTCACGCCGGGAAGGCGATTTCGTGCTGTCGGCCGACGTCACGCGCGTCGAGAACGGTACGCTGGCGGTGACCGGCAAGGGGCTGTTCATGCCGGTCCATGCTGTCGGCCAAGCCTCGATCGCCTATCGGCCACGCTGATCGGCCGCGCGATCGCCCTGGGCGTCGAGCGCTGGGGCTCGACACGCTGGAGGATTGTGCAGTTCGAGCATCAGCCCGCCGCGCGAGACGTTCAGCACCGTCACGTCCACGCAGGACAGGCCATGCTTCAGCGGGGCCGGCATGTGCGTCGCCACGCGGTGGTCGCGCGTTTTCATTCCGCCGGGCGCTCCTGGATCCAGCCCTGATTGAGCGTGAACCCGCGGTTCCGAATGCCAGCCCCGGTGGTGGACAAGGGGTAGTTGCTCCACCGGGGCTGGTCTTCGCCGCAGTCCGGGATCAAGGGGATGTCCCGGGGCGGACCGGACACGGGTCGGTGGTGAACACCGCCGCTCCCGATTCCATTATAGCAAGGCCGCGCGCGATTCGGCGGCGCAGCACCAATTTTTGGAGACCGGCGCTCAGACCCATCGGCCGAGCGTCGCTGACACGGTCGACGGGGGCGGCGGCGTGCCACCGATGCGGTGGGTGGGCGGCGGCCCCAAGTGCCGATCCGCAGCCATGGCGTATCTGCGCGCGACGACGCTCGACCTGCTTCCGTGCGGCACCGAATGTTCCCCGCGAACGCCTCTTTTCTTTGAAGAGTTTCGCGCGTCGAGCGGCCGGCGTCGCGTTAGGAAAAATACCATAGTACCGCTTCGGCCGGTCAGTCGACCGCCACACCAGCCTGATGCTGCGCGACAACGGCGAAGGCTGTCGACGATCGGCAGGACTGGGCAGGCCGCCGCCTGACCGCACCGCTACGCGCTGCGCGCTGCGTCGGTCAGGTGAATCCGGCGCGCGCGGCGTCGAGCCAACCACCGGCATAGGCAATCCGGAGCGCCTCGGACAGGCTATGGACATCGAGCTTGGCCATCAGGTTGGCGCGGTAGATCTCGACCGTGCGCGGACTGAGCCCGAGCTCGTAAGCGATGATCTTGTTGCGCTTGCCCGCGATCAGCCCGCGCAGCACATTGCTTTCCTGCGGCGACAGCCGCGCGAGGCGTTCGGCCGCATTCCGCGCCTTCTCGGCCGCCTGCACGATTTCCCCAGCCCGATCGAACGCCGCCTCGATCACGCTGAACAGCGCTTCGGGATCATAGGGTTTTTCGAGGAAATCGAGCGCACCGGCCTTCATCGCCTCGACCGCCGCAAGCGTGCTGCCCTTCCCGGTGAGCATGACGGGCACCATTTGCGGATATTGATCGGTCAGCAGCTTCACGACCTCGATGCCGTTGCGTCCCGGCATGCTATAGTCGAGCAGCACGACGCCAGGGTCGAGATCCGCCACCCGGCGCAGAAAGGCGTCGCCCGATATGAACCCCTGCACCACGATATCGAACCGCGCGGCGACCAAGGTCAGGAGCGACGCGCGCGTCGCATCGTCGTCATCGACAATATAACAGCTGCGCATCACGGGAGTCTCTCCTCACCGGTCAACCCTGCGCTTCATGTCCTCCCAGAGGATATCCAATACGGAAGGAAAATCCGCGATCAACGTTCCAATATTCATATTTGTTAATGAGGTTAATAAATATAGTATTACGCGTTTATATGATCTCTATACTATACCAGCTCTTATGTTCGCGATGGCTTACAAAAGCTATGCCATACATACAAAATCGACATCTCCGCCTCACTTGGCACCGCTTCGGTTCTGGTTGGTACGATCGTACGCAACTTGCGCGGCACCGCGCACTACGCAGATTTCCGGATCTGCGTCGGATACCGCCCGCCTGCCCTATCGGATCTGTCGCGGCGACAGTGGATCGGCGCGTGGCGACAGATCCTGCTAGGCGGTTATGGGGGCGCGTCTATGGGTGGTGCGGGTCGGGGACTACGCGCCACACCAGAACGGGCGAACCCGCAAGCGGAATTGGCTGGAGCCAGTCGATCCGTTCGCCACGTTCGAGCCGTGCCCACAGCCCGTTGGGCGCCACGTGTTTGTACATTTCGGTTTCATTCTCACCAGGGCATGCCGCGAGATAGGCCGCGCCACTGGCGAGCACGCGGCGATGCGCGGCTTCGGGCGTGCCCATGAACGTCGCGAGTACGGTGTGGAGCGCCGCGATGTTGCGATGATAGCCCGCCCCGACCGCGCTGTGCCGGGTCCAGGCCAACACATTGGGGGTCACGTCGATCGGCGCGAAAATCCGAGCGGGGGGCAATTGGGCGAGATCGGCCATCTCATGCCCATGGGTGCATGCTGGCCGCAAGGGTCTTGGCGCGGCCGGTATGGCCTGCAACCCGAAGGAACCCCCCGCCCCCAGCAGCGCGACAAGGGCCAAGCCAGGTGTTGCCGCGACCAGCGAGCCCGCGGTTGCGAGCGTCCGAAGAATAAGCGATCGCACCCCGCGCGCGCGCGTCAACATCGCATGGAGCGCCCACGCCGCCCCCGGCAGCGCCAACGCGTTCGCGGTCGCACCCGAGCGCATCACCAGCAGCGACACCACGAGCGATCCCGCGGCGAGCGCCAGCAGCATCGTCCATTGCGCGCGCGCGCGGCCTTCGCTCGCGCGCCACGCGAACACGCCGCCAACCAGCCCGACAATCGGAAAGCTAATCGCCATGAGCGCCGCGCCGGGCGTCTGCTGCCAGACCGGCAGACCTTCCGAAACGTTATCGTACCAGAATTTGCGGACCAGCGGATCGAGCGCGGCGAACGGGCCAGCCAGACATTTGGGCGCGAGGATACCGAGCACTGCCAGGGCCGCTCCACCCGCAACTGCCAACAGCGCCACGCGCGCCGCGCGCGACGCGCGCGGCACCATCATCGCAAGCGTGACGCCGAGCGTCGCGGTACAAAGCCCAACGATCCAGGCGGGCGAGATCGCGTCGCAAGCGGGTGCGAAGATCGCCGGACCGCGCGTCGCGACGTGGAGCGCGGTTACCAAACCCGTCACCGCCCATACCGCGCCCAACGCTTGCGGGCGTCGCGTCGGGTCGAACGCCCAGGCAAGCACGGCGACGCCAAGGATCGCGACGGTGATCGGCATCCCCTCGAGCGAGATCGTCAGCAAAACGGCGAGCGCGAGCCCGACCAGCGCGCCCGAGCGCGCAGTCGGCTTTGCCAACAACGCGGTGACCGCGAGCAAAGCAAAAACGACCTGCCACCCGTGATGGTCGATCCGCAGCGGACGGAGTTGATCGAGCAGCGGGACTGAAAGCGGTGCCAGCAGCACCGCCAGCTTGGCACGCTCGAGCCCGGCAACGCGCCGCGTCAGTTCCGCGCCGAGCGCCATCACCGCGAGCAACGTCACCAGCGGCACCGCGACCAAAGCGATCCGGTTGGCGACCGCCGGGCCGAAGACCGGATCGAACACCAGCATGACCAGCGCCAGCGGCAAATCGACGAGCCGCGACCAGTGCATCGCGAAATGCCCGCCCCACAGGCGGTGCTGACCGACATCCCACCAGCTTTGCCCGTTCAGCCAGTCGCGAACCTCGAGCAGCCGCATCGCGTCGTCGGGATCGGGAAACCACAGATGCGCGATTTGCCGCACCGAGACGAAGATCAGAACGCATGCGGCAATGGCCCAGCCGATCAGGACCGAAGGCCAAAGCCGCTCGCGAGTCACGCCGCCAGCCGCTTGGGCACATGCCGCACACTGGAGAGCGCGGCCTGCTCGCTGTCGTGACCGGCCTCGTGATATTCGGCGTCTTCGTTGACCGCCCAGATATCGTAGATCCGCTCGCCCGCGACGATGTTGCGCACCGTCAGCATCGCGGTCATCATGGCGTGATCCTGGTTATTGTAGCGGTGCATCCCGTTGCGCCCGACCAGATGCAGCGTGTCGTAACGCGTCTCGAGCTCCGCGCGCATCGCATCGACATTGGCGCGATAGGCGTCGTCATAGACGGGATAGGCCTTTTCCTGCCGCACGACCTCGCCGCCGACCACCGAGGCCGGATCGCACAGCCCGAGCGTGGCGAGTTCGGCGGTCGCGAGCGCAACCAGATCGGCGTCGCTCGACGACCAGATGCCGTCGCCCTCGAAGCAGAAATATTCGAGCCCAACGCAAGCGAGCGTCGGATCGGGCACCATCTCGGGTGACCAGCTCCGGAAATTCTGGACACGGCCGACCTTCACGCGGGGGTCGTGGACGTAAATCCAATTGTCGGGAAACAGATCGTCGGCCTTGATCATCAGCGCCACCGTCAGGAAGTCGCGATACCGCAAGTCGAGCGCGAGCGGCAGCGTCTCGGGCAGCGGATGGATCCGTCCGGCGAGTTCGCGCATCGGCGCCGAGGAAATGACGTGGCCGGCGTTGAGCGTGCGGATCTCGCCGTCACGCTGCACCGCGACGCGCCAGCGGCCCGTCGCGGCGTCATGGCTGAGCTGGTGGAGCGATGTCGCCATTTCGACGCGGTTGCCGCCTTCGACGACGCGATCGCGCGCGGCATCCCACATCATGCCCGGCCCCTGCCGCGGATAGCGGAAGGTTTCGAGCAAGGACTTCACCGCCATGCCGTCGTTGCGACGCTTGTTGAGACCGAGCGAGCGCTTGATCCCGTCGAGCACCGCGCCGCCGAGGCTCAGCCCCTTGATGCGCTGCGCCGCCCAATCGGCCGACATCTCGCCGCACGGCATGCCCCACACCTTCTCGGTATAGGTCTTGAAAAAGATCGAATAGAGTTTGTGGCCGAACTGGTTGACCACCCACTGCTCGAACGACTTCACCTCCTTGTGCGGCCGCAGCTTCCAGCGCGCATAACTCGCCATGCACAGCGTCGAGCGCCAGATGCCGAGATTGCGCAGCGCTTCGAACGCGCGCAGCGGATAGCTGTAGAATTTGCCTTCGTAATAGATGCGGCTCATCCGCGGCCGCTCGATGAAATCGTCGGGGAGCAGCTCGTTCCACAGGTCGACGACTTCCTTCGACTTCGAGAAGAAGCGGTGCCCGCCGATATCGAAGCGAAAGCCGTCTTTCTCGACCGTCCGGCTGATCCCGCCGACATAGGTCGGATCCTTTTCGATCACCGTCACCGAATAGCCGAGCTTGGTGAGCTGATACGCGGCCGTCAGGCCGGCCGGGCCCGCACCGATGATGGCGACATCGACGGGCTGGTCGCGGTGCATGGAAATCCCTTCGAAGAGTGTCTTCGCCGGTCGGTTTGGCTGCGAAAGTCTAATGTGTGGTTAAAATCCGGTAAGATTCGGTCTTCTGCCTGCCACCCGGTCGTGGAGCGACGGGTCGATCGAGCGAAATTGCAAACCGAGCGGGCGGCCAGGTCAGGCGAACAGGTCGTCGACGCGCAGCGATGGCGGCGCGAGCCCGTCGGCGACCGCATAGCGCAGCATCGTTTCCAGCACGTCGCGATTGCCCTCGACTCCATAGGTCCAGGGATCCGTGCCGAGCGCGGCGTGCGCCTGGTGGACGAAGGAGGGCAGCCACGGCACCATGACCTTGGGGAAATCGCGCGAGTGCAAGTCCGCCGCTGCAATGCTGCGGGCCGCGTCGAAGGCCGCGAACACCGCGTCCGCCAGACCGGCGCGCGCGGCGATCAGACTGCGCCGGACGACCAGCACGTGCATGATCGGGAACAGCCGGCGGCTTTCCCAGAACAGCAGCTCTGCCGCTCGGGGATCGGGCCAGAGCCGATCGACCGGGGTGGCGGGATCGGCGAAGGCGCGGGGTGCGGTCGGGCTGATGACGGCGTCGATCGTGCCCGCGCGCAGCAACGCGTCGAGCGTCTCGGGCGAACGTTCGACGCGCAGCCCCGGCAGCAAGACGAGCGGCATCCGGTCCTCGAGCATCGGCGCGTGGAGGCCGCCGGTGATCCAGGTGATTGATTCGCGCGCGACGCCGTAATCGTCGGCAAGCAAGCCGCGCAGCCACAGCGCCGCGGTTTGCTGGAAATCGACGAGGCCGATCCGCTTGCCCGCCAGATCGGCGGGCGACGCGATCCCGCGGTCGGTCCGCACATACAGGTTCGAATGGCGGAAGCTGCGCGACAGGAACGCCGGCACCGCGCGATAGTCGCGCCGCCCCGCCGCGATCGCGGCGATGTGCGACCCCATCGAGAGCTCGGCGACGTCATAGGCCTGGTCGTGCAAGACCTGCCGGAACAGCCGCTGCGGCTCGACGATCCGGAGATCGTGCGCCACGCCCTCGATCGCCACGCGACCATCGAGCAGCGCCTCGATCCGGTCGGAGAAGGTGCAGCCGATCGAGAGCGCCCGCTCCATCAGGCGAGCGTCACGTCGATCTGCTCGGCGCGCGTCAGGTTCGCGAGATCGCCCGCGCGGTCATGCTCGGTCGGGAAGCAGAAGGCGGCGCAGTCACTGCCCGCGACATCCCAGAGCTCGGCACCATTGCCGCCCGACGCCGTCGCGACCCAGCGGGCGGCCCCCGAAAGGATCTGCGTCGCATAAGCGGTCCCCGCCGGGATATTGGCCGAATCGCCGCTGCCAAGCTGATAGGTCTCGCCGTCGAGCGTCAGCGCGACCAAGCCGTCGAGGATATAGAGAAACAGGTGCGTAGCGGCGTGGCGCAGCGCAGGCATCGTCGCACCATGCCCGCCCTCGATGACGCGCATATCGATGAATCCCGCGCTTTCCTCGGTCGTGAGGACCGCGGTCGAGAGATGGCCGAGCAAAGTGCGGCGCGTGCCATAGCCTGCTTCGAGGAAATAGGATGCGGGCGTACCCGGCAACTGCTGATCCGCGGCGCCGACCGGGGTGGCCTCGGCATAGACCGGATTGTCGACGCGCATGATGCCGTGCTTGCCCATCGCCGGGCCCATCCGCGAGAAGTCGAACGGCTTGTCGGCGGGCGGCAGCCCGGTCATCCCCCACACTTCGCCCGCATCGGCGAAGAACTGCTCCCATCCGCCGGGCGCCACGACGCCGAAGAATTGCGTGCGCGGGGCGACGCTTTGATAGCTGTGCGTGCCGCCCGGTTTGACATAGGCGAAGTCGCCGGGGGTCAGGACGCGCGATTCGTCGCCGCTCCACACCTGCAACTTGCCGCGGACGCAGAACCAGGTGTCATGCTCGCGCTCGTGCCAGTGCATCGGGATCGGACCACGATCGAGCGGGGCGTCGCAGACCATCGCGCCGAAACCTCCCGCAGTCTGCTCGATCCCGGCGAGCGTGCGCACGACCTGGCCCGCCACGAGATGCGACACGCCCTCGCCGGCGCGCAGGACATAGGGGGTGGCACCGGGCAGGGTTCGATTGAGCGTCATGGCGTTTCTCCTAAAGCAATCAGGCGAACGGAATGGCGAGCTGTGCCGCCTTGCATTCCGCGGTCTTGGGCGGGGCAATGCCCCATTGGTCGGATCGGCCGGGGGGCCAGGTCCAGTCCTCCGGGCTGCCGACGCGATAGCTCTCGTCGACCTGCAACACCTCGGCAGTGTATTCGATGACGAAGCCGAACGGATCGACGAAGTAGGTGAAGACGTTGTCGCCCGGCCCGTGCCGCCCCGGCCCCCAGCCGATCGGGAAGCTGCGGTCGATCATCTTGCCCGCCGCGAGCATCACGCCCTCCCAGCTCGGCATCTGGAAGGCGACATGGTTGAGCGTGTTGACCGGCGCGGTCGAGATGACGATCGTATGATGATCGGCATTGGTGCGCACGAACCCCATCATCTTCGACCGATCGGTCAGCCCGAAGCCGAGCGCTTCGGTGAAGAAGGCGACGTCGCGGTCGACATCGTCGCTGTTGAAATTGACGTGCGACAGCCGCTCGGGACGCGCGGGATCATCGGGCAGCGCGGCGACCGGCGTGTCGCCCTGGACGATCCGCATCGCGCGGCCCATCGGGTCGCGCAGCGCCAGGACCGCGCCGCCGCCAGGCTCATCGGCGGCGCGCGCCGCGTGCAGCAGCGTCGCGCCGTGCGCGAGCGCCGACTCGCAGAGCGCGGCAGGGTCGCTATCGTCGGCAAGCCGGAAGGTCATCGAACGGATGTCGGGTGCGTGGCCGGCATAGAGCGCGACCACGTGCGAATCGGTTCCGGTCGCACGCAGCCATGCGCGCTCGCCGCTGCGATCGGCCAGGTCGAGCCCCCATACCGCAGTGTAGAAATCGATCGCGGCGGCAAGATCAGGCACCGTAAGATCGACGCTGCGCAGCCCGGTGATCGGGAAACGGGCCATGATCCTCTCTCCAGCCGCGGATGCGCGGTCGGTGTCGCTATGCGCGCCGATCGACATATCCGCAAATATGTATTGCCTAGAGATGCATAGTCTATGACTATAGCCGTGGACGGAGGCCATGATGATCGATTCCCGCGTCTTGCGCATGTTTCTGGCGATCGGCCGCGGCGGTTCGATCAGCGGGGCGGCGCGCGAGCTCAACATCTCGCAACCCTCGGTGTCGGTGGCGATCGCGCAATTGGAAAAGCAGCTCGGCACGGCCTTGTTCGTGCGGGGGCGGCGCGGGATCGTGCTGACCGATACGGGCACGGTGCTGATGCGCCGCGCCGAGATGATGGAGGCATTGCTGCGCGATACCGAGGAGTCGGTCGCGCTCGCCAGCAAGGGCGTCCGTGGGCCGTTGCGCGTCGGCGGGACGCCCGGCGCGCTGGTCAGCCTGCTGCCCGCCGCGATCAACCGCATGGCGCAAGCCGACCAGATGGCGCTGCATATCATCGAGCGGTCGGACGCGCAGCTCGCCGATCTGCTGCGGCGCGGCGCGATCGAGGTGGCGGTGGTGACGACCGGGATCGAGCCGCCGCCCGAGGATATCGCGGAGATCAGTATCGCGCGCGATCCTTTCACGCTGATCGTCGGGAAGGCGCATGACGCGCTGGGGCCGACGGTGTCGCTCGGCGAGATGAGCGCGATGGGGTGGGTGCTGCCGCTGCCGGGCGGCGCATTCCGGCGGCAGATCGATGCGCTGTTCCTCGCCGCCGAAGTGCCCTTGCCGCTCGACGTGATCTATTGCGATTCGCTGCTGACCTCGATGGCGATCGTGCGCGGCGGCGCGCGGGTCACGATGCTGCCGCGCGGCGTGGCCCGCGCCGAACTGTCGATGGGCGTGCTGCGCGCGGTGCCGGTGACCGACGCGAAGGTGACGCGCAGCATCGGGATCCGCACGCTCCGCAACCGCGCGCTGTCCGACCTGGGCGCACAGTTGGTAAAGGCGATCACCGCCGTCCTGGCATAGCCTCAACCTATGCTATTCGCAAAATCCAATATTTTACAAAGGGGCTAGGAAGCACGCATTGGGGCGCTCGGTGTCATCAGAACACCGCGAGAGGATCCCGATCGATGCGCTGCTACTGCCCGTATTCGTCCCCCGAGACCGTCCGATGACAGTGCCGCCGGCCTATGATCTGGTGATCGTCGGCTGCGGTCCGGTCGGCGCGCTCGCGGCGAACCTCGCGGCGCAGGCGGGACTGGCGACCCTGGTGATCGATCGTGACTCGGCGCCCCACATATTGCCGCGGGCGGTGCATCTCGACCACGAAATGATGCGCCTGTTCCAGGGCGTCGGCCTCGCCGATGCGATCGCCCCGACCATGCGCGAGACCGAGGGACATCTGCATATCGGCGCCGATCACGGCGTGATCCGCTATATGGGGACGGCGGGGCGCCCCAAGCCGTTTGGCTGGGCGAACGATTACTTCTTCTATCAGCCCGAGCTCGAAGCGCTGCTGCGCAACGGCTTCGTGCAAGCCCCGACGGTAACCGTGTCGCTCGACACGACACTCGACGGCTTTGTCCAGGACGATGCCGGGGTCAGTGTGAAGCTGGGCCGCAACGGCACGACCGACACGGTCCGCGCGCGCTGGGTAATCGCGTGCGACGGCGCGCGCAGCGATACGCGCAAGGCGCTGGGCATCGCGCTCGACGATCTCGATTTCGAGGAATCGTGGCTCGTCGTCGATGCGCACGTCGACCAGCCGGTGCGCTTTCCCGACCTCTGGGGCGTCCCCGAAGCGGCGAACCTTCAGCAATTGTCGGTGATGATGTGCGACCCGCAGCGCCCGGCGACGATCGTGCCCGGACGCGGCAATATCCGCCGCTGGGAGTTCATGCTGCTGCCGGGCGAGGACGACGCCGCGATGATGCAGCCCGACGCGGTGGCGGCGCTGCTCAAGCCGTATCTCGACGGCGTGCCCTACGACCTGATCCGCGCCACGACGTACCGCTTCCACGGGCTGATCGCCGAGCGGTGGCGCGACGGACGCGTGTTCCTGTCAGGCGACGCAGCGCATCAGACCCCGCCCTTTTTCGGGCAGGGCATGTGTCACGGGATGCGCGATGTCGCGAACCTGATCTGGAAACTCGCGCTGGTCGAACAGGGCGATGCCGATGCGGCATTGCTCGACACCTATCAGGTCGAACGCGATCCGCACGTGCGCAGCGTCGTCAGCGCGGCGGTCGCGGCGGGTCGCTATATCTGCGAACTCGACCCCGAACGCGCCACCGAGCGCGATGCCGCGATGCGCGCGCAGCACGCTGGCACATCCGGCCGTACCGCGGCGGACCTCATCCCGGCCTATACCTCCGGGGCAATCGCGGCTGGAACGCGCGGTGCCGGGGAGCGCTTCATCCAGCCGTGGATTGGCGGCGACGCGAAGATCCTCGACACCGTGACCGGCGGTGGCTGGCGGCTGTTCGCGATCGATGCGGCAGCAACAGCGGATGTTTCGGCGTCGCCAACCCTCGCCGCGCTGTCCGCGCTCGATCTGACGATTGTCGATGCGGCGGCGCTCGACGACGGGGGTGTTGTCGGGCGCTGGCTTAAGCTTCGCGGCGCGCGCTTCGTGCTGGTCCGCCCTGATTTTTATGTGTTCGGCGTCGCGAACGAGGATCTCGCTGCGCTGCTGATGCAGGCGCGCACCGCCCTCCATTTGCACGCGCCGAAACCGGAATCCGCCGTGGCTGAGCTTTCCGCAGCGGTCTCGGCCCCTGCTCGAGGAGTACGTTAATGCCTTATGTCAGCTTCCGCCGCGTCGATGGCACGACCAGCTATGGCCGGATCGATCATGCGACGATCCACGATGCCGGTGCGGTTGCGGGCGCGCCGGTCGATTTGAAGGCAGCGATCGCGGCGGGTCCGCTGTCGGCCCTTGCGGATGGCCCGGCCATTGCCGCGGCAGACGTATTGCTGCTGCCGGTTATCCCCAATCCGGGCAAGATCCTGTGCGTCGGGCATAATTACGAAAGTCACCGGGTCGAGACGGGTCGCGCCAAGGTCGACAACCCGTCGATCTTCACGCGGTTCGCCGATACGCTAATCGCCGACGGCCAGCCGATCGTGCGGCCGCTCGTGTCCGGCCATCTCGATTTCGAGGGCGAACTCGCGATCGTCATCGGTCGCGGCGGGCGTGCCATCGCCGAGCAGGATGCGATGGCACATGTCGCGGGCTATGCCTGTTTCAACGACGCGTCGATCCGCGATTGGCAATGGCACACGTCGCAATTCATCCCGGGCAAGAATTTCCCCGGCACTGGCGCCTTCGGCCCGCAATTGGTGACGCCGCAGGAAGCGGGCGATCTGTCCGACGTGCATGTCACGACCCGGCTCAACGGCGAAATCGTCCAGGACCAGCCGATCGGCGACATGGTGTTCCCGATCGCCAAGATCATTGCCTATGTCTCGGCATTCACCGCGCTTTCGCCAGGGGATGTCATCGCGACGGGCACGCCCGGCGGCGTCGGTGCCAAGCGCACGCCGCCCTTGTGGATGAAGGCGGGCGACCGCGTCGAAGTCGCGATCGGCCCGGTCGGAACGCTCACCAATCATGTGGTCGATGAGGATGTCGCCCACTGAGCCGTGCGTAAAAAACCAATAACAACAACAACAACAAAATCAGGAGAGGTCATCATGAACCGCACGCTTGCCGTCGCACTCGCATCCGCCAGCTGGCTGGCTGTCCCCACCATCGCCACGGCGCAGGACAGCGCAGCTTCGGCGTCGCCCCCTGCGGCGACCGTGGCCGACCAGACCGGCGCCGATATCGTCGTCACCGCGCAGCGTCGGCGCGAACGTGTGGTCGACGTGCCGATTTCGATCACGGTCGCCGATCAGAAGCAGCTCGAGCGCCAGCAGGTCAACACGCTCAACGATCTCAACCGCATCGCGCCCTCGCTCGAGATCCAGCAGGCGCCCGGGCAGAATACCGGCGGCGGCGGCGCGATCCGCGGGATCGGGACGCAGACCTTCTCGGCGGGCGCAGTGGCGTCGGTCGGCGTGGTGGTCGATCAGGTGAGCCAGGGCAACGCCAATATCGGCGATCTGTTCGACGTCGCGCGGATCGAAGTGCTCAAGGGGCCGCAGGGAACGCTGTTCGGCCTCACCACGTCGGCCGGCGTCATCAACGTCAGTACCAACGCGCCCGATCCGACCCGGCTCAGCGCGCGCGTGCGGACCGAGCTTTCGAACGACGGCACCGCCGGATCGAAGTTCGGCAATCAGGTCGTGCAGGGCGTCGTCAACGTGCCGCTCGCGTCGAACGCTGCGATCCGCGTGTCGGGGCTGCTCAACCAGCGGCAGGGCGTCAATCGCAACGCGCTGACCGGCGACCTCAACAACGTCGACCGCTTCGGTTTTCGCGGGCGGTTGCTGTGGACGCCGAGCGACGCACTCACGGTCAACGTGATCGGCGACTATACCAAGTCGCGCCTTGAGAATGGCGGCGACTTCTTCACCTTCGTCCGCGCCGGCGGGCCGGGGCCATTCTTCGGCGGCGGCGGGTTCGATCCGGTTGGCATCACCGCGCGGCTTGCCAGCTGTGGCGTGACCGTGGGCGAAGGCAATCAGAACTACTGCGCCGCGCGACCGCGGCTCAGTCGCACCTACAATTTCGGCGGTTCGCTCCAGCTCGATTACGATGCGGGTCCGCTCACCTTGACATCGATCACCGCCTATCGCGTGAACAAGGAGCGCGGCGACGTCACCTCGATCTTCCGCGGCGATCCGCTCGAATTGCAGGTCGAAAACGGCGCGACGCATCGCAATATCGACCTGTTCACGCAGGAATTCCGCGCCAGTTCGCCGTCGGGCAACCGGCTGGAATATACGGTCGGCGCCTTCTACTCGCACCAGAAGCAGACCCGGACGCCCGAATCGCTGAGTGTCACGCTCATCCCCGCGCCCAATGTCGCGATCCCGATCGCGCGATCGATCGGTGCCTATGACACGATCGTCGATGAATCGCTCGCCGCGTTCGGGCAGGCGACCTTCCACGTGACGCCGGCCTTCCGGCTGATCGGCGGCGGGCGCATCACCAGCGCCAAGCTGTCGCTCGATCGCAACAATCTGGACCTGGCGACGAACCGGATCCAAGCGCAGCGGTTGAGCACGGAAAAGATCTCGTATCGCTTCGGCGCGCAATATGATCTGCTTAAGAACGCGATGGTCTATGCAACCGCCTCGCGCGGCTTCAAGGGCGGGCAGATCGCGACGCCGGCGGCACCGCTGTCGCCCTACATCGTGCGTCCCGAGATCCCGATGGCGTATGAAGCGGGCCTCAAGGCGACGCTGTTCCGTGGTCTGGTTGCCGATATCAACCTGTTCTACACCAAGGTGACGGACTTCCAGGCGCAGCAGTGCACCACGGTTGCTTCGACTGCCGCCTTGTCGTGCGTTCAGACCAACATCGACGGCGTCAAGACGCGCGGTGCCGAGATCAACTTCTTCGGGCGCGTGAACCGGAACCTGTCGCTCAACACTGGCTTCATCTACGCCAAGGCGACCTATCCGACCAAGTACTTCGGCACCGACGGGACGCAGATCGGCGGGACGCAGCTCGCTTATGCGCCAAAGTACAAGTTCACGCTGTCGGGCGAATATCAGCAGCCGGTGACGACGCGGCTCAACGCGTTCCTGGCGGCCGACACGGTGTGGAAGTCGCGGATCCGCTACGAAGCCAATTCACGCCCAGAATCGACCTTCCGCCCGCATTGGACGGTCGGCGGGCGGATCGGCCTGCGCACCGAGGACGAGCGCTATCAGATCGCGGTGTTCGCGCGGAACCTGTTCGACGTGCATGAGCCGTCCCTGTACCAGAGTGACTTCCCGTACAACGGTGCGGCCAATGTCGGCGCGATCTATGGTCCGCAGTCCTTCCGCCAGGTCGGACTGAGCCTGGACGCGAAGTTCTGAAGATCGCCAGCGGCGGATCGGTTTGTGATCCGCCGCCGGGGTCGACGATCCTGTCCGGCCGTGTCAGCGGCGGGCGAAGGTCGATGTGCTGCCGCGAGGGAATATCTGGTGATGGATCGTAGATCTCTCCTCGCGGCGACGTCCGCCCTGCTGGCCGCCCCGGTGATCGCTCCGGTGATCGCCCCGGTGATCGCACAGCCGCGCCGCAGCGGCGGCTTTCCCGCGGATTTCCTGTGGGGCGCGGCGACCGCCGGGCACCAGATCGAGGGCAATGACACCAACAGCGATTTCTGGCTGTTGGAAAACATCAAGCCGACGATCTTTGCCGAGCCGGTCGGGGATGCGTGCAACAGCTTCGAGCTGTGGACGCGGGATCTCGATCTGGCCAAGGCGATCGGCCTCAACAGCTATCGCTTCAGCATCGAATGGTCGCGGATCGAGCCGGTCGCGGGTCAGTTTTCGATCGCGCTGCTCGATCATTACAAGGCGATCATCGCGGGGTGCCACGCGCGCGGGTTGCAGCCGGTGGTGACGTTCAGCCACTGGGCGGTGCCGATCTGGTTCGCCGCGCGCGGCGGCTGGACCAACCCCGAATCTCCGCAGCTGTTCGCGCGCTATTGCGATCGCGCGGCGCGGCATTTGGGCGACGGGATTGCGCGCGCGGTGACGCTCAACGAACCGAACGGTCTGCTGATCGCCGCAGCCATGGTACCGCCGCAAGCGATCATGGCGCAGCAGCCGATGCTGGCGGAAGCGGCGCGCGTGACCGGATCGAAGCGCTTCGTCGGCGGTCCGGCGTTCGGCTCGGCGCGCGAGACCTTGCCCAATTTGATTAAAGCGCACCGGGCTGGGTTCGCCGCGATCAAGTCCGCGCGGACGACGCTGCCCGTCGGCTTCTCGTTGGCGATCGTCGATGAACAGGCCGTTGGCGAAACCGCCCTGCGCGATGCCAAGCGGAACGAATTCTACGGGCCGTGGCTCGAGACCGCACGGCAGGACGATTTCGTCGGCATCCAGAACTATTCGCGCAATCAGTGGGATGCCACGGGCCTCGTCGCGCTGCCCGCGACGGCGAAACGCGATCAGATCGGGAACGAGACCTATCCCGCCTCGCTCGCCAATTGCGCGCGCTATGTCCACGCCGCGACCGGCAAGCCGATCTTCGTCACCGAACATGGCATCGCGACGGAGGACGATCGCGACCGGGTCGCGCTGATCCCGGCGGCGCTCGCCGAATTGAAGCGCGCGATCGACGAGGGCGTGCCGGTGATCGGCTATCTCCATTGGTCGCTCATCGACAATTTCGAATGGGTTTCGGGATATCGCCCGAAATACGGCCTCGCCACCGTCGATCGCACCACCTTCCGCCGCGTGCCCAAGCCGAGCGCCGCCGTGCTCGGCGCGATCGCGCGGCGCAACGCCTTGTGAGCACGCAGCCATGACTCGACAATCGGATTCCCTCCGCGCCGCGATCACCGCGCTCGGCCGAACGCTCGGCCCGACGACATTGGCGCAGGTTCAGGATCTGTTTCGCGCCGAGCAGGATGCGTATCGCACCGCCCAGCCGGCAAGCGCGTGCGATCTCGCCTATGGCGACGATCCCCGCCAGCGGCTCGATCTCTACGCGCCGCCCGCGTCAGCGGCGGGCGTCCCGGTCGTGCTGTGGGTCCATGGCGGCGGCTTCGTGCGCGGCGAGAAGAGCAGCCCGGATCATCCGTTCAACGCGCATGTCGGGCGTTGGGCGGCGCGCTCGGGAATGCTCGGCGCGGTGATGAACTATCGCCTTGCGCCCGAAGCCGTCTGGCCCGCGGGCGGGGAGGATGTCGGCGCGGCGATCGACTGGTTACGGGCGAATGCCGCCGACCATGGCGGTGATCCCGACCGAATCGTCGTCATCGGCACGTCGGCGGGCGCGGTGCATGTCGCGACGCATCTGCGCTTGCGCGCCGCCGATCCCGGCGTGCGCGGCGCTGTGCTATTGTCCGGGCTTTACGGCTACACGCCGCTCGAGGAGCGCGACATGCTCTACTACGGCCCGGCCGATACTTATCCCGCGCGCCATCCGCGCGATGCGATGGTCGAGACCGGCGTGCCGCTGCTGATCGCGTGCGCCGAGTTCGACCCGGCCCGCTTTCAGACCGAGACGATCGCCGTGTTGGCGGCGCGGCTCGCGCGGCACGGGCATCTGCCGCGCAGCCATATCGCATCGGGCCACAATCACTTCAGTCTCGCTTGCCATATCGGCGGCGCGGACACGCGGATGACCGACGAGATCCGCGCCTTCATCGCCGACGTCGCGGCACCACAGCAGGAGTCCCTATGACCATCGATCGCCGTACGCTGCTCGCCGCCGGTGGTGCGCTCCTCGCCGCCCCGGCGTTGGCCCGCCGCGCGGACCCGGGCGTCACCGCACGCGCTTTTCCCAAAGGCTTTCTCTGGGGTGCAGCGACTGCGGGGCATCAGGTGGAGGGCAACAACACCAACAGCGACCAGTGGGTGCTGGAGAATGTCGAGCCGGCGCTCGGCCCACCATCGGGCGATGCCGACAACAGCTTCGAGCTGTGGCGCACCGATCTCGACTTAGTGAAGAGCCTTGGCCTCAACAGCTATCGCTTCAGCCTGGAATGGCCACGGATCGAGCCAGGGCCCGGCCTGTTCTCGATCGCGATGCTCGATCATTACAAGGCGATGATCGACGGTTGTCGCGCGCGCGGGCTGACCCCGGTGGTGACCTTCAACCATTACACCACGCCGCGCTGGTTCGCGGCGCAGGGCGGCTGGACGAACGCGCAGGCTCCGGCGTTGTTTGCGCGCTTCTGCGAGCGGGCGGCGCGCCATCTGGCGGGGGGAATCGGCTATGCGATGACGTTCAACGAACCCAATATCGCCAGCATGCTGCCGATCGTCCTGCCGCCGGCCTTTTTCGGCCTGCTCAAGGCGAATCTGGCAGCCGCGGCGCGCGCGACCGGGTCGGCCAAGTTCGTCGTGGCCAATACCGTGCTGCCCGAGGATGTGCCGGCGGTGACACGCAACATGCTCGCCGGCCACAAGGCCGGGCGCGACGCGATCAAGGGCGTCCGGCCTGATCTGCCGGTCGGCATCAGCCTTGCGCTTGCCGATGATCAAGCGGTCGGCCCCAACAGTTTGCGCGATGCCAAGCGCGCAGAACTCTACGGCGTCTGGCTCGAATCGGCCAAGGGCGACGATTTCCTCGGCGTTCAGAATTACGAGCGATCGGTGTGGAATTCGACCGGCAAGCTGCCGCCACCGCCTGGCGCGACGCTCAACTTCCGCGGGGCGGAGGTGTATGCGCCCTCGCTCGCGGGCGCGGTGCGCTATGCGCATGAAGCAACGGGCAAGCCGATCCTGGTCAGCGAACACGGCGTCGGCACCGATGACGACCGCATTCGCAGCGCGCTGATCGCCGGCGCGCTCCCCGAATTGAAGCGCGCGATCGACGATGGCGTGCCGGTGCTCGGCTATATCCACTGGTCGCTGCTCGACAATTACGAATGGGGTGCCGGGTTCGACCATGGCTTCGGGCTGGCGAAGGTCGATCGCACCACCTTCAAGCGGACGCCAAAGCCCAGCGCTACCGTGCTCGGCGCCTTCGCGCGGCGCAACGCGCTGTGAGGCGGCGTGCGGCGGTCGAGGCGCGGCGCCTGCCGACGCGAAAACTCTGAGGAACGCCCTGATGCAGCATCGCTTTCGCTTCTTCGCGCTGACGGCGGCGCTGCTGGCCTCGTCGGCCGCGCTCGCCCAGACCGCTCCCCCGATCGCGGACCAAGCGTCGGGTGACAGCCTCGCCGCCGGGTTCGTCGATCCTCCGGCGGAGGCGCGGCCGCGGGTGTGGTGGCACTGGCTCGACGGCAATATCAGCGAACCCGGGATCGTCGCCGATCTCGAATGGATGAAGCGCATCGGCCTCGGAGGCGTGCAGACCTTCGACGCTTCGCTGATGGCCCCGCAGGTGGTCGAGCGACGCCTCGCCTATATGAGCCCGGAGTGGCGCCACGCCTTCCGACTTGCGGCGACGACCGCGGACCGGCTCGGGCTCGAATTCGCGGTCGCGGGATCACCGGGCTGGAGCGAGACCGGCGGACCGTGGGTGGCACCCGCAGACGGCATGAAGAAACTGGTGTGGAGCGAAACCGACATCGTTGGCGGCCATCGCTTCGCCGGGCAGCTGGCATCGCCGCCGCGCACGACCGGGCCGTTCCAGGCGCTGCCGTTCGACGATCCGCTGGCCGCTTTTGGCGGCAAGGCATCGACGCCGCCGACGGATTATGCCGATGTCATGGTGCTGGCCTATCCGGTCGATCCGCCCATAGCCGCGATTCCGGCCGCGACCGTCGCCGGTCGCCCGGTCGATGCAGCGGCATTGCTCGACGCGGATGCCAAGACGTCGGTCGCCGTGCCGCGCGGCAGCGCCGATCAGCCCGGCGTCGTGACGCTGACCTACCCCCGTCCGACCACGATCCGCAGCGCGACGCTGTTCATCCCAGGTGCCTTGCCGCCGTTTGGCGACGCGCTGTTCCAGCCCGTGCTCGAGGTTGCCGATGGGGCGGGCTGGCGCGCCATCGCGACGCTGCCGCTTGGCGCGGTACCCACGACGGTCAGCTTTGCGCCGATTACCGCGCGGGCGTTCCGGCTCGTGCTCGGTCCCAACACCGCGCCTCCCCGGATCAGGCTCGGCGCGCCCGCGCCCGGCGCCGTGGTCGATGGCATGTTCCCGAGCGGACCGCCCGCGACATCGGTCGCGGTCGCACAATTGCGCCTGTCGGGTGAGGCGAGGATCGATCGGTTCGAAGCCAAGGCCGGCTTCGCGACCGTCGCGGATTATTACGCACTCAGCGGCGCTGTGCCCGAAAGCATGGGAATCGATCCTGCGCGCGTGGTCGATCTCACCGCGCGGATGCAGCTCGACGGCACGCTCGACTGGACTGTGCCCAAGGGGCGTTGGCGGATTGTCCGGCTGGGGGCGACGCTGCTCGGCACGACCAACCATCCCGCCACCGCCGAGGCGACGGGGCTCGAGGTGGACAAATACGATTCCGCCGCGGTCACGCGCTACCTCGAGCATTATATCGGCATGTACCGCACGGCGGCGGGCCCCGATCTGGTCGGCGCGAAAGGCATCCGTGCGATCGTCACCGACAGTTTCGAGGCGGGCGACGCCAATTGGACGCCGTTGATGCTCGCGCAGTTCAAACGGTTGCGCGGTTATGATCCGCGCCCGTGGCTTCCCGCGCTGACCGGGGCGGTGGTCGGCTCGCGCGCGCGCAGCGACGCCTTCCTGTACGATTACCGCCGGACGCTCGCCGATCTGCTCGCGAGCGAACATTATGGGACGGTCGCGCGCGTCGCGCATGCCGCTGGCCTCAAAGTGTATGGCGAGGCGCTCGAGGATGGCCGCCCGGCGCTCGGCGACGACCTTGCGATGCGGCGCCATGCCGACGTGCCGATGGCGGCGATGTGGACCTATGATCGCGCCGGCAAGCCGCGCCCGACCTTGCTCGGCGATCTGCGCGGCGCGGCGTCGGTCGCGCATCTCTACGGCCAGACCATCGTCGCGGCCGAATCCTTCACCTCGGGGCTGGCGCCCTGGGCATTCGCGCCGGCCGATCTCAAGCGCGTCGTCGATCTGGAGTTTGCGAGCGGCATCAATCGGCCGGTGATCCACACCTCGGTGCACCAGCCGGTCGACGACAAACTGCCCGGCCTGTCGCTCGCGATCTTCGGTCAATATTTCAACCGGCACGAAAGCTGGGCCGAGATGGCGCGGCCGTGGATCGATTACATCGCGCGGTCGAGCTATATGCTCCAGCAGGGCCGCAACGTCGCCGACGTCGCCTATTTCTACGGTGAGGAAGCGCCGCTGACCGCGCTGTTCGCGCGTGCGCCGCTCGGCGACACGCCGACCCATTATGGCTATGATTTCGTCAACGCCGATGCGCTGACGCAGGATCTGTCGGTCGCGAAGGGAAGCGTGGTTTCATCTGGCGGTGCCCGCTACCGCGCGCTGTATCTCGGCGGTTCGGCACAGCGCATGACGCTGCCGGTGCTGCGCCGGTTGGCGACGCTGGTCGAGCAGGGGGCGACCCTCATCGGCGATGCGCCGACGGGGTCGCCAGCGTTGGGCGACGATCGTGCTGCTTTCTCCGCGCTGGTTCGGCGCCTGTGGTCGGGCACGCCGGTCACGACCATCGGGACGGGGCGCGTCATCGCCGGGCACGACGTCGAGACCGCGCTTGCCGGAACCGGTCTGCTGCCCGATTTCGCCTATACCAAGCCCGCACCCGACAGCGAGATCCTCTTCGCGCATTGCGCGCTCGCCGATGGCGACGTCTATTTCGTAACCAATCGCCGCAACCGTGCGGAGCGCATCGCGGCGCGTTTCCGCGTCACCGGCAAGGTGCCCGAACTGTGGCACGCCGATACCGGGCGGCGCAGCGCCGTTTCGTATCGCATCGAGGGCGGCCAGACGATCGTTCCGCTCGATCTGGCGGGCGAGGAGGCGGTGTTCGTGGTGTTCCGCCGCGAAGCGACCGACGCCAGCGTGACACGCGCTGCGCCGCCGTCGCGAACCGTGGCACGGATGGACGGCCCGTGGACCGTCACCTTCCAGCCCGGACGCGGGGCGCCTGCGACCACGACGCTGGCGCGGCTGGTGCCGCTCAACGAAAATGCCTCCCCCGCGATCCGTTATTTCTCGGGAGTCGCCAGCTATGCGGCGGCCTTGGATTTGCCAAGGACGCTCGATCGCGCGACGCCGCTGCTGCTCGATCTCGGGCAAGTCGGCGATCTCGCCGAAGTGCGCGTGAACGGCGTTGCGGTCGGCACGGTGTGGCACGCGCCCTATCGGATCGACATCGCCGCCGCGGCGCGCCCCGGGCGCAACCGGATCGAGGTGCGCGTCGCCAATCTCTGGGTCAATCGCCTGATCGGCGACGCGCAACCGGGCGCGCGCAAGCTGACCTGGACGGCGATGCCGAGCTACCGCGCCGATGCGCCGTTGCGCGCGTCGGGGCTGATCGGGCCCGTCACCGTGCTGGCCGCACCGTGACCCCGGCGCAGCGGCGCTATGTGCGCACCGAGATGGCGATCGCCGCGGTCATCAACGCGGCGCTGAGCGCGGTGTTCGTATGGCTCGCGTTCGGCGGCCAGGCGGTCGTGCCGGTGCTTGGCTGGCGCGGGCTGGCGGTCGACACGGTCCCGCAGAGCCTGATGGTCGCGTTGATGAGCTGCCTGGTTCCGACGGTACTGACGCGGCGGCGGCTCGCGGCCGGGCGCGTAACCGCGCTGTCGGCGGGGCGCCGATGGCCGCGCCACGCGCTCGTGCGCGCGCTGCTTGTCGCCGTACCGATCGCGGCGCTGGCAGGGTTGGCGGGCGTGGCCGTGCTGCCGTTGACCGGACCGTCCTGGTCGTTCGGCGCGGTCGCCGCGCTCAAACCGCTTTATGGTGCGCTGCTCGGTGCCATCATCGCACGGCTGGCGGTGCTGCTCGCCCTCGGCGATGCGCCTGGTCAAAGGTGATGACGGCAAGCGGGGAAGTACCATCCCAGTTCAAGCTCAATGATAGCGAACTCGCGGTATCCCTGGTGAGTGTTTCGTGTCGAAGTGAACGGAATAGAGACGAACGGGTGCAGTAGCGGAATATGATTCATTTCTTCTATTGATGGTTATTTGTACCGTAACACGCGCTCGACCTGGTTCGGATCGCGGTAGCGTCGGAAGTCACGGGCGGGCGGCTCGCGACGGTTCGCTTCTGGCGGGATGATCGGCAGGATCCCCCGCCACAGCAGGTCTTGGCGGACGCGCCGGCGCTACGCCCAACACGCGCTGCCCGTCGAGCTCGCTCTAAAGGCCGCCGCGCCAGATTTACGAAACGCCCTGTTTGCAATCGCTAACAACGGTCGGCGCGCGTCGGGACGGGGGCGGCAACGCACCCATGTCGCCGCATCTGATAGGGCTAAATGACCTGCGGCCGATTTTTTTAGGTTCCAGGCTCGCGAGGGCGCTGGCGGAGACGGAGGCCGCCCGCTTAGATTCCAGCGTGTTCCAGTGGGTTCCGATAATGCCTATTTGTTAGTGTCTTACCTAATATAGGTTCCAGCAAGGTCCAACCCGATCCGGCTTGTTCCCAAAATTTATGTTGGGCGCTATGTTACGGAAATGTCCAAGTTCAAACCCATCGGTAGGCATCTCGAAAAGAGGCTGACCGCCGCCACCGTTCGATCGCTTAACGAACCCGGCTTCTACGGGGACGGCAACGGTCTGTACCTTAAGGTCGATGCTAGCGGGGCCAAGCGCTGGGTGCAGCGATTGGTGATACAGGGGAAGCGACGCGACATTGGCTTGGGATCAGCGGGCCTTGTTACCCTCGCAGAGGCCCGTGAAGCCGCCCTACAGCAGCGCAAACAGGCTCGGGCAGGCGAAGACCCTATAGCCCTTAAGAAGGCCTCTACGGCCATTCTAACGTTCGAAGCGGCGGCACAGGAAGTGTACGATCTTACCGCACCGACTTGGCGCAACAAAAAGCACGGGAAGCAGTGGCTTTCGACGCTCGAAACATATGCGTATCCTGCCTTTGGCGAAAAACGCATTACCGCCGTCACCAGCGCCGATGTTCTCGCAGCATTATCATCAATATGGAATTTGCACCCTGAAACGGCGCGTAGGGTCAAACAACGCATTGGTACGGTAATGAAGTGGGCGATCGCACAGGGGTGGCGCATCGATAATCCCGCCGACACAATTTCGGCTGCTTTACCAAAGCAGGATCGATCGACGGTGAAGCATCGGCAAGCGCTGCCTTATGGCGAGGTAGCTGCCGCCATTACGAAGGTACGCGCGAGCAACGCGACCAAGGCGACGAAGCTTGCTTTCGAGTTCCTAGTTTTGACCGCGACACGATCGGGCGAAGCGCGCGAGGCGGTATGGAGCGAAATCGACCTTGATAAGCGCGAGTGGGTGATCCCCGCCGAGCGTATGAAGGCAAAGCGCGCCCACCGTGTACCGCTGTCCGATCGTGCGGTGGCGATCTTGAAAGAGGCCAATACGCTTAAGAGCGATAAGTCGGACTTGGTCTTCCCCGGCATGAAGGAAACGAAGGCGCTTTCCGACATGACCCTGTCGAAGCTTATGAAGGATTTGGGTATCCCCGCTGTACCGCACGGGTTTCGGTCGTCGTTCCGGGATTGGGCTGGCGAGACCACAGCGCACCCGCGCGAGGTGATCGAATTCGCGCTGGCGCACGTCATTCAGAACAAAGCCGAGGCCGCATATGCGCGGTCTGACCTTTTCCAAAAACGTCGGAACTTGATGAACGATTGGGACAGTTTTCTTATCTGGCGATAGTGAATATTATTTAAATTCGACCTGTTAATTCAAGAAAATAGATAGATTTTAGTATCGTTAAAGGATTTGTGCCTGGAATCAAAAGTCGGCGTCCCCGATGTTGGCTGTGTTGAAAATGAGGACGATCCGATGGACGCAGCGTTTATAATACGAACGCCCGAAGTTCTTCGACGGACGGGCATTAGCCGAAGTCAACTCTATGCCCTTATGGCGCGGGGGCACTTCCCGCGTGCGGTAAAACTATCTGTTCGTATGGTCGGCTGGAACCGCGACGCGGTCGAGCAATGGATATTGTCTAGACCGGAAGTAGTTTACCAGAAAGGAAAGTTCTAACATGTCCATGCTACCCCATATTGAAAAGCGCAATAAAAGAAAGTCGGAAATATTGAATGCGGATCGCAAATCCGCGCGCCGTAGACTTATAGCTATCTCGAACTATATAGATCGCATTAATAACGAGCCTATTATCGGTTATCCAATTCGTTATGATCTTGAAGCAGTAATTTCAAGGATAAAGATCGTTGTATCATATCTCGATGAGATGATAACATAGCTCCGCCTCCGCTGGGCTGATACTATCTATGATAACACAACATATTATAGATAGTATATTACGCGGATTCTTACACCCGCAATCACTTTCACACATTCTAATATAGCCTAACTAGTTTTTGGTTATTCCCTTGAAAGGAATAAACGGAACCCATAACCGTGCGATACCTAGTAATCTACTAGGAGAGTATCAGCCGCTACGTTAGGTTTTTCCATAGAGCTATTGCAACTCGTCCGGAGGGTCGGAGGTCAGGCTTGCGCCTTAAAAGTTCCCCAAAGAATATAACTTACCACTGCTGTAAGATTTCAGTGAAGCCGCTTGCAAGCAGGTCTGTCGCACATCAGCTTCCGCCTTCGCTAACGAGATTTCTATCAATGTCATTGGCTCGATCGATATAGCCCGATCGGGGGCATTTGCCTTGGATTGCTTATGGACGTTCCAGCCAAGGTAAGCGTCGTCCGTTCCATACAGTATAGCAAATCCGGCCTGATTTGCAAGTAACGGTGAGGGTAGTTGAAAATTGGCGGAGTCGCGTGATTTGAAGGGTAGCAACCGCCTTACGCATTATATTTAGCAGATCAAAGGTGTATTATGCAAATAATACGGTTTATCTATTAACTTTATTTAACATCCTTAAATTTAAAACTCGGGCACATCCGTAAACATGCTCAAATATGCCTTAACCCAATTCGCAATCGGGATTGAACGTAGCGCCTAACCAGTGAGGCACCACGCCCGCATTCATGAATTCCTATCACCGAGACCCCACACACCCGTCTAGCGCGGCCCCCTCGACCGACCCAACCCGTTGATCTTGGCTAGGCCAGCTCGTGTCGCACTATATTCAGCCGATACCATCGAATACGACCGGGGGAGCGACCATTTCGCGCGATACCTGTCCGGCGTTAGGTCATGCGTCGCAAGGTGCTTCTTGATCGACTTGAACCGCTTGCCGCATTCGAGACAGCCAACGGAGTCGGGCTTAACGCTCGCCCGGACCGTCATAGCGGGCGTGGGGGCCTGTTCGGCGACGATAGTGGGGTTCGTGGCCCCAAGTCCCGTTAGGCTGTCATAGACCGTCTTAATCAGCCGCGGAACATCCTCCACGGGGACATTATTCGAGGCGACATGGGCGGCAACAATATCGCCAACGTGGATCAATAGATTTTGGTTTGTCATATTTTTTAGAAGAACGCATGTCACCGCGTCGTCAAGCGAATCCGTCCAGCCATTACGCAAAGCTCTAACATAAGCTGCTCTGCGGCCCCTTCCTTAGTAGTCGCCGATATGCTTGGCGCGCCCATGCTATATTGATGCGCATGCCAAGTATTGCTTACCCGCCACACTATCCCGACTGACCCTTGATTTATTAGGAGTTCAAATACGTCGATGCTGCCCGCAAGGGGCATAAACGAATAACAAGGCATCGATTTCCTCTAAAGCTTGCGATCAAAGGCGTGAGCTACGTGCTCGAAAAGGGTTCGGATGCGATGCTTATCGATTTCGCAACCGCGCAACCAGGAAGCGCCAAGCCTCGTCGGTCTGTGGACCCCAGCGAGGTCCGCGTGGGGGCTTTAGGGTCTTGCGCCAATGTGCTCCGCGTGATCCACATACCGACCATCTTAGGGGAATTTCCATCATCTCCACCTGCGCTCGGACTCTGCGCTTGAGTGACCAAAAAACGCTTAAAAAAGTGATGATTATTTAAATGGGGGATACATAAATGATTGATGACAATGTACATTTGACCAGATTTGTCGGGCATTTGTCGTTTTTGCGCGATAAGATTAATGAACGATCGTCTTATTTAGGAGTCGTTATAGGCACTGCTATTTTTACATTTTCGCTTTTTTTGCCCTGGTCTCAAGCGCGAACTACGTCAGATCTAGAGGATGCCGGATATAGCTCAGGGTGGCAAGAGGCTGGCTATTTAGCAATGATTCCACTAATATTTATAATATATATCGTTATTAGAGACAAAAAAATTAGTCCAAATATAGTCTTATTGTTGTCGGCAATATCTCTTATCATCATAACGATTGCAAATGTAGCCGATCGTTCAGTATGGATTTCAAAGGAATACAAAAATATGGTGAGTGAATCTGGAAGCAGTTGGAAATACGACACTGGCATTAGCCATAATTCAGGTTCGGATCTTGGTATCGGCTTTTGGATAGGGTTGATTGCTATTTTATCAATAGAGGCATGTGGAATGTCTTGGACGTTACATAAGATTCGTTCTTTATGACACCGCTCTACCATGGGTCGCCAACGAGTATAATAAACGTTTCGGCCCTTTATTTCATCTAACGGGCCGTATCGATGCGCGGGGACAGTCTGTGCGTCCCAGTGAGGCCCGCGCGGTGGCTCTGGCGTCATCCGCCAGAGTGCTCCCCGCGATCCACATGCCGAGCATCGTAGATGCATCCCCACGACATCTAAAACGGTGCTCCAGCGCTGCGCAGTGTAATAGCGATCAAGCTTGGCGGCATCGATGACGCTGCGGCGACCACAGCGACAATCGACCCGTAGGTTGCCCTTATGATGAACCACATCGCCGATCGTGGTCAGTTTGATGTTCGCACCCATGCCGCATCAAAAAAGCTGTAGCTGCCTCGGGTCGATCGCCGGTGGCGGGTTGGTCAGGCGATCCACCACCGCACCGGCAAGCGTTGTAAGGGCTTCTTCGCGCAAGCGTTCGTTACCGCACGTCAAACCGACCCTAGCCCAGCCAGGTGATTGGCTAATGGCGTCCTTAGCGTGATCGATCAAAGCGGGGTCTGGGTTCACTCTCTTTGCCATAAAGGAAAAGTAGAACGAAAAGGGAACGAATGGCAACCGATTCGATGGTTTGTGGTGAGCACTCGCGGTCATGCCGAAAGCCGATTATCCGCTATCGGGCGGGAACGCGGACGGGTAGGAAACGCCCACTTGCGGACGTCAATAATGCGCCTAACACCGGGACATTCTGCGAAATGGGAGGCTGGCTTTGTTGACGTTTGCTGTTGCTCTAGCGATTTCGGCTCTGACCCCTATTCCGCTGAAAGCTGGCAATAACCCGATACGCAACATCGCCGGAGACGGGGTGGATGGGAGCATCTCTCTTGAATGGCGCGACAATGATAATGCGTGGGGCTACAGCATCATGACGGTTAGGGTGGGAGGGTCGATCGCATCGGTTGATGAAAAAGACAGATTCGTAGATAGGCCGCATACGGACGGAGACGCCATTACTTCAGCGCGTTTCGCCCGAGCCCGCTACAAAGGCCGATTGACTACCTTCGCCTTCGTCGCTGATCGCCAAATAGTGGAGAGCGTTCCCGCTCCTGCAAGTACAATTATAAAGAGCTATGTTCTCGTTCGGAACTTAAACGGGGTGGGAACGCCGTATCAGTTCGTGCAAATCCGTCGTTCGCAGCCCATAACGCTCTACTGCAGCGCTGATATGGCCCTGAAGTCAGAAATTGGGTTTCCATTGCGTCCAAGTTATTCGGGGCCAAAGACACCTGACGGCTGCTATAGGTAACGTCTGCTCTCCACCAGATTTGGACTTTCGGACACTCAAAAATGCCCCCTCCGCATGTGTGAGGATGACCAGAAAAGTTGGGTCCTGACTGAATCGACCGGATTGCGGCCCCGTCGATCTATCTAGGTCCTCGGCTTATCACGGGTGCCGCTAACAGCCATGCGGCTCGGCAACCGGTTGTCGTTATCGTTGGCTAGAACGTTTTGACCCGATTTGAGCACGCAAACCTGTAGGCCGTGCGAAAGGTCTTCGCGTCGATATCAATGCCGGACATCGCTTCGCCCTCGATCATGTTCGGTGCATCTGAATTGGGGGAGGCGATAAAGCGTTTGAAGCCGGTATAGCCGCCAAACGAGTTTCTCGAATTGACTTCGCCGCAAAGCATCTGCGCGCCACTTGCCAGCCCGCTAACAAACTCGTTCCGGAATGTGGCGGATTCAGCGTCCTTAAGCCCAGCCTTAAGGTTCATTTCCGCCTCGACCTTTGTATCGATCTCTTTGACCCCCGGCGCAGGCGCGTCAATCGCAGCCACGATCGGCGCTGGCGCTGGCACGGGCGTTTTAGATGGCTCTGCAGGATTGAAGATCAACCATATTATTAGCACCACAGGGATGGCCGCGAATGTCCCCCAGCAAACGTTTTTCACGGATTGCGGCGTATCGAAGCAAAGTTCCCAAAACGTCTGCCGTCCCTGCTTATCCATATTGCCCCACTTTTAACGGGCAGCAACCGCGCCCCAAATGCGACCCGTTATGTCCCCATCATGGGGACGCTGACAAGTAGGGATATCTGCACTGCCTCATAATGACTGGGGCAACGAATGCAGCGCGGATGGGTGGTTTCACCCGACTATCGAACGCTAATCGACACGCTGGCATTGCTTCGTCGCGAGCTTGGTATCAGCCAAAGGGAGCTAGCCCGGCGCATTGGCAAGCCACCCTCGTTTATTAACAAAACCGAATTGTTTGAGCGTCGGCTCGACGTGTTAGAATTCATCGTCATCGCGGAAGCGATGGACCGCAAGCCGGACCAACTTCTTGGTGCCTTGCGGACAAACCTTTCCGGTGTGATCAAACTGTAATCGAACCGGAGCGCCTAAGGCTATGATGGGGCCGAGCGCTTTTCGATCCGCTGAATCGCCGCACGAGATACTCCGTGTGCATTCGCTAGGACGCCCAAGGAGATGCCCTGTGCGCGCTTAGCGAGGATTTCAGCCTGCTCGGCCTTAGATAGCGCCTGTGGCCTTCCTAGGGCCTTCCCTGCGGCTTTCGCGCGCGCAAGGCCCGACTGTGTTCGCTCGATCAAAAGGTCGCGTTCAAACTCTGCAACCGCAGCGATAACGCCCATCGTCATCTTGCCCGCCGCACTGGTAAGATCGACGCCACCGAGGGCTAGGCAATGAACGCGTACACCTTCCCCTTCAAGGCGCTCGACTGTGGTACGCACGTCCATAGCGTTCCTGCCTAGGCGATCCAATTTTGTGACGATCAACACATCGCCATGCTCAAGCCGATCGACCAGCTTGGCGAACCCCTTGCGCTCAAGCGCCGCCACCGATCCGGAAACAGTTTCGGTGATGATACGCTTGGCATCAACGGCAAACCCTGCGGCTTCAATCTCACGAACTTGGTTGTCGGTCGTTTGGTCGCCCGTGCTGACACGGCAATATGCAAAAACACGGCTCATAGTCGTTACCCTGTATCGAATCGGTGTAACGGAACTAGCTGGTGTATCGAAAAGAGTCTAGGCAATATTCGATACAGTCAGCGTCGATGTATCGAAACCGACCGAATCCGAGCCTCTTATGTGTGCCTATGAGACTCAGGTCCGGATGCGTGCTATTCAACCGACTTGCTACGTTTCGGTGGAATGCCCCCTCGCCTCTTCATTTTGAATGCAACCCGAAAGATGTCAGGAAAGTTAATTTTCCCATTGGATCTTGTCTCCAAAACGCTGATGAGTTCTAAACTCTCGATGAGTGCAGCCTCATCAGAGTCCAAACGCTCTGCCAAAGATGGGGGTAACGCTTCAATGTTAGATCGAAGAGCCAGAAAAAGAGGAAGAGGGCCCATCTTGTGGCTGGCAGATTTCAAGCGATCTGCTGTGTTGGAGTCCTTCCAAATGGCCATCAAAACGTCACGATAGATAGGTGTCTCGACGCCTGCTAAAGGCCCTTTAATATAATCGATCCACCAGTAATCTTGTTCAAGGTCTGCTACTCGATTTACCGACGCTTCAGCAACGCCATTGGAAATACCTTTGTAGTCTATAACATTTTCCGAACCAATTGTTTCGTATTCAGCAGCCTTTCGAACTGCGGTTAAAAAGCCTCGGGGTGTCGTCTCGCCACTAGCATCGGCGAGATGCTGAATAAGCCAGGAATAAGTGGCACCGCGCTTTTTATCGCGCCCCATCCATTCGCCAGCCATCCGATTGAATATCTGGCGCTGAATGTCAGGATACTGGACCAGATCAGGCCGAAACTGGCCCGATGTTTCTCTAAAAAGCCTGACCGGCTGTCCAATAAACTCTAAAAGAGCCGCACGAGTCTCAGGCTCCCTCCACAGATGAAAAAACATAAGCGCATAAAGATCTCGAAAAGACCACTCGATTGCTACACGCTCAGCACGAAGTTTTGAGGCATCCGGAAATCGGAATAGTGTTGTATCCTCAAACTGGTCAGGCCTCATAAAGATTTTCATCTTCGTGTTCCTAAGACTCTTGGCGATCACAGCCAATCGCAACAATCCCTCGGTCCGCGTGCGTATTTGCGACCAATCACCGCCCAGCGTGTCCAAAGCATCGAACATAACGACCAAAGGACGCCGCTCACGCTCCGCGTCTAACTCGCGAAGCAGATTATCGCCCTTTTCCGCATTATCGCTAAGCCATTTGGTCAAACCTACCAAATCACTAGTGATGCCAAGATCCGAATTTTTCCCGTAAGCGCGAAGTAGTACCGCCTTCCATACGGTCAGCGCGTCCTGTCCACCCTCTAAGGCCGCTGTTAAGACGTCGGTCGATGGGGCGTGCTCATCAGCAAACGCCCCCCGAAAACCAAAAACGGCTTCGATGTTACGAAGTTCGTCCAGTCCATAGGTCGAGGCGGCTACACCCCTACCCTCTTTGGACCACAACGCATGAGACCAGAAGGTTTTGCCAACACCTCGATTGCCCACGACAATCGCACGGGTTAAATCGAATACATTGCGATGCCCGCGCGGCGCAAAGATCTCGTTCGGGCGCGGAACGCTGTTCGCCTTCCAAGCTGCCCCCGGAGGGAGCCTAAGCAGTGCCTCTCGCAGCATTTCGGTCGGCGTCACAACTCCAAGTCCACTTCTTCGTCAATCTTCCGAGCGTCGAGTCCCAATGCAGCAGATGCATTTGATAAGAACGTACCGAACGAGGCGGTATAATAGTCTGCTTGAAGAAGCCCCCTGTCTCTTACCGGGTCAACGTCGACAAATGATCCATTTAAGAAAATCGGCCACGCAGAATGTGGAGCATCTTCATCATCTAAGCTGTAGTTGAAAACACCAGAGTCATAGTCATATTCATAAAATGTTTCAGCGAGAACGTCGTATAACGCGTCGTTAAATGAAACTCGCGCTTCTTCGGAAACTCCTGCCTTCGCATGCACAAAAGCGACACGCTCCCGCCAATCATCGCCCGCGTCAACAGGAAGGGTTGATAGGTGCCCAAGCAGATAGCGATAGCCCTCAAATGTATGGGGATGATTTGTCCCGAAGAACAGGTTTACTCCTCCCAGCGCCAGTAGTGGCCCAGCAGTAACCTCGGCGAGCCCTGCACGGGCATCTACAAGTATCGCGTCATAATGGCCTTGGTTGGCGAAACGCTCGATCATATCGCGAACCTGCTCTCCTAACGATGCAGTCCCCCCATCCTTTTTTGGTTTTTCGAGCAATGCACGAGATAGCTTGGGTATCATCCCGGCCGGGTTATCCATCGTACGCTGCCCAGCCGCTGGGATAAGGTCTACTCGCCCCTGTCCGGCAGACCTGTCAGTCAGAATGCTAAGACCGACAAAATTACCAAGATCGCGGTCATCAATTCCATTGAGTCCTAACTCAGTCAAGTAATCAATAACACCAAAATCAGGACGTTCGTCGTCAGAAAACAGCATCGAAGCCAGTCCTGGGGCCTCAAGATCTAGGTCAACAAGAAGAAGGTTTTTACCCTGCTGAGACAGGTACAGAGCCAATGCAAAAAGTGCGGTCGTCCTTCCAACGCCACCTTTCAAGCTGCTGAACACCATAATCGGAGGCAGCGATTTGCTATGGAGAGCTGGCGTCCTTAGCCAGTCCCGACCGTAAAAGCGCCGATCGACTAGTTTTATGGTTTCATATTCGGCGCTCATGTCATTCAAGACTATTGCGTCAGTTTTGGTCGCGCCAGCGACAATCACAGCACCCGGCGCGTCAGGCAGCTGTAGCAGCCCGCCAAAAGAAATGTGATTGCCAAACTTATCGGCAGCCCGCTTGTTGAACTGCTTTAAATCTCTGACACCAATCTTCTTTTCGGAATAGAACGACAGACGACCAAAACCATCCCGGAGAAATACTCCATTACGATAAATAGATTCGTCAAGATTACTCCAAATATAGTTAGCAATGACATCTATCGCGCTATCAAAACTGATATCATCAAGCATCGTCATATGCCAACCTCACCAAAAACCTGGTTCGTTTGCTTAAACCACTTATCGTATTGACGCTTTGTCTGAGGGGCGGATGGCTGATCTCGATACCGCATCTTGACCGTCCACCCCTGCAAAAAGGATTTATCGCCCACGAGTTCGAGCATGCGGCCAGCTAATATACCCTCGCCTTGCGCTAGGAGAGCAGGTCCAAGTTCGGGAAAATGCAAGTAAAGAGGATCAGGCCCAACATCGGCTTTCTTCCTACTTTTTAGGCGGCGTTGGCGCACAAGGGGAAACCCGGATACTTGTAAATGGGCCTTTAAGGCGCATTCGGCCGCCAAGCCAATAAGATAGCTAGCCTCTCCGTGCTCCTTGGTATGACAAAGCTTCTCGGCGCATCGCTTGTGCCGCGCAGCTGCCCTACCCAAGTCCATCGAAACTCCCGTTCTTCGTTGCTGTCAGCCTCGGCGAGGGTAGAGCAGAAATGTGACGCTTTCGCAAAGCTCCTACCGCGACGCCATAGGATAACGTGCCGCACGAGCGCGCTCAACCTCGTCAGCGACATGTTGGACGCATTGATGGACGGATATTACGGACCGCAAAATTATATTGTATCTTCAGCTACTTGCGGCAGCAGCTGGCGGAGACGGAGGGATTCGAACCCTCGGTACCAGTAAACCCGGTACGGCGGTTTAGCAAACCGCTGGTTTCAGCCACTCACCCACGTCTCCGGATCACGGCGAAGGCGGGCTATAACCGCGCTTTGCTGCCACGGCAACCGCTTGTGCGCATGTTGCTCGCCGCGGAATCGATTCCGCTGGTCGCGACGGCGCCGCTCGTTCATTGGCGCGACAGCCAGGACGGCGCTATCATGGCGCAATTGCAGCCCCGGGGGAGAATGACGATGCACTTGCGCTGGACCAGCGCGCCGAGGATTGGCGCTGCAATCCTGCTCACGCTGGCGACCGCGGGAGCCCCGCTTGCGGCACAAGTGCGCACGATCGATCCCAACCAGGCGATCGATTCGGATCTGCGCCAGACGCAGCCGAAAGCGCAGCCGCAGCGCCGGACGCCCGCCCCGCCCCCCGCTCAAGGCGATCCTGTCCCGCTGGCCGACACGCCGCGCTATCCCGACGCGCCAGGATCGACCGAGCCGGTCGAGTCCGGATCCAGCGGATCGTCCGCGGGCAGCCCCACGGGAGCGCCGGCAGGTACGAACGGATCGGCACAGGACGTCGCGCGCGACGGGGCAGAGGTCGAATCGGCCGACAGCCAGACCTTCCAGAAGCAGGAATTGCTGCGCGCCGCCGAAGGCACCTTCGGCAAGGGCGCATCGGGGCTCGCCGGCATCCTCGAGCGCACGCTCAAGGAGCAGGGCTATCCCAACGCCTATATCGCCGGGCGCGAGGCGTCGGCGGCGGTCGTCGTCGGCCTGCGCTATGGCAAGGGCGAGATGTTCCACAAGGTCGAGGGGCGCCAGCCGGTCTATTGGACCGGCCCGTCGGTCGGCTTCGATCTGGGCGGGGATGCCAACAAGGTGTTCGTGCTGGTGTACAACCTCTACGACACCGCGGACCTGTTCAAGCGCTTCCCGGCGGCCGAGGGTCGTGTGTATTTCGTCGGCGGGTTCGCGGCGACCTATCTGCGCCGCGGCAACACGGTGCTGATCCCGATCCGGCTCGGCGTCGGATGGCGGCAGGGCGTCAATCTGGGCTATATGAAGTTCAGCCGGACCTCGAAATGGTTCCCGTTCTAAGCGCAGCGCGGCAGGCCGCAAAAGCGGCCTGACTCGCGCAAGCTCGGCCGGCGGGGCCCGCCCCGACCGACGGCATGGGCTTTGCCCATGCCCGACAAGCGCGTAACGTCCCCTGCGTGACCACCACCCGCCAGATCCTCCGCGCCCTGCTCGCCGCCGCTTATCTCGCCGCTGGCATCCTGCACGTGTTCGTGCCCAAACCCTTTCTCGGCATCACCCCGGACTGGGTCCCCTTCCCCGCCCAGGTGATCCTGCTGACCGGCCTGTGCGAGATCGCCGGGGCGATCGGCCTGTTCGTGCCGCGGCTGCGCTGGTGGGCGGGCGTTGGCCTCGCCGCCTATGCGGTGTGCGTCTATCCCGCGAACGTGAAGCACGCGCTCGATTTCATCGAAACCGGCCGCGGCGGGCTCGGGCTATGGTACCATATCCCGCGGCTTGCGTTTCAGCCGGTGATCGTGTGGTGGGCGCTGTTTGCCGGTCGCGTGATCGACTGGCCCTTCCCGCGACGGAGCGCAGCATGAGCGATATCGACGACACCATCATCGACACGCCCGAGGGTCCGATGACCTGGGCCGCCTGGAAGAAGAAGAACCCGGTGCAGATCCCGTCGCGCCGCACCAAGGGCAAGGACCTGCCCGTCAAGGTGAAGCGCTTCACCGAACCGAAGTGACGCTCGGTTAGCCGATGAAGCGCCAGCCGAGCGTCTGGCCGGCGTGGAACGGCACGACCGCAGTGTCACCCGCGCCGATCAGTTCAGGAACCGCCTCCTCGCGCCGCTCGAGCGTGATCGTGCCCTCGTTGAGCGGCAAACCGTAGAAACGCGCGCCGTGTTCCGAGGCGAAACCCTCGAACCGGTCGAGCGCATTTTCCTCATCGAACACTGCGAGATAGCTTTCGAGCGCGTACGGCGCGTTGAAGATGCCCGCGCAGCCGCAGGACGCTTCCTTGCGCGCGCGGCCATGCGGGGCGCTGTCGGTACCGAGGAAGAAGCTCGGCGACCCCGACACCGCCGCCGCGCGTACCGCGAGGCGATGGCGTTCGCGCTTGATCACCGGCAGGCAATAGGCGTGCGGCTGGAGCCCGCCATCGAACATTGCGTTGCGATTGAGATGGAGATGCTGCGGCGTGATCGTCGCGGCGATGTTGGCCCCCGCGTCGCTCACGAACGCGGCGGCCTCGGCGGTCGTGATATGTTCGAGCACGATCTTCAGCGCAGGATAATCGCGCACCAGCGGCGCCAGCGTCCGCTCGACGAAGATTGCCTCGCGATCGAAGATGTCGATTTCGCGATCGGTCACTTCGCCGTGGATCAGCAGCGGCATGCCGATCCGCTGCAGTGTCTCGAGCACCCCCGACAGCGCGCGGATGTCGGTGACGCCGTGCGCGGAATTCGTGGTCGCATGCGCCGGGTACAGCTTGCACGCCGCCCACACGCCCTCAGCATAGCCGCGTGCGATCTCCTCGGCGTCGGCCGCATCGGTGAGGTAGCAAGTCATCAACGGGGTGAAATCGGTCCCCGCGGGCAAGGCGGCGAGGATCCGCTCGCGATATGCCTCTGCCGCCGCGATCGTGGTCACCGGCGGGGTCAGGTTCGGCATGACGATCGCGCGCGCGAACTGGCGCGCGGTGTACTGCGCAACCGCGGCGAGCATCTCGCCATCGCGGAGGTGGACATGCCAGTCGTCGGGGCGGCGGATCGTGAGGCGCTCGGTCATGCCGACCGCCTAGCGCGCGGCGCGGCGAATCGCCAGCCGCGTATTGCCGCTACCCCTCGCCGCCCCTACCTCCATGCCATGAATGCCACCATGCTCGCCGATCGATCGCTCCTCCGCCTGTCGGGGGAGGATGTCCGCGGCTTCCTGCAGGGGCTCGTCACCGCCGACATGGCCGGCCCCTTCCCGGCCTGGGCCGGCTTGCTGACGCCGCAGGGCAAGGCGCTGTTCGACTTCGTCGTCTGGACCGACGGCGACGACGTCCTGCTCGATTGCGAGGCGAGCGTTGCCGAGGCATTGCGGCGGCGGCTGTCGATCTATCGCCTACGCCGCGCGATCACGATCGAGCAGACCGATGGCGCAGTGCATTGGTCGCGCGAGCCTGGCCAGGGCGTGCCCGATCCCCGGCTGGCCGCACTCGGCTATCGCTGGCTGGGCGAGCCGGGCGAGGCAGCAACCGGCTGGCATGCGCATCGCCTGTCGCTAGGCGTTGCCGAAGGCGAGGCCGAGCTCGGCAGCGACAAGACGCTGTGGCTCGAGGCGAACGCGCGCGAACTGAACGGCGTCAGTTTCACCAAGGGCTGCTATGTCGGCCAGGAGAACACCGCGCGGATGCACCATCGCAGCAAGGTCAACCGCCGGCTGGTGGTGGCACCGCTCGGCGAGCCGGGCGAGCGCACCCGCGCCACCTATCCCGACCTCGGCCTGATGGTCGAACTGCGCCGCGTCGAAGCGCTCGGCGATGCCGTGGTGCCCGATTGGCTAGCGACGGCGTTAGCGCACGCCGACGCCTAACGCCAACCGCCCCGTCACCGCCCGATCGAGCTGTATGCGAACCCGGCGCGCTCGGCATCGCTCGGCGGATAGACGTTGCGCAGATCGACCATCACCGGCGCCGCCATCGTCGCCGCCAGCCGCTTGAGATCGAGCGCGCGGTAGATGTTCCACTCGGTCACGATCACGACCGCGTCAGCGCCCTGCGCGGCGGCATAGGCGTCGCCGCAATAGGTGATGTCGGGCATCATCGTCTTGGCGATCTCCATCCCTTCGGGGTCATGCGCGCGCACCGTGATGCCAGCGTCGAGCAAGCTCTGGACGATCGCCAGGCTCGGCGCATCGCGCATGTCGTCGGTATTGGGCTTGAACGTCAGCCCCAGCACCGCGACGGTCTTGCCGCGCACGCTCGTCCCGTCGCCGCCGCCGAGCGCCGCGATCACCTTGCGCCCCATCGCACGCTTGCGCGTATCATTGACCTGGACGACCGCCTCGACGATCCGCACCGGCGTTTCGTAATCCTCGGCGGTCTTGAGCAAAGCGAGCGTGTCCTTGGGGAAGCACGAACCGCCATAGCCAGGCCCGGCGTGGAGGAACTTCGAACCGATCCGGTTATCGAGCCCGATCCCGCGCGACACGTCCTTGACGTTCGCGCCGACCGCTTCGCACAGATCGGCGATCTCGTTGATGAAGGTGATCTTGGTCGCCAGGAACGCATTGGCGGCATATTTGATCAGCTCGGAGGTCCGTCGCCCAGTGAACAGGATCGGGCTCTCGTTGAGATACAGCGGGCGATAGACATCGCGCATCACTTGCTGCGCGCGCGGATCCTCGGTGCCGATCACGATCCGGTCGGGCCGCTTGAAGTCGCCGATCGCGGCGCCCTCGCGCAGGAACTCGGGGTTGGAGACGACCGCGATCGGAAAGTCGCCGGCGAGTTCGGTGAGAATCTCCTCGACCTTGTCGCCGGTGCCGACGGGAACGGTCGACTTGGTGACGACCACGACCGGCCCGTCGATCGCCTCGGCGATCTCGCGCGTTGCGGCGAACACATAGCTCAGGTCAGCATGGCCGTCGCCACGGCGCGACGGTGTTCCCACCGCGATGAACACCGCATCGGCCCCGGCGACCGCAGCCTTGAGATCGGTCGTGAAGCGGAGCCGCCCCGCCGCGACATTGCTCGCGACGAGCGTATCGAGACCGGGCTCGAAGATCGGCATCTTGCCCGCCTCGAGTGCCGCAATCTTGGTCTCGTCCTTGTCGACGCAGATCACGTCATGGCCGAAATCCGAAAAGCATGCCCCTGATACCAGGCCGACATACCCCGAGCCGATCATCGTAATCCGCATGAAAAGTCCTCAAATCTCGCAAGCGCACCACAGTCCGGAGGCACACAGAGGGGCGCTCCACAACTGCCGCTCTAGCCGATCATGGCGGTATTGCCAGCCCGGCGCGATCGCTCGCCGGCCTCACATGTACCGTGCCACCGGCGCACAAAAAAGGGGAGACCGGCTTGCGCCGATCTCCCCGATTTCTGACCAAGGTCAGGTCTGGGCTTAGTTGCCCGAACCCGGACCGTAGGACACTTCGACGCGACGGTTCTGCACTTCGCGAACGCCATCGGCGGTCTGGACGCGCAGATGGGCGGGATCTTCACCGAAGGCTTCGGTGCCGATCGAGCCATCCGGGATCGAATGGGCGGTCATGTACGCACGAACCGCGTCGTTGCGGCGCTGCGACAGGCCGACGTTGTACTTCGGCGTACCCGAACGGTCGGTGAAGCCAGCAAGCATGACCTTTGCGTTACCGCAGTTCTGGTACTGCGCGATTGCGCCGTCCAGGATCGAGGCTGCCTCAGGCGTGACGTCCGACTTGTCCCACTCGAAGAACACGATGAACGGTCCAGGCGAGCAAGGCGTCGCGACAACCGGAGCCGGCTCAGGCGGCGGCGGGGGAGGCGGCGGCGGGGGCGGCGGCGGCGGCGGCGGAGCAGCAGGCTCGCCGAAGTTGTACGTCAGACCTGCGAGCAGGCTGTGCGTACGATAGCGACCGTTGTAGCCACGACCCGCGACGTCGACCAGCTTGACGTTGTCGGCGGTGAAGAAGCGATACTTGATCGACGCATCGACGTGCTTCGTGATCGGCGCGCGAACGCCGGCGAGGCCCTGATACGCGAAAACCGTGTCGCTGTCGTTGAGCAGGTTCTGCAGGCTGTTGATGCCGAAGCGCTCCTTGACGCGTGCAACACCGACACCGCCGCCGACGAAGCCCTGGATGCCATCATCGTCGCCGAAGTCGACAAGGCCGTTGACCATGAAGCTCAGTGCGGTCGTGCGACCACGAGCGAACTGGTACGTGCCAGCCGGGTAGTTGCCAACTGCGCCCGACGGGATGAGACCCGGGGTCCTGACCGACGAACGATAGTCATCGACCGATGCGCTCTTGTAGCCCACTTCGGCTTCGAGGCGGAACATGCCAAGGTCGTAACCGATCACGCCATCGACGTCGTAGCCGTAGCGATGATCGACGGTACCGGCGCTCTTCACGTTGTTGATATCGAACTTGATATCTTCCACGAGCACTGCACCACCGTCGACGCCGACATACCAGGACTTATCCCGGGCCAGCGCTGGTGTGGTAACGAGAGCAGTGGAGGCAAGCGCTATGGTAACGGCTAGCTTCCGCATAAAAATCCCCTTCATCTGGTTGTCACTCGGACAGCGCAAACCCTCTACCGAATGGAAGGTTTCCACGCAAGCGCACAAATGTCCGGACTGTTGCTGATTTAACACAGATTTAGTGGGAACCGTCAGCGATTTTCGATGCTACGCGGCAGCAATGAGTCCAAGCGTTTGAAGTGCCGCCAGAATCGTTGTGATCGTGGTGCGCGCCTCGGCGTCGATCGTGCTGCCGTTCGCAGGTGCAGCAATGGCCGGCCGCGGGGGCCCGAGCATCGCAAACCCGCCGAGGATGAGGTGCGACGCAGCAAGCGTTCCGACCGTCCAACGGCTGCCATCGAAACGCGCATCGGTCCGATCGGCTTTGCTCCACACCAGCATCCCGGGTTGCGGCGCAACGAACCGCCAGCCCCCCGCGGTCCAGCCGGCCAGCGCCTGCGCCTGCCCGCGCCAAGCGCCGCGCGGGGCTGCGCCAACGATCCAGCATGCGCCCGGCAACAGCGCCTCTGGCGGCGTGTCGAGCCCGACCGCCTCGACGCTCGCCTGCACCGCCATGTCGAGCAACGTCAGGGCCTCGTTGTGCGAAAGCTCCTTCTGCGCCTGCCCGGGCTGCAGCAAAGGCAGGCCCAGGCGCGTGCTTGTCTCATCGCTCATGCAAATCTCCTGTCATCCGTTCCCGTCGGGAATCGTGATCGTTGCGCCGTCGGATTCGCCGTGTGTGCCGATCTGGACGACGCGCAACACGACCCCGCCCCCTCGGTCCGCGGACGCCACGACGACACGCGGTTCGTGCGTCTCGATCAACGTCGTAGCGCCATCGCCGCGCAGCAGCGTGACGCGATACGCTTCGCGCTCTTCGCCTTGCGGAACATCGATCCCATCGCTCCAGCGCCACCCGTTTCTGCTGCGCCGCACCCAAGTTACATGCGCATCGCCCGCCCCGCTTTCGCGCCAGCGGAGATGGACGGGGGACGGCGGCACGACCGAAGTTCCGCGCACCGTCACGCGCGTCGCAACCGGTCCGTCGATGTCGCCGGTCCCCGACGCGAGAAGGCGAAGGTCGACTCCCAACGCGGCGAGCGGCAGGTCGAGCGAAAGAGCCGATTCGGCCTCGATCAGCACGAAGCGATCGCCGATCGCCTGCCCCCCCATCGCCGCCTCGGTCCCCCGCCGCCCGCGCCACAGCCCCGCCAGCCGCCAGCGCCGCGCGCCGATCTGGGTCGCGGTCGAAAATTGCAGCAGTTCATTGCCCACCAGCGCGAGATTGGCGCCCGCGTCGAGCGCGCGCGGATCGGCGCTTTCGAGCGTCATCGCCGGGTAAGCGAGATCGACCTCGAACGCCTGCGCCTGATCGGCGATCGCACTCGACCCGCGCCCCGGTAGGCTCGCCAGCCGCCCCATGGTTCCTGGCGCTGCGGTCGATCCCAGCGGCGTCCAGCGCGCCCCGCCGTCAAGGCTGTAGAGCAACGCCGCACGCCGCCAGCCCGGCTGCGTTCCGCCGGCGACGATCGTCACGCGCGGTGCCGACAGCAGCGCGTCGTCGAACGGCAAGCTCTCGAACACCTCGATCACCGTGGTTCCCGTCACCACATCGGGCGCCGCCAGCACGCGCCCCGGGCTCGCCGCCACCGGCAGCGTCCCGCCCGCGAGCCGCACGCAGTCGAGCGACAGAACCATCTTTTCGAGCGACCAGCCCGTGACGCGCCACACCCCCGCCACTCCGGCGATCGTGACGCACGCGCCGGGCACCACGTCGAGCGCGTCCCAGCCGAGCGTCACGCTACGCCGCTCGCGCCCCGCCTCGCCGCGCGCGAGGATGCCTTGCGCAAGCGTCTTGGCGGTTCCCGCATCGATCGCGGCGGGCAGCTCGATTCGATCCTCGCGCCGGCCCGCGCCGGGCCGCCGCACACTTTGCAAACCTATCTGGTACTCCCGCGCCGGATCGTAGTGTGACAGCGTCACTTGCCGCGGCACGCTGTCAATCGCAGCGACCGCGCGGTGGGGCTTGCCGGTCGAAGCGCCCGCACCGCGCGTCTCGCCATTGGCGATCTCGCGCTCGGGCATGGTCCCTGCGCGCATCGCCACCGCCCCGCCGATCGGCGCGAACCATGCGCCCCCGGCCTGGGCCAGCGTATCGAGCACGCTGCCGACACTGTCACCATACGCCGCAAAGCCATCGAGTGGCTGGACCGCGTCTGCCGCGATAACGCTCCCGTCGGACAACGCCTCGGCGATCATGCCGACCGACACCGGCGCACCATCGCCGATCACTTCGAAGGTCAGCGACGGAATGCGATTGCCATAATCGGCGAGCTGGAGCGTCTCGAACACCGCATAGGCGATCCCGCGGTGCGCCGCCGCGAACCCCACCCCCTCGGCCGCGGCGATCAGCGGATCGACCGGCTGGTCCTCGCCCCCCAGATGCAGCCGAAACCCCGTCGAAACCTTGAAGTCGCCGCCACTGCCGCGCAGCAGATTGCCATCCGCCCAGATCCGCCCGACCCCGACGATCGGCCGCCCCGACAGCGCTACCGCGAACGATGCCGCATAGCTGTAACGCGTGACGCTCGGCTGGCCCTTGCCGGTGCTGCTCTTCGATCGGCTCTCGATCAGATCGGTCGACCAGATCACGCACCCGCCGACGCGCATCGTGCCGAACACCTTCTGCAGCGGCGTGCCGTAATTCGACGTCTGCAGGTGCAGCGACGCCAGCCGCGGCCCCTCCACGCCCTTGGGCCGCATCAGCACGTCGCGATCGACCACGCCGCCGAGCGCCGCACCGAGCACCGCCCCGATCGGCCCGCCGAGCGCGCGGCCCACCACCGAAAGCACCAACGTCGCCATTTCAGTCTCCTGTCACGCGCCAGCAGCCGAGCATCGGCCACGGCGCCGCCCCCGGCCGCGCGACGACTCGCCGGAGCACCGCATCGGCATGGATCAGTCCGCCAGGCACGAGCACGGCCAGATGAAATTGCGCCGGCCCCGCCGCGAACAGCGCGATATCCCCCGGCGCCGGGTCGCCCACACGCGCCAGCCCGCTCGCGTCGAAGCGCGCGATCAGTGTAGCGGCGTCGCCGCCCCGCAGCGCGTAATCTCCCGGAATGTCCCCGTCGAAGCCACCCGCCCGCGCCGCGAGCGCCGCCACCCCAACGCAGTCGAGCCCATGCGCGGGAACACGCCCCTGTAACCGAAACCCGACCCCGATCAGCGCCTCCGCCGCCGCCACGACAGCCGCCGCGCGCGTCATGCCCCGGGATAGCGCGTCAGCAAGTCGATCCCCGGCAGGAACGGCTCGCCGCGGAAGTTGACGGCATTGGCAAAGCGCCCGGCACAGGTCGCCAAGCTCTTGTCGCACCCCTCGATCAGCTCGACCAAATCCCCCACCACAACCGGCAGCGCGGGGTCGATCCGCAGCGTGACGCTGCTCCCGTCGGACACCGCAATCGCCCCCTCGAGCCCCGAATTCTCCCCGCCGATCCAGCGCAGCAGCCCCCCGCCATACGCGTTGGCGACCGGCTCGGCGGCGTCGAGCGTCACCCCCCGCTCGTTCCACGCAACCACCCGCGCATAGCGCCGCCGCCCCGCCATCGCGACGCGACAGCGCGCGTCGCCGAGTTCGGCACGACATTCGGGCGAGGTCGCCTCGACCACGGGCCGGTCGAGCGCCGCGGTCGCACCGCGCAATTCGGCGGTAAAGCCGTGCGCGTCGCTCTCGACCGCACCGATCGTCCCCTCGCCGAGCGGCACGCGGCGCGGATCCGCCCCGCTCCAGTCTACCGCGAACAGCTGGACGCGCGCGCCATCCCACCGCCCGGCGAGCAAATCACGCGCGCCGATCGCCGCACTGGTCAGCGCGCCGGTAATATCCATCGTATCGGCATCGAGCCCGTCGCTGCGCTTGATCGCCGAGGGCGTCATTCCCGGCGCGGCGGCATGGACGAGCCCGTCGATCGCCAGATCGCGGTCATGATCGGTCAGCCCGATCGCCACGCCATCGCGCCGCTCGATCCGCCAGCACAAGGCGAGCGTGGTGAGGGGGCCGGTGAGCAAGGACATGAAGTGTCTCCAGAATCCCTCTCCCTTTGGGAGAGGGTGGCCGAGCGCAGCGAGGTCGGGTGAGGGCGGTCCACGCCGGGAGGCCCCACACGCGCACTGCACGCTACTCCCGCACCTCGATCAGCGGCACGCTGGTCGTCGCGCCCGCCAGGAACGTCGTCCGAGTGACGCTCAGCGTATCCTCGGCAAAGCGCACCGCCACGTCGAACAAAAACCCCGCGCGCACCGCCACCCCCACGCCCGGCGCCGCATCGAGCATGACACGCCCCCCCGCCGCGAGCGTGAACCGCGTCGTCTCGACCCCATCGACCGCAACGCGCACGCTCCCCGCGACCGGCCGCGTGATCCGCCGCACCGCGTCGCCATAGTGTTTGACGAGCGCGAAGCTGACCGTGACGCCGTCGCCCTCCCCCAGCAGCTGATCACTCGCCCCAAAGCTCGCCCCGCTCGAGGAAAAATCGAACGGATCGCGCAAGCGAAACCCACGCGCCGGCCCCATCCGCGCCCGAAAGAAGCCGAGCAACGTCGCGATATCCGCCTCCGATCGCACCCCCGGCGCAACATCGTAGCGCGTCCGCGCCTCGGCCCAGCTCGCATTGCGCATTTCCTGCCCGCCCGCGCTCGTGACGATCGCAGTCGAGAATTGCGGCGTCACCTCGGCCTCGCGGCCCAGCGCAAGCGGGAACAGCACATCGTCGAACGGCACCACCGCATCCTCCTCGGTCTCGAAATGGACGAACCCGTCGCGCAGCACTTGCGGCAGCGCCCAGACGAAGGTCGCCGCCACCCCGCGCGCGCGCGCCGCCTCGGCCGCCGCCGCAATCGCCCGCCACTGCGCCCGCTGGTCGCTGCGCAGCACGAAGCCCGCAAAATAATGCGTCTGCGCCGCCGCATAGCCGAGCCGCGCCTGCGCCACCGCGACCGCGCGCGCCGTGCCCGCGACATCCCCCGCGGTCACGAAATCATAATCCTCGAGCTGCAGCACATCGAACGCCGGCCACGCCCAGCCGAGCGGCACGTTGGCGCGCTTCAACTCGGGCGCATCACGCGCCAGCACGCTCGGCAAATAGACCAGCAGATGCGTCTCGACCGCTGGCGCCACCGCCCTCACCGCCGCGACCAGCGCCGCGGTCGAGGCCGCGAGCAACGCCCCAGCGGCATCGAGCAGGTCGCGCTGCGCCGCGTTGCTCACCGCATGGACGCCGGCAATCTCGACAGCCCCGCCCAACGCCTCCCGAGCGCTCGCATCGTAGAGACACGGCCGCCCGTCGGCGAGCACCCACCACCACGGCTCGCCAACCTGGAACTTGGGCGCGAGCCCCGCCGCGAGCGCGATCTCGATCACCGCCACCGCAACCGCGCGCAAATACGCCATCGCCCCCGTGCTCGCTGGCGACAGCAGGCACGACGGCGGATCCCATCCGGTCAGCGCCGGCGTGCCATCCCAGGCGCGCTGCTTCCAGTCGCTCCAGCAATGCGCGTCGAACAGTTCATAGCTGATCGACCAGATCACCTCATACCCGAGCGCCTTCGCGCGCACCGCGAAATCGCGCTGCCACGCCGCCGCCGCGACATTGAGCACGCCCCCCGCCAGGCTCACGTAAAAGCCGCCCGAACTGGCCTCGACCCGCAGGAAGTGGCTCATCCCGAGATAGTGGACGATGCGCCCGCGATAGCCGAGCAGCAGCGCGTTCCGCAGCAGCCGCTCGGGCGTGAGATTATAGCTGTCGTCATACCCGCTCGCGATCTGCAGCCCGTGTTCGGGCACCACGACATCGCCGATCGCGATCACCGCACCCGCTCCCTCGCAGCGAAGCGCGCTCAGCTCGACCCACGCCTCCACCGGCGCGGGCAACGCCGCACTGCCGCGTTCGACGAATCCCGGCGGCACGAGCGAAACGAACATCCGGTCGACATCGCCCGCCCACACCGGATCGGCTTCGTCGGGCAGCCGATAGCCGCCGTCGAGCGCCGCGAAATCGAGCGTGATCGTCGCATCCTCGGGCGTGCCGTTCGCATAATTCCACAGCCGCACATACCAGGCGCGCGCCGCGCCGCTCGCATCGCGCCCCTCGATCGTCAGCACCGGACCGTTGACTTGATCGAGCGCCACCACCCCGTTCGCACGCCAGCGGAACGACAGCCGACAGCCGCGAAAATCGCGCGCCGTCTCATAGCGCAGCAGCGAATGATCGTGGCTATCCTCGGCCTCCCAGATCAGCCCCGCCAGATCCCCCGCGGTGTAGAACACCGCATCGACACGCAAAGCGTCGGCGGCGGTGGTGGTCACCGCCGCCATCATCGGCCGCGGAAAATTGACCGTCCAGAAGCGCGGATCGAAGCGTGTCATCACGCTCTCGCTCTGGATCGTGCGGTCCCGTGCAAGCCAGAATGGCATAAAAAGCCCCTCCCCTTCAGGGGAGGGGTTGGGGTGGGGCCGTAAAGACCCCGACCACCCAGCACGTCCCCACCCCCAGCCCCTCCCCTGAAGGGGAGGGGAGTCGATCTTACGAAAGCGCCGCCTTCACCGCGCGCGCCACCTGCCGGCTCGACGCGGCGAGCGCTTGCGGCGCATCGCTCCCGCCCTGCACGGTGATCGACACGCGCACATCGCGCGGCCCACCCGCGCCGCCGCTTGCGACGATGCTCCCGCTCGTCGTGGGCACGAACAGTTCGGGCCCACGCTCGCCGACGATATAGGGCCGCGCCGGCGACACCGGCCCGCCCGTCGCACGCCCGGGCGATCCGCCGATCAGCCCGCCAAGCACGCCCAGCAGACTGTCGCCCCCACCCCCACCCCCGCCGAGCAAGGCGCTCAACCCGCTCCGCACCGCCGCCGCGGCGATATCGCCCAGCACCGACAGCGCGACCTTGCGCAGATCCTCGAAGCCGAGGCTCCCGCCCGCCAAAGCCTTGCCCAGCGTGGCCTCGATCGCGCGCCCGGCGCGGTCGACCCCACTCACCAGCGGCCCGTCGAGGCTCGCGCGCATCGCATCGATATCGCGCGCAAAGCCCACCGTATCGGCGCGCACGCCGACGACCAGCCGTTCGATTTCATCGTCCATCGGGAAACGCCTCCTGCAATCGCGCGCGCGTCGCGGCATCGGGCGGATCGACCGCCGCATCCCCGCCGCGCAGCACCGCCACCACACCGGCCAGTTCAGCGGGTGTCGCACGCCAGAAACGGTCGGGGCTCCACCCCAGCACCGCACCCGCCAGCCCCGCGAGCCGCGCCGCGGCATCGGCGAAGCACGCCATCACCGCCCCGCCAGGATCTGGCCGAGCAACACGCGCAGCACCGGCGTCGCCGCGGCGAGCCCCTGCTCGACCAGCGCCTCGCCGAACTGCGCGCGCGTGATCGCGGCGGGCGTCTCCCCCCGGCAATGCCAGAACAAAGCGACCAGCTCGCCGAGCGACAAGGCCCCCGCCGCCGCGCGCTCGACCAGCGCGAACAGCGGCCCGATCTCGCCCTCGGCAGCGACCAGTGCCGCAAAGCTCGGCCGCAGCACGATCGTCTCGCCCGCGATCCGCACCTCCGCCTCGCCGCGCACCGGGTTTGCGAGCGCGCTCATGCCGCCACCACCGCGCCCGAACTCTCGAGGCTCAGCGTGTACGACCGCTCGCCATTGTAATCCCCGGCATAATCGAGCCGCGTGACGAGGAACTTGCCCGACAGCGTCTCGCCGCTCTCGAAGCTCAGCCGATAGTCGTCGATCACTCCGGCGAGGGCATTGCCCTTGATCCGCAACTCGGCCGCCGAGCCGGTAAAGATCCCCGCCCCCGACACGCTGACGCTGCGCACCCCCGCCCCCGACAGCAAGTCGCGCCACCCGCCCGAATCCTTCGAGGTGATCGCCACCATCTCGCCATTGAGGCTCAATTGCGTCGTCCGCAGCCCCGCCACCGTCGCATAGACGATCGGACTGCCGCCATTGCCGACCTTCAACAAGAAGGCGCTCCCGCGTTCTGCACTCATTGCTGTATCTCCTTATGATGTTCGACATGCCGCTCGTGCGTCGCGTGGAATGGGTTCGCGCGGAGACGCGGAGACGCGGAGATGACGCGCCCGGCTCGGACCGGACGCGTCCCAAAATCGTTGGTGGCAGGCACGCCGGGCACCCCAAGCGCGACATCTCCGCGTCTCCGCGTCTCCGCGCGAACAAAACCGCTGTCGAAACGCGGAACCGCCGAGCGGCACCCTACCCCTCCGCCAACACCCGCACGCGATATTCGACGCTCGCGCTCCAGGCGCCGGGCGCGCCGCCCCCGATCCGCGATCGCACCAGCACCACGCTCGCCAGCCGCCACCCGGCAAGATCGCGCGGCAGCGCCTCGATCGCGGCGCCGACCGCCGCGCACAGCGTATGAAGCCGCGCCGGCGCGTCGCCCGCATCCCGCAAAGCGACCAGCACCCGCAGCTCACGCCCGGCGCGATCCTTGACGCTCCAGTCGCCGCTCATCAGCTCGCCGAGCATCGCATAAGGCGGCGTCGCCTTGACGGGCGGACCGAGATACACGCCGTTGAGCCCCGCCACCCCGCGCAGCGCGTCGAGCGCCGCCGCCTGCACCACGCTTTCCGCGCTCATGCGAGCAGACTCCCGATCCAGCGCAGTCGCGGATCGTCGGGCGCGATCCGCCCCGACAGCACGACATGCTCGCCCTCGATGCTGATCGCGACGCCCGGCAAAGCGCTGCGCAGCGCCTCCGCCACGCGCACCCGCGCGCGCTCGGCCGCCACCGCACCCGCCGCGCTCCCGCGCGCCTCGAGCGCGCTCAGCATCGCACCGACCCGCGCAGCGTCACGCGCCGAAACGGCCGCCACAACGCCGTCACCGCAGCCGGCGGCGCGACACTCGCATCGCGCTCATCGAACAGATACGCCGCGAGCAACGCGACACCCTGCCGCAGCGGAGCAGGCAGCCCCGCCCACTCCACCGCGATCCCCGCCGCATAGCGCACGACCACCAGCCCCCCGCCCCCCACGCGCACCCAGCCATCCCCCGCCGCATCGATGTCGATCGCATACCGCTCAGCCGAGAGCGCACTCCCACCGCGCGTCTCGACCGCGCTGATCGCGCGCACCGGCCGCGCGCCGAGCCGCTGCCAGCCGCCTCGCGCCGTCACGCTCTCGCGCAAGGCCCGCGCGATCATCACGCGGCCAGTGAATTGCTCGGCGAGCCCCAACGCACTTTCGGCAAAGGCGGCGATGAGATCATCCTCATCGCCACTCGCCACGCGCAGAACCGCCTTGACCGCCGCCACCGCCAGCGCACGGTCGTCCGCCCCAAGCGTCACCGCGCCCGGGCCATTGTCATCGATCATGGAATGTCTCCTCTCTCCCTCTCCCAGCGGGAGAGGGAAGGGGCCCGCTCGGCGCAGCCGAGTGGGAAGGGTGAGGGCAGATCGGGCGCGCCACGTCCCCGCCCTCACCCGACCTCGCTGCGCTCGGTCACCCTCTCCCACCGGGAGAGGGAAACCGGCTCAGCTCACCGCGAACTTGAGCAGCTTGATCGCCTCGCTGTTCGCCACGCACCCGCCGATCCGCTTGGTCGCGTAGAAATTGACGAACGGCTTGTTGGTGTAGGGATCGCGCAGGATCACCGTCTCGCTCCGCTCGGCGATGAGATACCCCGCCTTGAAATTGCCGAACGCGATCGCACAGCTGTTCGCCGCAATATCGGGCATGTCCTCGGCCTCGATCACCGGATAGCCGAGCAGGCTCGCCGGCGTCCCCGCGACGAGGCTCGGGCTCCACAGGAACGCGCCGTCGCTGGTCTTGAACTTGCGGATCCGCGCGAGCGTGCTCGCATTCATCACGAACACCGCGCCCTGCCGGTATGGCCCGCGCAGGGCCTGGACGAGATCGACCAGCCGATCCTGCGGGTTCGCCGCGAAATCGCCCGCCGCGCCGCTCGCCAGATATTGCAGCGTCCCGAAGGCACGCGCGGCATCGCCGGTCGCCGCGATCGGCGCCTGCAGGAAGCCCTTCGGCCGGTTGACGCCCGATCCACTGACGAACGCCGCCCCCTCGGCCCGCGCGAATTCGGTCGCGATCTCGCCCGCCAGCCACTCCTCGACATCGAACGCGGCGTCGTCGAGCATCGCCTGGCTCGCGCTCGGATTGGCGTAGAGCTCGCCCATCGGCGGCGCGATCTCGGTGAAGCTCGGCGTTCCCGTGCCGCCGCGCGCATCGGTCTCCGCCGCCCAGCCCGACGGCGTGCCGCCCGTGGTCACGAGCTTGCGATACCCCGCACTTCCCACGCGCACGACATTGGCGACGCCGCGGATCGGCGAGATCGCGGTGAGCGTCGCGTCGATCTGCGCGTCGATCTCGCGCGGGATCGCATAGCCGCCGGCATCGCCGCTGACGCTGCTCAGCGCCTTGATCTCGAGCGTCGCGCCCGAGCGGACGAACCCCGCAAACGCGCCCTCGCCCCGCGCTCCTGCCCGCTCGAGCAACGGCCGCTGCATCGCCTCCATGTCCTGCGCCGCAAAGCTGTCGAGCGCGTCGTGCGTATCGGTCATGCTGGTCTCCTTGGTGTTGAAAAGGATCGGGCGACCACGTCCTCGGTCACCGCGCACGAAAAAGGGGCGCCGCAAGCGCGACGCCCCTTCTGCTGAACTCGAGCGGTGCCTCGGCACCGCATCATGCCATCACGCTTGCTTGACGTTCTCCGCGCGTGGCCCCTTCGGCCCCTGGCCGACGTCGAACGTGACCTTCTCGCCCTCGCGCAGATCCTCGTAGCGCACGCCCTCGACGCTCGACATGTGGAAGAACATGTCGGTGCCCGATGCGTCGGCGATGAAGCCGAAGCCCTTGTCGGTCAGTCGCTTGATGGTGCCTTCAGCCATGATCGTTCCTTCGCTCCGCGCGCCGCCGCCCGGGATCGGGAACCGCGTCGGGATGCATCGGCGTAGCAGCATCGGCGACGCGATGCACTCGCGCGGCGGGGTGCATCGGCGATGCGACCAGGCTGACTTCGACCAGCTCGAGCGCGGTCAGCTCGCGCACCCGCCCCCCGCCCAGCCGCGGCCGCACGCCGCGCGCGCGTTAGCCGATCGACAACCCCGCCACCGCCCCGCTGCGCACCAGCCCCGCAAGCTGCGGATCGTCGACTCGCGCGACCACGCGCAGCCCACGCGCATCGGTCGCGATCCGCTCGATCGCACCGACCGGGACGCCGCGATGCTGCCACAGCAACGGCACGCCCGCGCTCACCCCGGCAAACGCCCCCGCGCGGATCACGTCACCCCCGCGATCGACCGTATCGAAGATCGCGGCATAGCCCGCAAAGCGCACGCCGTCGCTCACTTGACCAGATCCCAGAACCCGAACTTGACCGCGAGCCCCGTCAGCAGCAGCGCCGCCGCGATCCGCACCACCCAGCCGACCACCGCCTTCCACACCGAGCGCTTGGCATCGCGCCACGCGCCGAGCAGCGCGCGCAATTCGGCCATGTCCTTGGCGGCATCGGGGTCATCGAGCCCGAGCCGCGCCAGCGCGCGCGCCGCCGCCAGCTCGCCGCCTTCCTCGGCGATCGCGCGCAGCGTCGCCAGATCGGCGCCTTCCTGCGCGCCCTGCGCCAGCAATTGCGCCAGCAGCGTACCCTCTGCGAGTGCCATAAAGAATCCTTTCGAAACGCCCTCTCCCATCGGGAGCGGGAAGAGGCCCGCGCCGAAGGCGTGGGAAGGGTGCGGGCAGAGGTCAGGGATCGAAGGTCCGCGCGCGAGGCGCCCCCTCACCCCCCGATCGCCCCGCGCTGCGCCCCGCCGTCGCCCGGAGCGGGCTGGGTTCCGAGCCCGACCATCGCGCGCTGTTCGTCGCGCGTCAGGAACGGCGCCGCGCTCACTTGCGCCCACAGCCGTTCGCGATCCTCGGCAAGCGCCGGCACGCGGTCGAGCGCCACGCCAAGCGTCGCTCCCGCGAACCAACCCTCGACGCCTTGCGCGAGCCCGGCGAGGATCGTCCCCGCGAGCGGCAGGATCGCCTGGCGCCACAAGGCGCGGTTGGCTTCCTTGTAATTGGCATAGGTCGCATCGCCCGGCAGCCCGAGCAGCATCGGCGGCACGCCGAAGCCGCACGCGATCTCGCGCGCCGCCGCCGCCTTCATCTCGGCAAAATCGAGATCGGCCGGCGTCAGGCTCAGCGCTTGCCATTTCAACCCGCCTTCGAGCAGCATCGGCCGCCCGGCATTGCGCGCGCCGGCAAAGCTCGCATCGAGCTCGTCGCGCAACCGCGCGAACTGCTCGCCCGACAGCGCCGATCCGTCGCCCGGATCATAGACCAGCGCCCCCGATGGCCGCGCGGCATTGTCGAGCAGCGCGGTGTTCCACGCCGCCGCGGCATTGTGCAGCGCGATCGCGCCCGCCGCCGCGCCGAGACAGCCGAGCCCGTAATGATCGTCGAGCGGATGGAACGCCTTGATATGGACGATCTGCGGCCGCGGATCGTCGGCGACCAGCCGCACCGATTGCGTGCCCACGCCGTAGCGATACGCGACCGGCCACCCCCCGGCATCGGCCTCGACCGTGACGCGCTCGGGCCGCAACGCGAACAGCTCGACCAACCGCCCCTGCGCGTCGGTCAGCAGTTGGACATAGGCATTGCCGTGGAGCAGCAACTGCGCGGCGAGCGTCGCAGTCAGCGCTTGCCCGGCCGAGCGCGCCTGCACCAGCCGCACCAGCTCGGGCGTCCCGTCGAGCGGCGCCTCGCCGAGCGCATCGGCGATCATCCGCACCGACCGCTGCGCGACCGCGTTGCGCAGATACAGCGCGCGCACCTGTTCCTGGTAACTCGCCGGAATCGCGCCCGCGCCTTCAACGAAGCGCGAACTGCGACGCGCCTCGAGCACCGGACGCGACTCATCGCGCCCGGCCTTGCGACCGAACAATTTCATGCTGATCTCCTGCTGCTTCGCCCGCCCGCGTGCGGGAGGGGCGCCTTCTTGCTCCCCTCCCGCAAGCGGGAGGGGCTGGGGGAGGGCCTGTCCTTACCCTGCGCGTGGCGCCCGCGCGGCTACCCCCGCGTCGCGAACCAGATCACGTGGCGCGGCCCCTTGCCGTTCTGCCGCGCCTTGACGACGACTTCCTCGACATGGAACCCCGCCCCCTTCAACCGCGTGACGAAGCGCGGATCGGGCCCGGCCGACCACACCGCGAGCACACCCCCCGGCCGCAGCGCCTCGCGCGTGATCTTCAGCCCGCGCGGCGCATACAGCCGGTTGTTCTCCGCGCGCACCAGCCCGTCGGGACCGTTGTCGACATCGAGCAGGATCGCATCATAGCCCCCCGCCCCCTCGCTCGCGCCCGCCGCGATCGCGGCGGCGACATCGCCCTCGAACACGCGTGTGCGCGGATCGTCGAGGCAGCCGTCGGTCACCGCCGCCATCGGCCCGCGCGCCCAGGCGAGGATCTCGGGCACCAGCTCGGCGACCGTCACCTCGGCCTTCGGCCCGACCTGCCCGAGCACCGCGCGCAGCGTAAAGCCCATGCCGTACCCGCCGATCAGCACGCGCGGCGCGGCGACCTTGGCGATGCGCGCGCACGCCAGCGTTCCCAGCGCCTCTTCGGAGCCGTTCATCCGCGTGCTCATCAATTCGTTGCGATCGACCACGATCATGAAGTCCGCGCCGCGCGCATAGAGCGTCATCACGTCCCCACCGGGGATTTGCGCGCTGTCGATCAATTCCCGCGGCACCATCGCTGCGCTCCTTCATGCTCGGGCCAAGCCTGGCCGGGCCGCCGGGCCATAAGCCCAGAACCCACGAAACGAAAGGCACCGAGCGCGCCAGGCCACATACCCATGCTCCCGATCGGCCGATCGTGCGGCTGCGGCAGGCTGCGTTTTACAGTCCCGTCGCCCGCCTCCCGGCCCCCTCGAGCCCATGGCGCAACCCCGCCGCCCCGCGGTGCCAAGGCCGCACCCCGCCGACTCACCACGGCCGCACCCGCGCCACCTTGCGCTTGACGATCATCAGCTCGGTCAGCGCCCACACCAGGGCATCCGCGCGATCGGGCGATCGCCCCGGCCCGCGATACGCCCCGCCGACCACCAGCCCGCACAATTCGGCCTCGAGCGCGGCAAACACCCCGACATGCGCCACCTTGCCGCGTTCGTAGAGTGTCGCGACCGGCTCGGCCCGCGCGCCCTTGCCGAGCTTGGCATGGACCAGCGCGAGCGGCAGCGCGGCATCGGCGGCGAACAGCACGCTCGCCACCATCTGCCCGCCCTGGTTCTTCTCGGCGATCACGCGGTCGGCGCCGTGCCGCGCCGCACACGCCACCACCGCGCGCGCCCACCCCTCGGGCGAAAGCCCCGCAACGCTCGCATCCTCGAGCACATAGCCACGCCCGTCGCGCCCGAGCGCGACCGCGACGATCCCGCACGCGTCGCCGCTCCCATCGGCACTCCCCGCCGGCGGATCGACCGCGACCACGACGCGCACACTCTCTGGCGCGGCATCGACCCGGCAATCGTCGAGCATCGCGCGCGTCCACAGCGCACCGTCGAGATCCTCGATCAGCTCGCCCGCAATCTCCTGCCGCCCGAGCCGCGTCCCGCCGTATTGCGCCTCGATCGCCGCGAGAAAGGCATCGGGCAAATGCGGGTTGTCATGGCTGCTGCCCCGCGTCTCGACCGTCCCCGCCGCGCCCATCACGCGCTGCAGCAGCGGGACGGAGCGCGGCGTCGTCGTCACCACGACGCGCGGATCGCTGCCCTGCCGCATCCCGAGCATCAGATTGTCCCACGCCGCATCGCCGTAACGCCACTTGGCGAGCTCGTCGCACCACGCGATCTGATGCTCGGGCCCGCGGAGTTTCTCGGGTGCCGCCGCCGAGAACACCGCCGCGACCGCCCCTGACTCGAATTCGACGACGCCATCGGCGCGGCGATAGGCGGTCCGCTCGCCACCATGCGCGACGCTGAGCAACCCCGCCTCGCCCTCGATCATCACGCGCCGCACATCCTCCTCGGTCGCGCCGACCAGCGCGATCCGCGCCTTGGGATGCGCGCGCGCCATCGCGCTGACCCATTCGGCCCCGGCGCGCGTCTTGCCGAAGCCGCGCCCTGCGCGGATCAGCCAGACGCGCCACGCACCCGGCGGCGCGAGCTGTCCGGGATGCGCCCAATAGCGCCACGCATTGTTCAGCGTGCGCAATTGCGGGCGGCTCATGCGGTCGAGGATGGAAATCTGGTCGGCACGGTCGAGCGCGGCGAGCTGATCGAGCAGCGCGTCGAGATCGGGGCCGGCATCTGCGCGCCTGCGCTTTGCCCGCGTCATGCCAGGCCACTCCGCGCGCGCCGCCGGGCGCGCGCCGCAAGCTTGGCGAGCAAGGCATCGCGGACTTCCTCGATCGTCGTATGCTTGAAGGCGAAGGGGGTGCGGCGCCGCGCGTTGTGCGGCGTGTCCGCGGCACGCATCGCCTGATGCTGGCGCACCAGCTTGAGCGCCGCATCCGGATCGATGGGCGCCGCCGCGACCGCGTCCGGGTCGCCGATCATCGATCCGTCGTCGCGCTGCCCGAGCGCGAAAGCGAGCACTTTGGTCTCGAGCAGCTCGTATCCGAGGTCGATCGCCTCGCGCCACTGTTCGGCGAAGGCGGCGTCGCGGCGGCGCAGCGCATACACTCCGCTCGCCGAACTGCCGACCGCCTTGGCCGATTGCGCGATATTACAGGTCGCAGCGAGATGATCCAGGAACGCCACGCGCCTGGCGATGGTCCATCCGTCACCGCGCGTCGTGTAAACACGGCGCGGCTTGCCCGTGGTTGCAAGCGTGCCGAGCGTATCCGTACCCAGCGCCTCAGCGTCCTTACCGGTCGCCTCCCCCGTCATCGCGCTCTCCCATCGCTGCCGCAGCGCCAAACAAAAGGGGCCGCAGGCGTTTCCGCCCCGGCCCCTCAAGGTCGCAATTCTGCATCGTTCCTGTTATGTACCAAAACAGCGCGACGATGTCAAGCGGTTTGTACCGCTTTGGTTCGCTTTAGCGGCAGCGGACCTCGCTGTTGTTCTGGTCGACGCTCTTGCCGAGCACGCCACCGGCAATCGCGCCGAGGATCGTGCCGACGCCGCGCGAATGGCCGCCTGCAATCACGTTGCCGAGCGCACCGCCACCGACCGCGCCGACGATCAGGCCCGTCGTGCCGTCGTTGCGCTTGCAGTAATAGCGGTCGTCGCTGCCGCGATAGATGCGGTCGTCGCTGCTCAGCACACGCTCCTGATAGCGCGTCGGATCGGCGCGATAGTAGCGCGTCGGGTCATAGCCCGCCTCATAGCGGTCGTCGTAGCGCGGATCGGCATACCTCGGGTCGGCATAGCGCGAGTCGTTATAGGCCGGGCGAACGTCGCGATACCCACGCGCGCGCGCTTGCTGGTAGCGATCGAACTCGGCCCGGAAGATGCCGAGCTCGGTGTCGAGACGCTGCTGCGCCTGGGCGAAGCGCTGATCTTCGGCCTGGGTCTGGGCGAGCGCAGGCGTAACGCCGGCAAGCAACAGCGCGAACGCGGGGACAAGAGAAGCGAGACGGCGCATAGGGACCTCCAATTGGTTACGGCACGATAACGACTCGACCCCGCTTTGGTTGCGACCGAACCGGCCCAATCTCAGACGATCGCGTCGACCACCCCGCGCCACGCCGCGACTTCATCGTCATGGCGCGTCGTCACGGTGACGGGCCCGGCTGTGCGCGTCGCGAGATGAATATCGACCGAACCGAGCCATTCGACCGTCGCATTGCCCGAGAGGCGCACCATCCCGTCCTCGCGCGCCTCGGCACGGACCAGCCCGCCGCGATTGTGCACCGTGATCTCGGTGCCGAAGCCGCAGCGCCGCGTCAGGCACGCGGCATAGGTCGATGCCGCCATCGCGCTGCCGCAACTGTCGGTGAGGCCGACGCCGCGCTCGAAGGTGCGCACGAACAGCAGATTGGCGCCGCGCACTTCGACGAACGAGACGTTGGCGCGGTTGGGCAGCCAGTCGGGCGCCGCCTCGCATTGCGTGCCGAGCGCGACGAGCTCCGCCTCGTCGATCGTCTCGACGAAGCAGACCAGATGCGGGTTGGGAATCGCCACTGCGGTAAACACGCGCTCGCTGCCGAGCGGCGCGATCGGCGCCTCGACGATCCGCGCGACGCCGATGTGCATCGGCCAGTGCGACACGTCGAGATCGACCGGGCCGGCCACCTCGCGGATCGTCACCACGCCCGCGGCAAGATCGGGATCGCGCGAGACGTGCGCGTCGGACGTCTTGAGCCGCACGCGCGCCTCGTCGATCCCCAATGCCTCGAAACCGGCGCGCGCGACGCAGCGCAAGCCGTTGAGGCACGTCTCGGCCTCGCTCCCGTCCGAATTGAACATCCGCATCCCGAACTCGTGCGTCGCATCGCCCGCGGTGAGCAGCAGTAATCCGTCGCCCCCCACACTCCCGCCGCGATCCGCGAGCGCGACCGCGACGCGCGCCCATTCGTCTTCGGACAGCGCGAGGTCGCGCGCGTCGATCAGCGGGAAATCATTGCCCGAACCGTGGCATTTGAGAAAGTCGATCTGCATAGTCAGCGCCTTAGCGGGTGCACGGGGACGGCAACAAGCCGCGCGCGACGACTCGCGCGCAACGGACGGCGAGCGCCGCGTGGGTCAGAGCCGGACGCAATAGCCGATGTCGGGCTTCGCTTGTCCCGCGACCTGCAACCGCCAGATCCGCTGGAGCGCATCGATCCCGCTGTCCTCGGCGACTTTCACCAGCCCCGCCGCAAGCTCGACAAAGCCGTCCCACTGCGCCGCGACCGCCACGTTGAACGCGTCCTGCCCGATCTCGCCGATCAGCGTCGTCGCGGCGTCGGGCGCAAAGAACCAGACGGGCTTGGGCGCGAGCGGCAGCGGGGACGCGGTGGCGGCGTCGTGATGCGTCACCCCGACGCGCAGGCTGTGCGCGATCCGCCCCGCCAGCCGCGCATAGACCGCCTCGAGCACGGCGGCATCGCCGGCAAAATCGATCAGCACGCTCGGTCCCGTCGGGGCGAGCGTATCGATCGCATCATAGGCGAGCATGCTGTCGTACAGCCCGGTGCCCTCGACAAAGGCAACGTTGGCCGCTGCGGTCAGCCCGATCCGCTGCAAGCCGGGGCTGCGCGCCCGCAACACATAGGCGGCGGCGAGCGCGGTCTTGCTCGATGCGCTCGTCAGCACGACGCTGTGCGCGCCGTGGTGGTCGGCACGGCGCAGCGCGTCCTCAATCAGGAAGCTTGTCAGGAACAGCGGCTCGAACAGCATCCGCAGCGCCTCGCGCTCGGGCGTCGCGGGCAGTTCGGCGCCGAGCCGGCGATATTGGTTGTAGACCGCGCTCATCGGCTGGCGGTGCGGCGCCATGTCGCGGAACAGCCCGCGGCCGATCTTGCCGGGCGTGACGAGCAGGTGCGATGCCATCGGCATGAAACCATAGACGCGCTCGCCGACCGCGATCTCCGCGCAGCGCGACGCGACGACGCGCGCAAAGCCCCAGGCCGGCACCACGCCCCACCCCTCGGGCGCGGGGAAGAATTTCCAATAGCCGACGGTCTCGCCGACCACGCCGTAGGTCACGGTATTGGCGGTGATCGCGATCGCCTCGACCTGGAGCAGCACCTCGCCCGCGCCCGGGTCCGACACGAGCGTCTCGTTCACCGCCAATTGGTCGAGCGCATCGCGGCGCACCAGCATTTCGCGCTTGATCGGCATGGCAGTCTCCTCGTTGCGTCGGCGCACCTTGGCGTGCCGCGCGGTGCGAGGCCAGCGTTATACCGGGTGCGTAACGTCGTGCAGCATCGGCACCCCATAGGACCATGCCGCGGCTGCGCACCTTGGCGTGGGCCTCGTCGGCTGGAGCTCCTGCGCCAGAGCGAGCTGCTCGGCCAACACCAGCGCGACGAGTTGCGAGCGGTACAGCTTTTCGAGATCCTCGTGCATCGCGCGAATCGAATCGCACAGTGCCAGTCCGGCCAGCTCGAGCTGCGTGTTGATCTGGTGTTGCAAGTGCGCGGCATGGGTCGACAAGGGCATGCCGCGGGTTTCCGTGATAGGAATGAGGGAAACGTGCGCGAGCGTGGTTAAGAGCCGCGCCACGCCGCTTCATCGCAGACCGTAGAAATCGGCCAGCCGGTCGAGCGCGAGCGTCAGCACCAGCCGCCCCGCGCGCTGTGGCCAGCCGAGCGCCTTTTCGGCGACCGGCAGCCCCTCGCCCGCGCACACCACGCGCCAGAGTACATCGCTCAACCCCTTGCCGACCGCCGCGATCGCCGCGTCGAATCGCCGCTTGGCGGCGATCTGCGCAAGCGTCGGGTCGAGCGCATCGCTCCCGCCATCGACGCGCGCACTCCAGGTCATCGTGACTCGCGGCGCAATCGCCGCGCGCTCGTAATCGGCGCGCAACCGCTCGCCCGCCTCGAACTGCCGCGCGTCGACCAGCCCCCGCGCCCGCAGCCAAGCGAGCGGCGACTCGGCCTGGTTGACCGTGACCCGGCGCCCTCCCTTCGCCGCTGGCGCGTCGCCCACCACACCGTCTATGAAATTGCGCTCAACCAGCTCCCGCATCGTTCCGCTCCTTGCTCGAGTCGCGTAGGGGATTGCCATGCGCGCGCGCTTGTAGGACAGCGAAAAAACCGATCTGGTTAGGAGCTTGCCGATGATCACCGCGATTCGCGAAGTCCGTCGCGCCAAGGGGATGACGCTCGACGACGTCGCCCGCGCCTGCGTCCCGCCAACCACCGCCCAGACGATCGGCCGCCTCGAAACCGGAACGCGCACAGTTTCCGTCGCCTGGCTAAACCGTATCGCAGCAGCACTCGGCGTTCAGGCGGCCGATCTCGTCACGCTGCCGGACCGCGCCGACATCGCCGTCGCTGCGCTGCTTGATCCAAGCGGCGCGCACGCTCCGCGTCAGCCCGCGACGATCGTCCCACCAACCGCCGCGCCAGCGCATGTCGCGGTCAGTGTTCAGGCCGGGGTTGGCGAATATCGCGCGGGCGACCAGATCTGGTGCGCGCGGATCGCACCCGATCGCTTTGCCAGTGCACTCAATCGCGACGTGCTCGTCCCGCGCCCCGCCGGCCGCTTCCTGTTCGGGCGACTGATCGGACGTGAGGGGCCAGAACCAGCCGGCGGCGGCGGCAAACTGCATCTGCTCCCGCTCGGACCGGGGTCGCGCCAGCAAGTCGTCGCCGACCCGGCATGGATCGCGACCGCCGTCACCTTGGTGCGCAGCCTGTGATGCGCGCTCTGCTGCTCGCCGCCCTCGCCGCGCTGCAAGGCGCCGCCGCGCCCGCGCCCGTCGCCACGCCTGCGCCGATCACGCCCGAACCGGCGCGCATCCTCGCAAACTATCCGCACGACACCAGCGCGTTCACCGAAGGCCTGCTGATCGACCGCGGCACGCTTTACGAAAGCACTGGCCGCGAGGGTCAATCCGACATCCGCCGCGTCGACTTGACGAGCGGTCGCGTCCTCGCCCGCGCGAAGCTCCCGCCCGCGCTGTTCGGCGAGGGGATCGTCGCGTGGCGCAACGACCTTTTCAGCGTCACCTGGCACGGCGGCCAGGGCTTCCGCTGGAGCTTGCCCGCGCTCAAGCGCAGCGGCGGCTTCCGCTATGACGGCGAAGGCTGGGCGATGACCGAGGACGGCCGCAACCTGATCCTGTCCGACGGGACGCCCGTGCTGCGCTATCTCGATCCCAAGACGCAGAAGGTCGTGCGCCGGCTCACCGTGACGCTCGGCGGGCGACCGCTCGAACGGCTCAACGAGCTCGAATATGTCGATGGCGAGATTCTCGCGAATATCTGGATGACGCGCTACATCGTGCGGATCGATCCCGCCGACGGGCATGTCCGCGGCGTGATCGACCTCGCGCCGCTGATCGCGCAGGTGGGCATAACCGATCGCGATTCGGTACCCAACGGGATCGCGTACGATCGTGCCGCGCATAAGCTCTACGTGACGGGCAAGAACTGGCCGCGCCTGTTCGAGATCGCACGGCCCCAGCGCCCGTCGTAACGCACGCCGGGAAGGCGGGAACGGCAACGCCGCCCCGCCCCATCCCCTCAGCAGCTGCAGCCGAAGCTCTTTTTGAGGATGAGCTTGCCGGCGACCGACAGCGTGACCTGGACGCCGCACGGGATGCCCCATTTGGTGCAAATGTCGAGGCACGCCTGCACCGCGGTGCCCTCGGGCACCCAGGCAGGAACGGTGAAGCACTTGCTGCCTATGCCGAGCGGCAGGTTGATGCAGACCTTGTGGTTCTTGACCGTGACACTGATGCACTGCGCCCCGATCATCATCGCGCCGTCGGTCAGTTCCATCGCGCCGGGGGCCAGGCTTGCGTGCAGCTCATCGCTATGCGCCTTCGCGGCCGCCAGCGATTGCTTGATGATCTCCGAATCGAATGATGCATGCTCGTGCGTCGCCATGATGATCCTCCTTGTTTTTGCCAGGTTTTGGCAGCGACAAGTCTATCAAGGCTTTGAACACGACTGAGCGGAGACGCACCCATTTCGGCGGGAAGCGACGCGCGTGTGGCAAGGGGAGGCGGTGGGAATGGTGGGCGATGACGGGCTCGAACCGCCGACATTCTCGGTGTAAACGAGACGCTCTACCAACTGAGCTAATCGCCCCAATCGCGCTTTGGCGCGTCGGTGGAGCGCGACTGCCACGCCTTGCGGCGCAAGGCAAGCCGGCCGAGCGCCAAAGCTGCTAGCCGAGCGCCATCCCAGCGGCCCGCAATGCCGCGAAATAGTGCCGCATCCCCATACTCGCGCGCCGCGAAAGGCCCATGAACGCGCGGCGGCGGTCGAAGGGATCGGGACGGCGTTCGAACAGCCCCGCTTCGGTCATCCGTGCGATCCAGCGCAGCGCGGTCGTCGGCGCCACCGCCGCGGCGATGCACAGGCTCGATACCGAGACTTGCGCTCGCTCCAATTCGGCGGCGAACAGATCGAGCAGCATGTCCCAGGCAGGGTCCTCGAACAGTCCTGCGCCGAAATGCTGGTCGCGCAAGCGTCGCGCGCGAATCGCCTTGCGGATGTCGCGGGCGGCAATCTCCACGGGCGGCGCGTCGATCGACTGCGTGCGATACGACAGCGTCGGCTCCTCGACGCTGCGCGCGAAGCCAGGATCGGCATGGGGTGCCGGGTCATCGCGCGTCAGCCGCGCGAGCGTTTCGGCAATCCGCGCGACTTCTTCGTGCAGGCGCCGCAGTCGCGTGGCTTCGCTCTCGCGCACGACGTCATAGGCGCGCTCGCCGTGCCCGCTGGCGGCCAGACACAGCGCGACGACGCGATCGGCGAGTGTCGGGCCACATAGCAGATCGACGCCGGCCCCGGTCAGCGCCCCTGCAACCAGATCGATCTGGCGCGGTTCGATTGTCGCGACGATGCGGGTGGTGTCGCGACGCGCGATGCCGTCGAGCACCGGCAGCACATGGGCGAGCACCGCATCGTCGACTCCGGCAGCTTCGGCGAGCACGATTCCGACCGCGCCTTGCTGCTCGAACCGGTCGAGCGCGTCATCCCAGCCAACGCGGGCGAGCAAGCGTCCTTGCGCCGCGGCGACCGCATCCTCGGCGTTTCGGACTGCGTCCTGGTCCGCGATGATCAACACGCCCCCGCCCGAAGCGCCGCGGGCGGACCAGTTCGTCGATTGCGTGATCGCCATCATGCTCGCCCGCCCCCAATGCCCGGCGGATGCCGTGCCGACATCCGCAAATTACGCATTACTCCGAAACGGGGTAGCCTAAGTCACGCCGATTCGGGGGTAACCGCCGCGGTGCTCAGGGATCGAAGCAGCAATCAGATCCGAAACGGACGAGACCGCTTTGGAACGCCCCAGACAATCCCGCCGGATCGGCGCGCCCGCTATTCGATCGCCTTGACGATTTCCTCGACCATCTTCTTGGCGTCGCCGAGCAGCATCATCGTATTGTCCATATAGAACACGTCGTTGTCGACGCCGGCATAGCCGACCCCGCCCATCGAGCGCTTGATGAACAACACGGTCTTGGCCTTTTCGACGTCGAGCACGGGCATGCCGTAGATCGGCGAGGTCTTGTCGGTCTTGGCCGCCGGGTTGGTGACGTCGTTGGCGCCGATCACGAAGGCGACATCGGTCTGCGCGAATTCGGAGTTGATGTCCTCGAGCTCGAACACGTCGTCATACGGCACGTTCGCCTCGGCGAGCAGCACGTTCATGTGCCCAGGCATACGTCCCGCCACGGGGTGGATCGCGTATTTCACGCGGACGCCATGTTCCTTGAGCTTGTCGCCCATCTCGCGCAGCACGTGCTGCGCCTGGCTCACTGCCATGCCGTAGCCCGGCACGATGATGACCTGTTCGGCCTGGCCGAGCAGGAAGGCGGCGTCCTCGGCCGACCCGCGCTTCCACGGCCGGTCGCTCGCCGCCGCGGCAGCACCGCCCGCGCTATCCCCGCCAAAGCCGCCCGCGATCACGGAGATGAAACTGCGGTTCATCGCCTTGCACATGATGTAGCTGAGGATCGCGCCCGACGAGCCGACCAGCGCACCGGTGATGATCATCGCCGTATTGTGCAACGTGAATCCCATCGCCGCCGCCGCCCAGCCCGAATAGGAATTGAGCATCGACACGACGACCGGCATGTCCGCGCCGCCGATCGGGATGATCAGCAGGAAACCGATCACGAAGCTCAGCAGCGTGATCGTCCAGAAGATCCACGGGGCTTGGTCCTGCGTGAAATAGGCGATCAGGCCAAGGATCGCGGCGAGCACGCCGAGGTTGATGACATGGCGCCCCGGCAGCATGATCGGCTTGCCGCCCATGTTGCCGTTGAGCTTGAGGAAGGCGATCACCGAGCCCGAGAAGGTGATCGCGCCGATCGCGACGCCGAGACCCATTTCGATCCGGCTGACCGGGAAGATGTAGGCGAGCGGGACGCCGGTGTCGGTGACAAGCATCTGCGCGATGCCGAACGCACCGGGGTTGAGATAGGCAGCGCACGCGACGAGCACTGCAGCCAGACCGACCAGCGAATGGAACGCCGCGACGAGCTGCGGCATGTCGGTCATCGCGATGCGGCGCGCCGTGGTCACGCCGATCACCGCGCCGATGCCGATCGCGGCGAGGATCTCGACGAAGGTCAGCGCATCGATGCGCGACAGCATCGCGACATAGTCGAAGCCGGTGTCGGTCGTCCCGACCGCGAGCGTCTGGATTGTCGGGACGTGCGTGATGAGCGTCGTCACCACCGCGATGGTCATGCCGATGATGCCCATGCGGTTGCCGCGCTGCGAGGTCGCCGGGCTCGACAGCCCGCGCAGCGCGAGGATGAAGCACACCCCGGCGACGAGATAGGCGAGCGATGCCCAGGGATTGACCGTTAAATGTTCCACGTGTTCGAACCCCTTACCGTCACCCCGGACCTGTTCCGGGGTCCACCGCGCCATTTGCCCCAGCGTCAGTGGATGAGTGGACCCCGGCACAAGGCCGGGGTGACGAAATTAGTGTTTCGCCGCCGCCGGCGCCTTCTTCTTGTACATCGCCAGCATCCGCGCAGTGACCGCAAAGCCGCCGAAGATGTTGACGCTCGCCAGCACCACCGCGAGCAGCCCGAGCCATTTCGACGTAGCCCCCCCGCCGCCGATCCCGGCCGCGGCAGCTGCAATCAGCGCGCCGACGATGATCACCGAGGAGATGGCATTGGTCACCGCCATCAGCGGCGTGTGGAGCGCCGGCGTGACCGACCAGACGACATAATAGCCGACGAAACAGGCCATTACGAAGATCGAGAGAATCGAGATGAAGTCCATAGTCAGTCCCCCAGTCGGTCAGGCGGCGGCGCGGCGGGGTTGCGGGACGGGACGCCCCATTTCCCGCGCCGCCTCGATCCAGCACCCGATCGCGTCGTAGATATTGTCGAGCGCCTCTTGCGGGGTCTCGCCGTCGGAACGGCAGCCCGGAAGTTCCGGGGCAACCGCAGTATAGCCGCCGCCATCCGCGGCGGAGAGCGGCAGGATGTCGACTTCGTAATCGAACGGATTCATCTCCGTAATCCCTGCACTGCGTCGACGAACCGTACGAGCTCCCGAATGTAGATCGGCTTGATCGGCCGATGCGCCGGGATCGTCAGGATTTCGGGTCGCTCGACATGCTTCACCTTATAATGTGACCCCTTGCGCGGTGGCGTGCAAGCGATCCCGAACCCGTCGCACAGCGCCGCCACATCCTCGATCCGCCAATCGCGCGGGTTGGCGCGCATGCGCTCGAGGAGTTTGTCGGCATTGGCCACGAGCCCGCATCATCCCAGCAACCGCGCGTTGACGACCTTGCCACCCTGCGTCAGCCGGATCGCATCGCCGATCTCGGTGTCGAGCACGGGCTTGCCGGCCTCCTTGTCCCAGAAGGCATTGAGGAAATTGTACAGGTTGCGCGAGAACAGCGCCGACGCATCGGCCGCAAGCCGCGACGCCACGTTGCGATAGCCGACGATCGACACGCCGTTGACCACGACCACCTCGCCCGCAACCGCGCCCTCGACATTGCCGCCCGCCTCGACCGCGAGATCGACGATCACCGAACCCGGCTTCATGCTCGCCACCTGCGCCGCCGAGATCAGCCGTGGCGCGGGGCGCCCCGGGATCAGCGCGGTGGTGATGACGATATCCTGCTTGGCGATATGGCCGGAGACCAGTTCGGCCTGCGCCGCCTGATATTCGGGGCTCATCTCGCCGGCATAGCCGCCCGAGCCCTCGCCCTCGATGCCAGCGACGTTCTCGACGAAGATCGGCTTGGCGCCGAGCGACTGGATCTGCTCCTTGGTCGCCGAGCGCACATCGGTCGCCGAGACCTGCGCGCCCAAGCGCCGCGCGGTCGCGATCGCCTGCAGGCCGGCGACGCCGACGCCCATCACGAACACCCGCGCGGCCGAAACGGTGCCCGCCGCGGTCATCATCATCGGGAAGGCGCGGCCATAGACGCCCGCGGCGTCGAGCACCGCCTTGTACCCGGCGAGGTTCGACTGCGACGACAGGATATCCATCGACTGCGCGCGCGTGATGCGCGGCATAAACTCCATCGCGAGCGCTTCGAGCCCGGCGGCGGCATAGCCGTCGATCCGCGCGCGGTCGCCAAACGGGTTGAGCCCGGCGACGAGCCAGGCGCCCGGCGCCACGCCCGCGAGCGCATCGGCCGCAGGCCCCTGCACGCCAAGCACGATCTCGGCCCCCGCGAGCGTCGCCGCGCGATCAGCGACGGTCGCGCCAACCGCCGTATAATCGGCATCGGCGATCGACGCGGTCGCGCCCGCGCCGATCTCGACGGCGACGGTCGCGCCGAGCGCCAAGAATTTCTTGACCGTTTCTGGGGTCGCGGCAACGCGGCGCTCGCCCTCGACGGTTTCGCGGAGGACGGCAATCTTCATTCTACTTGCCCGAAACCAGCCACACCACCACGAAAGCGATGATGAAGACCGCGACCGCGCCATATTTCATGACGCTCATGACCTTGTCATAGGTCGCGCGGTGGACCTGCATGTCATTCTCGGCAGCCATCGTTCCATCCCCTGCAAGACGGGGTAGTCCCCCGGTTCGTCCTTGTGCTTAGCTTGCACACGCCTGCGCCTCAACCCCCGCGCATTCGCATTGCCAAACGCGCGTTTGTGTCCCGCGCGTCCCATGGCGGGGCGTTTAAGGGCGCTTTCACACCTTGGCGGTATGCTTTGCACTGGATTTGACACGAATGGGATGGACGCATGACGCGTAACAGACAGCGGCTGCTGATGTTGATCGACGACGAGCCCGCACAGCGGCGGCTCGTCGCGGCGATCGCAGCGCGGCGCGGCTGGCGGGCGGTGTTCGCCGCCGATGGCGAGATGGCGATCGCGATGCTCGGTACGCAGGACGGGATGCAGCTCGACGCGATCCTGCTCGACCAATGGGCGCCCGAAGCCGACCCGACCGCGCTGATCGACGAGATCCGCCGCCGTCGCCCCGCGCTCCCGCTGCTGCTGCTCACCGCCAACGGATCGGTGGCACAAGCCGTCGCGGCAATGCGCAGCGGCGCGACCGATTTCCTCGTCAAGCCACTCGCCCCCGAGCGGCTTCTCACCGCGCTCGACGCCGCGGTCGCCGGCAAGGCGGCAGGCGAATTGCGCCCGCTCACCGAAAAGATCCCCGCTTTGCTCGCGTTCGACGAGATCGTCGGCTCGGCGCCCGATTTCCGCGCCGCGCTCGCCATCGCCGCCAAAGCGGCCCGCGCCCGCGTTCCGGTGCTCGTCGAGGGCGAGAGCGGCGTCGGCAAGGAAGTCGTCGCCGAGGCGATCCACGCCGCGTCCCCCCGTGGTAAAAAGGCGATGGTCGCGATCAACTGCGGCGCGCTGCCGCCGAACTTGATCGAGTCCGAGCTGTTCGGGCACGAGAAGGGCGCGTTCACCGGCGCGTTCGAGCGCAAGATCGGGCGCTTCCAGGAAGCCGATGGCGGCACGCTGTTCCTCGACGAGATTGGCGAGATGCCGCTCGAGGCGCAGGTCAAACTGCTCCGCGTGCTGCAATCGGGCGAAATCCAGCCGATCGGCGCGCGCCACACGCGCGAGGTCGACGTCCGCGTCATCGCCGCGACCAACAAGCGGCTGATCGAGGAAGTCGAGGCCGGCCGCTTCCGCGAGGACCTCTATTATCGCCTCAACGTCGTCCAGGTGACGATCCCGCCGCTTCGCGAACGCGCCGGCGACATCCCGGCGCTCGCGCGCCATTTGCTCGCGCGGATCGCCGAGCAGCCGGGGCTTCGCCCGCTCGGTATCACCGACGATGCGCTGGCGCTGCTCGGGCGATACGATTGGCCGGGCAACGTCCGACAGCTTCAGAACGCCCTGTTCCGCGCGGCGGTGCTGTGCGACGGCGCGGCGCTGACGCGCGTCGATTTCCCGCAGATCGCAGCGCTCGGCGGACAGCGTCACACCACGCCGACCCCCATGCCGATGGCGACGAGCGGCGGCGTTACGCTGTTCCACGCCGATGGCAATCTGCGTGCGCTCGAGGAGATCGAGGCCGATGTCATCCGCCTCGCGATCGGCCATTATCGCGGGCGCATGACCGAGGTCGCGCGGCGGCTCGGGATCGGGCGATCGACGCTATATCGCAAGCTCGGCGAGCTCGGAATCGACAATCCCGCCGCCTGACCTGCCTTTCGCCACAACGATTCGTCGCAAATTTCGTCCCGCTACGGACACACCCGCGCCTCGGAGAGTTGGTACGGGAAAGGAGTATGTATTCTCATGCGTAACAAACTGATCCTCGCCGCGCTGACCGCTGCCACCCTCGTCCCCAGCATGGCACCTGTCGCCGCGTCTGCGCAGAGCTACGACGATCGTCGCGACGACGATCGTCGCTATGACCGTCGCGACGATGACCGCCGCGACAACCGCCGCGACGAGCGTACCTATCGTGGCCAGGATGGCCGCTATTACCCCTGCAAGCGCAGCAGCGGCACGACCGGCGCGGTTGCCGGTGGCGTTGGCGGTGCGGTTGCGGGGAATGTGCTCGGTGGCGGTCTGCTCGGGACGGTCGCTGGCGGCGTCGGCGGCGCGCTGCTCGGCAGGACGCTCGACAAGCGTCATGACGCGGCCCAGAACCGCAAGAACGGATGCTGATCGGATCCGGGTGGTAGCCTGAGGCTACCGCCCGACCAGGGCGCGGTCACGCAGACCGCGCCATACTCGCATCGCCTGGACGGTTTCGGGTACATCGTGGACGCGCAGCAGCTGCGTGCCCGCCATCACCCCCGTCAGCGCGAGCGCAATCGATCCCCCCAGCCGCTCGGTTGCCGGTGCTTCGTTCGACAAAGCTCCGATCATGCGTTTGCGGCTCGCGCCGAGCAGGATCGGACAGCCGAGCCCGTGAAAGATGGTCAGCGCATTCATCAGCGCCAGATTATCGGCGAGCGATTTGCCAAAGCCCACGCCCGGATCGACGATGATCCGCGACCGCGCGACCCCGCCCGCCACCGCCGCGGCAATCCGCGCCTCGAGCCAGTCGAACACCTCGACCACGACATCGCGATAGCCCTCCCCGCCATGCGGTCCCTTGGCCGGATCGGGTGAGTGCATCAGTACCACCGGACACCCCGCCTTGGCGACGACGTCGAGCGCGCGATCATCCCACAGCAATGCCGCGACATCGTTGACGATCGCCGCCCCCGCCGCGAGCGCCGCCTCCATTACTGCGGCCTTGCGCGTGTCGATCGACACCAGCGTACCCGCGCGCGCGAGTCGTTCGATCACAGGCACGACGCGCGCGATTTCGTCGCCCTCCCACACCGTCGCCGCGCCCGGCCGTGTCGATTCGCCGCCGACGTCGATCAGCGCCGCCCCCGCCGCCGCCATTGCGACACCGGCGCTCGCTGCTGCTGCAGGATCGTCCGACACGCTTCCGCCATCGGAGAAACTGTCGGGCGTCACGTTGAGGATGCCGCACACCGACGGCTGATCGAACCGCAGCGTCCGCTCGCCGAGCGTGAGCGCGGCGCGCGGGGCGATAATCGCTGCGTGCAGCCGCGCCGCGCGGTCGTCGCGCAGCAGCGTGGCGAGATCGGCGATCGGCACCGTCCGGCGATGCCCGTCCTCGATCACCTCATAGGCCGAGAACCACAGCATCCCGCCAGCCAGCCGCGCGACCTCGCCGTCGCGGTCGACCGGCGTGTCGACGAACTGGATCGGGCGGAGGTGGAGACTGCTCATAGATCATCCCGTCGCCCCGGCGGAGGCCGGGGCCGCTGCGTTTGACGCGAAACCCCTGTTGACGCGAAACCCCTGTTGACGCGAAACCTCTGTCGCGCGCAACTGCCTGGCGGCCCCGGCCTACGCCGGGGCGACGCCTAGATCTGCGTCGCCAGCAGATAGGTCTGCCGCAGCGTATCGATCGGCTTAAGCCCCTCGGGCGTCTCGTGATGCCAGAAGGTCCAGCCATTGCACGCCGGCGCCCCCTGCAACACCGAGCCGAGCTTATGGATCGACCCCGTCTGGTCGCCACTGATGACCGAGCCATCGGCGCGCACCGTGACACTGTAACGGCGCTTGGCATCGACCAGCACTGCGCCCGCGACCAGCATACCATTCTCGACGATCGTACCGAAGGCGACGCGCGGTGCGGCCTTGGGGCTCTGCATCGTCTTGAGGGCCGATTCATCGAGCGGCAGCGCCGCCGCGATGCGTTCTTCGGCCGCCGCGATATAGTTGCTCTCGCGCTCGATCCCGATCCAGTGCCGGCCGAGCCGCTTGGCGACAGCCCCCGTGGTGCCGGTACCGAAGAACGGATCGAGCACCACGTCGCCGGGCTTGGTGCACGCCAGCAAGATACGATAGATCAGCGCTTCGGGCTTCTGCGTCGGGTGAACCTTGACGCCGTCGCGCTTCAACCGCTCCTGCCCGCCGCAGGTGGGGAATTCCCAGTCGGAGCGCATCTGCAGCTCGTCATTGAGCGTCTTCATGCTGCGATAGTTGAAGGTGTAGCGCGACTTCTCGCCCATCGACGCCCAGATCAGCGTCTCGTGCGCGTTGGTGAAGCGCGTGCCCTTGAAATTGGGCATCGGGTTGGTCTTGCGCCAGACGATGTCGTTGAGGATCCAATAGCCCAGATCCTGGATCGCCGCGCCGACCTTGTAGATGTTGTGATACGATCCGATCACCCAGATCGCGCCATTGTCCTTGAGGATGCGCTTCGCCTCGGCGAGCCATTCGCGCGTGAACTTGTCATAGGCGCTGAGCGAATCGAACTTGTCCCATTCGTCGGTGACCGCATCGACATGGCTGCCATCGGGCCGCGACAGGTCGCCGCCGAGCTGGAGGTTGTAGGGCGGATCGGCAAAGATCAGGTCGACCGACTTGGCCGGCAGCGCGCGCATCGCAGCGATGCAATCGCCGCGCAGGATCTGGTCGAGCGGGAGCTGCACCGGTGCCTCGACCGCGCGCGGCGCTGCCGTCCTAATCTTCTCCAAAACCCCCATCGTCGTCGTCCCTTCGTGTGTGACGGGCATCCCTGCCAGCAACGAGACTCGCGTCAAGCGAACATTGGTTAACGAAAACCTCTGCCAAAAGGTTAATTTGTTGGAACATTTCGGGAAATGATCCAGATATTGAGTCCGCACTTATCCACAGGCGCAACCGCTGGGGTGTGACGCAAAAGACTCGGGCGATGCTATTTCCGCGGCGATTTCGCGCGCGCCGCGTCGATCACCGCGTCGACCTCAGCGACGACGCGCTCTGGCTTGATTCGGTGGATGTAATGCGAGGTGCCATCGACGATGCGGTTGGTGCCGATCGTCGACAGCGCAGCCAACCGATCATGCTCCGCCCCCCAGATCGCGGCCATGCGTGGCAATTCGGCGCGCGCGGCGACCAGATCGGGCGGCAGGTCCGGGCCATCCGACGCGGTCAGCACGCGCAGCGGCATCGCGCCATAGCGTCGGTGCGGATCGACCATCATCGCGCTGCTACGGTCGAACGATTCGCTCAGCGAGACCTGCGTGGCGAAGCGCCTTGGATCATAACTGAGCGCGGTAATCGTAGCACTAAGAAGCGGCGAAAAATCCGCCGGATACTTAACGCAGCGCCCGATCTCGGTCGAACTGTGATCGGGCTTGGCGACCAGGTCGGCACAATGCCGCATCGCGCGCAGGCCGCCCGCTTCATATTCGGCACCGGCAGCGGTAAAGCCCGGAAGCTCGCGCGCGAACCGCGCGCCCTGGTCGGGGAAGCTCGGATCGACCAACACCATCCCGACGACCTGAACGCGGTGCCGGTCGGCGAAGCGCAGCGTCTCATACGCGCCCATCGAATGACCGACCAGCACATAGGGCCCAGTGATCCGCCCGCGCCGCAGCGCCGCTTCAAGATCGGCGACGGTGGCATCGACGGTTTGCGGTGCCTTGCTCGGGCTGCTCAGCCCGAACCCGGCGCGGTCCCAGGCGCACACACGACTATGCTTTGCGATATCCGGCTGGACCAAGCCCCACGAGACGCCCCAATCGCCCAGGCCCGCGGTCAGGATCACCGTCGGACTGCCAGTGCCCATGCAGGTGAGGTGAATCGTCCGCCCGTCCGTCAGACGGATCGAATACGCCGCGCTGGCATAGGCGTCGAGCGCCGGGTTCGTTGCCGGTTTGGGAGCAGGAACTTGCGCACCGGCGCTGGAACCCAGCAGCAGGAGCGCGCTCATGAGGATGTGACTGAGGCGCTTCATCTGGACCCTCCGATGCCTGAGGCTAGCCCAGCGCGTGCAACAGATCGCACGCCGCCGCAACGGGTGCGAAGCTGCGCCGATGCAGCGGACACGGCCCGTGTTCGCGCAACGCTCGCAGATGATCGGGCGCGCCATAGCCCTTGTTGCTGTGCCAGCCATAGTGCGGATAGGTCTCGGCATAACCGAGCATCAGCGTGTCGCGCGTGTGCTTGGCGATGATCGACGCAGCGGCGATCGACAGGCTGATCGCGTCGCCCTTCACGATCGGGGTGGCAGCGAAGCCCCATTTGGGCAGCCGGTTGCCATCGACCAGCACGTGACCCGGCGCGCAGCCGAGCGCTTCCACCGCCAGCGTCATCGCCTTCATCGTCGCCCAGTAGATGTTGAGCGTGTCGATTTCGTCCGCCTCGACAATGCCGATACCGACCAGCGCGCAGCCATGCAGGCGGTCGTGCAGCCGCGCGCGTTCGGCGGCGGGCAGCTTCTTTGAATCGTTGATGCCGCGCGGGATGCCCTTGGCCGGCAAAATGACGGCGGCAGCCACGACCGGCCCGGCGAGCGGCCCGCGCCCGGCTTCATCCACGCCCGCTACGGGAGCGAGGCAGAGCTTTTCGTGTTTGAGGCTGGGCATGGTCAGCCCTCCAGTTCTTCGAACGGATTAACCCCGAGCGAATGCCCCATCGGCCCATGACCCTGACCGAGGCCAGGCGCTGAAATCAACGCGATGCGCACGAATCGAACGGCTTGGCGAAAGGCCGCTGATATATCGAGACCTTGTGCCAGCCCGCACGCCAGCGCGCTGGCGAAGGTGCAACCGGTGCCGTGGGTGTCGTCGGTATCGATGCGTTTCGCTTCGAGCCGATCGATTTCACCGGTCGGCGACAGCAAACGATCGACGATCCAATGTCCGTCGGAATGACCACCCTTGGCGACCAAGTGGCAACCATGCGCTAGCACCGCCCCCTCACCGCCAAGCGCTGCCAGTTCGGGCAGATTGGGCGTTACCACAGAAGCGAGCCTCATCAGCCGCTCGAACGCCGCAATCGTCTCCGCATCGGCCAGCACATCGCCACTGGTCGCGACCATGACGGGATCGAAAACGATCGGCACGTCGAGCTTTTCCAACACATCCGCCACCGCATGCGCGGTCGCCGCCGATCCGATCATCCCGATCTTCACCGCATCGACGCCGATATCCGACACGCACGATTCGATCTGCGCGATCACCATGTCGGTCGGCACTGGCAGCACGGCCTGAACGCCGAGCGTATTCTGCGCGGTGATCGCCGTGATCGCGGTCATCGCATGGCCGCCGAGCATCGTCACCGTCTTGATGTCGGCCTGGATCCCGGCGCCACCGCCCGAATCCGAACCGGCGATGATCAGGATGCGCGGCGTGGCAGCGCGGCTCATTGCGGCCGCTTGAAGCGCCGCACGGTCGATGCGGGGTGCCGCTCGAGCAAATCATCGACGCGCGCGGGGCGATCCATCAGCTCGCCGCCGCAATTGGGGCAACGGTCGTCGGCCTTTTCGGCGCATTGCGCGCAAAAGGTGCATTCGAACGAACAGATGAAAGCCCCCGCCTCATCGGCCGGGAGATCGGTGCCGCACCGTTCGCAATCGGGGCGCATTTCGAGCATCGTGTCTTCCTTTTCCCCTCGGCCTCTCCTGACCCCCCCGCTTGCGGGAGGGGTTAGGGAAGGGGCTGGCCTAGCAAAGAGGCAGCATCGCATGCCGCACTGCCCTCCCCCAGCCCCTCCCGCAAGCGGGAGGGGAGCAGAAAGTCGGGGGAGAGCTTTCAGCCAGCCGCGACGCGCACCGCTTCGCAGATCCGATCGACCACCGCTTCGACCTGCGCGGGGTCGTCGCCTTCGGCCATCACGCGGATCACCGGTTCGGTGCCCGACGGACGGATCACCAGCCGCCCCCTGCCCTTCAGCTCGACCTCGGCCTGCGCGATCACCGCCTTGACCGCCGCGTCGTCGAGCGGCTTGCCACCCGCAAAGCGCACGTTCTTGAGCAATTGCGGCAGCGGCTCGAAGCGATGCAACAGCTCGCTCGCCGGTGCGCCCGCCCAGGCGAGCTCGGCGAGGATCTGCAGCGCCGCCACCAAGCCATCGCCGGTCGTCGCATAATCCGACAGGATGATGTGCCCCGACTGCTCGCCGCCGACATTGTACCCCTGCGCGCGCATCGCCTCGAGCACGTGGCGATCGCCCACGCTCGTGCGCACCATGCCGATACCCTGCGCCGCAAGGTGCCGCTCGAGCCCGAGGTTCGACATCACCGTCGCGACCAGCCCGCCATTCTTCAACCGCCCGCTGCGCGCCCAGCCACTTGCGATCGTCGCCATCAGCTGGTCGCCATCGACGACATGGCCCTTTTCATCGACCACGATCAGCCGATCGGCATCGCCGTCGAGCGCAATGCCGAGGTGCGCGCCCGTCTTCACGACGGTCTCGCACAGCAGCGTCGGCGCGGTCGAGCCGACCCCGTCATTGATGTTCTTGCCGTTCGGCGTGACACCGATCGCGACGACCTCGGCCCCCAGCTCCCACAAGGCGGTCGGCGCGACACGGTACGCCGCGCCATTGGCGCAATCGACGACGATCTTCATCCCGTCGAGACGCATATTCTCGGGGAAGGTCGATTTGGCGAAATGGATATAGCGCCCCTGCGCATCGTCGACACGCCGTGCGCGACCGATTTCGGGGGCGGGCGAAAGATCGATGTCGCCGTCGATCAACGCCTCGATCGCGAGTTCGTCGGAGTCCGAAAGCTTGTAGCCATCGGGCCCGAACAGCTTGATGCCGTTGTCGAAATACGGGTTGTGGCTCGCCGAGATCATCACGCCGAGATCGGCGCGCATCGACTGCGTCAGCATCGCGACGGCGGGCGTCGGCATCGGCCCGAGCAGCACGACGTCCATCCCGACCGAGGTGAATCCCGCGACCATCGCCGATTCGAGCATGTACCCCGACAGCCGCGTATCCTTGCCGATCACGACGCGGTGGCGGTGATCCCCGCGCCGGAAGTGCGCGCCCGCGGCCATCCCGACCTTCATCGCCATCGCCGCGGTCATCGGCGTTGTGTTGGTAAGCCCACGAATCCCATCGGTGCCGAAATATTTTCTTGCCATGCGCGCGCGTCCATTCGGTTATGCGGGTTCCTCTTTGGGGCGTTCGACCGCGTCCCGCAATGACAAGGGCGAGCATGTCGGCGAAGTTGAACACCCCATCGACCCGGATTTTGCTGTCGCTCGTGGCCGGGCTCGCGCTCGGCACCGCGCTCGCAGCAGGGCTGCCGGGCGCCGTCCCGACCGTCACGGCGATTGCCGGACCGATCGGTTCTGCGTGGCTCAACGGCTTGCAGATGACGGTCATTCCGCTCGTCTTCGCGCTGCTCGTCACCGGGATCGCCGAGACGACAGCGGCGGCGCAAAGCGGTGCGATCGCCGCGCGCTCGATCGCGATCATCCTCGTCGTGATGATCTCGAGCGCGGTCGCCTCGGCGATCCTCACGCCGCTGTTCCTCCGCATCGTGCCGATGCCCGCTGCATCGGCCAAGGCGCTGCGGGGTGCGCTGGTCGATGCAGCGCCCGCCGGCCCGGTGCCGCCGCTCGGGGAATTCCTCGCCGGCATGGTGCCGAGCAACGTCGTCGCCGCTGCTGCCAACGGCGCGTTCCTCTCGCTGATCCTGTTCGCGCTTGTCTTCGCCTTTGCGCTCACCAAGATCGATCGCACCGGCCGCGACATCCTGACGAGCTTCTTCGCGGCGATCCGCGATGCGATGCTGGTGATGATCGGCTGGATCATCTGGATCGCGCCGATCGGCGTCTTCGCGCTTGCGCTGAGCGTTGCAGCCAAGACCGGCACCGCCGCGGTCGGCGCGCTGTTCCATTACGTCGCGACGGTCTCGGCCGTCGGAATCGTCGTCAGCCTGTTCGCGCTACCGCTCGCGGTGTGGGGCGGACGGATCGCGCTTGGCCGCTTCCTGCGGGGCTCGGCACCCGTGCTCGCGGTCGCGCTCAGCACGCAAAGCTCGCTCGCCAGCCTTCCCGCGATGCTGCGCAGTACCGAGGCGCTGGGCGTTCCCGTCGCCACCTCGGGCGTGGTCCTGCCGCTGGCCGTCGCGATGCTGCGTGCGACCGGGCCGGCGATGAACCTCGCGGTGGCGATCTATGTCGCGGCGTGGTTCGGCGTGCCGCTGACCTTCGCGACGCTCAGCGCGGCGACCGCGATCGCGGTGCTCACCTCGCTCGGGTCGGTCAGCTTGCCGGGGCAAGTGAGCTTCATCAGCGCGATCGCGCCGCTCGCGGTGACGCTCGGCGTGCCGGTCGCGCCGCTCGGGCTGCTCGTCGCGGTCGAGACGATGCCCGATATCTTCCGCACGCTCGGCAACGTCATCTTCGACATGGCGGTCACGCTGACGGTGGCGGCGCGGAGCACCGCCGCGCCAGAAACCGCTGCCGATGCGCTGCTGCGCGATCCCGCCTAGCGGCGCAGCATGGCTTTCTTGAGCCGGGCGTGCGCCGACGCCTTGATCTGGCACACCCGCGCCGCGCCGACACCGATCACCGAGCCGATGTCCTCGAGGTTGAACTCCTCGACATAATACAGCTGGATGACCAGCGCCTCGCGCTCTGGCAGGCTGGCGATCGCGGCGATCAGCGTGTCACGCTCCTGCTCGTCGGAGAGGTGGGCGAACGCGTCGGGCTCCTCGCTCGCGAACCACGGGCCCTCGTCCGAATACACATCGTCGATCGGCTCCATGCGCACCGGCTGGGCATTGGCGTAATCGAGCCGGAGCTTCTCGGGCGTCACGCCGATCCGCGCGGCGACGAGCGCCGCCTCGGGCGCATGGCCGAGTTCGGTGGTCAGCATCGCGACGGTTTCGGCATACAGGCGTTTCCTTTGCATTGCGCCGCGCGTGATCGTCGCGCTGCGGCGCAGCGCGTCGATCATCGCGCCGCGCACGCGCGTGGCGAGATATTGTTCGAAGGTCACTTGCCCGCGATCCTCGAACGCAGCGGCCGCTTCGACCAGCGCGACCATCCCGGTCTGAACGAGATCCTCGACCTCGACCGCCGACGACATGCTGCCATGGATATGCCGCGCGATCCGCCGGACGAGCGGGAGATGCTTGCGCGCCAGCACGTTCATGTCGGGCGCGGCGGTGCGGCCATAGACCAGCGGCTGGGCGTCGGCGAAAAGCGCGGGGTTGGGCTGTGCGGTCATGCTGGGAGCGCTCCGGCTGCGCCGATAACGGCGACGACTTCGACCGATTTGTCCTCGGGGACTTCGAAGAAGCTCATCACCGGGATATCGGGCAGGCAGGTCTTGACGAGCTTGCGGATCGCGACGCGGATCGCGGGCTGGACGACGAGCGCGAATGGCTTGGCTTCGTTGATCAGCGGCTGCGCGGCGTTCTGCAGCGCATCGACGATGCGGCGGCCGAGATCGGGCTCGATCGTATGGCGCTTCGATGGATCGCCGCGCATCGCCTGGCCGAGCAGCCCTTCGAGCTGCCCCTCGAGCGTCATCACGCGCAGCGGCTCGCGCACGCCGCACAGCTTGCCGATGATCAGCCCGCCGAGCGCCGGGCGGATCATCTCGATGATCTCGTCGGCATCGAGCGTCTTCTGTGCCGCGACCGCGATCGCGGCGGCGATGCGGCGGAATTCCTTGAGCGGCACGTTCTCTGCCAACAGCCCGCGCAGCACCTGGGTGAGCGTGGTGAGCGGCAGCGGATTGGGCGAGAGCGACGCGACCAGGTTCGCCGCGCGCTCCTTGAGCCCGTCGAGCAGCGCCTGGACTTCGTCGGGGCCCAGCAGTTCGGAGGCATGGACGCCGAGCTGATGGTTGAGATGCGTCGCCATCACCGTGCCCGGATCGACCACGAGATAGCCGGCACCTGTCGCGGCATCGGCGTCGCTCGGCGCGATCCACACCGCGTCGAGCCCGAAGGTCGGATCCTTGGCGCGCTTGCCCATCAGCCCACCGACCGCCTGGCCGGTATCGAGCGCGAGCATCTCGTCGGGCGAGACGCTATCCTCGCCGACGACGACGCCGCCGACGATGATGCGATAGGCGAACGGCGCGAGGTTGATGTCGTCGCGGACGCGGACCTGCGGGATGACGAAGCCCATGTCCTTCGACAGCTGGCGCCGCACGCCGGTGATCCGCCCCATCAGCGGCGCACCGCGGCGCTCGTCGACCAGCGGCACCAGGCCGTAGCCGATGTCGAGATTGACCTGCATCGTGTCGGCGACTTCGTCCCAGCCGATCTTCGAATAATCGATCGGCTCGGCCGGCACGATCTCGACCGGCGCGGGGCGGCGCGAGGCCTGGCGCATCTTCCACGCGGCGAAACCGGCGAGGCCAGCGGCGGGCAGGATGATGAGGTGCGGCATCCCCGGCATCACGCCGAGCAGCCCGAGGATGATCGCGACCGGGGTCCAAGTCCGCGCCGAGCCGAACTGGCTGCCGATCTGGCCCGCGAGATCCATCGTCGACTGGACGCGGGTGACGATCGCGGCAGCGGCGATCGACAGCATCAGCGACGGGATTTGGGCCACGAGCGCATCGCCGATCGCGAGCAGCACGTAATTGTGCGCCGCGGCCGCGATCGTCATGCCGTGGCTGACGGGACCCAGGATCAACCCGCCGACGATGTTTGCGGCGAGGATCAGCAGGCCAGCGACCGCGTCGCCTTTCACGAATTTCGACGAACCGTCCATCGAGCCGTAGAAATCGGCCTCGGTCGCGACTTCGACGCGGCGCAGCTTGGCTTCCTCCGGCGTGATCAACCCGGCGTTGAGATCGGCGTCGATCGCCATCTGCTTGCCCGGCAGCGCGTCGAGCGTGAAGCGCGCCGACACTTCGGACACGCGACCCGCGCCCTTGGTGACGACGATCATGTTGATGATCACGAGGATCGCGAAGACGAACAAGCCGACGACATAATCGCCGCCGATCAGGAAGGTGCCGAACGCCTCGATCACATGGCCAGCGGCGCTCTCGCCCTCATGCCCGTGGACCAGCACGACGCGCGTGGAGGCGACGTTGAGGCTGAGACGGAACAGCGTCGCGAACAGCAGGACGGTCGGAAAGGCCGAGAAATCGAGCGGCTTTTGGGCGTTGAGGCTGACCATCAGCACCGCGAGGCTGATCGTGATGTTCATGATGAAGAACACGTCGAGCATCGCCGCCGGGATCGGCACGACCATCAGCACGACGAGCAACAGGATCGCGACGGGGAGCGCTGCCGAACGCAGCAGCGGCAGGATCCCGCCCGCCTTTCCGGCGGGAGCTGTCAGAGCAATCGCCACTTAGTTACGCCCCCATCTGCGCGAGCAACATGTACGCGAGCCGCGCGTTCGCCGGCGTCGGACGGAGCAAGCTGGCGGCTGAGTTCGATGCCATCTGCGTCGTCGAGCTGCCCATCGCGCCGCCCAAGCGCTCGAGCGTCGACTGCGCCCAGATCGTCGCGTCCGAGGTCGAGGTTTCGGCGTTGCCGGGGATGACGTCGGCGCCCCACGAACCAAGCCGCGTCGCGGCAAGGCCCGACGTTGCGGGTGCGCTGGCGCCCTCGATGCTCTTGCCGAGCTTGGCCGAGAAGCGGCTGTAAATGTCGGAGAGCGATCGCGCGCTGCCATCGGAATTGAAGAACACGCCGCGATTTGCGCGTGCGGCGACGGGGAACATCGCCGCGCCGCTCTTGTCGGGATTGGCCTGCATCGTCGTCAGGAACGAGCGCGCGCCGCCGAGACCGAGGAAATGCGCCATGTAGAGATCGGTGCCGGTCGCGGTTCGCCCGGTCGCGCTTTCGAGCGCATCCTTATTGTCGCTGGCATGTTCGGCCGCCATTAGCGACGCCGCCGCCGGATCGTTGCGCAGCGCGAGGATCGCGCGCTTCATCGTCGGATCGGAGACCGTGGCATGCCCGCCGGCACCCGTCGTAATCGCGTTGGCGGCCCAGGCGAGGCCGTTCTCGGCGCCGTGCGCTTTCACGACGCGCAACCAGCTTTGGTCGACGAACTGGTACAGCCCGCGCGCACTCGACGTCCCGGCCTTGGCCGAGGCATTCAGTCCGCTCTCGAGCTTGGCTTGCCCCAGCAGATAGTTGAAGTCGATGCCGGTCTTCTGACTGGCATTGGCGATGGCGTTGCGGATCGCACCGCCAGCGCCGGTCGCATCGACCGCCCCGTTCAGAATGGAAAGTGGATTGAAAGGCATCGGACCCCTGCTTGCGCGTCTTCACGGCAAGCACAGCAAGGGTCGTGCCAAGATGCTTAATCAGGCGTAAGCGGCGAGCCCCATGCCGGGGCGATAGACCGTTCCGGGGCCCGACCCGGTCGCGACACCGGCAGACCCGGTCAAGGTTTGCAGGCGGCGGCGAACATTTGCCGCCATCAGATTGACGTAGATCCGGCAGGTTTCGTTCAAGCGATGCGCTTCCTCGGCAAGCGCGCGCAGGTCGTCGCCGGCGGGCGCCTGGCCGAATGCGGCAACCGCCTCGATCGCGGCGAGCTTGTCGGCGGTCGCGCGCTCGAGCGCGGCGACGTCGTTGACCTTCAACGCACCGATCTCGGCATGGAGCGCTTCGATCACGCCGATCAGCGCGTCGCGCCGCGTCGGGACGCTCATTTGTTCGGGCTCCAATACAGTTTCAAAGCGAGCATCCGGTCGGCAATCGTTTCAGGGGAGATCGGGTACGTTCCGTTGCGCACCGCACGGCGGACTTCGTCGACGCGCTCGGTCTCGGCGGCGCTTGGCTTGCCGAAGTCGAAGGCGATCGCCGACAGCTCGCGCTGCTGGGCCACCGCGTCGCTCCGCCGCTCGACCGTCGCCGCGGGCTTTGCTGCAGCGGCTACCGGCACGACCAGCCGGTCGTGCGGTGTGACTGCCTTGGATCCGATTGCATCTACCATGTCTGCACCTTCGCGGTTCTCGCTGACATAGAGAGGAACGACCGATGCGCGCGGACCTTAAGAAAAGATTTCGCGCTTTTTTGGCGGTGCCGCTTATTCGGTCCAGCCCGGCAGCGTCGCGCGGCCGCTGTCGATCGCGACCGCCTGGATCGGTGCCTTGGCGGCGTCGATCTTGACGAGGAAGCGCCCGCCCGCGACGGCATCGCCGACCGCGATGCCGTCGCGCGTGATCGAGAAGCCGCGCGACCCCGCACTGATCGTCACCGGATCGCCGCGCTTGATGACATAAACGGGGCGCGCCGCGCTGACTTCGCTTGGCGTCAGGACGAGCGGCGCGGCACCCTTGGGCGCCGCCACGGGCAGCTTCATCGGCACATACATCCGCCATTCGGGCCCGGTGCACGTCACGACGACGGCATCATGCACCTCGGAGCGCCACGCCAGCGACACCATCGGACAGGCGGCCAGCTTCAGTCGGCTGTCGATCGGCGTGCGCGCGCCCCCTTCGTCGCCAATGCCGTGCCCGGCAAAGGCGGTCACGGCGCGGTCGAGCGCGGTGGTATCCTGGAAGGCCCGCGGCGCTGTCGCGGCGAGCGGCGCGGCGACGGCGAGCAAGAGCAAGGGGAGACGACGAATCATCGCGGGGTCCTTTGAGGCGGCAAATTGGGGTTGCCGGGCGGCAAGCGCGTGCCGGCCCCGGCAAAGCCGGTGGAGACAGTCACCGATCGGCCCAGCGGTCGCGCGGTGGAGACGATCGTGAGGCGATCGGCGGGAACGGCATGCGCGACGAGCAGCAGCGTCGCCACCGCGCGCGCGCGATCGGCGGCGAGCATCGCGCCGCTCCCGGTGACGGGGTCGACATCGCCAGGCGAGCCATCGACCGCTCCGGCGATCCGCAAGGTCACCCGGCGGTCGCGCGTTGCCTCGCGCGCCCAGGCAATCAGCGCATCGGGCGACTGCGTCGCCACTGCCGAGCCCGGCGCAAAGCCGCGCAACGCGCCGACCGACACCGCGATCGGATCGGCGGGCTCGGTCCGCGCGCTGTCGCGCACGCCGAACCCCTCGCGCAGGCCCTTGGCGAGCGCATGCCGGTCGAGCGTCTGGCTCGCCTGGAGAAACACGAAGAAGCCGATCAGCAGCAGCGCCAGATCGGCGAGCGTCATCAGCCACACCGGCCGGCTCGAACCGAGCTCGGGCAGCGCATCCTCGAAGGCAGCTGCGGTCATGCGACTTCCATCAGCGCGGCACCGCGCGGACGCTCGCGCGCGGCGAGCGCGATCAGCGGCGGATCAAGCCGCAACCGCTCGATCGCCTCGTCGCGCGCCTGGCGGCGCAACCGCGCGGCGATCGGCGCAAGCATGAGATTGGCGAGCACCGCGCCATAAAGCGTGGCGAGCAAGGCGACCGCCATCGCCGCGCCGATCGCGGCGGGATCCTGCATCTTCACGAACATGCCGACGAGGCCGATCAGCGTGCCGACCATGCCCATCGCCGGTGCGGTCTCGGCCGCGCCCGACCAAAGTTCTGCGGACGCTACGGCGCGTTCGGTGCGCGCACGGCGGCGCTGGCGGAGCAGTTCGGCGACATCCTCGGGCGTCGCGCCGTCGACGATCGCGGCGACCGCGGCGGCGATGTCGGGGTCGGCGATGACGGAGCGGTCGAGCGCCATCACGCCGTGGCGCTTGGCGATGCGGCCGAAGGCAGCGATCTGGTCGAGCAAAGGGTCGGCATCGAACCGCGCCCCGGCAAGTGACCCGAGCGCGGCAAACCCGCCCGCCAAGTCGCGCGCCGGCGTGCGCAGCACCATCGCCGTGAGCGTCCCCCCACCGACGATGGCGAAAGCGAGCGGATCGAGAAAGGGGGCAAGGAGCGCTGTCATCGCGGGAGTCACTGCAAGGCGCGGGCCAGTTTCACCCCCGCGTCGCCCCGGCGCAGGCCGGGGCCGCCATGGAACCGCGCACGGCGTCACCCGCGCGCTACGCCGGCTCTCTCATGTCGCAGCGGCCCCGGCCTGCGCCGGGGCGACGACCGGCAATCGCATTGCCGCCCTCCGGCAAGCGTTTGCCGCCCGCTCCCGCCGAATGCCGCATTTCACGCCCATACTCCATTTGGCACGCCCCTTGCTGATACCCCTTCGCGCAATAAGGCGCTGGAGACGGGCGATGCCCAACGACAGTTTGTTCGGAGTACATGGGTCAGCCCTCGAAGTGCGTTCGCAGCGCATGGGCGTACTCGCGTCGAACATCGCCAACGCTTCGACCCCGGGCTTCAAGGCGCAGGACGTCGATTTCCACACCGCGCTCGCCGCGGTCGAAAATGCCGGCGGCGGCAATGCGAGCATCACCGGCGCGCTGCAATATCGCGTGCCCTCGCAGCCTTCGCTCGATGGCAACACCGTCGAGCTCGCGACCGAGCAGACCGCCTTTGCCGAGAACGCCGTCGCCTATCAGACGACGCTTTCCTTCCTCAACGGGCGGATCAGCCAGATCACCCGTGCACTGCGAGGCGAATAGAATGGCCGATCCTCTCACGATCTTCCAGGTCGCCGGGCGCGCAATGTCCGCGCAGCTCGTGCGGATGAACACGACCGCGTCGAACCTCGCCAATGCCGGTTCGGTCACGACCAGCGCAGAGACCGCCTACCGCACGATCAAACCGATCTTCCGCACGCAGTACGACAAGGCCTCGGGCCTCGCGACGGTCAACGTCGAAAGCATCGTCACCGCCGGCGAGACGCCGTCGAAGCATTACGATCCGTCGCATCCGCTCGCCGACAAGGACGGCAACGTCTGGGAATCGGCGGTCGATGAAACGCGCGAACTGGTCGACATGATGGAGACCTCGCGCACCTACCAGAACAATGTCGAGGTCATGCAGACGGCGAAATCGCTGATCCTCGATACCCTCAAGATGGGACGCTAACATGGCCAGCACCTTCGATTCCACGCTCTCCAGCCTCGGCATCAGCGCGACGAAGTCGACTTCGGCCGCAGCGGCCACCGCCAAGTCGACCTCGCTTGGCACGTCGGATTTCCTCAAGCTGCTCACCGCGCAGCTGCAGAACCAGGACCCCTTCTCGCCGACCGACAACAGCCAGATGGTCGCGCAGCTCGCGCAGATCACCAGCACCTCGGGCATCGCCGACATGGGCACGACCTTGAAGGCGATCCAGACCAAGCTCGGCGCCACCAGCACCGCCGACGCGCTGTCCTATGTCGGCAAGACGATCCTCACCGAAGGCAGCACCGCCTACGGCCGGACCAGCGGCGGCATCGCCGGCGCGGCCGAGATCGACGGTGATGCGAGCGCAGTCCGCGTCGCGATCAAGGATGCCAACGGCCAGTTGCTCAACACGCTCGACCTCGGCGCGCAGAAGGCCGGCACGATCAATTACGACTGGGACGGCAAGACCGCGAGCGGCACCGACGCCGGCGCCGGCCCCTTCACCGTCTCGGTCAGCGCGAGCAGCGCCAGCGGCAGCGTCGCCGGCCGCAATCTGGTGTGGGCGCCGGTCTCCACCGTCTCGGTTCCCGCCACTGGCAGCCCGACGCTCACCGTCCCCGGTGTCGGCCAGGTCGCGCTGAGTGCGGTTCGCCAAGTCGGCTGACGCCCTTCCCCCGCTTTCTTCCCAGATTTTCAGGAGCCCGCCATGTCCTTCTACACCTCGCTCAGCGGCCTGCAGGCCGCGCAGACCGAACTCTCGACCGTCAGCCACAACCTCGCCAACGTCTCGACCGACGGCTTCAAAAAGAGCCGCACCAATTTCGCCGACGTGATCGCCTCGAGCATCGCGACCGATCCGACCAAGCTCGTCGGGTCGGGCGTGGTCGTCAAAGCGAACCAGCAGCAATTCACGGAGGGTAATCTCAAGACCACCGGCGGCGCGCTCGATCTCACGGTGACCGGCGACGGCTTCTTCACGGTCAAGACCGCCGGGCTCAATCCCACCACCGCCTATACCCGCAACGGCGGCTTCAAGGTCGATCCAGCGACGCACAACATCGTCGACGCGCAAGGGTCGGCGCTGCTCGGCTATCCGGTCGATGCCAAGGGCAACGCCACCGCAACGGGCGCGGCGGGGCTGAGCGCGCTCAACCTGGCCGAGACGAGCGGCACCCCGGTGGCGACCGGCAAGGTCGCGCTCGGCGTCAATCTCTATGCCGCCGCGAGCGTGCCGTCCGCAACGTTCAGCCCGACCAACGCCGCGAGCTACAACAGCACGACGACGTCGACGATCTACGATTCGTCGGGCAAGGCGAGCACGCTCACGAACTATTACGTCAAGACCGCGGACAATGCCTGGACGGTGCACAGCTTTGCCGGCGACAAGGAATTGACCGTCGGCGGATCGACCGCGGGAACGCCCGTGACGTTCGGCAGCGACGGCAAGCTCACCGCGCCGACCGCGGCGATCGCCTATGACGCCTTCATGCCCGGCACCGGCGGCGTCTCGCAGACGCTGACGGTCGATCTGGCGGGTTCGACGCAAGCCTCGACGGCGTTCGCGGTCAATACGCGCAGCGTCGACGGGTCTTCGGTCGGCATGCTCGCCGGCGTGGCGGTCGATACGCAGGGCATCGTCTCGGCCAATTATTCGAACGGCGACACCGTCGCGCTCGGCAAGGTCGCGCTCGCCAATTTCGCCGATCCAACGGGCCTTCGCCAGATGGGCAACAGCTATTGGTCGGCAAGCGGCGTTTCGGGCCAGGCGACGCTCGGCGCCGCCAACGAGAACGGCTTCGGCTCGATGCTGTCGGGCACGCTCGAGGGGTCGAACGTCGATATCACCGAGGAACTGGTCAATCTGATCGCGGCGCAGCGCAACTTCCAGGCCAACGCCAAGGCGCTCGATACTGCCAGCCAGATCTCGCAGACGATCATCCAGATTCAGGGCTGATCGGGAGGCGATTGGAGTAGCGCATGGACAAGCTGGTCTACACCGCGGCCTCGGGGCTCAAGGCGCATCTCGCGTCGCAGGCCGCGATCGCCAACAATATGGCGAACGCCTCGACGATCGGTTTTCGCGCCGATCGCGTCGTGTTCGACCGGCTGTCCTTGCAAGGCTCCGATTTCGACACGCGTACGCCCGCGTCGGCCGAAGTGGTCGATGCCGATCGCAAGGCCGGCACGATCCAGCAGACCGGGCGTCCGCTCGACGTCGCGGTGGCGAGCGACAGCTGGCTGACCGTCCAGGCGACCGACGGGACCGAAGCCTATACGCGCCGCGGGGATCTGGAAATCGCGCCTTCGGGCGTGCTCCAGACCGGCGACGGCTTCCCGGTGATCGGGTCGGGGGGCCCGATCACCATCCCGCCGGCACAAAGCGTCAGTATCTCGCAGAGCGGCGAGATCTCGATCATTCCGATCGGCGGCGACATCAAGAATCCGCAAGTGATCGACACGCTCAAGATCGCCAGCGCCAAGGGGTCGGACACCGTCAAGGGCACCGACAATCTGCTCTACGTGCGCGGCGGCGGCGTGCTCCCCGCCGATGTCGACGCGAAGATCGAGAGCGGCGCGCTCGAGGGATCGAACGTCAACATGACTCAGGCGCTGGTCGACATGATCGAGAACCAGCGCAGCTACGAGGTCCAGGCCAATCTGATGAAGTCGGCCAAGGACATGGATGAATCCAGCGCATCGCTGATGCGGCTGCCAAGCTGAAGAAGGAATAGACCATGGGTAGTGCAGCCATGCAGATCGCGCGGACTGGGATCGATGCCCAGGACATGCGCATGCGCGTCATCTCGAACAACCTCGCGAACGTGAACACCACGGCGTACAAGAAGGACCGCGCCGCGTTCGAGACGCTCGCCTACCAAACGGTGACCGCGCCCGGAGCGCCGAGCTCTTCGGAATCGAAATACGCGACGGGGCTCAACCTCGGCACCGGCGTCAAGATCCAGGGCACCGCGCGGATCGATACGCAAGGGTCGTTCCAGCAGACCAACAACAGCCTCGACATGGCGCTCGACGGCGACGGCTATTTCCAGGTCCAGCTGCCCGGCGGCACGCTCGGCTACACCCGCGCGGGCAATTTCTCGCGCAGCCCCGAGGGCCTGCTGGTGACGAGCGAGGGCTATCAAGTCCAGCCCGGCATCACGATCCCCGAAGGCGCGACCGCGATCACCGTCGGCACCGACGGCACCGTCTCGGCAACCGTCCCCGGCCAGTCGGCCTCGACCCAGCTCGGGCAGATCCAGGTCGCGAGCTTCCCCAATGCCGCGGGCCTGCTGTCGAAGGGCGACAATTACCTCGCCGAGACTTCGGCGTCAGGTGCGGCCAATCTCGGCATCGCGGGCCAGGAAGGCCGCGGCAACATCCGCCAGGGGCAGCTCGAAGGATCGAACGTCAATGTCGTCGAGGAGCTGGTCGACATGATCGAGACGCAGCGCGCGTATGAGGTGAATTCGAAAATGATCACCGCGACCGACGAGATGCTGAAATATGTTAACCAAAATCTGTGATGGTTAACACCATGGCATCCTTCTCACTCCGAATCGCCTGCGTCCTGACGCTCGCCCTCGTGCCGACGGTCGCACAAGCGAACCTGTTCGGCGGCAAGAAGAAGCCCCCGGTCGATTTCTCGGCGGCACTCCCCGCAGCCGAGCCCGAGGCGCCGCTGGTGGCGAACGGGTCGATCTTCCAGGCGAGCACTGGCTATGCCGCGCTCTACGAAGGCACGCGCGCGCGCCGCGTCGGCGATCCGCTGACGATCGTGCTGGTCGAGGCGACCGCTGCCTCCAAATCCGCCAATTCAAAGCTCGGCTCGAGCGGCGGCCTCAGCCTGATCCCGCCGACAACCGGCCGGCTCGCGCTGTTCCAGGGCACCGACGTGTCGATGAGCGGGTCGCGCAATTTCAACGGCAGCGGTGCCGCCGACCAGTCGAACAGCCTGTCGGGCGAAGTCAGCGTGACGGTGAGCAAGGTGCTCTCGAACGGCACGATGCTCGTCCAAGGGCAGAAGCGCGTCACGCTCAACCGCGGCGACGAGTTCGTCCAGATCAAGGGGCTGGTCCGCTCCGCCGATATCGACGCCAACAACCGCATTCCCTCGACGCGCGTCGCCGACGCGCAGATCGCCTATACCGGCAAGGGCGACGTGGCGCGCGCGAGCCGCCAGGGCTGGCTGAGCCGCTTCTTCTCGGTGGTGAGCCCGTTCTGATGACCCTTTCGCGCGCCCTCCCCCCCGTCACCCCCGCGAAAGCGGGGGTCCCGCTCCCCCTTCGGACCGCGGGCAAGAAGCGGGACTCCCGCTTTCGCGGGGGTGACGGCTGGAAGCTGGTGCTCGCTTTCCTTTTCGCCGTGCTGTTTGCCACCCCCGCCTCGGCCGACCGGATCAAGGATCTCGGCGGCTTCCAGGGTATCCGCACCAACCAGCTGACCGGCTACGGCATCGTCGTCGGCCTTCCCGGCACGGGCGACGACAATCTCGAATACACCATCCAGTCGATGAAGGCGGTCGCCTCGCGCTTCGGGCTGCAATTGCCCGCAAACGTCAACCCCGGCCTCAAGAACGCCGCCGTCGTGATGATCACCGCCGATCTGCCGCCCTTTGCCAAGCCCGGCCAGAAGCTCGACATCACCGTCGCCTCGATGGGCAAGGCCAAGTCCTTGCGCGGCGGCGCGCTGATCATGACCCCGCTGCTCGGCGCCGATAACCAGATCTATGCAATGGCGCAGGGCAATCTCGCCGTCGGTGGCCTCGGTGCCGAGGGCAAGGACGGTTCGACGATCGTCGTCAACATCCCCTCGGCGGGACGCATCCCCGAAGGCGCGACGGTCGAGCGCGCCGTCGCGACCGGGTTCGAGAACACGCCCACCCTGACCTTCAACCTCGCACGCGCCGATTTCACGACGGCGCAGAACGTCGCCGGCGCGATCAATTCGCGGCTCGGCGCGGGCACCGCGCAGGCGACCGATGCCGTCTCGGTCGCGGTCCGCGCGCCGGTGGGCGGCGACATCCGCGCAACGCTGATGAGCGAGATCGAGAACCTCGACGTCGTCTCGGCCGAACCCTCGGCAAAAGTAATTGTTAATGCCCGGACGGGAACGGTCGTTATCAACTCTGCGGTCCGCGTCGGCACCGCCGCGGTGACACACGGTAAGCTGACGGTGCGGATCGACGAAACCGAAAAGGTCAGCCAGCCCTTGCCGTTCAGCCAGGGCCAGACCGCCAAGCAGCAAAAGTCCGCAGTTGCGGTCGACGAGGAAAAGCACCCGATGTTCCTGCTCGAGCCCGGCCCCAAGCTGTCCGACGTGGTCAAGGCGGTCAATGCGATCGGCGCCTCGCCGGCCGATCTGGTCGCGATCCTCGAAGCGCTCAAGGAAGCCGGCGCGCTCAAGGCCGAGTTGATCGTGCTATGAGCGACGTTCCCGCCATCACCCCGATCCCGGGCCCGACGACAGGCATCAGCGTCGACACCAGCCGCTTGCAGAGCCGCGCCAATCTCGAGGCCGCCGGCAAGAAGTTCGAAGCGGTGTTCACCGGCATGATGGTCAAGTCGATGCGGTCGACGCATCTCGCCGAGGATGGCCTGTTCGGCTCGAAGGGCATGGATACCTTCAAGGAAATGCAGGACACGCAAGTCGCGCAGAACATGGCCGAGCATGCGCCGCTCGGCATCGGCAAGGCGATGACCGCGTTCCTCGCCAAGTCGCAGGCCGCCCTGCAGCCCGCCGCCGAGCCGCCGGCTGAGGGCAAGACGCCGTGAGCGACCTGCTCAGCATCGGCGCGAGCGGGGTGAAGGCGTATCAGACCGCGCTCACCACCGTATCCGAGAATATCGCGAATGCCGCGACGCCGGGCTATGCCAAGCGGACCGCGGATTTGCGCGAAGTCGCGCCCGCACTCGGCATCGCGAGCGGCGGCAAGATCGCGGTCGGGCAAGGCGTCATCGCCGCCGGAATTACGCGCTCGGCCGACTCGCTGCGCGCCGCCGACGTGCGCAACGCCAGCGCCGATCTCGCGCGGACCGACACCAGCGTCGAATGGCTCGGCCGCATCCAGAGCGCGCTGACCGGCAACCAGGTCGGCGAGCAGATCACCGGCTTCTTCAATTCGGCCAAGACCGTCGCCGCCGATCCCACCGCATCGGCGCCGCGCGCAGCGATGCTCGAACAGGCCAAGACCGTCGCCGCCAGTTTCACTGCAACGGGCAACGCGCTCGACAGCCTCGACGCCGATCTCGATACGACCGCGACGCAGGCGGTGACGACACTGACCGCGCTCGGCACCGCCCTCGCCAAGGTCAATGACGGGCTTGGCCGCGTACAACCCGGCTCGAACGGCGCGGCGCAACTCGCCGACCAACGCGATTCGATTCTCAATCAAATGAGTGCGATCAGCGATCTCTCGGTTTCGACCGACTCGGCCGGGCGCGCGAGCGTGAAGCTCGGCAACGGCGGCGGCCCGACGCTCGTCGCGGGCAACCAGTCGGCAAGCGTTGGCTTTGCGCGTGGCAGCGACGGGACCGTCGCCTTCACCGTTCAAGCCGCCGACGGCGTGGCGCCGGTGACCTCGTCGGGCGGCGCGCTTGCAGGCGTGGTCGAGGCCGCAGCGCGGATCGCCGATGCCCGCATCCAGCTCGGTGGGATCGCCAGCGCCTTCACCAGCGAAGTCAACGCCGTCCAGGCGGAAGGCAGCGACCTTACGGGCACTGCCGGCGCAGCGCTGTTCGCGACCGGCAGCAGCGCGACCGACATCACCGTCGCACTCACCGACCCGAACGGCATCGCCGCCGCCGCCAAGGGCGCGAGCCCGCGCGACAACAGCAACCTCGCCAATCTCGCCACGTTGCGCACCACCGGCGCGTTCGAGACCAAGGCTACCGCGCTCGTCTCGAGCAACGCCGCCACGCTCGCCAGCCGCCAGCAAGTCGCGACAGCGCAAGGGTCGATCCGCGACAATGCAATTGCCGCGCGCGACGCCGTATCGGGGGTCAATCTCGACAGCGAAGCGGTCGACCTGCTGCGCTTTCAGCAAGCCTATTCGGCGTCGAGCCGCGTGATCCAGGTCGCGCGCGACACGCTCCAGTCGATCCTCGACATCCGCTAGGACCCGCCATGCAGATCGGCACCAGCCAATTCTACGACACCGGAGCGTCGCAGCTGTCGAAGCTGTCGGCCAAGGCCGATACGCTCAACACGCAGATCGCGTCGACCAAGAAGTTCACCGATCCGTCCGCCGACGTGGTCGCGTACAACCGCCTTTCCACGATCAAACAAGCGACCGCCGACAGCAAGGCCTATGCCAGCAACGTGAGCATGGCGACATCGCTGCTGCAGCAGTCGGATTCGACGCTGAGCGCGATCGGCACCCAACTCCAGCAGGCGGCCGAGCTTACCACGCGAGCCGCGAACGGCACGCTCAACGACACCGACCGCAAGGCGATCGCGATCCAGCTGCAGAGCATCCGCGACGATCTCGTCAATCTGGCTGGAACAAAGGATGCGCGCGGCCAGCCGCTGTTCGGCGCGGCGACTGGAACCAATGCGTTGACCCAGGCCGCCGACGGCACGGTCAGCTTCGGCGGCACGGGCGAAGTCTCGGCGATCCCGATCGCCGACGGCACCAATATCCAGGCGACCGACAGCGCGCAGCGCGTGTTCGGCAACATCCCGACGAGCGGCGGCGGCACGACCGATGCGTTTGCGGTGCTCGCGAACTTCATCTCGGCGCTCAACGCGGGCGGCGACATTTCGAGTGCTGCGGGCACGGCGGCCGATGGACTCAAGGGCGCGATGACGCAGGTCAACGCGGTCCAGGGCTCGGTCGGCGCGCGCGCGGCGCGGCTCGACATCGTCTCGACGCAGTCGACCGACGCCGCCAGCGCGCGCGAGCTCGATCGCTCGGCGCTCGAGGATACCGACCTGTCGAGCGCGATCGCCGAACTGCAGAAGACGATGACGGTGCTTTCGGCAACGCAAGCAAGCTTCACCAAGCTCGGCTCGCTCTCGCTGTTCGATTACCTGAAATAAGCCGGTCTTCCGCCGGGAGCGCAAGCGATCGGCGCGGCTTGCCCCGCTCCTGAGGGCGATGGGGGTAAAACAAACCTTCGTTGGTTAACTGGTTGAACACCAATCCCCGCTAAGCCGTCATCATAGTCCGCAGGTCCACCCGACCCGCGTCAGCCAGGGGCCACCGCCACTCATGTTTCCGGTCATCGGCATAGTCGTTCTTCTCGTGATGATCTTCGGCGGTTTCGCGATCACCGGCGGCGCGCTCGGCCCCGTGATGGAGGCCATCCCGCACGAGATGCTGATCATCGGCGGCGCCGCAGTCGGCGCGCTCATCATCGGCAATTCGATGAAGGAGCTGAAGGCGCTCGGCGGCGGGTTGATGAAGGTCTTCAAGGGCCCGAAATACAAGAAGCAGGATTATCTCGACGTCATCTTCCTCGTGTCGAAGTTGATGAAGATGCTGCGCACCGAAGGCCCGATCGCGCTCGAACCGCATGTCGAGGATCCGGCTTCCTCCGCAGTGTTCGCCGAATATCCGCGGCTGCTGTCGGATCATGCGCTGACCAACCTGATCGCCGATACGCTCCGGCTCGTCGTCGTGTCGTCGGGCACGCTCGACGTCCATGCCGTCGAGGATGTGATGGACAACATGATCAAGACCCACCACCACGAGGTCGAGGGCCCGCAAGGCACGATCGCGACGCTCGCCGACGCGCTCCCCGCGCTCGGCATCGTCGCGGCGGTGCTCGGCGTGGTCAAGACGATGGGCTCGATCGACAAGCCGCCGGCGATCCTCGGTGCGATGATCGGCTCGGCGCTGGTCGGCACCTTCATGGGCGTTCTGCTCGCCTACGGCATCGTCGCGCCGCTCGCCAATCGCCTCAAGCAAGTGCTCGATGCCGATGGCGCGATCTACCATGTCGTCAAGCAGATCATCATCGCCTCGCTCCACGGCCACCCGCAGCCGCTCGTCATCGAAGCAGCGCGCTCCGGCATCGCGCATTCGAACCAACCCGGCTTCGCCGAGGTGTTCGACGGGTTGCGGGGGCGGTAATCGTGACGGATCTAACGCGAAGCCGCGAAGGCGCGGAAAAGGTTGGGCTCCCGCAGAGACGCGGAGACGCGGCGGCGTCGCACGTCGTTGCTTCGGCAGCGCAGCACCATTGCCGTGCGGAAGACGACAGCATGCTGACGCGCGCGCATCCTGCGTTGCGCGACCTGCGCGCTCTGCGCTGCCGCGCAAACGCCTCCTTCTTCCTCCGCGTCTCCGCGGTTCCACGTGGCTCCTCTTCGCTTCGCGCCTTCGCGCCGTCGCCTGAGACCCTTCCGACAGGCCGACGCTGATGGCCGCCGCCCGCGCCCCGCACGGCGCCAACGTGCCGCCCAAGATCATCTACAAGAAGATCTATATCGAGGGTCATGGCGGCCATCACGGCGGCGCGTGGAAGGTCGCCTATGCCGATTTCGTGACGGCGATGATGGCATTCTTCCTGCTGATGTGGCTGCTCGGTGCGACCAACGAAAAGCAGCGCAAGGCGCTCGCCGATTATTTCTCGCCGACGCTCGTCCAGATGAAGGAAAACAGCGCGGGCTCGAACGGCATCTTCGGTGGCGATTCGATGACGTCGAAGGACAATTACGCACACCGCGCCTCGCAGACCGGCACGCGCTCGATGACGATCCCGGTCGAGGCGATCGGCGGCGACCAGGTCGGCACCGGGCAGAAGGGCACGCTCAAGGACAAGGCGCTGACGACCGAGGATCGCAAGAATTTCGAGGCGATGAAGCACGCCATGACCAAGTCGATGGCGACCAACCCAGCCCTCGCGCGCCTCTCGAACCATGTCCGCTTCGTCAAGACCAATGACGGGATGCGAATCGATCTGCTCGACGATGCCGATTACTCGATGTTCGATCTCGGCACGACGCAACTCGATCCGCGCGCGTCGGCGCTGCTCGGAATGATTGCCAAATCGATCAAGGGCACCGACAACCCGATCATGATCCGCGGGCACACCGACAATCTGGGCTATGGCGATCCGCTCGCGATGAACAATTGGATGCTGTCGAGCGCGCGCGCCGAAGCGACGCGGCGCCGGCTCGCCGCGGGTGGGTTGCCCGACACGCGGTTCAACCGGATCGAGGGCGTCGCCGACCGCGAGCCGATGATCAAGGACAATCCCTCCGATCCGCGCAACCGCCGCGTCGCGATCACCTTGCTCTACCGAGTGACTGCTTTCGGGCAGTGATGCCGCGCAGGACCCAGATCGAGCGCTGGACCAGATGGAGCGTCCAGGCGGCGCTGGGGCTGCTGCTGCTCTACGGGCTCAGTTCGATCCCCGATCTGAACGCGCGATGGGGCATCACCGTCGCTTCGATCGGCGCGGTCGCCGGCTGGATCGCCCTCGCCGCAACCGGGTTCGACATCCTGCGCGAGCGCCCCGGCATCGGGCCGCTCGCCGCGCTGGCGACGACGCTGGTGGTGGTCCGCAGCGTCTTCGCGTTGCTTGCCGTCGGGCGCACATCGACCGGCGACCCCAACGCCTATCTCAATCTCGCCAAGGGCCTGCTCGCTGGCCACGGGCTGGTGATCCACGATCCGTTCTTCGGCTCGGCGTGGCGCGCGCTGTTTCCCCCGCTCTATCCGCTGCTGCTGGCAGGCTGGGGCGCGGTTTTCGGGTTCGACACGGCCGCTGTGTTGACGCTCGGCACGCTGACCGATGGTGCGACGGCATGGCTGCTGTTCGTCCTGGGGTCCCGGCTCGGCAGTGCGGTGGCCGGACGCCGCGCCGCCTGGCTCTATCTGATCTGGCCGTCGGTGCTGTTTTCGGCGCCGCTTGCACAGAAGGAGTCGCTGTGCGCGCTGCTCGTCCTCTTGCTGGCGCTCGCCTGGATCGATCGCCGCGCGGGCTGGCGCGGTGCGCTCGCGCTCGGGGTTCCGGCCGGGTTGCTCGCGCTGACGCAGCCGGGCGAGGCGCCGCTCGCCGCTGTGTTCGGGTTGGTGCTCGTCGGCCGGATCGGGCTGTGGCCGATGCTGCGCACGGGACTGCAAGGCGGCGTGGTCGCAGCGGTGGTGCTGGTGCCGTGGTGGGTGCGCAACTGGGCAGTGTTCCACGCTTTCGTCCCGCTCACCACCGCGAGCGGCGCGAGCCTGTGGATTGGCAACAATCCCGATGCGACGGGCAATTGGCAACCGCCGCCGCCCGCCCTCAAGGGGATCCCCGAGCTCGCTTACGGCAAGCGCATCGGCGCGATCGCGGTCGAGTGGATCCGTACGCATCCGGTCGGCTTCGTCCGGCTGACGCTGACCAAATTCGTCCGCGCGTCGGGCATTGCGCAGTTCGGCGTGACGCGGCTCGTCGCGATGGGTCCGCCGGTGCCACGCGTGCTCGCCGCCGCCCTGTGGCCGCTGTCGATGCTCGCGCATCTCGCCTTGCTCGGCGGCGCGGCGTTCAAGCTCGGACCGCGCCTGCCCTTCACGCTCGTGCTGCTGATCGCCGCCTGCGGGCTCCAATTGCTGCTGTTCGGCGTGTGGTTCGAATTCGGGGAACGCCACCGCGAATTCGTCACGCCGTTCCTGCTGCTCGCTTTATGCTGGTCGTTCGCGGCGCCAGCGGTTGAGAAAGCGCCTGCGACCCCCTAGCTTGGGGACGTGAAGAACGCCGTCACCGCCCGTATCGTCGACGGCATCGCCGCCATCCCGGCGGAAGACTGGGATGCCTGCGCCGGCACCGCCAATCCGTTCGTCAGCCACGCCTTCCTGTCGATCCTTGAATCGTCAGGCAGCGCGCGGCCGCGCACCGGCTGGCAACCGATCCCGATCATCGTCGACGGCGCCGACGGCAAGCCCGCCGCGATCGCCCCGGCTTATGCCAAGAGCCACAGCCAGGGCGAATATGTCTTCGACCATGGCTGGGCCGACGCGTGGGAGCGGGCCGGCGGATCCTATTACCCCAAGCTGCAGATCGCCGTGCCCTTCACCCCCGCGCCCGGCCCCCGGCTGCTGCTGCGCGATCCCGACCAAGCGCCCGCGCTGATCGCCGCGATCGAGGCGGTGACCGACCAGCACGGCCTGTCCTCGGCGCACGCCACCTTCGTCGCGCCCGAACAGCTCCCCGCATTCGAGGCGGCGGGCTGGCTGATCCGCGAGGGCACGCAGTTCCACTGGCAGAACCAGGGCTATGCCGATTTCGACGGATTCCTCGGCGATCTCGCCAGCCGCAAGCGCAAGGCGATCCGCAAGGAGCGCGCTGGCGCGGTCGAGGGCCTGACGATCCGCCATATCTCGGGCGCCGACATTACCGAGGCCGACTGGGACGCCTTCTGGGTGTTCTATCAGGACACCGGCGCGCGCAAATGGGGCCAGCCGTATCTGACGCGGCAGTTCTTCACGCTGCTCGGCCAGACGATGCCCGAGCGCGTCCTGCTGATCTTCGCCGAGCGCGACGGGCGCCCCATCGCGGGTGCGCTCAACCTGATCGGGGAGGACACGCTCTACGGCCGCTATTGGGGCTGCACCGAGGATGTCCCCTTCCTGCATTTCGAGCTGTGCTATTACCAGGCGATCGACGCCGCGATCGCGCGCGGATTGAAGACCGTCGAGGCGGGTGCGCAGGGCGAGCACAAGCTCGCGCGCGGCTATGTCCCCGTCCCGACCTGGTCGGCGCATTACATCCCCGATGCGGGCTTCCGCCGCGCGATCGCCGATTTCCTGGTGCGCGAGCGCGCCTCGGTCGAATCCGACCAGGAATTCCTCGGCGCGATGACCCCGTTCAAGAAAGGCTAGAACGGCGTCGGGCGCGGGCGGGCGGTCTTCAGCGCGGCGTCGCTGATCTCGATCCCGCGCTGGCTATGGTCGACGCGGAACAGCACGCTGCTTCCGTCGCGCCAGATCGGGATCAGCCCCTGGTTGAATTTGGCATCGTACGCCGGCGGACGGATCAGCCAGACATAGTCGAAGGCATTGCGCGGGAAGCGCGCCATCGCCTTGCTGATCGGGCGCCACCATTCGCGCGGGCATTGCACGCTCGTCACGATCTCGGACGGATCGTGCGCAAAGCGCTGCGCACGGACATATTTCACCGTGAGCAACTGCGCGCCCGCCATCGACCATTGATCGTTGGCATAGGCCGCGCGGCGCTCGAGCGCGATCGCGGGGAGATGTTCGAGCCGCGTCATTTTCCACGGCGCACCGCATTGCGCGCCGACGAAGGTGACGAGCTTGGCGCCGACCGGGAGATGATCGAGCGCCTTCAACTCGCGGTCGTAATCCTGCGCGAACATCCAGAAGCTCGCCGTACCCGCCGCGATCCGCACCAGTACGAAGGCGAGCCCGAGCGCCGCAATCGTCGCGCTGCCACGGATCGACAGGCCCTTTTTGGGGCGCACCGCGATCACCGCGATGGCGAGCATGAACGGCGCGAGCCGCATGTCGGCATAGGCCGATCCGAACACGATCCGCGGCAGCACGATGAACACCGCGAGCAGGAACAGCGCCGACAGGCCGAGATTGCGCGAATATTCGACGCTCGGATCGCGAAAGCCGCGGAACAGGATCAGCAGCAGGATCGCCATCCCGGCGAGATCGAAGGTGATCCAGCGGTCACGCAGCGCCATCGTCATATAGCCGATCTTGGCGCGCCAGTTAAACCAGTCGCCGGTCTGCCCGCCGACATGCTCGCCGCTGCGCCACACCACCATCAACACCATCGGCAGGGCGAGCGGAACGCAACCGACGCCGGCGCGCAGCCATGCCTTGATCCAGCTCAGCGGACCGCGATCGACCCGCGCATCATGCTGGCGGACCATTTCGGCCGAATACGCCAGCACGCCGAGCACGCCCCAGCCAAAGGTGTGCGCCACCCAGATGATACACGAGAGCGGCACGAAGATCGCCGCACGCAAGCCGAAGCGCTGGTGCCGCGCGAGCCGCAGCCACAGCGCGAACGCGTTGAGCGCGAGCGCCATCGAGAAGGCGAAATTGACGAAGCCGAACTGGAAGGCATAGCTGTATGCAAGCGGCAGCGCGAACACGGCGGTCGGCGGGATGCGCCCATGCACCTCGCGCGCGATCCACAGCAGCCCGGTAACCGTCAGCACCGGGATCGTCATCACCAGCAGCTTCACCGCGAGCTCGAGCCCGAACAGCTTGGCAAGCGGGATGATCAGGATGTCGATCCCGAGATTGCCGATCAGCTGCCAGTTGAAATTGTACCAGTCCGACAGCCACGGATATTCGTCGCGCGACAATTGCACGCGGTAGCGCCCCATATGGCCCGGCAGATCGACCAGCGGCGGGATTTCGGGACGCAGCAAGGGGATGATCGCAATCAGCGCCATCACCGCGACGAACCAGCGCGTCTGCCACCATTGTAGATCGGAAGAAGTCTCGTTCGGCATGCTAGCGCCTTACCGGCGAAACGGGCGGTGCGACAAGCGAAGTCGCGCCAGGCAGTGCAACACGAGCGGCCCGGTATGCGCCACGTGGTCGATCTGACCGGCAGGAGACGACACGGCGCGATGCCGATGGGCACGCCGTCGCGGTGATCGCGACACACCCGAACCAGCGCGCTTGCGAGCAGTGCGATATTGAGAAACCTTCCCGCATTTGCGGGGTCTTACTGCGGTGGCGTTTGCGAAAACAAGCGTGCTTCGACGCGGTAGAGGGCAAACGCCCGGCCGGGCGGCGCGATCGGCACGAGCCAGTTCGGCGCATGGCCCTGCCGAATGGCATAGGCGAGCGAGGTGCCGCCGGCCGAACCGAAGCTGTCGCCGCACAGCGCAACATACTGCACGTCCCAGCCGCGTGCGATCGCCGCGGCCTGCGCCGGGGTGCCGACGAAGAAGCGATAGACCGCGAGGTTGCCCGCAGCATTGCGATGATAGGGCGCACCGACAACGCTCAATTGCGTCGCGCCGATCGCATAGGCGCCGAGCTCGAGCGGCGCGAGCAAGCCACCGGGGGGCAGACGTCGCAGCATCGCGAGTGTCGCTGGCGCGGTGCAGCTGTCCGCCGCAGTCTCGCGGACGCTGCGGCTCGCGACGAATGCCTGCGCGGCGATCGGATACAGAATCCCAGCCGACGTGATCCACGCCCCGGCCAGCGGCAGCACGCCACGTGCGCGCGCCGCAGCGATCACCGCCGCAAGCCCGGGCGCGGCCAGGATCGCACCGGCATATGCACCGCGCATCTGCGCGCAGCTCAACAGCAGCGCGGCAAGCTGGACGATCAGCAGACCGGCCCAACGCTGGTCGCGCGTCGCATACAGCCGCCAGCCGCTCGCCAGCACGCCCGCGACCATCATCCCGGCATAGCCGATCACGGTCGGCAGCGTCGCTATGGTGACCGACCGCGCGTCGGCAATCTCGGCGCGCCACAGTTGGACGAGAATCGGATCGATGCCGCCATCCGGTACAAGGCATTCCGGCGCGACCAGCACGATCCCCGTCGCGACCACCGCGATGATGATCGTCCCCAACACCGCACGCGTCGCCGGGCTGGCGATGTCGCGCGCGGCGAGCGCCATGCCCATCGGCGCGAAGGCCGCGATTACCGCGGCGCGCCAGGCGGTCATGGTGAAGCCGTCGCACGCTGCATAAGTCCACACGAGCGGCCGGAATACGATCGACGCCGCGAGCAGCCCCGCGCCGAGCCCGATCCCCAGCCCCATCATCCGGTCGTCGGCGCCGCTGCGCGCGCGCAGCCATTCGATCGCCATCGCACCGCCGACCGCCACGATCAGCGGGGTGCACTCAACCCCGATGACAAGGCTCGCCGCCCCCGCAAGTCCGGCGACCAGGCCCGGTTCGATCGCCGCCCGCGCGACGAGCGCGCGCGCCATGACCAGCACCAGCACGATCTGCAGCCCGTCGGCGTCGATCCTGCCGGGCAGAAAGATCGTGGTTGCGGGAAAGGCGATCGCAGCGACGACGGTCGCGGTGCGCGCGATCGCGCTGCCGCCGAGCGCGCGCGCGATCCGTGTGACGAGCAGCAGCGCCGCAGCGAACAGCGCGGTCGGCCAGACGATCACGGCGATCATTTCGGCAAGCGGCGCGCCGGTGATCGGTGCGAGCGCAGCGATGATCGCGCCCGGCGCGAGGTCGGGCAGACGCGACCATTCCAGCGCAAGTCCGGGCGCAGCACCGAGCCGGTGCTGACGCAGATCGGCAAACCCCTGCCCCGCCAGCCAGTCGCGAATCTGCTGAAGCCGCAGCATGGCGTCGGCGTCGGGAAGGTGCAGTGACGAAAGCAATCCCCGGTCGCAAAACGCCCAGACCGTACCCAGCAGCGCCGCCAGCGCGAGCGCACACAGTGCGTCGCTCCGGCGGGCCAATCGGGATTCGCGAGCGTCCATCGCGACCGACTTAGGCGAACGGGGTTAAGGCGAAGTTAGATCGCGCCGTTTTCGCGCGTCACTTGACCCCATCCGCCTGTTGTCAAACGCTTAGGCGCGATCACGCCGCCCCAGAAGCCGCAACCGGAGCGCCTGCAACTTGATGAAGCCAGCCGCATCGCGCTGGTCGTACGCGCCCTGATCGTCCTCGAAGGTGACGACCTTCTCCGAATAGAGCGAGAAGGGCGACTTGCGCCCGGTGACCGAGACATTGCCCTTGTAGAGCTTGAGGCGGACGGTGCCCGTCACCTTGCTCTGGCTGTGGTCGATTGCCGCCTGCAGCATCTCGCGCTCGGGGCTGAACCAGAAGCCGTTGTAGATCAGCTCGGCATAGCGCGGCGCAAGCTCGTCCTTGAGATGCGCCGCGCCGCGGTCGAGCGTCAATTGCTCGATCCCGCGATGCGCGAGGTGATAGATCGTGCCGCCCGGCGTCTCGTACATCCCGCGCGACTTCATGCCGACGAAGCGGTTTTCGACCAGGTCGAGCCGGCCGATACCGTGGCGCCGGCCCATCTCGTTGAGCGTCTCGAGCAAAGTCGCCGGTGACATGCCGACGCCGTTGATCGCGACGCCGTCGCCGCCCTCGAAATCGATCGTGATCGTCTCGGGCTCGTTCGGCGCGTCCTCGGGATTGACCGTGCGCGAATAGACGTAATCGGGAACCTCGTCCCATGGATCCTCGAGCACTTTGCCTTCGGACGACGTGTGCAGCATGTTGGCGTCGGTCGAGAACGGCGCTTCGCCGCGCTTGTCCTTGCTCACCGGGATCTGGTGCTGTTCGGCAAACTCGATCAGCTTGGTGCGGCTGGTCAGATCCCATTCGCGCCACGGCGCGATCACCTTGATGTCGGGCGCGAGCGCGTAATAGCCGAGCTCGAAGCGGACCTGGTCGTTGCCCTTGCCGGTCGCGCCGTGGCTGACCGCGTCGGCGTTCAGCATCTTGGCGATCTCGATCTGGCGCTTGGCGATCAGCGGCCGCGCGATCGAGGTGCCGAGCAGATACAGCCCCTCATAGAGCGCGTTGGCGCGCATCATCGGGAAGACGTAATCCTTGACGAATTCCTCGCGCAGATCGTCGATGAAGATGTGCTCGGGCTTTACGCCGGCCGCTTCTGCCTTCCGCCGCGCCGGCTCGAGCTCTTCGCCCTGGCCGAGATCGGCGGTGAAGGTGACGACCTCGCAATTGTAGGTCTGCTGCAGCCACTTCAGGATCACGCTGGTATCGAGCCCGCCCGAATAGGCGAGGACGACGCGGTTGATCTGATCAGTCATGCGAGCGAATCCTTCGGTTTTGGCGCGGGTGCGCCCTATGCGACCAGCGCGGCAGGTGCAACCGTCGGGGAGCGCATCGCGCGCTCGCCCTCGAGCATATAGTCGCGCGTGATCGGCAAGACATGGCGGTTCTTGGCGAACTGGACTTGGTAATTGACCATGCTGCCGTAATGGAACGACTGCCCCGCCCCGGCGAGGTAGAATTGCCACATGCGATAGAAGCGCTCGTCATACAGAGCGATGATCTCGTCGCGCGCCGCGACGACGCGGTCGTACCATTGGTCGAGCGTGTAGCCGTAATGCAGCCGCAGCACTTCGATGTCGGTGATCATGAAGCGCAGCCCTTCGTTCGCCGCGACGATCTCCGACAAAGCGGGATTGTAGCCGCCCGGGAAGATGTATTTCGCGGTCCACGAATCGGTCACGCCCGGCCCGCCGGCACGACCGATCGTGTGGAGCAGCATCACGCCGTCATCGGTGAGCAGATCGCGGCACTGGCGGAAGAAGGTGGTGTAATTGGCGGGACCGACATGTTCGAACATGCCGACCGAGACGATCCGGTCGAACTTCCCCGTGACATGGCGATAGTCGATCAGCTCGAACTTGACCTTGTCCGCCACCCCCGCCGCGTCTGCCCGTTCGCGCGCGACCTTCAACTGCTCCTCGCTGAGCGTCACGCCGAGCACTTCCGCCCCGGTCTGCTGGTGCAGGTACAGCGCCATCCCACCCCAGCCGCAGCCGATGTCGAGTACGCGCGTCCCTGGCGCGAGCGCGAGCTTGGCGGCGATATGCGCCTTCTTGTCGTCCTGCGCCCGCTCGAGCGAGTTGGCCGGATCGGTGAAATAGGCGCAGCTATATTGCCGGTCGGCATCGAGGAAGAGATCGTACAGCCGGTCCGACAAATCGTAATGATGCGCGACGTTGCGCTTCGACTGGCGCGCCATGTTGACCCGTCCGAAGCGCAGCGTCACCGCCTGCACCGCGCGCCGCAGCGGCGACGCGGCGAGCCCGTTCTGGCCGGCCTCCCACGGATCGTTCTTCATCAGCAGCTTGACGAGATCGCGCGCGTCACCCTGCTCGATCACCATCCGCCCGTTCATATAGGCCTCGCCCGCGCCGATCCCCGGATCGCGCACGATCGCGGCGGCAGCGCCGGCATCGGTGAAGCGCAGGACGATATCGGGGAAACCCGGTGTCGCGGTGCCGAAGGTGCGGGTCTTGCCATCGGCATGATGGAGCGTGAGCGTGCCGCGCTTGACGCGCTTGGCGAGGAATAAGTCGATCAAAGCCATAGCTGCGCGTATTTAGCGATTAGATGCCGGCATACCAATCGTAATCGATCGCATCTTCCCAATAGCCACCCTTGCCCTTGCCGATCCCGGCGAGCGAAGCGACCGCGTCGATCTGCATAATGTACTTCGCTTGCTTGTAGCCGAGCTGCCGCTCGACGCGCAGTCGCACCGGCGCACCGTGGCCGACGTCGAGCAGATGCCCGTTCATCGCCCAGGCGAGGATCGTCTGCGGATGGAAGGCATCGATCAAGTCGATCGACTCATAATAATGCTGACCCGAGAACAGATCGGCGCAGGTGAACACGACATAGCGCGCGGTGGTGCGCACGTCGGCCGCCTTGAGGATCGTGCCGAGCAGCGGGCCGTGCCACTGGCCGATCGCACTCCACCCCTCGACGCAATCGTGCCGCGTGATCTGGCTCCGCGCCGGCATCGCCTGGAGCTGCGCGAGCGACAGCGCGAGCGGCCGGTTGACCAGCCCGCCGACCTGCAGCCGCCACTGCGAAAACTTGTCCGCGACCATCGCGGTGTAATCGGGCGTGTTGGGGTTGCGGGTGCCATTTGTGCGGAAGAAGGGCGACATCTGGTCGGGGCGATATTCCTTCGCCAGGCTGCCGCGGTTCGATAATGCGCGCTGCAACCCCTCGTTGATCGTCTCGCCCGAGAACAGGATCTTGCGCAACGCAGGTGTGTTCGCGACCTGATCGCACCCGCTCAGCAGCGCGCCCGCGCCGAGCGCGCCGGTGGTGAGCAAAGCGCGCCGCGTGATGATACCGCTCATGCCGCTTCCTCCGCACGGTCTTCGGGCACGCGCCACCAGCCCGTCAGCATCGACTTCACCTCGGGCCAGGCGCCCGCGAGGATCACGAGCACGAGGTGCACGATGATGAACACCACCAGCCCCGACGCGGCGATGAAATGCACCGACCGCGCCGATGCGCGCCCCCCGACGACCGCGAGCAACCACGGCCACGCAGCGGTCATCGCGGGCGACAATGCGAGCCCCGAGACGATCATCGCCGGGATCAGCCCGAAGATCGTGAGAGCGTAGGACAGCTTCTGGAAGATGTTGAACGCCGCCGGATGCTTCGGATCGTGGAAGCGGAAGGCGAGATGCTCCTTCAGATCGAACCACAAGTGCGACGGCGCCAGCTCCTTCAGGCGGATCCGAAGATCCTTCTGGAAATGGCGGTTGAGCAAGCTCGCGACCATGAAGGCGAGCAGGCCGAAGCCAAAGACGAGTGCGAACAGCAGATGCCAACGCCGCGCGATCGCCAGATTGTAACCCGCCGGGATCGTCAGATAGGACGGCATATGCGGCGGATTGAACCACGAATGATCCGAATTCGCGCCATATTCGCCCCAATAGAGGTGCGGATGCGCGTTAAGGATCGTCAGCCCGCTGCCGATCATGATGACGATCGTCACCGCATTGACCCAGTGCCAGACCCGCGTCGCGAGGCGATGGCGATAGATCGAGGTGCTCGCGGGAACGGCCGTGGGCGAAGCGGGTTGTCCCGGGGTTGGCTGGGGTGCGTCGGTCATGCAGATCCCTATTCGCGCCACACGGCGGCTCGGTTACACCTTAGTCGCAGCGACGCGCCGACGAAACCGCAAACACGACAGCACATATGAGCCAAGGGCCGCCCGATCATGTCAGACCTGCATTTCTACGAACCGCGCAACGGCCATGCCGCTGTCCCCGGCCTCGCGCACGATCCGCTCAATTCGATCGTCGCGCCGCGCCCGATCGGCTGGATCAGCTCGCTCGCCACCGACGGCACACGCAATCTCGCGCCGTATAGCTTCTTCACGCTGCTCAACTATCGCCCGCCGATCGTCGGCTTCGCTTCGATCGGCTGGAAGGACAGCGTCGCCAATATCGCCGCGACGGGCGAATTCGTCTGGAATCTCGCGACGCGCGAGCTCGCCGCGCCGATGAATGCAAGTGCGGCGATGGTCGCGGCCGGCGTCGACGAATTCGAGCTTGCCGGGCTCGAGGCCGCGCCCTCGCGGATCGTCGCGCCACCCCGCGTCGCGGCGAGCCCCGTCGCGTTCGAGTGCCGCCACACCCAGACGCTGCGCTTGCAGGGCATCGATGGCGCCGAGATCGACACCTGGCTGATCCTCGGCGAGGTCGTCGGCATCCACATCGCGCCGCAGCTGATCGAGGATGGCGCTTATCGCACCGCCGCAGCGCATCCGATCCTACGCGGCGGCGGCCCGGCCGATTATTTCGAGATCAGCGACGACACGCGCTTCGAGATGCGCCGGCCAGGGTAACGCTATACCCCTCCCCTTCAGGGGAGGGGCTTACGCACCTCAGCGCGTCGGCACGGGCTCCGGGCCCGAATAGTCGTAGAAGCCGCGCCCGGTCTTGCGGCCGAACCAGCCCGCCTCGACATATTTCACCAGCACCGGCGCAGGCCGGAACTTGGGGTCGCCCGTCCCTTCGAACAGCACGCGCGTGATCTCCAGACACGTGTCGAGCCCGATGAAATCGGCGAGCGTCAGCGGACCCATCGGATGGTTGAGCCCCAATTGGCACGCGAGATCGATGTCGCGGATCGTCGCGACGCCTTCGCCAAGCGCGAAGCACGCTTCGTTGAGCATCGGCATCAGCACGCGGTTGACGATGAAGCCCGGCGCATCGTTGGCGCGCACGACCTGCTTGCCGAGCCGCCCCGCATAGGCCTCGACCGTCGTCACCGTCGCATCCGACGTGGCGAGACCGCGGATCAATTCGATCAGCCCCATAACCGGCACCGGATTGAAGAAATGCACGCCGACGAAGCGCGCCGCATCGGGTGCCGCCTGCGCGAGCCGCGTGATCGGGATCGACGAAGTGTTCGAGGCGAGCACTGCATCGTCCGACAACACCTTGCCGACTTCGGCGAAGATCGCGCGCTTGATCTCCTCGCGCTCGGTCGCCGCCTCGATCACCAGGAACGCCGGGCCCATTGCCGCGACGCTCTCGACCGGCTCGATCAGCGCGAGCGCGGCGTCGCGCGCCTCGGCGGTGATCTTTTCCTTGGTGACGGCGCGGTCGAGCTGCTTGGCGATCCCCGCCTTGCCCGCCTCGGCGCGCGCGAGGTTCATGTCCGAAAGCAGCACGCGGTATCCGGCTTGCGCCGAAACCTGCGCGATTCCCGCGCCCATCTGCCCTGCCCCGATGACTCCGACCGTATCCATGCGTCCGCTCCTATCCGTTTGACGCGTCGATAGCGGATTTGGCGCGGCGGGGAAGGTCTTACGGTGCGAGCCGTGCCGCCTGCGCTTCGGCGAGGATCACCGCGAACTTGCCCGCGGGGTCGGTCCATTCGGCGATCGGCGTCCACCCGCCCGCGCGCAGCAGGATGCGCGCGTCGCGCGCGCCGTATTTGTGGCTGTTCTCGGTGTGGATCGTCTCGCCCGCGGTCATTTCGAACGGTCGCCCCTCGATCGTGAAAGCCACGTCCTCGGTCGCCTCGAGATGCATCTCGATCCGCGCACGATCGTCGTTCCAGATCGCGCGGTGGCGGAAGCGCTCGACCGGGATCGTGCCGGCAAGCTCGCGGTTGATCCGCGTCAGTAAGTTGAGATTGAACGCCGCGGTGACGCCCTGTGCGTCGTCATACGCCGCCTCGAGCGTGGCCGCGTCCTTGATGCGGTCCATCCCGATCACGAGCATCGCGCCCTCGCCGAGCGATTCCTTCATCGCGCGCAGCAGATCGACGCTCGAATGCGGGATCATGTTGCCGATCGTCGAGCCGGGGAAGAAGCCGAGCTTGGGCGTCGCTGCGACCTGCATCGGCAAGGCGATCGGATGCATGAAATCGGCCTCGACCGGAAGCACGTCCAGCCCGGGAAACGCCGAGGCCAGCCCCGCAGACGATTCGCGCAGGAAGTCGCCCGAAATGTCGATCGGCACATAGGCCGCAGGCGCCACCGCCTGCAGCAGGATCGGCGTCTTGGTCGACGATCCCGAGCCGAATTCGACGACGGCACGCCCCTCACCGGCACGCGCCGCAATCTCGGGCGCGCACGCGCGCAGGATCGCCGTCTCGGTCCGTGTCGGATAATATTCGGGGAGATCGGTGATCTGCTCGAACAGTTCGGACCCGGCGCGATCATAGAACCAGCGCGCTGGGATGGCACGCGGACGCATGTCGAAGCCCCGCAATACATCCTGGCGAAACGCCGGGTCGGCCAGCGACGCCTGGCCGTCCTCGATTTCCTGCTTCAACATCTCAAAGGTCTTTCGCGAGCCGCACGCCGGTGAATTGCCACCGCTGGTGCGGGTAGAAGAAATTGCGGTAGCTGGCGCGTGCATGCCCGCGCGGTGTGGCGCAGGAGCCCCCGCGCAACACGCACTGGCCGCTCATGAACTTGCCGTTATATTCGCCGACCGCGCCTTCGATCGCGCGGAAGCCGGGATACGGGCGGAAGGCGCTGCCCGTCCATTCCCACACATCGCCGAAGAATGCCGGACCGCCCGCCGATGGCCGCGGCTCGACCGGGCCGGGGGCGTCCATCTGATTCCCGCCGGCGGAATCGTGCGCGCTCGCCGCAACCTCCCATTCGGCCTCGGTCGGCAGCCGTGCGCCCGCCCAGCTGGCATAGGCGTCGGCCTCGTAGAAACTGACGTGCGTGACGGGCGCGGCAGGATCGATCGCGCGGCGTCCGTCGAGTCCGAAGCGCGTCCATCCCGACTCGCCCTGCTCCCAATAGAGCGGCGCGACGATGCCCTCGCGCTTGACCCACGCCCAGCCGTCCGAGAGCCAGTGGCGCGGCTCGGCATAGCCGCCATCAGCGATGAACGCGGCCCATTCGCCGTTGGTGACGGTACGGTCGGCGATGGCATGCGGGCTGAGCAGCACGGCGTGGCGCGGCCCCTCTGCATCGAACGCGAAGCCGTCGCCGTCATGCCCGATCTCGGTCACCGCGGCCGGGCCTTCGATCCAGCCGATCGGACCCGGCATCGCGACGGGCACCTTGCGCGCGGCGGGCCAGATCGCGGGCTCGATCGGATTTTGCGCCATCAGATGCAGGATATCGGTGACCAGCAGTTCCTGGTGCTGCTCCTCATGATGGCAGCCGAGCGCGATCAGCGCGCGCGCCGCTTGCGGAAGATCGGGCAAGGCGGCCAGCACCGCCGCATCGACATGCGCGCGATAGGCGAGGATCTCGTCGAGCGCGGGGCGCGTCACCATTCCGCGCCGGTTGCGCGCATGGCGCTGCCCCTCGGCTTCGTAATAGCTGTTGAACAGGAAGGGGAAGCGCGCGTCATAGAGCGTGTAGCCCGCCACGAAATCGCGCAGCACGAAGGTTTCGAGAAACCAGGTCGTGTGCGCGAGATGCCATTTGGCGGGGGAGGCATCGTCCATCGACTGCGCCGTCGCATCGGCGTCGGACAACGGCGCGACCAGGCCGACGGTCAAGCCGCGCACCGCTTCGAAGCGGGTGGCAAGACCCGCAGGGTCGGGCATCGGGGCGGTCTGCGGTTGCGTCGTCATGTCACCATTCCCCCGTATGACCCGCGCCGTCACCTTGACGGACAACGAGTCCCGGCAGCGCTGGTGCGATTATCGCGTCGCGCCGGGTCGCCAAAGAACGTCGCCACCCGCCTTTTGGTTCACTGCGCGAGCCGCAACGAAAAGATAATCCGAGAGCCGGTTCAAATAGGCGAGTGCGAGCGGGTTGATCGCGACCTCGCGCGCAGCCGCGACGCCAGCGCGTTCGGCGCGCCGGACGGTCGCGCGCGCGACGTGCAGCGCCGCCGCCGGGGCGGTGCCGCCGGGCAGGATGAAGCTCGTCAGCGCGCCCAGTTCGGCATTCATCCGGTCGATCTCGTCCTCGAGCCGCGCGACCTGCGACGCGACGATGCGCAGCGTCATCTCGGACGGCGCGAAATCGTCATCCTCCCCCGCGCTCGGGGTGGCGATATCGGCGCCGAGGTCGAACAAATCGTTCTGGATCCGCTCGAGCAACGCCGGCAGCCAGGCGAGATCGAGCCCGGCGCCGCGCAAGGCGACGACTGCGACACCGATCGTGCTGTTCGCTTCATCGACATCGCCGATCGCCGCCATCCGCGCGGCGTCCTTGGGCGTGCGCGATCCGTCGACGAGGCCCGTCGTGCCGTCATCGCCGGTGCGCGTATAGATTCGGTTGAGCTTGACCATGCTGGATTCCCCCGAGAGCGAGCGGCTCAGCTCTTGCCGGCGAGCCACATCAGCAGGACGACCAGGAAGATCGCAATCGCCTGGAACATCACGCGATATTGCATCATCTTGTTCGACTTGATCGACGAAGCGGAGACGGCATCGTTCGCCGTCCCGTCGCGCAGATCCTGGCTGGCACCGAGCAGGAAGACCACCAGCCCGCGCACGAGGACGACAACCACCGCAATCATCGCGGCGACCAGCAAGATGGTGAGAAATGTGCTCATGCAGGCAATCTAGGCGTTCGCTGCGACAAAGCCAATGCCCGCGCGCAGCGATGCCGCAAGCGCAGGCCCATCCTCGCCAGCCAGGCGCAGGCTTTCGAGCGTCGGCGCGTGATTGCGCTTGGCGAGGCGCGCGCCATCGGGCCCCGCGATCAGCGCGTGGTGGTGATAGACCGGCGTCGGAAAACCGAGCAGCGCCTGGAGCAGGCGGTGGACATCGGTCGCGCCGAACAGATCGACTCCGCGCACGACATGGCTGACGCCTTGCGCGGCATCGTCGATCGTCACCGCAAGATGATAGCTCGCGGGCGCATCCTTGCGCGCGAGGATGACGTCGCCGTGCGAGAGCGGATCGGCGACGACCGTGCCGGCGATTTCGTCGGTCCAAGTCAAATTTACGCCTCCCCTCCCTGGACGGGAGGGGATCGAGGGGTGGGTCGGCCCGGAGTGGGGCGCAACGCCCGCCTCTAGCCAACCCACCCCCAGCCCCTCCCTTCCAGGGAGGGGAGGCGCGAGGGCGAGCGCCTTGGCCATATCGAGCCGCCATGCGAAGCGGTCCCCGTGCGCGACCCGCGCCGCGACCGCATCGGCGTCGAGCGCACGGCACGTCCCCGGATACACCGCCTCGGGCCCATGCGGCGCGCTCAAGCTCGCGGCGATTTCGGCGCGGGTGCAGAAGCACGGATACAGCAGCCCCATCCCCCGCAACCGCTCGAGCGCGGCGGCATAGACATCGAGCCGCGCCGATTGGAACAGCACCGCTCCGTCCCACGCCAAACCGAGCCAGCGCAGATCCGCCTCGATCGCCGCGACATGCTCGGGGCGGCTGCGGGTGCCGTCGATATCCTCGATCCGCAGCAGAAACCGCCCGCCCGCCGCCCGCGCGCGGTCGTGCGCCTGCACCGCCGAATAGGCGTGCCCCAGATGCAGCCGCCCGGTCGGGCTCGGCGCAAAGCGCGTGACGACCGAGGCCACGCGCGCACTTGACCGCGAGTCGGTCGCCGTGCTGAAATCGGAGGAGACGGGTAGCGCTGTCATGACAGCGTCATCCTAATGGGCTTGAAGCCCCGCAGGAAGCGCCACTCAGTGGTAAAGGAGGGGCCGAAGTGTACCATCCCGATCTGATCCGCCACCCCGATGGCTGTCCCGCGCTCGTGCTCAACGCGGACTACACCCCGCTGAGCTATTATCCGCTGTCGGTCTGGCCGTGGCAGACCGCGATCAAGGCGGTGTTCCTCGACCGCGTCGACATCGTCGCCGAATATGAGCGCGAGGTGCGCAGCCCGACGCAGCGGATCAAATTGCCCTCGGTGATCGCGCTCAAATCGTATGTTCGCCCCAGCGCCTTCCCCGCCTTCACGCGCTTCAACCTGTTCCTGCGCGACAAGTTCGTCTGCCAATATTGCGGCGCGGGCAACGATCTGACCTTCGATCATATCGTCCCGCGCGCGCAGGGCGGCCGCACGACGTGGGAAAATGTCGCCACCGCGTGCTCGCCGTGCAACCTCAAAAAGGGCGGGCGCACGCCGAAACAGGCGGGGATGCCGCTGCATATCGACGCGATCCGCCCGACCAGCTGGCAGCTGCAGGAACACGGCCGACGCTATCCGCCCAATTTCCTCCACGATACGTGGCACGACTGGCTGTATTGGGACGTCGAGCTCGAGGCCTGAGCTGCCGGCGGTGCCGAAACGACAGTGCCGGAACGATCGGCGTGGCGCGCCGTTCACCCCCCAACGGGAGAAAACAATGCGCCGGCTGATGATCACGACCTGTCTGTTGCTTGTGGCAGGATGCGAATCCAAGCCGACCAATGACGAATATGCCGCGAATTTCGTGCCCCCGACGCTGCTCAAGCGCGCCGAATATGAAACGCTGCTCGAATCGCGCTGGACGCGGCTCGACCGCAATCTCGACGGCGCCATCGCGCAGTCCGAGGTTCCGGTTAAATATGCCAAGCGACTGAACGCGCTCGATGCCGATCACGACGGCAAGATCACCCACCGCGAATTCATCAGCGGGAGCCTCGCGCGCTTCGACCGCGAGGATGCCAACCACGACGGCTTGCTGACCAACGTCGAGAGCAGCGCGGCGCGTACCGCCGAGGATGCTTCGAACAATGCGTCGTCCGCCGCAGCAGTGAAATAATCGACAAGCGATTGACCGCGCCGCTGCCGCAATGCAGCATGAAACCATGGCTGACCTCCCCGGAATCGCAAACAATCCCGACATTCGTTTTCTGGGCAAATTGCTCGGCGACGTGATCCGCAATTATGGCGGCGAGGCGCTCTACGCGCGGACCGAATCGATCCGTGCCGCCTCGGTCGACCGCCATCGCACCAAGAATGGCGACGGGGGGCGCGAGGCCGATCTCGGCCTCGATGCGCTGAGCCTCGACGAGACGCTCGATTTCGTGCGCGGCTTCATGCTGTTCTCGATGCTCGCCAATCTTGCCGAGGATCGCCAAGGCGTCGCTGCCGAACAGGGCGCCGATCTTGCCGCCGCGCTCGAACGGCTCGCCGGCGAAGGGATCGACAAGGCGCAGGTGATGGACTTGCTCCACCATGCGCTGATCGCCCCCGTCCTCACCGCGCATCCGACCGAAGTCCGCCGCAAGTCGATGATCGACCATCGCAACCGGATCGCGGCGCTGATGCGGCTGCGCGATGCCGACGTCCACGAGACGCCCGATGGCGACGACGTCGAGGAAGCGATCCTGCGCCAGATCGCGCTGCTGTGGCAGACGCGTGTGCTGCGCCGCGAACGGCTCTACGTCACCGACGAGGTCGAGATCGCACTGTCGTATCTGCGCGACGTCTTTCTGCCCGCGCTGCCCGCGCTCTACCAGCGCTGGGACCGCGCGCTCGGCGAGCGCGTGCCGAGCTTCCTCAAGCCCGGCAGCTGGATCGGCGGCGATCGCGACGGCAACCCGTTCGTCACCGCCGACAGCCTGAAGACCGCGCTCGCCAAGGCAAGCGAAGCGGTGCTCGGCTATTATCTCGACGCGGTCCATGCGCTCGGCGCCGAGCTGTCGATCTCGACCAATCTCGCGCCCGCCGACGACGCGGTGATCGCGCTCGCCGATGCCAGCGGCGACACCGCCGAGAGCCGCAGCGACGAGCCGTATCGCCGTGCGCTGTCGGGCATCTACGCGCGCCTCGCCGCGACGCATCTCGCGCTCACCGGCAAGCCGGCGCCGCGCGCCGCTGCGCTCAAGGGCGAACGCTATGCCGATCCACAGGCGTTCCGCGCCGATCTCGTCACGATCGCGCGTGCTTTGCGGTCCGGTGGCGGCGCGCTGTCGTCGGGCGGGGCGCTCGGCCGGTTGATCCGCGCGTGCGAGACCTTCGGCTTCCATCTCGCGACGCTCGACCTGCGCCAGAACAGCGCGGTGCACGAACGCGTCGTCGCCGAACTGCTCAAGGTGGCGGGTGTCGAGGCGGATTATCTGTCGCTCAACGAATCGCAGCGTGTCTCGTTGCTGCGCCACGAACTGTCGAACGCGCGGCCGCTCGCCAGCCCGTTCGCCGATTATTCGGACGAGACGAAGTCCGAACTCGCGATCGTCCGCGCCGCCGCCGAGGCGCACGCCACCTACGGCCCGGCGTGCATCGTCCAGCACATCGTCTCGATGGCGCAATCGGTGTCCGACCTGCTCGAGCTCAACATTCTGCTCAAGGAAGTCGGCCTCTATCGTGGCGGCGCGACGCCTAGCGCGGCGATCATGGCGGTGCCGCTGTTCGAGACGATCGGCGATCTCGAGGCCGCCCCCGGCATCATGACCGAATGGTTCTCGCTCCCCGAAGTGCGCGGCATCACCGCGGCGCGCAGCTTCCAGGAAGTGATGATCGGCTATTCCGACAGCAACAAGGATGGCGGCTATCTCACCTCGACCTGGAGCCTGTCGAAGGCCTCGACCGCGCTGAAGGGCGTGTTCGCCGGCGCGGGTGTGGGCATGCAGCTGTTCCACGGCCGCGGCGGCGCGGTCGGGCGTGGCGGCGGCTCGGCGTTCGCGGCGATCCGCGCACAGCCGTCGGGCACCGTCCAGGGCCGCATCCGCATCACCGAGCAGGGCGAAGTGATCGCGGGCAAATATGGCACGCGCGACAGCGCGATCACCAATCTCGAGGCGATGGCGTCGGCGACTTTGCTCGCCAGCCTCGAGCCCGATGCGCTTTCGGCCGCCGACACGCGGCGTTTCTCGGCGGCGATGGACACGCTCTCGGCCTCGGCCTTCGAAGCGTATCGCGGGCTGGTCTATGGCACCGAGGGCTTCCGCACTTTCTTCCGCCAGATGACGCCGATCGTCGAGATTGCCGGCCTCAAGATCGGCAGCCGCCCGGCGAGCCGGACCAAGTCCGACAAGATCGAGGATCTGCGCGCGATTCCGTGGGTGTTCAGCTGGGCGCAGGCGCGCGTGATGCTGCCGGGCTGGTACGGCGTCGGCCAGGCGCTGAGCAGCTTCGAGGACAAGGGGCTGCTCGCCGAGATGGCGCAGGGCTGGCCGTTCTTCGCCGCGAGCCTTGCCAATATGGAGCAGGTGATCGCCAAGTCCGACATGGACATCGCCGCGCGCTACGCCACGCTGGTCGAGGACCGCGCGCTGGCCGACGCGATCTTCCCGCGGATCGTGGGTGGCTGGCAGCAAGCGCATGACGGCTTGCTCGAGATCACCGGGCAGACGCGGCTGCTGCAGGCGCATCCCGCGCTCGACGCGTCGATCCGGCTGCGGCTGCCGTATATCGAGCCGCTCAACCTGCTCCAGATCGAGCTGATCAAGCGCCGCCGCGCGGGTGACGAGGACGAGCGGATCGGCGAAGGCATCCTGCTGTCGATCAACGCGATCGCGACCGCGCTGCGCAACAGCGGCTAACCTGAAAGCCCCTCCCCTTCAGGGGAGGGGCGCAACACCTACGCTACCGCTGGTCCGCCAATCGCGGCCGCGTCACCCACCGGCGCATCGACGACCTCGCCGCGCGAATAGAGCCCGGTCAGAATCCCGGCACCGATCACATGCCCCGCCATCGCATTGAGCACCGCCCCGCGCCCCGGCCCGTCGCCGAGATCCTCGGGCGAGCAATCGAGCGCAAACAGCTGGAAGACGTAGCGATGCTCGCCATGCCCGCTGGGCGGATCGGGCGCGAGCCAGCCCTGCGACAGATACGAGTTGATCCCGATCGCACCCGCCGCGCCGTCGGCTGCGATCGCGCCCTCGGCGAGGCCCGTCGTCGCGACGTTCATGCCCCACAGGATCGCGTGCACCAGCGGCGCCGGAGTCGGCGAATCGGCATCCTCGACGATCAGCGCTAGGCTCTGCGTCCCGGCGGGCGCATCGGCCCAGTGGAGCGGCGGCGAGACGCCGGCGCCATCGGCGGTGAAGCGCGCCGGCATCTCGGCGAAATCGCCGAACGCCGGGCTGCTCAGCGCAATCTCGACCGCGCCGACGCCGAGCGCGGGATGGACGATCGCGAGATGCTCGGCACCGGCGCGGATGTTGTGCAAACTGGCGCCAAGCCATTCGGGGACATGTTCGAGCATCGCTGCGGCCTTTCAAAAGCTTGAGACAACCAAGCCCTCGGGCGCCGCACAGGTTCCGCCCGCGTCACAAAAACGGCGCGGCGATCTCGTCGCGCACCCGCGCGAGCTTGCCGGTCGCGCGGTCGAGCATCGCCCAAGTCGTCACCGCCTCGACCTTCACCTTGCCGTCGGCCCCGGTGAAAAGCACCGCGCGGTCGAACCGTGCGCCCTTTGGCGCCGCGGCAACCCAGGTCTCGCCGGTTACCGTCTCGCCGACGCCGACATTGCCGCGATAATCGACCTCGTGCCGCGTCACGACCCAGACATAGGCGTCGCGATGCTCGGGCAGCGCCTGCGCCATCCAGTGCGCCACCGCGATCTCCTGGATCCAGCGCACCCATACCGCATTGTTGACATGGCCGAGCTCGTCGATGTCGGCGGCGCTCGCGGTGATCGCCTGCACGAAGCGGCTCACGTCGCGGCTTTCCCGCGCGTGCGCCACCAATGGATCGCCCCGACGATCGCGGCGACAGCGACGACCGCGCCGCCGACGATCAGGATCGCATGCTTGTCGGGCAGGAAGCGCTCGATCAGTTTTTCGAAACTGTGCCCGAACAGATAGCCGATTCCGGTGAAGACGATCCCCCATACCACCGCCGCGATTGCATTGATCAGCAGGAACAGCCTGGTCTCGACCCTGGTCGTGCCAATCGCGATCGGGCTGATCGTGCGGAAGCCGTAGATGAAGCGGAAGGCGAAGATGAAGCCGATCGGATAGCGTTCGAGCAATCCCAGCGCGCGCGCGAAGATCGGGCGCTGCTGCTGGCGTTTGACCCACGCCTTGCCACGGAAATAGCGCCCGGCGCTGAAGAAGATCTGGTCGGCGACGAACGACCCTGCCGCCGCCGCTGCCATCGCACCGGGAAGCGGGAGCAGCCCCTTGTGCGACAGCAACCCACCCGCGACGACGACGGTCTCGCCCTCGATGCCGGCGCCGAGAAACAGCGCAGCCAGCCCATATTTCGCAATGATCGTTTCGATCGACACTAGCGTACGCCGCCTCTCGCTTCAGTCCCCACCGTCATCCCCGCGAAAGCGGGGATCCCGCTTCTTCTTCGCGAACCGGGCCAGGCAGCGCGACCCCCGCTTTCGCGGGGGTGACGGAGGAGGAGCACCACCGTCATCGCAGCTAAGCCTCGACGCCCAATTGCCACAGCACGAAGGCATGCTCCTCGGCCGCTTCGCGCAAGCTTTCGAAGCGCCCCGACTTGCCGCCATGCCCAGCGCCCATATTGGTCTTGAGCAGCAGAACATTGCTGTCGGTCTTCACGCTGCGCAGCTTGGCCGCCCATTTCGCGGGCTCCCAATAGGTCACGCGCGGATCATTGAGCCCGCCGCTGATGAACATCGGCGGATAGGCCTGCGCCTTCACTTGGTCATAGGGCGAGTAGCCGCGGATCAGCTCGAACGCCGCCTTATCCTCGATCGGGTTACCCCATTCGGGCCATTCGCCCGGCGTCAGCGGCAGTTCGGCATCGAGCATCGTGTTGAGCACGTCGACGAACGGCACGTCGGCGATAACCGCGCCCCACAGGTCGGGATCGGAATTGACCACTGCCCCCATCAACTCGCCACCGGCCGAACGCCCCGCGATCGCGATCTTGCCGGCCGAGGTCCAGCCGCCCGCGATCAACCCCTTCGCCACATCGACGAAATCGTTGAAGGTGTTGGCGCGCTTCTCGAGCTTGCCGTCGAGATACCATTGCTGGCCGAGATCGTCGCCGCCGCGGATATGCGCGATCGCATAGGCAAAGCCGCGGTCGAGCAGCGACAGCCGCCCGGTCGAGAAGCCCGGCGGGATCGCATAGCCGTACGCGCCGTACGCATAGAGATAGATCGGCCGGCTGCCGTCGCGCGGGAAGTCCTTGGGGTAAACGATCGACACCGGCACCGCGGTGCCATCACGCGCAGCGATCTTGAGCCGCTCGGTGCGATATTTGTCGGCGTCATAGCCCGACGGGATTTCCTGCACCTTGAGCGTCGTCAGCGTGCCCGTCGCGACGTCGTAATCATATTCGGTGCCCGGCGTGACCATCGATTCATAGCCGACGCGCAGCACGTCCATCGCATATTCGGGATTGTTGCCGAGGCCGGCATCGTAGCTCGCCTCGGGAAACACGATCCGCTGCGGTGCGATGCCCTCGTCGTAGCGGTGGATCTCGATCTGATCCAACCCGTCCTCGCGCCCGTCGACGATGAAGAAATCGCGGAAGCAGTCGATCCCCGTCATGTAGAAATGCTTCGACGGGCCGATCTTCTCGACCCACTCGCCCGGCGCCGAGATATGCGCGGTGCACAGTCGGAAATTGGGGTCGGTGTCGTTGGTGTGGATGAACAGCGTGTCGCCGTGCATGTCGACATCGTATTCGCGCCCGACCTTGCGCGGCGCGACGCACAAAGGCGTCGCTAGCGGGTCGGTCGCCGGGAGCAGGTAGATCTCGCTCGTCACATGGTCGCCGCTCGACAGCACGATCCACTTTCGGTCGCTGGTCTCGCTGACGCCGACGCGGAAGCCTTCATCGGCCTCCTTGAACAATTCGACATCATCGGCGACCGGCGTTCCCAGCCAGTGCAGCCTCGCATTGTCGGTGCGCCACTGCTCGTTGGCGAGGCCGTAGAGGAAACCCTTATCGTCGGCGGTCCAGACGATCTCGGACAGCATCCCCGGAATGACGTCGGGCAAATGCTCGCCCGTGGTCAGATCCTTGACGCGCACCTCGAACCGCTCCGAGCCATTGTCGTCGATCGCATACGCGAGCAGCCGCCCGTCGTTCGACACCGAGAAAGCGCCCAAACGAAAATATTCCTTGCCCTCGGCCAGCGCGACTTCGTCGAGGATCAGGTCGGGCTCGCCCCCGCCGACGGGCTTGCGCCACCATTTGCGATACTCGCCGCCGGTCTCGAACGAAGTCCAGTACAGCCAGTCGCCATCCTTCTGCGGCACCGACGAATCGTCTTCCTTGATGCGCGCCTTCATCTCGGCGTAGAGCCGGTCGATCAGCCCCTTGTGCGGCGCCATCACGGCTTCGAAATAGGCGTTCTCGGCCGCGAGATAGGCGAGCACGTCCGTATCGTCGACCTCGGGATAGTTGGGGTCCTTCAGCCACGCGTACGGGTCTTCGATGGTCACGCCGTGTGCGGTGAAGCTGTGGGCGCGAGTCTGCGCGACGGGCGGGGTAAGGTCTGTCATCCCCAATCCCTACCCGCTCCCGGCGGGACAAGTCGAGATGCGTGCGCTTGGGCGACCCGGCTCAGGCCGCGCGCCGTCGATCTGTCCGACCGGAGTGACCGCCACTCCGACATCCGCTTGCGTCGCGCTGCGCTCTCTTTTCGGCGCGCATCGCCAGCGACGGGACGAGACCTCCAGCAGCAACCCACATTCTTAGGATCGCGCGTCCGCAGGCGAACCGGGCACGCCTGCGGGGATGGATGCCGTCGGCCCTGTCGCGCCCGGGCGCGATCTGGCAAGGTTGCGCTTCGTCCCGCCCGATCCGTCAGGATAGGCTGCCTCGCAACCGAACGCCCTCCCCGCTTCCCGCAACCACGAGAAAACGCATGTCGATTCATTCCACCCGCCTCGCCGCCCTTCGTGCCCAGCTGGCGCACGACCGTCTCGACGGGTTCGTCGTCCCGCTGACCGATGAGCATATGAGTGAATATGTCGGTGCCTATGCGCAGCGCCTCGCGTGGCTGACGGGGTTCCAGGGATCCGCCGGGAGCGCGGTCGTGCTGACCGAGCGCGCCGCGATCTTCACCGACGGACGCTACACGCTGCAAGTCCGCGAGCAGGTCTCGGCCGACGACTGGGCCTATGTCGCCGTTCCCGCGACGAGCATCGCGGCATGGCTCGGCGAGCATGCGCCGGCCGGCGGGCGGATCGGCTATGATCCCTGGCTCCACACCCGCGGCTGGGTCGACGACACGCGCGCCGCGCTCGCCGCGCGCAGTGCCGAACTCGTCGCGGTCGAGGCCAATCCGATCGATGCCGTCTGGAGCGACCGCCCCCTCGCCTCGGACGCGCCGCTCGTCGTCCAGGACGAAGCGCGCGCCGGCGTCGGCTCGGCCGCCAAGCGCGCGCAGATCGCCGACTGGCTCGCCGCGACCAAGGCCGACGCCGTCGTGCTGACCGCGCTCGATTCGATCGCCTGGGCGCTCAACGTGCGCGGTCAGGACGTCGCGCACACGCCCGTCGCGCTGGCCTACGCGATCGTCGATGCCGACGGCACCGCCGACCTGTTCGTTGCGCCGGAAAAGGTCGGCGACGCGGTGCGCCAGCATCTCGGCAATGCGATCCGCCTCCACCCGCGCAGCGCCTTTGCCGACGCGCTCGGCCGCTACGCCGGCAAGCGCATCGCCGCCGATCCCGAGCGCGCGGTCGCCGCGATCTTCGACCGGCTCGATCAGGGCGGCGCCACGGTGCTCGCGCTGCGCGACCCCGTCGTGCTCGCCAAGGCGGTCAAGAACCGCGTCGAGATCGACGGTCACCGTGCCGCCTCGGCGCGCGATGGTGCCGCGCTTGCGAAATTCCTCCGCTGGGTCGAGGCCGAGGCGCCCAAGGGCGGGCTCGACGAACTGGCGTGCGTGGCGAAGCTGCAGACGTTCCGCGAGGCGACGGGCGTGCTGCTCGACACCTCGTTCGACACGATCTCGGCAACGGGCGCGCATGGCGCGAGCCCGCACTATCACTCGACGCCCGAATCGAACGCGCCGCTCGAACTGGGGCAGCTCTATCTCGTCGATTCGGGCGGGCAATATGCCGACGGCACGACCGACCTGACGCGCGTCCTGCCGATCGGCGAGCCGACCCCCGAAATGTGCGATCGCTTCACACGCGTACTGCAGGGCCATATCGCGCTGGCGACCGCAGTCTTCCCGCACGGCACGACCGGCGGGCAGCTCGATCCGTTCGCGCGGCGGCCGCTCTGGGCGGTGGGGCTCGATTATGCGCACGGCACGGGCCACGGCGTCGGCGCCTATCTCTCTGTGCATGAAGGGCCGCAGCGGATCGCGCCGCCGACCTATCCCGGCGGCGGCCCGGCCGAGCCGCTGCGTGCCGGCATGATCCTCTCGAACGAGCCCGGCTATTACAAAGCGGGCGAATACGGGATCCGGATCGAGAATCTGATCCTGGTCGAGGAGCGCGGCTTTGCCGAGGGCGCGACGATGCTCGGGTTCGAGACGCTCACTTTTTGTCCGATCGAACGCTCGCTGATCGTCACCGGGATGCTGAGTGCAGCCGAACGCGCGTGGCTCGATTCATACCATGCCCGCGTCGTCGCGGTGATCGGCGATCATCTCGATGCCGACGAGCGTGCCTGGCTCGCGGCGAAATGCGCGCCTATCGCGTGACATCGTCGTCGCGCGGCGCCGCGTCGAGCGCCCGCTCGCGCCCCTTGCGGCGCTTGAGGTTCTCGCGCAGCGCCGCGGCCAGCCGCGCCGCTTTCTCGTCTTCTTTTGTGCTCACCGGTGAAACGCTCCTTGACAATCCCCGCGCCAACCGCTCTTAGGCCGCTTCCGCAGACGCCGTAAGGTGCTTTGCGGACATGCTGCCGTAGCTCAGTGGTAGAGCGCATCCTTGGTAAGGCTGAGGTCGTGAGTTCAATCCTCACCGGCAGCACCAGTTTTTAAAGTACATTCCTACGTTGGGTCTGACAATTTGCCTTCGGGCAAGGCTGCCGCAGCGCCTTCGTCGGTCGGCGGTGCCGCTCGTATGGAATACGGTCACACCGAAAACTCGTTTCAGTGCCGCTACGCCACGGGCGAGGACGGACAGAACGACGCCCGCGTTGCGGCGGAGAAGCCGCGTCGATCGGCAACCGCTTCGGTTTTGCCGACTATCGGGGCAACCACCAGTTCCTTTCGACAGCCGACCTCGCCATCGCCGACCGCGCGTCGCTGCTCTTGATGGACTATTCCGCCCGACGCCGCCTCACGATAATCGGCCCCGCACACTAAACCCGTCAGCGTCGTAGCCATGATCATCCGACCGCCGAAAGCTTGGTACAGCGCCGGCCATCGCCGCCGGCGCTGGACGGGGCATCGGTCCTAGAGGTTTCGTTAACTAACAATCCTTAGAAATGGCATGCACAATTCGGGACGACGCGAAAATGCATACAGCTCTCAGTCTTATGCAAGCATCCCCGGCTAAGCACGCCGTCCCGCGGCCTTGGCTCTCGGTCATTCTGCCCGTCTATCGTGGCGAGGAATGGCTGGAACGGACGCTGTCGTCGATCGCCGCCGATTCCGATCCCGGCATCGAGGTCGTGGTCATCGACAGCAGCCCCGAAGACGGATCGATGGCCATCATCCGCCGCTTCGCGGACCGGCTGAACTTCCGGTTCGTCGACCCCGACGGCATCGACGGCTGCTCGCCCAAAACCAATCTCGGTGTCCGCCATGCCAGCGCCCGGCACGTCACCTGGCTATGCCAGGACGATCTGTGGCTGCCAGGCCGCGCCGCGGCAGTGCGGCGCTGGATCACCGGACGGCCGGACGCGGCGCTGCACCTCGCGCCGACCGCGATCATCGACAAGGACGACAAGGTTCGCGGTATCTGGCGGTGTCCGCTGGCTGACGGCGAAGCGCCGGTCGAGCGGAGCGCGTTGCTCGAAAAGCTGCTCGTCCAGAATTTCGTCGCGGTGGTGAGCCCGGTCATCCGCCGCGACGCCTGGCTCGCTTGCGGCGGCCTCGACCTTGATCTGTGGTACACCGGCGACTGGGATCTGTGGATCAAGCTCGCGCTGCATGGCGAGGTCCTCTATCACGACACCGTCACCGCCGCCTTTCGCATTCACGGGTCGTCCGCCACCACGACCGGCAGCCGCGCGGCGAGCAATTTCAAGGCGCAGCACCGCATCGTCGTCGAGCGTCACATCGCCGCTGTTCCGCAAGGCCGTCGCGCACAGGTACGCCGGCTCGCCAATGCCTCGATCGCCGTCAATTCGGCGCTCGCCGACGCGGCGAACGGCCAGTTGCGCGCGCTTGGCGCAGCGCTGCTGTCGGTGCTTCGGCTCGGGCCCGTCGGGGCCGGACGCTATATTCATCGATCGCGCATCATCGAGCGCGTGCTGCCGCGCCTGCGCGCCAAATCCGCAGGAGTGCTGTGACGATGCCTATCGGGCCCACCGTGCGCCGCATGTTCGGTCGGCACGAACATCTCGTCGCCGCCCTCTATCGATCGGTGTTCATCGATATCGACGCCTATTGTCGTCAAATCGGCGCATGGGTGCCGCAGGCGCGCAGAATTCTCGAAGTGGGATGCGGCGAAGGTGCGGTTACCGAACGGTTGGTACAGCTGTACCCCGACGCGGAGATCATGGCGATCGACGTGACGCCCAATGCCGGACGCTTGTTTCGCGGATGCCGCGAGCGCGTTTCGTTCGAGGAGAAGACCGTCCAGGCGGTCGCGCTCGAGCAGCCCGGACAGTTCGATCTCGTCATCCTGTCCGACGTGATCCATCATGTTCCGACAGCGATCCGCCGCGAACTGCTGGCGGCAGTGCGGCGGACTGTTGCGCCCGACGGAGCGCTTGTTTTCAAGGATTGGGAGCGGACGCCTACCCCGATCCACTGGCTTTGCCACGCCGGAGATCGATGGCTGACGGGCGACCATGTCCACTATCTCTCCAAGCCCGACGCTGATGCGATGCTCGCCGAAGCCTTCGGCCGCCGACCGATCGTGGCGGAGGCGCGCGTGCGGCCGTGGCGCAACAATTTCGCAATGCTGGCCCGCGCGTGATCTGGCAGACGATCCGGTGGCAACCGCTCCGCTATCTGGCAGGCGGAGCCTTTTGCGCGCTGGTGCACAATGTCATCGTGATCAGCGCCACGCAGTGCGGGATCGCGTATCCCGTCGCGCTCATCCTCTCCTTCGGCGTTACGACGCCGATCGGCTACCTGATCCACAGCGCGTTTACCTTCGAGCAAGCGCGTTCCTGGATCCGGCTGCAGCGTTTCATGCTTACCGCGATCATGGGATTTCTGGGCTCGACGCTGCTGATGGTGCTGCTCTGCACGGGGCTGCGCGTCCCGGTAATCGTGGCGACGCCGGTAGCCACCGTGCTCTTGTTCGTGTGGAATTTCACGTCGGCACGCTGGGCGATCCTCCAACGGCGCTAGCCGACGGGCGGTCCGGGTGTAGCATCGCAGGGCATCGTCCTGTATCGAAACGCCAAATCGGGCGGGGAGTTTGATATGAAGGCTGTGATCCTCGCCGGCGGTCTGGGGACGCGCATCTCGGAAGAAACCCATCTCCGCCCGAAACCGATGGTGGAGATCGGCGGCAAGCCGATCCTGTGGCACATCATGAAGATCTATTCCGCCCACGGAATCAACGACTTCGTGATCTGCTGCGGCTATAAGGGCTATATCATCAAGGAATATTTCCTGAACTACATGTCGCATGTCTCCGATCTCACGATCGATCTGGCACGCAACGAAACCACCTACTCCAACCGCCGCGCCGAGCCCTGGCGGATAACCCTGGTCGATACCGGCGAAGCGACGATGACCGGCGGGCGATTGCGCCGCGTCGCAGACCATGTCCGCGACGAGGCGGCGTTCTGCTTCACCTATGGCGATGGTGTCGCCGACATCGACATCACCGCCTCGATCGCGTTTCACAAGGCGCATGGCAAGGCGGCGACGATCACCGCGGTAAAGCCGGCGGGCCGATACGGCGCGCTCGAGACGACCGGCGATCAGGTCATGGGCTTTGCGGAAAAACCGCGCGGCGACGGGGGCATGATCAACGGCGGCTTCTTCGTGCTCAACCCCAGCGTCATCTCGGAAATCGCGGACGATGCGACGACCTGGGAGGCCGCCCCGCTCGAGACGCTCGCCGCCAAGGGCGAGTTGATGGCCTATGCGCACGATGGCTTCTGGCAACCGATGGATACGATGCGCGAAAAGCAGCAGCTGGAAGAGATGTGGGCGACCGGCCGAGCACCGTGGCGGACATGGTGATGCTGGCTGACCCGTCCTTCTGGCCCGGGCGTCGGGTTCTGCTGACCGGCCACACCGGCTTCAAGGGGGGCTGGCTCGCGATCCGGCTCGCCCAGCTTGGTGCCGAGGTGACGGGGCTTGCGCTGGCTCCCTCGACGACGCCCGACCTATTCTCGCTGGCCCGCATCGCGGATGGCCTTACGCATCGCGAATGCGACGTCCGTGATCGCGCCGGCGTTGCCGACTTGGTGCGCGCCGCGCGCCCCGAAATCGTCCTGCATCTGGCCGCCCAGCCGCTGGTGCGCGCAAGCTACGCCGATCCGCTCGCGACCTTCGCGACGAATGTGATGGGCACCGCCCATCTCCTCGACGCTTGCCGCGACAGCGCCGGCCTGCGGGTGATCGTCGTCGTCACCACCGACAAGGTGTACCGCAATCTCGAGCATCCCTATCCCTATCGCGAGAGCGACGCGTTGGGCGGGCACGACCCCTATAGCGCGAGCAAGGCGTCGGCCGAGATCGTCACCGCAAGCTATCGCGACAGCTATCTGGCGGGCGCCGGCATCGCCGTCGCAACCGCACGCGCGGGCAATGTCATCGGCGGCGGGGACTGGTCGGACGATCGACTGCTGCCCGATGCGGTGCGGCATTGGCAGGCAGGCGCCGTGCTGGACGTACGCCGCCCCGACGCGGTCCGTCCGTGGCAGCACGTCCTCGAGGCCGTCCATGCCTATCTCCAACTGGCAGAGGCGTTGTGGCAGCAACCCGCATTGGCCGGCGCCTATAATTTCGGACCGGAGACCGGTGACGCCGCGTCGGTGCGGACGGTGGTTGATCTCGCCCGCGCGGCCTATGGGCGCGGCGAAGCGCGCTTCGGTGCGGTCGAGCCGGGACCGCACGAAGCCGGCTGGCTGAGTCTGGAGATCGCCCGAGCGCGCGCCGCGCTGGGCATCGTGCCGCGCTGGACATTGGAGGAGGCGGTACGTCGCACGATGGTCTGGTACCGCGATCTTCACGACGGCGCCGACGCCCGTGCGCTGTGCGAAGCGGACATTGCGGCATTCGGGGCAGCGCGATGAGCCGCTTTACCGTCACCGAGCTGATGCCTGGCGGGCCGCGCCTGGTCGTCCGTCATCCGGTGGGGGATCCGCGCGGCGCCTTCACACGCCTGTTCTGCGACGATGATCTGCTCGCGGCCGGCTGGAGCGGGCCGATGCGCCAGGCGAACCACAGCCGGACCGAGCAGGCCGGCACGGTTCGCGGCATGCATTTCCAACGCGCGCCGCATGCGGAGACCAAGCTGGTGCTGTGTCTAAACGGCACCGTCTGGGACGTGGCGACCGACATTCGCCCCGACTCTCCCACCTTTCTCACTTCGGTCTCGGCCGAATTATCAGCGGACAACAATACCGCGATGCTGATTCCGCCGGGCTTTGCGCACGGCTTCCAAACGCTGACCGACACGGTCGATCTGCTCTATTTCCATTCGGCGAGCCATGTTCCCGAAGCGGAAGACGGCCTTAATCCGCTCGACCGACGCCTTGCGATACCGTGGCCGCGGGAGGTCACGATCCTGTCTGAGCGCGATCGCTCGCGGCCGATGCTGACAGACGATTTTCGGGACGTAATGCTGTGAAATGTCGCCACTGCGCCGCGCCTTTGCAGGCGCCCTTCCTGGACCTCGGCAGTGCGCCGCCGTCCAATGCCTATCTTTCGGCGGATCGGCTCGACGCGCCCGAGACGTGGTTCCCGCTGCGCCTGCTGGTGTGCCATAGCTGCTGGTTGGTGCAGACCGTCGATTTCACCAGCCGCGACGCCTTGTTCACCGCCGACTATGCCTATTTCAGCTCCTTCTCGCAAAGCTGGCTCGACCACTCCAAGCGGTATGTGGCGGACATGACCGAACGGTTCGGCCTCGATGCGGCGTCGTGCGTGGTCGAGGTCGCCGCCAATGACGGCTATCTCCTGCAATATGTCCGCGACGCCGGCATCCCCACCTACGGCATCGAGCCGACCGCCAGCACGGCGGCCGCCGCGCGTGCGCGGGGCATCGAGATTGTCGAGGCCTTCTTCGGCGTTACGCTCGGCGAGACACTGGCCGCCGAAGGGCGTGATGCCGACCTAATCATCGCCAATAACGTGCTGGCGCATGTGCCCGATATCAACGATTTCGTCGGCGGCTTCGCGCGGTTGCTCAAGCCGACCGGCGTTGCCACCTTCGAATTCCCGCATTTGCTGGAAATGGTTTCACGCAACCAGTTCGATACGGCGTATCACGAGCATTATTCCTATCTCTCGCTGACGGCGGTCGCGCGGATCTTCGCGGCGAACGGCCTTTCGGTGTTCGACGTCGCGCGCCTTCCGACGCATGGCGGCAGCCTGCGCGTCTTTGCTCAGAAGGCGGGCGGGCCTCATGCCGTCACCCCGGCGGTGACGGCACTGCTCCAGACCGAGCAGGATGCCGGCATCACGACCCCCGCATTCTACGCGACGTTCCAACGCTCCGCGGAAACGGTGAAGGACGATTTGCTCTCGTTCCTGCTGGCGGCGCGGCGCGACGGGTTGAAGGTGGGCGCCTATGGCGCTGCCGCCAAGGGGAACACCTTGCTCAACTTCGCCGGTATCCGCCCCGATCTTCTTCCCTATGTGGTCGATCTCAATCCAGCGAAGGCGGGATCGTACATGCCCGGCAGCCGGATTCCGATCGTCGCCGAGGATCGACTGCGGGCCGACCGGCCCGACCGCATCTTGATCCTGCCGTGGAACCTGCGCGACGAGGTCGTTGCGCAACTCGCCTATGCGCGGGAATGGGATGCCCGCTTCGTGGTGGCGGTGCCCAGTCTCCAGCTGATCTGATGCGGGTCCTTCTCACCGGCGCCAGTGGCTTCATCGGCCGCGCGGTGGTGCCGCTGTTGCTGGAGGCGGGTGTCGAGGTCCACGCGCTGGGCCGATCGCCGGTCGATCATGCCGGTGTCATCGATCATCCGGCCGATCTGTTGGCCGGTGTCGATCGCAGCATGATCGAGGCAATCGGCGCGACCCACCTGCTCCATCTCGCCTGGGAGGCGAGGCCCGGCTTCTGGGCGGCCGCCGAGAACCTCGATTGGGTGGCGGCATCGATCGGCCTCGTCCGCGCCTTTGTCGCGGGCGGCGGCCGGCGCGCGGTCGTTGCGGGCAGCTGCGCGGAATATGACTGGACGGGGTCGGGCCGGCTCGAAGAAGCCATCTCGCCGATACGGCCAGCGACCCTCTACGGCACGGCGAAAGCGAGCCTCCACGCGGTCCTCGCAAAGGCGGCCCCCGGGCTTGGTCTTTCGCTCGCCTGGGCGCGGATCTTCTTTCCCTATGGCCCCGGCGAGCGACCCGAACGATTGCTCGGCTCCCTGCTCGAAGCGGCGCACAGCGGCGACGTCGCCAAGGTATCCGAGGGTTCGCAGCGACGCGATTTCATCCACGTCGAGGATGTTGCGGCCGCGCTGGTGGCGATCCTCGCCGCACCGGTCGAGGGCGTAGTCAACGTCGCGAGCGGGAAGGCCGCGACCGTCCGACGCTTCGTCGAGATCGCGACGCAGGCAGCCGGATCGGCCGATCGCGTCGCCTATGGGGCGATCCCGACTCGTCCGGATGATCCGCCCCTGATCGAAGGCGCGATCGACCGCTTGCTCGCCGAGACCGCGTATCGCCCCCGCTTCACGCTGGAGACGGGTTTGGCCGACGCCGTTGCCCGTTTTGGCGTCTCGCCGCCGACCTCTGACTAACGCGCCGGCTTCCGTCGTTAGCCGCGGCCGAGCGTCGCGATCGGGATCGTCATGCCGCGATCCGGTCGATCGGGACGGCGCTTGCGACAAACGCGTCCTGGCGCGCCGTTGCGACGAAGCGCGCTTCGTGCCCGGCGATGATCGCCAGCAGGAAGCCGCCGATGATCGTCTGCAACCCGGTCGCGCCCAGCACGCACGCGAGGATCAGCGGCAGCGGTGTGGACAGCGCGGCAAAGTCTCCGTTCGACCACTCCCACGCGACCGCGCCGAGCCCGCACCCCGATACGAGCAGCAGCGCAGCACCGGTAATCAGCATCGTCTCCAATGTCAGCAGCCGGGCATAGCGGCGCACGATCTTCGGCATGCGCCGATACCCCTCGTTGACGCTGTGAAGATGCGTCGCGGCGGCCATGACGGCCGAAAGATGCCCGATGCAGAACAGGAATCCGGCAACGAGCGACCAGCTCGTGCCGAACGCACCCGTCCCGGGGAGAAGTCCCAGCATATGCGCGAGCGCTATGGCGAGGATGACTGTCGCGACGCCCATCGCCGCGAGCGCCGGAATCCCGAACAGCCATGTCGGGCTGAGCATCAGCAAATAGCGCAGATGCCGCCACCCGTCGCGCCACGGGCGCAGATGCGGCGCACGGTCACGCAAATCGACCGAAAGGGTTGCCGGCGTCTGTTCGATACGGATTCGCTTGAGGCTGGCTTTGACGACCATTTCGCTGGCGAATTCCATGCCGGCCCCGGTCAGGCCCAGCGCAACGAACACATCGCGGCGAATGGCGCGCAGCCCGCAATGCGCATCCTCGATGCCCGACCGGAACAGCAGGTTGAGCACACCGGTGAGCAGCGGGTTGCCGATATAGCGATTCTTCCAGGGCATCGCGCCCGGTGCGATGCCGCCGGCGAAGCGCGATCCCATGCACAGGTCGGCACCCGCCAGGAGACGCGCGATCATCGCGACGCCATCGGTAAAATCATAGCTGCCGTCGGCATCGCCGATGAGGAGATAGTCACCGAAGGCGGCGTGCCCGCCGCCGATGATCGCCGCACCGTAGCCGCGCTCCGCAATCGCCACGACGCGCGCACCGCACGCGGCCGCGATCGCCTGGCTGCCATCGGTCGAGCCGTTGTCGGCGATGAGGATCTCGCCGCTGATCCCGAACTCGCGCTCGATCGTGTTCAACGCATCGCGCGCATTGGCGATGCAGTGCGGCAAGCTGATCGCTTCGTTGAGGCACGGCATCACGATCGAGATCGCAAGCGGCATGGCGGCTGGCGGGAGCGTCTTGTCGAACCGTTGAACGAACATGCATGGCCTCCGCTGCGCTCATCTCGGGCTAGCGGACAATGGTTAACCAACCGCTACCGCATGGTCGGGCGGCCAGCCGCAATCGACGTCGCCGCTATTGCTTCTCCCGACATTTGACTAACCCAACGCTGCTCGGACAGGGTGAACGCGTCGTTTGGCTTTCCCTGGTCGATCGGCCACGCCACCGTGTCAGGAACTTCGATGCAGACTATGATCGGTGCGCCCAAGCGACAGCCAAAACCGCTTGGATCGCTGGACCTCGCGGCGCTGATGCTGCTTCCGCTGGTCGCGCGTGCGGCGACGACGACCGGCAATCTTTTCACACTGTACCAAGTGCAGACGCAGGACATCGCCATCCTGCTCGCGCTGCCAGTCCTGCTTTTCATCCTCCAGCGTTTCGCCCCCGCATGGCGCCTGCCGGATCGAGCACCGAGCGTGCGGGTCGTTCTGGTCGCCAGTGTCATCATCGCACTGGTGCTTGGCTGGGGCGCCTACGCCCTGCTCTTTGATTTTCCGATCTCGGGCGACGAGCGCATGGTCGTTTTTGACATGCAGGTCTATGACAAGGGGCGGCTCGCAGCTCCCTTAGCCCCGCAGTGGCGACCTTTTGCGGGTGCGCTGGTGCCCGCATTCCTCCTGAACGCGGAATCGCCGACCGCAATGGTCTCCGGCTATTTGCCGGTCAACGCACTGTTGCGTCTTGTCTTTTCCAAGATCGCCGACCCGGTGTTCTACAACCCCGCATTGGTGGTGTTCGGCGCGGTGGCGCTGCTCGATCTCGCCAAGCGCCTGTTCGGCGCAGATAACCGCGCGATCTGGGTCACGCTGATCGTCTATTTCACCTCGAGCCAGATGCTCGTCAACGCGATGACCACCTATGCGATGACGGGCCATATGGCGTTGAACCTGATCTGGCTGGCCGCGTTTCTGCGCGGCGGTCGTTGGGGGCATGCCGGCGCGATCGCGATCGGGTTCCTCGCGACCGGGCTCCACCAACTGGTGTTCCACCTGTTCTTTGTCGCGCCGTTCATTGTCTGGCACCTCCGGCTGGGCAGATGGCGGCTGTGGCTGCTGTACTGCGCTGCCTATTGCGCAATTGCCGCGTGGTGGATCGGGTTTCCGTTGATTGCGGCGTTGCAAACTGGCGCATCCGCGCATCCGGACCCGAGTGGCAGCCGGTTCCTCGACAAGGTCATACCGCTGCTCCTGGTTCGCGATCCGCTGACGTTGTCATGGATGATGCTGAACATGCTGCGCTTCGTCGCCTGGCAGAACCTGGCGCTGCTCCCGCTCATCGTGGCGGCGGTGCCCGTCGCCCGACGTGGCGGACTGGCCGCGCCGATGCTTCTCGGGATCGCGATCTGGCTGTTGTTCGTGGGATTTACCCTGCCATACCAGGGTCACGGCTGGGGATATCGCTATCTGCACCCCTATCTCGGCAGCTTCGCGCTGCTCGCGGGGCTGGGCTATCAGCAGCTGGCGTTGAAAGCGCCGCAGCGGACCGACGGTATGGTCATCCTATTGAGCGTGCTGACGCTGGTGCCGGCGATGCCGATCCTAATGCTCCATGCGCGGTGGTTCGCGGAGCCGCAAGTGCGGCTCGATCGTGTCATCTCGACGAAGCAAAGCGACTTTGTGGTGATCAATACAGATCCGCCAAGATCAACCAGCGACGGGCGCTGGGCGATAAGCGCGGTGGATCAAGTCGGGACGGACCCGGATCTTACCAACCGGCCGTTGCGCTTCGCCAGCCATGCCCTGAACCGCGAAATGGCGGTCGCGCTCTGCCGCCGTGGTACGGTCAGTGTGGTCGACTGGCCCGAAATGCACAAACTCGGCTTCGGCCTCAACGTTATCGGTAGCGAGCGGAGATTTGATGCACTGCAAAATCTCTTTCGAACCGAGGGGTGCCTGAAACCGTAACTTCGACCAACCGCGCGAAGATCGGTAGCCCACGCCCATAGCGGACGCTTTCAAGAGGGAAACTTCAGCGGCAATCGGCCTTGAAGGTCCGACAGGGTTTCTCGAGGTTGCTGTGCGCGCAAGTGCGATCAGCGGATGAGCTGCAACGCTTCGCGATCGGCGGTCGCCGCAGCCAATTCGGCACGAGCAGACGCGATCCGCGCCTGCGCGTCGACCAGGCGCACGCGCGCGTCGGTCGCGGTTTCCTCGCGCTGGTTGACCAGGAAGAAATCGGCCGATCCAAGCTCGAACCGACGGCGCTCGGCCGTCGCCAGGCGTTCGGCCAGTTGACGCTCCTCGTCGGCAATCGCGGCCAGCCGCTCGGCGGCACCGACCGCGATGACGATACCCTGAACCTCGACGGTAATCTGGTCGCGGAGAAAGCGACTGCGCTGGCCGAGCGCCTCGATCTCGGCGCGGGCTTCGGCAACGCGGCCCTTGGCGGCGCGGTTCTGCAGCGGCACGCTGAACCGGAAACCGACGGCAGCCTCAAGCGGCGTCCTGTTCGGGCCGCCCAGACCGACCGACCCGACATCCTTGCCGACTTCGCCGCGCAGGTCGAGGCGAGGCGACAGATCGTTTTCCGCCAGGGTCAGCCGCGACGTCGCCTGGTCGATCCGCGCGAGCACCGCGCGATAGTCGGGCCTCTCGACCGGTCCCGCGCGCGTCGTGGCGATAGAAAGCGCGGCCAGCGCGCCGGCATCCTCCGGCAGGCGATCCTCCGAAACCGTCACAGGCGCCCCCGCTTCGTCGCGCAGATAGAGCGACAGCGCATTGGCCGCGCCCGCGACGTCCTGTTCCGCACGAACCGCTAGCGCACGTCGCCGCACGAGATTCTGATCGTTCTCGACGAGCAGGATGTCGGGGCGCGCACCGAGCGTCACCAGACGGCCGATAGCGCTGCGGCGGCGCTCCGCGAGGTGCAGCAGATCGCGATAGGCGCGCATGCGCAAGCCGGCCGCGACCCAGGCTTGATAGGCGTCGACTGCGCGGCGCTGCACGCCGATCGCAACCATGTCCGCCTCGAACCGCGCGACGTCGATATCGGTGCCGGCGATGGTGCGCCGGGTGCGGCGTTCGTCGATCACGCGGTCGCGCAGCAGCGCGAACAGCGCGCCGACCTTCGCCTCGCCGAGCCGGTTGGTATAGGCCTGGTCCTCATACACAGGAAAAGTGCCGCGCGACGCGCGATAGCCGCCATAGACGTAACCGCCATTGCCGGTGAGCGGTCGTGTCGCGCGCGCTTCAACGACGGTGCCGTCATAATAGCCCGCGACGCGCGACCGCGCATCCACGTCGAACACGGTGTCGAAGGCGCCCTCGGCGGAAAGCGCGCGCCCATCCGCCTGACGCACCCGTGCCAGTGCCTCTACGATCTGCGGCGCGGACCGCGCGGAGGAGCGCAGCACCTCGTCGAGCGTCAGTGGCGCGACCTGCGCCGATGCGACGCCAGACCACAGCATGAGGAGCAGCGGGACGATGCGCAGCAGGGCGATGACACGCGTCACTTCTTTGCCTCCGCGTCCTTGCCGGTTTCGTCGACGCTGGGCTTTGCGGGCGGCTTGGGTTGCGCCTTGCTGGACGCCGCGCCGCGCTGACCGAATTCCAGCGGAAAGTCGTTAAGCTGTCGCCACACTTCGTAGCCGACGAGGACGGTTTCGCCCTGCACCCAACCGCGCACTTTTCCGCCTGGGCGGACGAAGGTGCCGGTTGGCCAAGCCGGTTTGCCGGGTCGCGGTTCGACAAGGATGCGGAAGGCGCCGTCGGGGGCGGCATTGGGATCGATCATGCGAACGCGCCCGTCGAACATGCCTTGCGCGACCGATGGCCAGCCACTGAACTGGATTGCGGGCCAGCCCTCGAACTCGAGCCGCACCGGACGACCGGGGCGGATCAGCGGCATGTCGCGACCATCGACGTACAGCTCGACCGCGCGCTCGACGCGCTCGGGCGCGATCACGGCCAGCACCGTGCCGGGCGATACCAGCGCGCTGCCGCTCGCGGCGTTGAGCTGCTGGACGCGGCCGTCGCGCGGGGCGCGGACGAGTTGCGCCGACTGCCGCCTGAGCTGGATATCGATCCGGTTGAGTTTGGCGCGCGCTTCGGCGAGCTTGGCGCCGGCGTCGGCGACCTTGATCTGCGTCTGCTCGTAATCGCGGCGGGCGGCGAGCCCCTCGGCGAGCAGCTGCCCGGTGCGCGCAACATCGATTCCGGCGACCGCGCGGCTTTGCTGGATCGCGGCGATCTCCGCCTGCACTTGCGCGCGTTCGGCCCCCAGGCGCGCGAGCAGGTCTGGGTCGAGATCGACGACGCGTGCGATCGGATCCCCGCGCCCAACGTGCTGGCCGTCCTGGACGTACCAGCGCTCGACCTTGCCCGGAACCAGCGCGGTCACCGGTTGCTGTCGGTCGCCGGGATCGAGCGCGACGACCCGCCCCGTGCCGTTGGCGGTCTGCACCCAGGGGACCAGCGCCATGATCGCCGCGGCGATCGCGATGCCCAGCATGAGCATCCACGCCACGGCCGACGCCACCCGCGGCGCGCGCATTGCGGCAAGCGTCTGGAAATGCGCGAGGCGATCGGGCTTATACGACATTGCCGGCTCCATGCTGGGTCGCGGCGACCAGCGTTGCACAATTGTCGAAGCGTCGCTGCCGATCGGGTTCGAGATGGAACCAGCCGTCGAGCGCGATATCCTCGGGCCGCCCCGTGCACAGCAAGACCGTCGTACCGGCCGCCTTGAGCTGGCGCAGCACCTCGGCCAGGCGGCTCGTCGGGATCAGATCGTAGAGCTGCGCCAGCATCAGGACGTGCGGGCGCACCAGCAGCGCATTGGCGAGCTTCAGCGCCATCACCTCGCCGATCGACAGCGGATAGCCCGATGCCGCCAGCGGTGTATCGAGCCCGTGCGGCAGCCCGGCGATGCGGTCGCGCAAGCCGACCGTCTCCAGCGCGTCGAGCATGACGGTGGATGTCGACGCAGCCGCAGCGAGAGTCAGATACTCGCGGATCGTGACCTCGACGATGCTCGGCCGGTCGAGCACCATGACCTCGGATCGCAGCCGATACATGTCGAACGTCGCCATGTCGGCACCACCGACAGTGACCAGGCCGCGCTCGGGAATCACATGGCGTTTGAGAACCATCGCCAACAACCGTTCGGCACCCCCGTCGGCGCGCGTAACGAGCTGTTCGCCCGCCGCGAGCTCGAAATCGAAGCGCGCGCCCTCGATCACGACGCGGTCGAGCCGCACCGCACCGTCGCCGGGCGACTGCCCCACCGCGACGACCGCGCTCTCCTGCGGTATCGCGTAGAGCAGCGACAATTCCTCCGCGCTCGCCACCAGATCGTAGAGCGTGTCGAGATACCAGCCGAGCTGCGACACGCCGTAGAACACGCCGCCTAGGATCAGCTCCGCCGCGACCAGCTGTCCGATCGACAACTCTCCGCTCAAAATGAGGGTGCCGCCCAGCGCCAGCAGCGCCGCGCTGGCAAAGGCATAGAGGAGCAGGAAGGCGACCGTCTGCGTGAAGCTGTAACGGAAATAGCGCCGATGGCGATCGACATAGGTGGCGGTGACGGCTTCCGAACGGTCCATCGCGAAATCGAAATGGCGGCTCGACTTGTAGAAGCCGTTCGACCCGCCGACGCTTTCGAGCCAGCGCGCGGCGTCGTGCTTGGCATGGCTCAGCGCGACCGCCGAACGGATCGAGCCGCGCGACCAGATCAGCCAGATCGCTAGGATGACGAGCAGGAGGATCGCGTTGAAGGCGAGGAAGAAGGGATGGTAGAAGCTGGTGACGATGAGGCCCACCGCCGATTGCAGGATGATCGTGAACGCGCCGATGACCAGGCTCGGCACCGCTTTCTGCACGATGACGAGGTCGAAATAGCGATTGAACAGGTCGCCGCGATTCTGGTCGGCGAAGAACGGGTTCTGGGCATGGACCGCGCGGACGGTGATCTCGGCGACGATCCGCGCGAACAGCCGACGCTCGAACAGCGCCATCATCCAGAACCGCATGGCGCTGAGCCCCGCGACCACCAGCAGCAGCCCGAGCAACAGCCCCGCCAGCGTCCATAACGGTGCTGGCATCGCGGTGTAGGCGACGCTGTTGATCAGCAGCTGCACCGAGATCGGCGTGGCGAGCGACAACAGGCTGATCGCGACGCCGTAGACCATCGTGAGACGGACGTACGCCATGTCAGGCCCGACAATCTCTGCCAGCCACCCGACCGCTGAACGCCATCCGATGTGTTCGCCTGCCATGTGCCCCTCGCGTATGATCGAAGCCGAGTATCTCCCATTCGCGGCATTAGGACAATGCAGCGTGGCTTATGATATCAATAGGAATATCCTATGCGAAAACAGCCCGTAGCAAGCCGGCGATCAAGCCATAGGCCGGTGCGCGCCCGGCACCGTGTCGCCACAGCAGTCCGATATCTCTGTAGTAGCGGCTCCCCTTTATCGGCCGCACGACGACGTCGTCGCCTTCGCGAACTTCCTGGCGGACGTAGAGTTCGGGTAGCAAGGCAAGCCCCATGCCCATGCCCGCCATCTGGCGGATCGCATCGAGGCTGGTCCCTTCGTAGTCACGTAATACGTTGGCGCCCACATCGATCGCGATCGCCGCGACCTGTTCGGCCAGCCGATATTCGGGTTGTAGCGTCAACAGGCTGGTGCCGCGCAGATCGGATGGTGCGATGATCGTCTTTGCCACGAGCGGATGATCGGACGCCATCGCGACGTACAAAGGTTCGCGAAAGAGGCGCTCGCTGTGGAACGCGCCGCCCGTCACGGGCAGTTGCGCCAGGATCAAATCGTGGACGCCAGTGGCAAGTCCGGTCGCGAGTGCGGTCGGCAGGCCCTCGCGGACATGGACACGGAGCGTGGGATGCTCGCGGTGCAGCCGCGCGACCAGCGCCGGCATAAGATACGCGCCGAGCGTCGGCGACACACCGAGCCGGATCGTGCCGATCAAGGGATCGGCCGAACTTGCCCTGAAATCTTCGAGGTCGACAACATCGAGCAGGATGCGCCGTGCCCGGTCGAGCAAGTCGCGTCCCAGCGGGGTAAGGATTGCCGGACCTCCCCGCTCGAACAACGCTGCCCCGATGATGGTTTCGAGCGCGCGGATCTGTTGCGAGAGCGACGGCTGGGAAACGCCCATCCGCTCGGCTGCTCGCGTGAAGCTGCCCGCTTCGGCCAGCGCGACGAAATAGCTGAGGTGACGAATCGTGGTTTTGGGGAACGGCATGACCCACGCTATCGCGTTAGGCCGTCTGCGCGCACCCCCTGATGGTTGAACGGCGTAGACGCGCGCATGTCAGGGAATGCCGGTTGCCGGATCAGGTTGCCGTGGCCGACACGCTGTACGACGAGTTGGTCCACGGCGAAGCGGCGGAGATACAGGTAACGCTTATCGAGGGCATGGCTGTACATCCGGACGGTGCACACGGCCCGTAGTAAGCGTGGCGTAGAGGCCGCGCCTCAAGCGGCTTTCGCGAGCATTTGATCGTTCGGCGACTGCCAATTCCATGGCAGCAGTTCATCCCAGCGC
>NZ_JBEPNG010000004.1:0-363091 GCF_040546165.1 Sphingomonas sp. UYEF23 | reverse complement strand
TCCCCCGACCAGGCAGCCAGGGGAAGATCAAAACATGGGTCACTTCTCAGTGGAAATTATGCGCCTCCCGGGTCAGCTCTCAGTGGAAATCAACAACCTTCAGGTAGGTTGGAGGGGACACCCCTTCTTTCTTCCCGTAAATCTTCTTCTTACCTGGTGAGGGTTCATTCATTCCCTTCTTTCCGGCTTCGCTGGAAAGAAAGAAGCTGCTCTGTACCTCTGCGGTTTTGGCTGTATGTCCCAGCTGCTTTGATGTCACAAATTGCGACGATTGGTCGTCACACACAGGCAGATCAAACTGGTCTGTTGCCCCACCCTTTGGAGGCTTGGCTGACTTTGCTGTCGCCCTTTCGATAGCGTGCTGGGACGCGAGCTTCAGAAGCCGAAATGATAGGTCGGTGGGGGTCAGCCACGTAACCGGACCGATCGTACCTGGTCTCGGTCGATAGGAGATATGCCAGTAGTCCAACGAGGCAAGCTTCTTCAAATGTTGATTTGCTGTTCGGGCAGCGATCCCGAGCTCTTTTTCTAAATCAGGCCCGGTCTTCCAAATGGTCGGAATGCCTCCCTCAGTTTGAGTGGCATACTGTGTCCAAAACAGACAGTGGGCTAACGTGCGGGCGAGCGACGCACTCATCTTCAAGCCCTTGGCCACTCGGAATATTTCATGTTCAGATGCTGGCATGTCACTGCTCCCCATCTTTCGCGGTCTGCTGGAGGACCGCCGGGAGCTGAACTTTGCATTGCCTGGCCATCACCGCTCCGTGAAGTGTGCCGAGCGATGCCCCCTCCCCATAACCGGCGCTGGTCGCGCCATCGCTGTGACCGAGAATTTTGTCGATGACATATTGGGGCTGCAAGGCATCTCGAAAGGCGTCTTCCGCATTGTGACGGAAGCTATGGTACACCAGCTTCGGGTCGCTCAATCCCACGCTGTCCATAAATCGGGCGAACCACTTTGAAGCGACTGTGCTCGCTTGACCGTCGCTTCCGTATGCGAATTCTTCGAACAGTCGAACTCGCCCCTTGCCTGTCTTCTGCGCCATCTTTGCTACGTAGCCAGAAAATCCAAGATCTATGAGATCATTGTGGAGTGGCACCGCTCTCACACCAGCGTGGGATTTGACATGTTTATGATTGTGCGAGCCTGCTCCTGGCACGTTATCTTCGTTGATCGAAAGGTACGGGATTGGCCCGTCGAGGTGCACATCACGCACGTGAAGTTGCACGATCTCCCCCAACCGAGCACCAGTGTAGTATCCTAAAATCGGTATCCAAAACTTGGCATCTTTGATGATCAGGCTGCCGTGTTCGTATCTCCGATCCTTGGATTTACACCCGCGGTACAAGGGTGCGGAAAATAAGGTTCTGAGTTCTCCCGCCGTGAAAGGACGGCGGGACTTTGAACCCTTAACCACTTTTGTTGCGAGTAGCTGAATGCCATCCGCCGGGTTCGTCGCAATCAGGCCCTCGATCGATTTCGCCCACCGAAAAAACGCTTTGATAGGCTCGAAGATGATTGAGGCTGTCTTATCGGAAATTCGGTGCTCGACGTTATCGGTTTGACGCTGGAAGAATGTACAACCTCTTCGTTTCCCATGGGTCTTGTGCAGCATCCGCACGGCGTCGCGAAACGTTCGAACATGGTGCGTAGTGACCGCTGATAGCGGAAGCTGTGACCCTACATGCTCCTCAAAAAAGCGAAGTTGCCAAACGCGGGCCATGTAAGTTTTGGCGACCCATCGTTGCCGACCATCGGTCAAATAAGTGACGATGGCTTCTGCGACAGACGGCCCATTGGAACACTCGAAAGCATTGTTTTCAGAAATCACAGACGCTTCGGTGGCGGACAAATTCTGGAATAAAGGGTCGGTCGGGAGAAAAGGAGCAAGACCGTCGTCTATTCTCAACTGAAATAGTTTCTGCTGCTCCACTAGTGCCCGCGCAACGCCGCTCAGAACGCTATTACGCAGCCCCGGTGCCATCGAGTGAAGGTCTAGCCTATGGAAATTTGATAAAGACTGCGCGCGGAGTAGGACCGCATTATCAAACTTTGTCGTGGCAATCTGCTGTTGCAGCTCAGCGATCCGCTCCATCGAAAGGCCGCGCTGCTCGACAGCTTCTAAATTTGGTTCGTCGGTCGTCGGCACAATACCGCCCGACCGCTCGATCTCGCCGACAAGGTCGCGAAAACATGACCGAACCAGCGCCCTGGCTTCATCTGTTGAAAGCTGTGAAGTTAATATCATTTCAAACGCATCCATCACCCTGGTCGCGTAGCGGGCCACGCGCAGTCGACCTTCGCGGGATGACGCAGTTCCTAAAGACTTGCGCACCTCGGAACGACCGAGCAGTGGCCGAACAGCATCTGGCACCCGCATTCGCAGATGATAAATACCGTTCCGACGTTGAAGGTGTGGAGTGCGACATCTGCTCAACGCAGCGTACCCCGGCACAGGCTCCACCGAACTTGAGCCGGCCCCGCCGAAAGTCCTCTTCGGCGGCAAAGTAACGAAAGTCTGAGACCAACGTGTACCGTCGGATGTACCACAATCGCGGCGGACAGGAAGCACAAACTGGTAAGTCGTTGATTTTGCCCAATTGACCATGGGCATTGGTGGACAGGGTAGGGTTCGAACCTACGTAGGAGAAACTCCGGCAGATTTACAGTCTGCTGCCTTTAACCACTCGGCCACCTGTCCCCAGGCGCTCGCCCTTGCGGGCGGTCGCTCCGAAAAGCGAGGCGTGCCAATGCCGACCGCATCGGCGCGTGTCAACGGCTATAGCGACGCTTTCGCCATCAAAAACGCGCAAGGCTTGCACGCGCGGCGTCCGGCGCATACCCGTGGCGCCACAATCTGCTTGGTCGATCGAAGGTTTTCGCAATGGTTCGTTTCCCCCTCTCCGCTCGCAGCTTCGGCGGGATCGCCTGATGGCCGGCCGTCGCGGACATCGCCCGTCACAAGCCCCTGCCGGGCGCCCGCGCTTCTGGGGGCGCCACGCCGTCACCGCCGCACTCGAAAATCCCGAGCGCGTCGTGCGGAAAATCTGGGCGACGCGTGAAGCGATCGCCAATATCGATTTCGATCCGGCGATCCCGATCGTCTATGCCCAGGTGACCGATCTCGCGCGGCTCGTACCGGGCGACGCGCCGCATCAGGGGCTGGTGATCGAGGTCGATCCGCTCGAGGATATGTGGCTCGCCGATCTGCTCGAGCAAGGCGAAGGCGATCAGCGTCCGTTGCTGATCCTCGACGGCGTGACCGATCCGCACAATGTCGGCGCGATCCTGCGCTCGGCGGCGGCGTTCGACGCGCTTGGGATCGTCACGCCCGATCGCAACGCCCCGCCAGAATCGGGCACGATCGCCCGCTCGGCCTCGGGCGCGCTCGAAGTGGTGCCGTGGGTGCGTGTCACCAACCTGGCGCGCGCGCTCGAGGAGATTGCCGCGGCAGGCTTCTGGCGAATCGGCCTGACGGGCGATTCGAACCAGACGCTCGCCACGGCGATGGGGACCCAGCGCGTCGCGCTCGTGCTCGGTGCCGAGGGCGAAGGCATGCGCCAGAACACCGCAGCGCATTGCGACGAGCTCGCCAAGCTGCCGATCTCGGACAAGATCGAGAGCCTCAACGTGTCGAATGCGGCGGCGATCGCGCTGTACGCGGTGGCGACGCGTTAAGCGCTCATAGCACGGCGCGCGCCAGGACGCCGGCAAAGCCGTCGTCGGACGGGATCGCGTAAGCGACCCCGCCCGGCCGTGCCGGGCGCTGCGGCGCGGCCGCACCGGCGCCGTCGCTGCGCCGACGTGCCTGCGCCCGTCAGTCTTCCGCGGCGATCGTGACCTTCAGCCCATCAAGCGCGTCGGTCATCGGCAGCTGGCACGACAGACGCGAAGTCGCGGTGCGGTCGGCCGACGAATCGAGCAGGTCGTTCTCGTCTTCGCTCATCTTCGGGAGTTTGTCGGCAAACTCCGGGTCGACATGGACATGGCATGTCGCGCACGAGCAGCAGCCGCCGCACAGCGCGAGAATCTCGTCGATCCCTGCGTCGCGGATCACTTCCATCACCGACAGGCCTGCCTCGCCCTCGATTTCGCGCTCTTCACCCTCACGAGTCACAACGATAAGCTTGGGCATTGACGGTCCTTTGCGATAGCGAATTCTCCACCGCCATGCCGCCAGACGCGGCGCCGATCAAGGGATCACCGCATGGGCCTGAGCGCCGACCAGCTGAAGACCGCCCTCGACGAACTCGCGACGCGCGAACCCGCCATCGCGGCGGCGCTCGCGCGCGTCGGCTATCCCGAACCGCGCATTTCGCCCCGCGGCTATGCCACGCTGCTGCGCACGATCATCGGCCAGCAAGTCAGCACCAAGGCGGCGGAGTCGGTGTGGCGCAAGCTCGAGACGATCATCGGCGACCTCGACGATCCCGCCAACGTCACCAGCGCGAGCGACGAGCAATTGCGCGAAGCCGGCCTGTCGCGCCAGAAAGCGGGCTATGCGCGCAGCCTGGCGGCGCTGGTCGCAAGCGGCGAACTCGATCTGGCGAACTTGCCCGCCGACGATGAGGAAGCGATCGCCAAGCTCGTCGCGGTCAAGGGCATCGGGCGCTGGTCGGCGGAGATCTATCTCCTGTTCGCCGAGGGTCGGCTCGACATCTGGCCCGCGGGCGACCTCGCGATTCAAATCGAAGTCGGCCGGATCCTCGGCCATGAGGCGCGCCCGAGCGAGAAACTGGTGCGCGAGCTGGCCGAAGCGTGGCGGCCGCACCGTGGCGCTGCAGCCGTTTTCGCCTGGTATCACTATCAAAGCGACATGAAGGTAATCTGATGGCCAAAGCCGACCGCCTCGCCCGGCTCGATGACCGCCGCATCGAGAGCGAAACCGAATATCATGCGCTGCTCCGCGGCGCCTTGGAGCGGACGGCCGCGGGGCAGATCCGGCTGTTCGGGCACACCAAGGACAAGGCGCAGATCGCCAAGGCAGCGCCCGTCGTCGCCGAGCTGACCGAACTCGGCGAGACGATCGACGCTTTGCGCGATCAATTGTCGATCGAGCCGTTCGCGCTCCACGCGCGCTTCCTTGCCTCGCGCGGCGCGGTCAGCGCACATGCCGTCGGCGAGGCGAAGCAAGCGCAGGCCTGGCTCGATCAGTGGACGGAGACTCCCGCATGAGCGGCAAATGGAAATTGGGCATCATCGGCGGATCGGGCCTCTACGCGATCGACGCGCTGGAGCACCCCGAATGGCGCCGCGTCGAGACGCCGTGGGGCGCGCCGTCCGACGAATTGCTGTTCGGCTCGATCGGCGACGTCGACCTCGTCTTCCTGCCGCGCCACGGTCGCGGGCACCGGATCAGCCCGTCCGAGCTAAACTTTCGCGCCAATATCGACGCGCTGAAGCGCAGCGGCTGCACCGATCTGGTGGCGATCTCGTCGATCGGGTCGCTGCGCGAGGAATTGCCGCCGGGGCATTTCGCGATCGTCGACCAGTTCATCGACCGCACGGTCGCGCGCGCCTCGAGCTTCTTCGGCACCGGCATGGTCGCGCACGTCTCGATGGCCGAGCCGGTCTGCCCGCGCCTCTCGGCCTTCGCGGCCGAGGCGGTTCATGCCGCTGGCGGGAGCGTCGCAAAGGGCGCGACCTATCTCGCGATGGAGGGCCCGCAATTCTCGAGCCGCGCCGAGAGTTTGATGTACCGCCAATGGGGCGCCGACGTGATCGGCATGACCGCGATGCCCGAAGCCAAGCTCGCGCGTGAGGCCGAGCTGCCGTACGCGCTGATCGGGATGGTGACCGATTACGATTGCTGGCGCGAGGAAGCCGCGTTCGTCGAGGTGCACGAAGTGATCAAGCAAATGGGCGCGAACGGCGTTATCGCGCGGCGCGCGGTCGAGACATTGGTCGCGGCGCTGCCCGCCGAGCGGACGCCCTCGCCGCTCGATACCGTGCTCGACTATGCGCTGATCACCGCGCCTGACGCGCGCGATCCGGCGATGCTGGCGAAGCTCGATGCCGTGGCTGGGCGCGTGCTGGGGTAGCGCCGCAAGGTCAACCACACCACCCGTCACCCCGGGCTTGTCCCGGGGTCCACCGTGATACGCGCATTTCGCCCGCAGCATGTGCCGCACGGTGGACCCCGCGGTGACGGTGGGAGGCAGGCGAACGCCCTGCTACACCAAAGCGGCGACTCGCTCCGCCTCTTCGAGATGCAACCGCTCGACCATCTCGCCCGCCACGCGGATCGCGCCCTTGTCGGCATTCTCGGGCAGCGCGAACGCCGCGATCACCGCCTGGGCCCACGCCACGCGCTCGGCCGACGGCGCATAGGCGCGATTGGCGGGTTCGATCTGCGCGGGGTGAATGAGCGTCTTGCCGTCGAAGCCGAACGCCGCCCCCTGCCCGCATTCCGCCGCCAGTTCGGGAGTGTCGGCGAGCACGTTCGACACCCCGTCGAGCGCGATGAGGCCATGCGCCCGCGCCGCGGTGACGATCGCGGTCAAATGCGGCAGCAGCGGCAGGCGGTCGGCCCCCGGCGTGCAGCGCATGTCCTTGGCGAGGTCATTCGTCCCCGCGACCAGACACGCGAGCCCCGGCGCGGCCGCAATCAGCGGCAACGCGAGCATCGCCGCGCACGTCTCGATCATCGCCCAAAGCGGCACCGCGCCAAGCTGCGCGCGCGCGAGCGCCAGATCGCCCGGCGCCGAAACCTTGGGCAGCAACACCGCATCGAAGCCAGCATCGGCGGCGTCAGCCAGATCGGCCTCGCCCCATGCGGTGTCGAGCCCGTTGACGCGCAGCACCAGCCGCCGCGCGCCAAACCCGCCCTCTCCCGCCGCCGCGATCGCCTGCGCGCGCGCCGCGGTCTTCTGCTCGGGCGCGACGGCGTCCTCGAGGTCGAGGATCACCGCGTCGCAGTCGAGCCCGCGCGCCTTGGCAATCGCACGCGCATTCGACGCGGGCATGAACAAAGCGCTGCGGACGCGCCTCACGGGGTCGGCGTTACCGGCTCACGCCGCACCGGCGCAGGCGCGTCTTCCCAGCCACCGCCGAGCGCCTTGAACAGGCTGATCTGTGCGTCGGACACCGCCGCATCGGACTGCGCCAGCGCCGCGCGCGCACTCGCCCGGTCGCGCTCGGCCTCGATCAGCAGCAGGAAGCTGTCGGCCCCGTAATCGAAGCGCAATTGCGAGAGCTTGGCCGCAGCGCTGCTCGACGCCTCGGCGCGGCGCAATGCGGCGTTGCGATCGAGCGCCCCCGCATAACGCGCGAGCGCCTGCTCGACTTCCTGCAACGCCGTCAGCACGCGGCCGTCGAAGGTCGCAAGGCTCGCATCAGCGCCGGCGCGCGCCTGACGGATCCGCGCGCGCGCAACGGTCTGGTTGGGGAAGCTCCACGAGATCAGCGGTCCGGCCGAATAGGTCACCGCGCTGCCCTTGAACAACTGGCTGCCGCGCTGGGAATTGAGGCCGATCGATCCGAGCAACTGGATCTTGGGATAGAGATCGGCGACGGCTATGCCGATCCGCGCGGTATCGGCGGCGAGCGTCCGCTCGGCCGCGCGGACATCGGGGCGGCGCGAAATGAGCGCGGCGCCATCGCCGACGGGCAGCACCGACGCGATCCGCGGTGGTACCTTGCAGGCGTCTGCCGCGGCATCGACCTGTTCGGGGGCTAAGCCCGTCAGCACCGCGAGCGCATAGAGCGACGCACGCCGCTCGGCCTCGAAGCCCGGGATCGTCGCCTGCGTCTGCGCAAGTAGCACGTCGGCGCGATCGACGTCGCGCCGCGTCCCCCGCCCTGCGTCGAACAGCGTGTTGGTCAGTGCAAAGGTCCGCTGCTGCAACTGCACCGTATCGAGCGCGACCGAACGCTGCGCGGCATTGCTGCAGGCCGTCGCATAGGCCCGCGCGGTTTCCGCCGCGACCGAGACGCGCGCGGCATCGAGCTGCGCCTGCGCCGCCTGGACATCGCCACGTGCGGCTTCGATCGCGCGCGTGATCCCGCCGAACAGATCAACCTCGTACGACGCATCGAAGCCGAGCTTAAAGCTGTTGTATCGGAAGGTCTGCTGCGTCGCCGCGCCGGCGGTGCCGCCCGTGGTGCCACCCGTCCCCAGCGCGCCCGCGCCGACACTGGCGAGGTTGGCCTGCCCTCGCGTATATTGCGCGCTCGGGCTGGTCGTCGGCAGCCGCGCTCCGCGTTGCTCGTCGAGCACGGCGCGGGCACGCTCGAGATTGCCCGCAGCGATGCGCACATCGGTATTGTGCGCCAGCGCATCGGTCACGAGCCGGTCGACGACCGGGTCGTTATACAGCCGCCACCAATGATCGTGCAGCGGGGTCGGCGTGATCGCCGCAGTCTTGCCGGCTTCGGCAAAGCTGCCGCCAGTCGCCGCGACGGGCATCGTCGGCTTGGTGTAATTGGGTCCAACGACGCACGCCGACAAAGCGAGCGCGGGAAGGACGGCTACGATACGCTTCATGCCGGCGTCTCCTCGGGCGCGGGGAGGTGCTTTGGCGGCTTGGCCTTCCGGCGCGGCATCTTGGACGACACCCAGTCGCCCAGGGTCCGGCTGATGACATAGAAGCTCGGCGTGAACAGCAGGCCGAAGGTCGTCACGCCGATCATCCCGAAGAACACCGCGACGCCGAGCGCGCGGCGCATCTCGGCGCCCGGCCCCGTCCCGATCACCAGCGGCAGCACGCCGAGAATGAACGCGATCGAGGTCATCACGATCGGGCGCAGACGCTGCTCGGCGGCGTGGATCGCGGCCTCGTGCATCTCCATCCCGGCATCCTCGTTCTGCCGCGCGAACTCGACGATCAGAATCGCGTTCTTGGCAGCAAGGCCGATCAGCACGACGAGGCCGATCTGCGTGAGGATGTTGTTGTCCCCGCCGAACAGATTCACCCCGACGATCGCAGCGAGCAGACACATCGGCACGATCAGGATGACCGCGAGCGGCAGCACCAGGCTTTCGTAATTCGCCGCGAGCAGCAGGAACACGAACAGCACCGCCAGACCGAACACCAGCGTCGCGGTATTACCCGCCTGCTGCTGCTGGAAGGCGAGCTCGGTCCATTCGAACGCCATGCCCTTGGGCAAGGTCTCGCTCGCCAGCTTCGCCATCGTCTGGAGCGACTGGCCCGACGAATAGCCGATCGCGGTATCGCCCTGCAGCTCGGCCGACGGATAGAGGTTGTAGCGCACGACGCGATACGGCCCGCTGTCGTTCTTGAGCGTCATGACCGAATCGAGCGGCACCATATTGCCCGCCGCCGAACGCGTCTTGAGATGCCCGACGTCGGACGTCTGGTCGCGATACGGCGCATCGGCCTGCGCCGTCACGCGGTAGGTACGCCCGAGATAGTTGAAGTCGTTGACGTACGTCCCGCCGAGATAGGTGCCGAGCGTCGAGAAGACGTTCGCCACCGGCACGCCGAGCTGTTCGGCGCGTTCGCGGTCGATATCGGCCGACAGGCGCGGGGTGCGGGTGTTGAAGGTGGTGAAGGTGCTGACCAGGCCTGGCGTCTGGTTGGCCTTCATCATCATCGCGAAGGCCGCGCCTTCGAGCGCCTTGTAGCCAAGGTTCGAACGGTCCTCGATCAGCATCTTGAAACCGCCGCCGGTGCCGATCCCGCGGACGGGCGGGGGCGGCACGATCAGCAGATTGCCACCATGGATCGCACTCAGCGCACCGCGCATCTGGTTGGCGATCTCGTCGGCGGTCTTGCGATCGCCGAACGGCTTGAGCGTGATGAACATCGCGCCCGCGTTCGGTGCAGTCGAGAAGGTCGCGCCGTCGAGGCCGGCGAACGCGACGGTCGCGAGCGTCGAAGGGTTCTTGAGCGCGATCTTGGTAGCTTGCTCCATCACCTCGGACGTGCGCTGCAACGACGACCCCGGCGGCAACTGAATGACCGCGATCAGATAGCCCTGATCCTGCGCAGGAATGAAGCCCGATGGCGTCGCATAGAGCCGCCAGCCGGCAAGCCCGATCAAACACGCATAGACGATTCCGACGAGCGCCAGCGCGCGCACCGCGCGTGCGGTGAACTTGCCGAAGCGGTTGCTGATCTTGTCGAACCCGCGGTTGAAGCCGCGCGCGAAGCGGGTCGGCCAGCCGAGCACGCCGGCGCGGGGCTCGACGTCGTGCTTGGGCTTGAGCAGCAACGCCGCGAGCGCAGGCGACAACGTCAGCGACACGAACGCCGAGATCACCGCAGCCGACACGATCGTCAGCGCGAACTGCTGATAGAACTGGCCAGAAATGCCGGGGATGAAGCTGGTCGGGATGAACACCCCGCACAGCACCAGCGAGATCGCGATCAGCGCGCCCGACACTTCGTCCATCGTCTCGTGCGCCGCTTCGCGCGGACTAAGGCCCTTCTCCTCCATCAACCGCTCGATATTCTCGACCACGACGATCGCGTCATCGACGACGATACCGACCGCGAGGATCAAGCCGAACAGCGAAAGATTGTTGAGGCTGAAGCCGAACGCCGCGAGCATCGCGAGCGACCCGACGAGCGACACCGGCACCGCGATCAGCGGCACGATCGTCGCGCGCCAGCTCTGCAGGAACAGCAGCACGACGAGCGCGACGAGCACGATCGCCTCGACCAGCGTGTGATACACCGCTTCGATCGACGCCTGGATGTATTCGGTCGGGTTGTACGGGATCTGATATTGCATCCCGGGCGGGAAGCTTTTCGACGCCTCGGCGATCGACGCCTTGACCGCGTCGGCGGTGGTCAGCGCGTTCGATCCGGGAAGCTGGGTTATCGCGATGCCGATCATCGGCTTGCCGCTGAGCACGGCATTGATGCCGTAATCCTGCGCGCCGAGTTCGACCCGCGCGACATCGCGCAGCCGCGTCAGCCGGCCCTGATCGTCGCGCTTGACGATGATCTGGCCGAATTCCTCGGGCGTGGTCAGGCGGCCCTTGGTCTGGATGCCGAGCTGGAAGGCAGTACCGCCCTGGTTGAACGGCGGCGCGCCGACAGAGCCGACCGCGACCTGGGCGTTCTGCGCGCGGATCGCCGCGACGATCTCGTCGGTGGTCAGGTTGCGCGACGCGGCGAGATCGGGATTGATCCACACGCGCATGTTATAGTCACGGCCACCGAAGGCGCGCACACCGCCGACACCAGGAATACGCGCCATGCGGTCAATGAGCTGGGTCGTCGCATAGTTCGAGACATATTGCTGCGACAGCGAGCCATCGGGCGAGGTCAGCGCGATCACCATCAGGATGTCGGGCGAATTCTTGGCGACCGTCACGCCGACGCGGCGGACGTCGTCGGGCAGACGCGGCTCGGCGGTCGAGACGCGGTTCTGCACGAGCACCTGCGCCTGATCGACGTTGACGCCCTGCTTGAAAGTCACCGTGATCGACAATGCGCCATCGCCGGTCGACGAGGACGACATGTAGATCATGTTCTCGACGCCGTTGATCGATTCCTCGAGCGGCGCGGCGACGGTCTCGGCGAGCGTTTCGGCATTCGCGCCGGGATAGGTGGCGGTCACGACGACGGTCGGCGGCGCGATCTCGGGATATTGCGCGACGGGCAAGCCCGGATAGGCGACCACGCCGAACACGACGATCAGGATCGAAAGCACCGCCGCAAAGATCGGGCGCTCGATGAAGAAATGGGGGAATTTCACGGGCGCTTACTTCGCAGTCGCATCGGATGCGGGGGGTGCGGTGTCGGGCTGGCTGGTCGGCGCGGTGTTCGCCGCGCGCGGCTTCATCTTGGTCAGCACCGCCTTGACCGACATCCCCGGCTGGAGCGTGGTGATGCCCTCGATCACGACATGCTCGCCGGCGGCGAGGCCGGTCTTGATGACGCGAAGCCCCTCGACCTGCGGGCCGGTCTCGACCGGGCGCTGGACTGCCTTGCCATCCTTGCCGACGACATAGACGAGCTTGCGCGTCTGGTCGGTGACGACCGCTTCGTCGGGGACGAGCATCGCATGATAGGTGCCCGAGCCGAGCAGCCGCGCGCGGCCGAACAGACCGGGGGTGAGGAAGCCGTCGGGGTTAGAGATCACCGCATGCGCGCGGATCGTCCCCGAATTGGGATCGACCGCATTGTCGACGAATTCCATCCGGCCGTGCCAGCGATAGCCGCTCTCGTCGGCGAGCTGGACTTCGACCGGGTTCGGCGTGTTGCGCGACGAGCCACGCTCGCCGGCCTTCGCCTGGCGGAGATATTTCAGGTAGAAACTCTCGGCCCCGTCGAACGAGAACCAGATCGGATCGGTCGAGACGACGCGCGTCAGCACAGTGGTCGCGTCGGTCGCGTAATTGCCCTTGCTGACGCGGCGATCGGACACGATCCCGGTGATCGGCGAGCGGACCGTGGTGAAGCCGAGGTTGAGCTGCGCGGTCGTGACGTTGGCATTGGCCGCGCCGAGATCGGCCTGACCGCTGCGCACCGCCGCGAGCTTGGTCTCATATTCTTCCTTGCTGATCGCCTGCGCGGCGAGCAGCTTGTCGGCACGCGCGAGCTCGGAGCGCGCGTTGGTCAGCGCGGCCTGCGCCTTGGCGACCTGCGCGCGCGCCTGGGCGAGCGTGGCGGCATAGGGACGCGGATCGATCGTGAACAGCGCCTCGCCGGCGCGAACGCGCTGGCCATTGGCGAACAGCACCTTTTCGATCGTTCCCGAAACGCGCGGACGCAGCTCGACATCCTGGATCGCCTCGAAGCGACCGACATATTCGTCCCAATCGACGATGTCGCGTTGCAGCGGGAGCGCGACCGTAACCTGTGGGGCGGGGGGCGGCGGTGGCGCGCTCTTCGAACATGCGGCGAGCGCCAGAAGGCTGGCGACCGTCATAAGCGAGCGAACCGAGCTCGTTGGCTTGATCATTTACGTCTATCCCTACGACCTGGTCGGCTACAGTCCACCCCCGTCGAGGCGGTCCGCTCTCAAGGGCGGACTCACGGCCATCAGCGTCTAACTGCGACGCTGAATGCTGCATTGCAAGAGGCCCGCGCGAAACGCTTGGTTTCCATCCTGTCACGATTGGCAACACGTTTCATCGTCCCAGGATAGTTTTTCCGGGAGGCGAAAACTACAACGTTACGATTGCGCCGTTTTTCATGATCCACGCGACATGCTGCACCGCATCCACCGCCGCGACCGGATTTCCTTTGACGGCAATCAGGTCCGCCAGCAGTCCGGCGCGCACGGCGCCCCGGTCGCTCAGACGGAAGGCACGGGCGTTGCCCGATGTGGCGGCGATCAGCACTTGCGCGGCGGGCATTCCGGCGGCGGCCATCAACACCATCTCGCGGGCATTCTCGCCATGCGCGAAGACGCCGACATCGCCGCCCATGCAGATCGGCACGCCCGCCGCGCGCGCCAGCGCGAACGACGCGCGGCTCTGCGCGACCGCTTCGGGCACCGGATCGCCACCGCGCCAGCCGTGATAGCGCGCGACCGCATCGGAGGCGGCGAGCGTCGGGCACATGGCGATGTGCTGCGCCGCCATCGCACGGAAGATCTCGGGCGTGCCGCCATAGCCGTGCTCGATCGTATCGGCCCCCGCGGCGATCGCGCGGCGCATCCCTTCGGGCGTCGCAGTGTGGACCGCGACGGTCCGTCCGGCATCGTGCGCCGCCTCCACTGCAGCCTTCATCTCGGCGACCGAGAAGGTCGGGCGGCTCGGCTCGCCCGGCCCCCAGCGATAGTCGCCATAGAGTTTGATGACGTCGGCGCCCGCGGCGATCTGCGACCGGACGACGCGCACGAGCTCGTCCACCCCGCTCGCTTCCTCGGCGCCTTGCGGGATGACGAGGCCGGGCTCGAACCCCTTGGGACCATAGGCGCCCCTCGCGACGATCGCGCGCGTCGCGACGAGCAGCCGCGGGCCTGGCACGATCCCGGCCGCGATCGCCTGGCGCAGTCCGACATCGGCATAGCCAGCGCCTTCGGTGCCTAGATCGCGCTCGGTGGTGAAGCCCGCGCGCAGCGTCGCCGCCGCTTGCGCGACCGCGCGCGCGGTGCGCAAGGCGAGCGGCTCGTGGAGCACCTGATCGTCCCAGCTCGTCTCGTTATAGGGGTGAAGGAAGAGATGGCCGTGCCCCTCGATCATGCCGGGTATCAGCGTGTCGCCGGGCAAGTCGATCGTCTCGGTCCCCGCCGGCACCGCGAGCGCCGGGCCGACCGCGGTGATTCGCTCGCCCATGACGAGCACTTGCCAGCCGGGATGCGCGACGGGGTCGATCCCGTCGAACACCGCTGCCGGGCGCAAAAGCGTCGCGTGCGGCGCCACAGGCTCGGGCGCGGTTCCGCCGAGCGCGAGCGGGGCGAACAGAAGGGCGGCGATCGGCCATTTCATCGGTGCGGCTCCCATCAACATTGTCGCCGCGAGCGATGCCCGATAGCGTGTGCCCATGGATAGACTCGCCCGCCGCCCGCGCAACCTGTTCGCTCTTGCCGCACTGCTCGCGCCCTCGCTGGCCGTCGCTGCGGCCGCTGCCCCGCCCCAGCCCGAGCAGGCCCGCTGGCGCGCCGAGGCAGCGCGTGTGACGATCACGCGCGACACCTGGGGGATCGCGCATGTCGTCGGGCGCAGCGATGCCGATGCGGTGTTCGGCGCGATCTACGCGCAGGCCGAGGACGATTTCAGCCGGATCGAGGCGAATTATCTGACCGCGCTGGGGCGCACCGCCGAGGCCGAGGGCGAAGGCGCGATCTGGGCCGATCTGCGCCAGCGGCTCTATGTCGATCCGGTCGAACTTCAGGCGCAGTACCGAGCGAGCCCCGCTTATCTCCAGACGCTGATGACCGCCTGGGCCGACGGGCTTAATTATTACCTCGCGACACACCCGCAGGTCCGCCCCAAGGTCCTCACGCGGTTCGAGCCGTGGATGGCCCTGTCCTTCACCGAAGGCAGCATCGGCGGCGATATCGAGCGGATCTCGCTGTCCGACCTCGCTTCCTTTTACGGCGGCCGGCCGATCACCATCGCGTCGGAGGATACCGGCCCGCTCCCGCGCGAACCGCGCGGATCGAACGGCATTGCGATTGCGCCGAAGAACACGGTCGGCGGCCATGCGCTGCTGCTGATCAACCCGCACACCAGCTTCTACTTCCGCTCCGAACTCCAGATGACGAGCGGCGAAGGGCTGAACGCGTACGGCGCGTCGACCTGGGGGCAGTTCTTCATCTATCAGGGCTTCAACGAGCAAGCCGGGTGGATGCACACCTCGTCGGGCGTCGATAACGTCGACAGCTTCGCCGAGGAGATCAGCCGCTCGGGCAAGACCGCCGCGTATCGCTACGGCAAGGCGATGCGTCCGCTGCGGACTGCGGTGGTGACGCTCTCCTATCGCAAGCCCGATGGAACGATGGCGGCGCGCAGTTTCACCACCTTCGCCTCGCACCACGGCCCGATCGTCGCCGAACAGAACGGCAAATGGATCGCGCAAGGCCTGATGTGGAAACCGATCCCCGCGCTCGAGCAAAGCTGGCTGCGCACCAAGGCGCACGATCTCGCCAGCTACATGAAGGTCGCCGAGCGAAAGGCCAATTCGTCGAACGACACGCTGTTCGCCGACGCGAAGGGCGAGATCGCCTATCTCCACCCGCAATTCGTTCCGTTGCGCGACGACCGCTTCGATTATTCCAAGCCCGTCGACGGCGCCGATCCCGCGACCGACTGGCATGGGCTGCACTCGATCGCGAGCTTGCCCAACGCGATCAACCCGCAGGTCGGCTGGGCGCGCAACACCAATGACTGGCCGTGGAGTGCTGCCGGGCCCGATAGCCCCAAGGCGAAGGACTATCCGCGCTACATGGACAGCGCGGGCGAGAATCAGCGCGGCGTACACGCCGACCTGCTGCTCACCGACCGCCACGATTTCACGCCCGAACGGCTGATCACGGCTGCCTATGACAGCTACATGCCCGCGTTCGCGACGCTGATCCCGCCGCTCGTCAAGGCGTATGACGCGCTCCCGGCAAGCGACCCGCGCCGTGCGAAGCTCGCCGCGCCGATCGCGATGCTGCGCGGCTGGGACAATCGCTGGGGCACCGATTCGGTCCCCACCACGCTCGGCATATTGTGGGCCGGGCAGATGTGGCGCGATGTCGGCAGCTTCATCCTCTCCGAACAGATCAACGTGCCGCGCTATATCGCGACGCGCGTGTCCGACAGCGGCAAGCTCGATGCGCTCGGCGCGGCGGTCGACCAACTGACGCGCGACTTTGGCGACTGGCGCGTCGGTTGGGGCCGGATCAACCGCTTCCAGCGGATCGACGATTCGATCCAACCACACTTCGACGACGCCAAGCCAAGCATCCCGGTCCCCTTCGCCTCGGCGCAATGGGGCAGCCTCGCTTCGTTCGGCGCGAAATTCTATCCCGGCACGACCAAGCTATACGGCTCGAGCGGCAACAGCTTCGTCGCGGTGGTCGAATTCGGCCCCAAGCTGCGCGCCTGGGCGGTGACCGCGGGCGGCGAAAGCGGCGACCCTGCCTCGCCGCATTTCAACGACCAGGCCGAGCGCTATGCCGCGGGTGCGTTGCGGCCGGTCTATTTCTATCCCGACGATCTCGCAGGGCACATCGAACGCCGCTATCGCCCCGGCGACCGCTGAGCGGCTACCAGGCGACCGACACGCCCAAGCGCACGTTGCGCGGGCGCAGCGGGGTCGTCTGCTGGCGCGAGGCGAGGATCAGCGGGTTCCCGAGCGAGAAGCGATTGGCGGTCGCGTTCGTCAGATTGTCGCCCGCCAGCGTCACGTCGAACGTGTGCCAATGCCACGCGATCTGCGCGTCGAGCACGGCGTAATTGCCTTGGCTGACGTCGAGAAAATCCCCGGTCCCCAGCACCGATCGCCCGACATAGCGCCCCGACGTCGCGATGCTCAACATGGACGCATCGCGCAGGGTCCAACGATAGCTCAGCCCGGCATTGCCAGCGAATGCCGGCGTCTCGGGCAAACGCCGATTGGCCTTGGTCGAGGATTGCGCGAGCGGCCCGTCGACGACGTTGTGCGTGTAGAGAAAGGCGAAATTGGCGTGCAGCCCGCGCACTGGCACCCAGTCCCCCGTGGCTTCGAGCCCGATGATGTCGGCATTGCCGATGTTGGAGGTGTAGGGCTGGCCCCGCCGCGTGTAGAGATCCGCCTGGATGTCGCGCCAGCGCGCGTACGAGGCCGCGACCGTGAGCTCCAGCCCGGTCGCGCCGGTGCGTTGCTTGCGTAAGCCAAGCTCGCCGACCGTGATCGAGTCCGAGCCGAAATCCTGCACGCGCCCGACCCCGCTCGCAACCGCCAAGCCGCCGGTGCGATAGCCCGACTGCACGCGCGCAAACAGCGCAAGGCGCGGCCCGACCAGCCATGACAGCGCCAGCGTCGGATCGATCCGTCGTGTCGCGCGCCCCTTGACGAAGCTGTTGCTGCGCGGCGTGACCGACGGCTCGCCATCGGTCCGCGCCGCCGTCACGCGCGCGCCGCCAGTTACCGTCAGCCGCTCGGTAACGGGCCAGTTCGCCTCGCCGAACACCGAGACGCTGTCGGTACGGTTGCTGACGCCGATGATGTCGCGAGTCTGGTTGGGCATGCCGAGCGTGCGCGCCTGGACATCGCGATCCTCGAGAAAGGCGAGGCCAACCAGCCAGCCGATCTTGTCGGGCACCGCGCGCGACAGTCGCGTTTCCTGGACGAACAGCTTGTCGCTTTGCTCGGTGGTGTAGACGGTCGGCCCGGTCGCGCCGATCGTGCGAGAGGCGTCGAACGTGTCGAAGGTGCGCAAATCGACATAGCCCGTCGCCGACACCAGATCGAGACCGCTGTCCCAGTGCTTGCGCACCACGCCACGCGCGAGCTTGATATGGCTGCTATAGGGCTGCGCGAGCACCGAGCGGCGCTCGAGCGGTCCGCTCATCGTCTCGGCATATTGCCCGTCGGCGGCATCGATCTTCTGGCCGAGCGCGCCGAGCTCGATGCTCCAGCCATCGCCCGGCGCGATCACCAGGCTCGCGCGGCCGCCGATCCGATCGGCGCGGTTGATGTCGCCGAGCCGACGCATCGAGTCGGTGATGTAGCCGCCGTCGCGCTCGCTATAGCCGACCACACGCAAGCCGATGCGATCCTTCAGGATCGGCAGATTGACCATGCCCGCGGCATCATAGCCCGCCGCGCCGCCCTGCGTCAGCGTAACGCCCGCGCTGAGCGATGCCGCGGTCTTGGCAAGATCGGTCGGGTTGGGCTCGAGGTGGATGATGCCGCCGATCGCACCCGATCCGTACAGCGTACCCTGCGGCCCCTCGAGCACCTCGACGCTTTTCATGTCGTACAGGTTGAGGCTCGGCTCGGGTCCCGCAAAACCCAGTGGAACTTCGTCGAAATAGAGGCTCGCGGTCGATTGCGTCGGGCCGTTGAAGCTGCTGTCGGCGATCCCGCGGATGAAGATCTTGTTGCGCCCCTCGCCGAGCTCGGTGTTCTGCAGCACCGGGGTATCGCGCGCGACATCGTCCATCGTCACCGATCGCGCGGCGAGCGATCCCGGCGCGAACCCGCCGATCAGCAACGCGCTGCCCGGAAAACGCAGCAGCGTCGATCCCTGCTTGCTCGCCGTGACGACGATGTCGCCGCCTGGCTCGGTCACGTCGGCGTGCTTGCGGACGGCGACGCGCCGGATCAGCGCGCCGACCGTCTTGGGCGCGCGGACGACGCGGTAGCTGCGCGCATCGATCGCGACCGCACGATAGCCCGTCCCGTCGAGCAAGCGCTGCAGCGCCTCGCGCGGCGCCATCTGCCCCCGCACAGCGCGCGCCTGGATCCGCGCGAGCCCCGGCTCGGTACTGATGATGTCGAACCCGCTTTGGCGTGCGAGCGAGGTGAGCGCGCGATCGAGCGGTTCGGGCGCGATCGTGATCCGCACGCTTTGGGCGGTCGCCGGCGCCGCAATCACGGAGCAGACAGCGATCGCAAACGGTGCCGCGGTGCGCAGACTCTTAATTAGGCGAGATAGACCACCGCTCGCCATCGTGATGCCACTCAGCCCCAACCAATGCGGCCAGATGCGGAACATCCCGCGCCGCCGTCCCCGTCAGTCGGACCATGCCGCTAAAGGGACGCTGCGACAAGCTTGCGTCGATCGAAAGCGTGACGCCGTCGATCCGGTTGACCGCGCTCGCGACGCGACCGAACGGCTCGCCCGTAAACGTGATCGCACCGCTGCGCCAGGCACCGACCTTGGCGACATCGACCTTCGACAGCACGATGCTGCCGACATCCTCATGCACCGTCGCCGCCGCACCCGCGCGCAATGCCACGGCCTCGCGCTGCGGCTGAAGCAGCACCGATCCTTCGGCGACCTGCACGTCGAGCCGCTTGCCGTCGCGCTCGACGTTGAACACCGTGCCGACGTCCTGAACGACCTGCGCGCCCGAGCGGACGGTGAACGGCGCACCCACGTCGTGATGGACATGGAACGTCGCCTCGCCAGAATCGAGCGTCGCGACGCGCGGATTGTTGTGATCGAGAACCAAGCGGCTGGCACCGTTGAGCTCGATCCGCGTGCCATCGTTGAGCGCGATGTCCTGCCGCTGGCCGGGCTTCGTCTCGATCGCATAGGGGGCGGGCCCACCGCCGGCGGGCACGAGCACCAGCGTCAGGCACGCTGCGGCCGCGACAGCCACGCCGCCGCCTGCCCAGGCCCAGACACGGCGCCGCGGCGACGCGACAATCGGAACCTCGATCGGTGCCACGACAGGATCGGCGGGATACAGTTCGGGATGATCGACGAGCAGCGCCATATCGAGCGCGACAGCGTCGAACGCGCGCGCATGCGCAGGATCTTCCTCGAGCCATGCCACGAAGGCATGCCACTCCTGATCGTCCATATCGGCTTGGCGCATATGCCAGTCGATGGCGCGATCGACGATGTGCGCTGGCTCAGCGGTCACGATTCGATTCCCCTTCGCTGGGTAGACGATGTGGCGCTTCCGAATCCGCCTCGCTCGCGATTTTGTACGCTTGTATTTCCTTAACGGCGCGTCGCAACAGCTTCTCGACCCCGCTCAACGTCATGCCGAGCCGCGCGGCGATCTCCTTTTGCGGCACGTCCTCGAGCCGGTACAGCCGGAGCGCGGTGCGCATCCGCTCGGGCATCGCCGCCAATGCACCCTCGAGCCGCGTCAGCCGTTCGCGGTCGAGCAACGCGCGCTCGATCGTCGGCTGTTCGTCGGCGGCGGGCTGGACCTCCATCCACGCGGTATCGCGCGCGCCCGATCGCGTTGCGGCAATCCGCCGGTCGGACGCGTGGTTCGACGCCATGCGGTAGAGATAGGCTGCGGGCTGCGCGACGGGCTGCGACGTCGGCAGCTGGTCGAGCTTGATCCACATGTCCTGCAGCGCGTCCTCGGCATCGGCGCGATTGCCGAGCCGTGCGACAAGCAAACGCAGCAGCATCGGCTGCTCGGCCAGAAAGACGGCCTTGAGACCGCCTTCGGTCACCGAATCGCTGGGGTTTGCAACATACTATAGCCTAAAGCGCCGAACGTCCCCGCCCGCAACCCCCGTGCCACGCGGCCAGTCCGGTATCGTCCGATTATGCAGCTTTTTGCAGCATGACGGCGCAGTCGGGCTTGGCGTAGAAGTGCCGTTCGCGAATGCGATCGCTCGACAGGCGCCGGGCGGCAAGGCGGCGCGCAAGAAACTGATAAAAGAACCAGTCGCGCGCAGGCTCAGGCGTCGCGTGATAGAGAATCCGCTCGGCGAGCGTCCAGCGGATCGACTCACGGTCGCGCGGGCGCGGCGAGGGCGCGCACCACAGGCCTTCGCCATATGCCAGCCGCCCGAACTTCGCCATGCGGTGCATGATCTCGTGATCCTCGAGCACGTACCCCCAACGCAGCGCATCGAACTGCCCCGCACGGCGCAACACGTCGGTGCGGAACACCTGCCCTGCCCCACCTGTGTGGCATTGCGCGGGAAACAGCCGTGCCGCCCGCGCCATGCGCTTGGCGGCCTCGACATGATCCTGCTCCGTTGCAGTCGGCGTGACGAAATAGGCGCCGCCCGCGACTGCGCCGGTTTCGAGCAGACGCTCGGCTTGGCGCAGGTAGTTGACCGGATACAGCGTATCGGCGTCGCACGTCGCGACGAACCGCTTGCGGGCGCGCTGGACGCCCGTCTGGAGCGCATTGACCTTGCCGGGGCGCCGCTCGACCAACAGCGTGAAGGCGAGACCGAGCCGGCGGCACGTCGCCGCAGCGACCGCGCCGCTGCCGTCGGTCGACCCGTTGTCGATCAGGATCAGTTCGAACGGCACGTCTTGCGCAGCGAGGCTGGCGAGCGTGCCGTCAAGGAAATCGCGTTCGTTGAAGAACGGGATCAGCACGCTCCAGCGCGGCAAAGCGGTCGCGGCCGGACGCTGACCCGGAGCTCCCCACTCGGGATAGTATTGCGATTCGAGCAACATGGCCGTTTCCTGTAAGCGTCTGTCAGACGGTCTTAGAAAGAAGCGGAGAGAGCGCGGATCGCCGGAATGGCCCGCGCTCGGTTTGCGATAATGCGGCCGCCCCCCGGCCAACTGCACCCGATGCCGGACGCGATACGGGCGTTAAGTCCCATAAACTGGTTCGCGGTCGGCATCGGCAAACGAGATCTCCTCGTTAACAGAACGATACCGATGCCGGATAACCGGACGGAAAATATTGCGCTGCGGAACTTTTTCTTACGTCAGGCGTGCGATCACCGTCGGAAGGGACGATCGTTGCGCAGATAGACGACTGCGCGATAGTCGTTCCGGGGCGTGCCGAACACCGGCCGATAATCGCGCGCAAGCGCTGCCTCGACCGCGGCATGGCTCTGCTCGTTCCACTCGGCAAGCGGGCGGCTGGCGCTGACGATCACTGGCGGACGGTGCGCGAGGATACGACGGACCTCGGCGGCCTCGTCGATCCCCGTCGCGCCTTGCTCGGGCGCATAAGCGAGCGTCGAGGGGAAGGCATAGGCGGTCGGGATGCAGGCATCCGCGAGCTGATAGACGATCGCGTCGCCGATGAAGACATAGGGGCATTCGTGTCCGCTATTGGCCTTCACCACGCGCGCCAGCGCACGGACGCCGGGCGCGTCGTCGGGGCGGATCGCCGCCTCGACCGCGAAGACGGTGAGCCCGGCGGCAACGATCGCGAGCGCGATCCGGCGATGCCGCCCGAACGTCACCGCCGCCAGCGTCAGCAGGGGTGGCAGCAAGGGCAGCGCATAATGATCGAAGAACACGCCGAGCAGCACGAACGGCACGAGCGCAGCGCCGAGCCACGCTGCCGCCAGGCGGATTTCAGGACGCTGCCAATCGCGCCGCAGCGCCGTGGCGGCACACAGCACGAGCAGCAGGAGTTGCGCGCTGATCCCGGCGAGCCGGCGCAGCGTGAGGTCGATCGGATAGCTGTAATGGCCGCGCGCGAAGATCGAGGTAAAATTATCGTACCAGAACGCGCGGAAGGCCGCGGGGCCGAGCTGCCAGTAAAAGCCGATCGCCGCGAGCGTCGGGGCAAGCCCGAGCGCCAGCCACACCAGCCCCGCCGCTCCGAGCATGCCGAGCTTTGCGCCGGCGCGCCGCAAATAGAAGAGATGCGCGAGACCGAACAGCGCACCCTCAACCGCAGGCGTGTATTTGGTCTGGATCGCCAGCCCGGCGAGCAGGCATGCCCCCGCCCCGCTCCAGACGATCGCACGCGCGTCGCGTCGCTCCGCAAGCGCCGGGAGCCGCAGCAGCAGGACCGCGCCGAGCGCCATGAACAGGTTGAAGAACACCGGCGACTGCCCGGCGCGGCCGCTGAGCATTGGCAGCCATACGAGGTACGCCGCCCCCGCAATCAGCGCGCCCGCTGCATTCGCCCCCGCGATCCGCGCCGCGCGCCCGATCGCCCAGGCCGCCCCCACCGCAAAAAGCAGCGCGACGCCTTGATAGGCGAGGATCCCGTCGCCCGGCAGGAGCCGTGTCGCGGCATAGATCAGGAACAGCCCGATCGGCTTGCGGTCCCACAGGTCGATATACGGCAGCGCGCCGTGCCACATCCGGCTGCCGACCAGCGCATAATATTGCTCGTCGGTGTGGATGATCGGATTGCCGAAATCGGCGCCGCGCAGCGCAAGCGCGAGCAGCACGAGCACCAGCAACGGAGCCACCGAACGCAGCCGCTCGGCGAGGCTCAAAGCTCGCCGGGTCCGAAGCCAAGTCCGTCGAGCAGTGCAGCTCGTGCCGCACGGCACTGCCGCCACATCGCCGGGTCGCCGAGATCGTCGGGCGCGATCCGTTCGGGCCAATGCCGCTCAATCAGATCGGTGAGCAGATCGCAGCGCGCCGGGTCGAGCAGGAAGCGCGGGTCGATCGCCGCATAGGCCGCATCATCCACCGCGACGCGCAGCCGCAGGCACGCCGGCCCGCCGCCATTGCGCATAGACTCGCGCAGATCGAGCGCCTCGACCGAGCGGATCGGCCCATTGCCCGCGAGCATCGTCTGCAGCCAAGCCCACACCGCCGGCACTTCGCGGCACTCGCCCGGCACGATCAGCGCCATCGCACCGTCGGGCAGGGTCACCAGTTGCGAGTTGAACAGATACGATCGGATCGCCGCCTCGAGCGACACTTGCGCCGCGGGCACTTCGAGGATGATCGCCTCGGGCAACCGGCTGCGGATGAAGGCATAGACAGATGCCGGATCCTCGAACGCCTGCTCGTGCGTGAACAGCACGCTTTCGTTGGCGACCGCGACGACATCGTTGTGGAAGGCGCCAGCGGCGATCGCGGCTTCGCTTTGCTGGACGAGCAGCGTGTCGGCGGGATCGAGCCCATGCCGCCGCGCAACCGCCGCACTCGCGGTGCGGTTCTGGCGCGCGGGAAAGCCGCTCTCCTGACGCACGCCATAGACGAACAGCTCGATCCCGCGCGCAGCGTGGCGCGGCGCCATCCGCATGAAGTTCGCCGCACCCTCGTCGCCGAGTGGGGACGGCAGCGCGTCGTGCACCGCGAAATGGTGCTGGTCGCCAAAGGCGAGGCGCAACTGCCGCGCGGTCTGTGGCGCTTCGAGGCTGCGGTGGAGCATCGTCGAGAGATTGGCGACCGAGATGTGGCAGCGGCCGTCGCCGGTATCGGGCGCGGGCGAGACGGTGCCGGCATTGGCGGTCCACATCGCCGATGCGGCCATCACGTTGCGCAGCAGCCCCGGATCCTCGCGCCATGCCGCAGCGAGGACGGCCTCGTCGTCGCCGGCAAAGCCGAGCTGGCGCAGCCACGTCGCATCGGGCCGATCGTGCGGCAGCAAAAGACCTTGCAGCAAGCCGAGCGCCAGCATGTGGCGCATCTTGGCGATGCCCTGCAGCGCCGCCCCGCGCGGCGAGGACACCGCGCCGGCATTGCTCGCCGAGGCGATGTTGCCGAACGACAGCCCGGCATAATTGTGGCTCGGCCCGACCAGCCCGTCGAAATTGATCTCGCGCATGCTCGGCAGCTACCGCAATCGCCGCCGCTAATCCACTGGCCCGAGGCACAGCTCGGCGACCGCATCGACGATCGCCTCGGCATCGAGCCGATACGCGCGGAACAGATCTGGCAGATCACCCGTCTGGCCGAAGCGATCGGTGCCGAGCGGGCTCACGCGCATCCCGCGCACGCTGCCGAGCCACGACAGCGTCGACGGCGCGCCGTCGATGATCGTGACAAGCTTGGCGTGCGGCGCGAGCGCGCCGAGCAGCGTGTCGGCATGGCTCGACGCGCCCGCCCCGGTCCAACGCCCGGCGTGCCGCGCCGACCAGCCACGATGCAGCAGATCGGGCGACGTCACCATCAGCAGCCCCAGACCCGGCACGTCGTCGGCGAGCAGGGCAGCCGCTTCGAGCACCTCGGGCGTCACCGCGCCGGTGAAGACGATCGCGATGTCGGCGTCGCCGGAGGGTGCTTTCAGCCAATAGCCGCCGCGCAGCGCATCGTCCTGCCAGCCATCGTCGGCCCGCTCGATCTGCGGGATCGCGCGCGTCGTCAGCCGCAGGTAGACCGATCCGCCGTCCTCCGCCTGCATGTGCGCGAAGGCCCAGCGCATGATCAGCGCGAGTTCGTCGGCGAAGGCAGGCTCGAAATAGGTGAGCCCCGGCTGACCGATCCCGATCAGCGGCGAATTGATCGACTGGTGCGCCCCCCCCTCGGGCCCAAGCGTCAGCCCCGACGGCGTCGCCACCAGCAGGAAGCGCGCGTCCTGGTAACAAGCGTAATTGAGCGCATCGAGCCCGCGCGCGATGAACGGATCGTACACCGTGCCGATCGGCATCAGCCGCGTGCCGAACAGCGGCGCGGCAAGCCCGAGCGCCGCGAGCATCAGGAACAGATTGTTCTCGGCAATGCCCAGCTCGATATGCTGGCCCGCGCCGTGCCCCGCCCATTTCTGCGCGGTCGGGATGCGCGCGGCGGAAAAGACGTCCTTCAGTTCCTGCCGCCGGAACAGCCCGCGCTGATTCACGAACGCGCCGAGATTGGTCGAGACGGTCACGTCGGGCGACGTCGTGACGATCCGGTCGGCGAGCGGATGCCCCGATTTGGCGAGATCGAGCAGGATCCGCCCGAACGCCGCCTGGGTCGAGAGCTCGGCCCCATCGGGCACCGGCAGGCGCTCGGGCACCGCCACAGCCTGAGCCGGCTTCGCCTTGACCGCCTGTGCCAGCGCACTCGCCTCGACCACCGCGCGCGCCGAAGCGGCGGCATTGTCGCCGAGCCCGCCATACGGCGCCCATTCCTCGCCCTCGACGATGCCGAGGTCGCCGCGCAATTGCGCGATCTGGCCGGGGTTCATCAGTCCCGAATGGTTGTCCTTGTGCCCCGCAAACGGCAGCCCGTAGCCCTTGACGGTATAGGCGATGAACAGCGTCGGCACGTCATCGTCGCAGCGCGCGAACGCCTCGAGCAAGGTCGCGATGCAATGCCCGCCGAGATTGGTCATCAGCGCGGCGAGCGCAGCATCGTCCTGCGCCGCGATGAGCGCGAGCGTCTCGCTTTGCCCGGCCAGATCGGCGTTCAACCGCGCGCGCCAGGCAGCTCCGCCCTGATACGTCAGCGCCGCGAACTCGGCATTGGGGCACGCGTCGATCCAGTCGGCGATCGCTTGCCCGCCGGCCTGCGCAAACACCTCACGCTGCTTCTTGCCGTGCTTGAGCGTCTCGACGCGCCAGCCACACGTCTCGAAGATATCGTCGAAGCGGCGGAACATGCGGTCCGCCGTCGTGCTGTCGAGCGACTGGCGGTTGTAATCGACGATCCACCAGCAATTGCGGATGTCGTGCTTATAGGCCTCGATCAGGCATTCGTAGATATTGCCCTCGTCGAGCTCGGCATCGCCCATCAGCGCGATCATCCGGCCCGCATCGGCCTCGGCCATCTCGCCATGCGCGATCAGATAATCCTGGATCAGCGAGGCAAACGCTGTGATCGCGACGCCCAATCCGACCGAGCCCGTCGAGAAATCGACCGGGATCGAATCCTTGGTGCGGCTCGGATAGCTCTGCGCGCCGCCCATCCCGCGATAGCGTTCGAGCGCGTCCTGGCTTTGCTGGCCGAGCAGATAGTGAATCGCGTGCAGCACCGGCCCGGCATGCGGCTTGACCGCGACTTTGTCGTTCGGGCGCAGCGCGCCGAAATAGAGCGCGGTCATGATCGCGGTGATCGACGCGCAGCTCGCCTGATGTCCGCCGACCTTCAGCCCGTCGCGGCTGTCGCGCAGATGGTTGGCATTGTGGATCGTCCAGGACGACAGCCAGCGCAGCCGCGTCTCGATCGTCTCGAGCACGGCGATGGTGGCGGGATCGGCGGGGTGCGCCGGCGGGGTAGCGATCATATCCATGCCGCCCCATAGCCGATTGGCGCGCGACCGCGAGGCCCCTTTTGGCGCGGTGTCATCCGGTGGCGACGGGTACCCCCTGGCGCGCGGCGAATTGTGCGATCAACCAGCTGCGCACCAGGCTGATCGTCGGATCGGCAAGATCCTCCGCGCGCAACTTGAGGTAATAGCCAAAGCCGTCGTTGATCACGCTGTCGTACGGCAAAACGAGCCGCCCGGCGGCGATTTCGGGCGCGAACATGTCGATATCGGCGAGCGCAACGCCGTCCGAATGTATCGCATAGCCGACCGCGAGCGCATTCGCGTCGAAGGCAAGCCCGCGCTCGACGTCGAGGCTGATCCGGCATTGATTCGCAAAAGTGCTCCACAACAGCCCGCGCGGTTGCCCCTCGAGCTTGACGTGGAGCAGCGGATTGTCCGCCAAGAACTGCTCGAGCGTCTTGCCCGCGTTGCGCTGCGCCACCTGCGGCGAGCAGACCGGCGCGACGCGCACCATCCACAGCAGATCGGTCACGCGATCATCGATGTTGGGCCGGTCGAACACGATCGCCATGTCGGTCTCGCCGCTCGGCAGGCCGACCGCGGGCGAGCTCGAAATGTCGATCCGGATCGCGGGATGCTCGGCGTGGAACGCCTGGATCATCGGCATCGCGACTTGCTGTAACAGCGTCGGCGGGATGTGGAGCCGGATCGGACGGCTGGTGTCGGGATTGCCGCTGATCGCATCCATCGTCTGTTCGATCCGGTCGAACGCCTTGCGCACTTCGGGCAACAGCGTGCGCCCCGCCGCGGTCAGCGCGAGTGTCGGCCCCGAGCGGTCGAACAGTTTGTGGCCGAGCTGCTCCTCGAGGCTGATGACGTGCCGGCTCACCGCGCTTTGCGAGACGTCGAGCGCCTGCGCGCCGGCGGTAAAGCTCAACCGCTGGCCGACCGCATCGAACGCGCGGAGCGCATTCAACGGGAGCCAGCGCCGATTGTCCGGGGATGAGCGAGGAATAGCGAACTCCTGAGCGATGCGGGCCATGCCGAGGCGAAATACCAAGCGCGTTTTGCCACGCGATGCAACGCCGTGCGCGCCGCCGATGGGTCCGGGAAGGTGCGCAAGGTCTATCTGCCACGCCCTTCCGCCGCTACGAAGGTCGATCTTGCGGCGCGCTCGCGTGGCAGCCCGCAAGGCGTGACGGACGACGAAAAGATGGGGCCCAGAATGATGACGACGACACCGCGGCTCGAATCGGCGCGCTGGTATGTCGTGCTCGTGCTCGGGCTCGTCTACGCGCTCAACATCGCCGACCGCTACGTCGTGTCGACCGTGCTCGAGCCGATCCGCAAGGAATTCGGCCTGTCCGATTCGGGCGTCGCATGGCTGACCGGCGTGTCGCTCGCCTTCTTCTACATCTTCGTCGGGCTGCCGATCGCGCGGCTTGCCGACCACGCCAACCGCCGCAACATCGTGGCCGCCGCGATCATCCTGTGGTCGGCGGCGACTGCGGTGCTCGGTCTGACCCAGAATTACTGGCAGTTCCTCGTCGCGCGGATCGCGGTCGGCGTCGGCGAGGCGGGCGGCACCCCGCCTTCGACCTCGATCGTCGCCGATAATTTCCCGCGGCGGCAACGCGCGTTCGCGCTGACGGTCTACGCGCTCGGGCTGCCGCTTGGCGCGTGGCTCGGGTCGAGCGTCGCAGGCGCGATCGTCGAGCATTTCCACAGCTGGCGCGCGGGCTTCATCGCGCTTGGCGTTCCAGGCGTGGTGTTCGGTCTGATCATCCTGCTGAGCGTACGCGAGCCGGTGCGCGGGCGGTTCGAGCGGATCAGCGAAGCCAAGGTGCCGAGCGCGACTTTCCGCGAAACCTGCGCCTTACTCTGGTCGCAACGCTCGGCGTGGCACATCAATGCGGCGGGCACGGTGATCTGCCTGTGGGGTTGGGGCCTGCTGTTCTGGACGCAGACCTATTTCGAGCGCGCCTATGGCCTGTCGACCGCCGAGGCGGGCGCGCGGCTCGGGACGATCTATTTCTGGGCGGGGACCGCTGCGACGATCGCCACCGGCGCTATCCTCGCGCTGCCGCAGATGCAGGACCCGAAGCGCATCGCCTACGGCCTCGCGGCGGTGGTCGCGCTGTCGACGATCCCGTCGTTCGTCATCTACTGGACGCACTCGCTCAGCCTGGCGACCGCGATGCTGTGGATCGTCGTGCCGGCGATCTATCTCTACGTCGGCCCGACGATGGCGCTGCTGCTCAACTTCCTGCCCGCCAACATGCGCGCGCAGGGGATGGCGATCAGCCTGCTCACCGCCAATGTCGCCAATCTGATTATCGCGCCGACCGCGGTCGGCTGGCTCAGCGACACGCTTGCCGGGCGGCTCGGCAGCAATGCCGAGTCGCTGCGGTATGCGCTGCTGGCGCTGTCGCTGACCGGCTTCTGGGCGGCGTATCATTACTGGACGAGCGTGCGGACCTATGCCGCCGACGATGCTCGGATCCAGGGGACGGGTGCCGCTTGAGGCAAGCACGAAAGGCGGTGGTCACGCGCCACCACCGTCACCCCGGCCTTGTGCCGGGGTCCACCGTGCCACGCGTGCTACGCCGTAAGCGCATGCCGCCCGGTGGGCCCCGGCACGAGGCCGGGGTGACGTGGGAGAATTAGAACTTCACCTTCGCGCGCACCCCGATCGTGCGTGGCCGCGCGTACGTCACCCGCGAGCCGGCCTGGTAGATCGCGTAATAGGTCGCACGCTGGATATCGATCACCTTGACGCCGTCGAACAGATTGTTGCCGAAGATGCCGAACTCGTAATTGCCGATGTCATAGGCGATCGACGCGCTGGCATTGTGGCTCTCTGGGATCACCGCATAGGTCTGGCTACGCCCGCCATTGCTCGCGCGGTCGACGATCAGCTTCTTGGACGTCGGGTCGAGTGTGGTCGAGAAGTTGTTGAAGGTCGTCTGTTGCGACGAGATATATTTGTACGTCGCCTGCAGATGGAGCGACCCGCGCCCGAGATCGGCATCGTAGAACGCGCCTGCCGACGCGGTCACGCGCGGTGAATAGGGCGTGCGGTCGCCGTCGAACGCGCCGACCGTCGGGATGTCGCCACGCGCGGTCGAATCGTTGAACGAGAAGCTGCCGTTGAGCGTGATGTTGCGCGTCGCCTTGACCGCCGCCTCGAGCTCGACGCCCTTGCTCGCGATCTTGCCCTTGTTGTCGGTAAAGAAATACGAACAGTTGAGCCGCAACCGCGTCTGCACGTCGGACCAATCGATGTAATAGGCGCTCGCGTTGAGCGTCACGCGCCCGCCCGCGAACTTGGCCTTTTCACCGATCGTGTAGTTCCACAATTTGTCAGGCCCGAACGTCCCCGGTGCCGCGCTATACCCATATGAATTGAGCTGCGTCGTGCAGCGCCCGGCAAGCCCGGCGGTGCCGAGCGGCACCGGCTGGTTGGCGCCGCCATAGCGGAAGCCCTTGGCGGCTTCGGCATAGATCAGCACATTGTCGTTGAGCTTGTACGAAATGTTGGCGCGCGGGTTGACGCCGTTCGACTTGAGCGTCGAGCGGATCGACTGGGTGATGCCGGTCGTGCGCCCCTGCGCGTCCTTGCCGAGCAGCACGCCGAACGCGCCGCCTTCGTAGAGATAATAGCTCTCTTTGAAGTTGAAGTAGCGCAGGCCTGCGGTCAGATCGAGCCGGTCGGTGACGTGCCACGTACCATCGGCATAGGCAGCGAACTGATGCTCGTGCACGTCCTGCAGCCCCGAGAAGATGTCGTTCGAGCTGAACGCGCCGTCGACGGTCTTCGAATCGTAGCGGCCGGTCGGCGTCGCGAACGGGCCGAATGCGGCGTTCTGGTACGACAGCGTGTCGAACGCGGCGACCGGAATGTCCTGGATCAGATGCCGGTTCTGCTTCTCGTAGAACGCGCCGACGGTCCATTTGACCGGGCCGTCGTTCTTCGAGACGAGCCGCGCCTCGGCCATGAAGTCGTTCAGCTTCTGGTTGATCGTATAGTTCTCGGCCGGGATCAGGCTCGTGACCGCATGGTCGTAGCGTGCGGGCGGAGCGTAGAGCGGATACTTCCCCGCGCCGGTGTAGGGCGCGTAATAATTGGCGAAGTAATAGCCGATCTGCGGATCGGGGCTCGCGTTGAAGCCGATCTTGCGGTCGGTATAGGCGCCGGTCACGATCAAATTGGCGAAGCCCGCGTCATAATCGAACCCGCCGGTGTAGAGCTTGAACAGATCGCGCGTGCCCTCGGCCCCGTTGCTCTCGTACTGATACGGTTTCAGCCCATCGAGCCCGGTGTTGAGCCCCTTGGCGCGGCTGTTTTCATAAGTGAAGCTGCCGTCGACGGTCAGCTTGTCGGTCGGCGTCCAGCGGACCGCGACGCGGCCCTGGGTCGAGCGGTTGCTGTTGGCGTTGTCGACGCGGTGCTGGCCGATATTGTCGATGAAGCCGCCATCGTTGCCGACGAAGATGTTGCCGCGAACCGCGAGCTCATCCTTGATCAGCGGGATGTTGACCATCCCGCGGACGTTATAGCTGCCAGCGCCATATTCGGTGGTCGATCCGCTCGCTTCGGCGGTGCCGAAGACGCTGCGCGCATCGGGCTTGGCCGTCACGAAGCGCACCGTGCCCGCCATCGAGCCCGCGCCGAACAGCGTGCCCTGCGGCCCGCGCAGCACTTCGACGCGGTCGAGATCATAGACCTTGAGGTCGGGCGTCTGGCCCTGCACCGAGATCGGCGTATCGTCGAGATAGACCGCGACGAGTGGGCGATCCGACGTATCCGAGGTGACATAGCCGCCCGTCGCAAGCCCGCGCAGGTTGAACTTGTTGAACCCCGGCGCGCCCTCGGTGATGACAAGCGAGGGGGTGAACTTCGCGAGATCGGACAGATTGCCCTGCCCCGATTTGGTGATCTGATCGACGTTCACCACCGACACCGCGATCGGCACCTTCTGCAGCGATTGCGCGCCCGAACGCGTCGCTGTGACGACGATATCGTTGAGTCCTTCGCTTTGCGGCGCGGCTTGCGGCGCATCGGCAGGCGCCTGCGGCTCGGGCGCGGCGCGCGCGATGCCCGGCGCGATCAGCGCAAGCGCCGCCCCCGACGCCATGAGCCGCGCGACGATCCGCGCAGGACGCGCCGAAACGCTGTGACCGACAGAAAGATTCACCACTAAAGTCCCCTTTGCAACCCAGCTGCCCCACCAAGGCAGCCGTCGTGCAAGCCATTGCCGGCTCATGCCTTCGACGCTGTCCTTGATCCCCGTTTAATTCCAAAAATCGGATAGGGGCATCCAATTTAGGCATCAATGCCGATTGGCGGTCGCCTTGGCAAGCGGTCCGAGCGCATCGACGAGCGGGCCGAGCCACGCTTCGAAAGGGCGCCACTGGTCGAGGCCGTCGCGATTGATCGGCTGGCGGACCTGTTCCGAGCTCGGCGTGCGGACGGTCCGCTCGCTCTCGAAGAACCGCAGGCACTGCGGCTCGAACGGTAGCCCGCAATACGCGAGCAACCGGCGGATTTCGGTCTCGGGATCGTCGATGAGCGCCTCATAGTCGATGCGGTATACCCGGCCCGGCAGCACCGCATCGAAATGCGCCATCAGCGCGACGTAATCGGCGTAATATCTCCCGAGATCGGCAAGGTCGTAGCTATAGGCCTGCCCGCGCGCGAACGCCTGTTTGAACAGCGAGAAGCAGCACGCCATCGGATCGCGCCGGATATCGATGATCCGCGCGTTCGGCAGCATCAGGTGAATCAGCCCGGTGTGGAGGAAATTTCCCGGAAACTTGTCGACCAGCCACGGCTTCCCCGCGCGGTGGACCGCCGTCCGCTCGAGATACGCGGCGCCGAGCGCGGCAAAGGCGGCTTCGGGAACGTGCGCGATCGACGACGGATAGCCCGGGTGGCGCTGCGCCAGTTCGCGCGCGAGCGTGGTGATGTCGGGCAGTTCGGACGCGCCATCGACCGCGCTGTGGCTGGCGAGGATCTGCTCGACCAGCGTGGATCCCGACCGCGGCATGCCGAGCACGAAGATCGGCCCGGCCTCCGCGCACCCCGCCGCGGCGTTGCGGCGGAACAGCTCGGCGTCGAACGCCGCGATCGAGTCGGTCACGAAGCGATGCAACGCTGCGGCGTCATGCGGCTCGAGCGCGGCGCGCGCAGCATTGCCGCGAGCATAGTGGACGAACGACTCGGCGTAGCGTGCCTCGTCCTCGAGCGCCTTGCCCAAGGCAAAGTCGAGATACGCCCGATCGGCCGGATCGGAGCTCGCCTCCGCCGGAAGCGCGAGCATGTGCGCGACCTCGGTGCTATCGAAGCGGACGGTCTTGAGGTTGGCGAGACTCCAATATGCTTCACCGTAGCCCGGCCGGAGTGTGACCGCACGGCGGTAGGCGGCGACCGCCTCGTCCTGCCGGCCAACCGCGCGGAGCGCATGGCCGAACGCATGCCAGGCCTCGGCATCGTCGGGCGTCGCCGCCAGGACCGCCTGATAGGCACGGATCGCTGCGGCCGCATCGCCAAGCTGCATGTGGATCGCCGCTTCGAGCATAAGGAAAGCCGCAAGACCCGGCCGCGCCTTGAGCGCGAGATGGATCGCCGCAAGCGCCTCTTGCCCACGCTCGAGCCGGTGAAGCGCGATCGCGTGTGCGAACTGTGCGGGGACGAAGTCGGGCGCAACGCGGCGCGCCTGGTCCAGCAAGTCCACGACCGCCGCGAAATTTCCCTGCCGCAGCCCGATATCGGACAGCAGGCGCACCGCGCCGAGATCGTTGAGATCGATCCCGAACCGCCGCTGGAGCGCGCCGCGCGCCGCCGTATCGCGCCGCTCGAAGAACGCCGCAGCCGCATCGCCGAGTGCGTGATCGGCGACGCAGCCAGGCACCATCCGCGCCTGCGCCGCATTCGCCTCGATCGGGCGCCCGAGCAGCAGCAACTGGTCGCCAAGCGCGTGCCATGCCAGCGAGGATCGCGGATTGGCGCGCGTGGCCTGGTCGAGCGCATCGGCGGCGGCCTCCCCCGCCCCCAGTGCGGCAAGCGCCATGCCGAACTCGTAATGAATCCCCCACGCCTGCGGCATGGCGGCGGCAAGCGGCGCTAACACATCGCGCGCCTCGCGGATCTTTCCGACCCGGCGCAGCGCCGCGCCCAACAGGACGCGCGCTTCAACCGAATCACGTCCCCCCGCCAAGACGCCGTCGACACGAGCAAGCGCTGCTAGCGGATCGTGACCCAGCAAGCGCTTGGCGTCCGCCAGCGCGGATTGCATCGTCGAATTGTCCAGCCGCTTGGTCCCCGCTGCGATACCGTTCGGCGAGCCTAGCCGTACCGCCGCGCCAAATCCATCGAACGCGAGTTGGCTCCCGATGCCAAGGCGCAGACCCGCCACGGATTTGACCCGCCCTTGGCACCGGCTGAAACTGCGGGAAAACTTATAATAGATTAGTTTAAATTTGCTCTTTAGAAATAAATTAACACATATCAATTGGCAGTCTTTGTGATAAATTTTGCCAATTCATTCGCCAATAGTTTCAAAACACAGACGGCGGATGATAAATAGGACCCCATGAAAGCAACTGGTCTTACCTTTGCGATAGTTTCAATAGGACTTACAATCGCAATTGTCTTAAATGAGACAATTTATATAATTGAAAATACTCCATTTTTTGGAGTTCATGCGGGCTACAGCCTTGCCGCGTCAGTCGGATTTTCTGGCTGCGCGGTCGCGGTCGTACCGTTACTGCTCGATCGCCCGCGTCGCGCGGCACCCGTCGCTGGCGGTGTCGTGCTGTTCGGCGCCTTCATATTGCGGGATTGGGCGACCGTTTCGGAGATGTTCGTCAGTCCAGGCCAATTCTCTCATTGGCTTGCCGCGGCCATGCCGGGCCGCCTGCTCCCGAGCGCGGCGCTCCTGCAGATCGTGGTCGGTATTGCCTGTCTCGAACTCGGCCTCGACCGGCTTCACGGATCGCGCGACCTCCGCATCGCGCTGATGCTGTTCGTTCCGATCGCGCTCACCGCCGAAGCGCTCGTCATGCTCGTCGCCGGACTGGACTCGTCGAACATGACGCTCCTCACGATGGCAGCCTCGCTGGTTTTCTTGGCAGGCGCGATGGGTGCGTATGGGCTCCGGCACGATGCGGCGTTGGCCGCTGCACCGAGGCTGTGGCTGCCCGTGGTGTTGGCGGTAGCGATCGCCAGCACCGATCTGCTCGCGACGCACAGCAGCGCGGCGCGATGGGGGTATGTCCTGGTCGTCGCGTGCGGCTTGCTGCTCCCGCAACGCGTCTTCGTGCGCGTGCTGACCACCGTATCGGTCGGTCTTGCACTGTTCGGGTTGGTGGCATCGCAACGGAGCGAGAGTGCGAGCGTCGCCAGCCTCCTCGACGCCGCCCTGGCGATCGGCGCGATCGTATTGGCAGGAGTGCTGGTCGATCGGCAGTGGCAGGCGCGACAAGACCATCGCGAAATGACCGAGCGTTTCGCCGCGATACAGCAGATGACGGCGACGACGTGCTTCGAACTCGATCTGGCAAGCATGGCCTTCGTCCCCAGTCCCGCGTTCGATTCGCTCCACGGCCGGACCGCACCCGTGCGCAACGATTGGCGATCGTTCGTCGCAGCGTACATTCCCGTCGAGCAACAGGCCTTGCTGGCGGCCAGCCTTGCCGCGGCGCATCACGGCCGGACCACCGACGCTGTCGCATACAGCTTCCAGCGACCCGACGGCGAAACGGGAGATGCGCTGCTGCGCTGGGTGCCGACGCGCGATACGCACGGGGTGATCGTCAGCCTGACCGGCATCGTCCACGATGTGACCCTGCAGCGAAAATCCGAACGTGGCAGTGCCGAGTTACGCGCCAAACTGGACGACGCTCTGAAGCTCGAAACGCTGGGCCTGTTGGCCGGCGGCGTGGCGCACGACCTCAGCAACACGCTCGTCCCGCTGGGAATCCTCGCACCGCTCGTGCTGGAGACGATCACCGACCCAACCGATCGGCATAGCATGGACCTGATCATCGAATCGGCGACGCGCGCACGCGAACTGGCGCGCGCCATGCTGGCCTCTACGCGCGAGGAACCCACCGCGCTCGAGCGGGTCCGGCTCGACGAACTGGTCCGCGATTTGCTGGCGTTGCTGCGCGCGCGCTTTCCTGCCGGGATCACGATCGTCGACGCGCTCGCACCCGTGCCCGCGATCGAAGGAAACGTGTGCCAGCTTTATCAAATCGTCCTCAACCTGACGGTCAACGCAGCACAGGCGATCGGCCCGCGCGGTGGCACGATCACGATTGGCACTGCGGCTGAGCCAAGCGGGGATTCGCGCGCGCGGTCGGTCCGGCTGTTCGTCTGCGACGATGGGGCGGGGATCCGGCCGGAGATCATCGATCACATCTTCGAGCCGTTCGCCAGCTCCAAGGATGGCAATGAGGCAAGCGGGATCGGTCTGGCGATCGTCCGTCGTATCGTCCAGACCCATTCCGGGGTGATCTCCGTCCAGAGCAACCTGGGCCAGGGCGCGCGGTTCGATCTGCTGTTCCCCGTCGCTCCGCCAGTTTCTGGCCCCTCTTCCCCCAATTTGTCGCACCCCACTCCCGCAAGCGAGGCTCCATGGCGAAGCGCATCTACATAGTCGACGACGACGAACCGGTCCGTTGCTCGCTGCTGACATTGCTCACCCTGCGCAGGGATTTCGATGCCGAATGCTTCGTCTCGGGCGACGCCTTTCTCGACGCGGCGCCCAAGCTCGATCCCGGGATCGTCCTGCTCGACTTGCGCATGCCCGGACTGACCGGGCTGGAGGTGCTCGCTACCTTGCGCCGCGAAGCGCTGCCCTTTCTGTGCGTGATCGTCACCGGGCACGGCAACATCGCCGTCGCCGTCGAGGCGATGAAACGCGGCGCGATCGACTTTCTCGAAAAGCCGTATGACCACATGACACTGCTCGAAACGGTAGAACGCGCGTTCGATCGGCTGACGCGCGCTGGCGAGGATGCCGCTCGCATCGCCGCGGCGCAGAAACAAATCGCCCGGCTGGCGCCGCGCGAAGTCGATGTGCTGTGTGGGTTGATCGCCGGCAAGGTCAACAAGGTGATCGCGCATGACCTCGCCATCAGCCCGCGCACGGTCGAAGTGTATCGCGCGCACATGATGACCAAGCTTCACGTCCAATCGCTGCCGGACGCGCTGCGCATCGCGTTCGCCGCCGGGCTCGTCCATTGAGCACGATCGACGACGACGCAGACTTGGCCGAGATCGTCCACGATCTCAGCCAGCCATTGACCGCACTGACCAACTACCTCGCCGCGATGCAAGTTGCGATCGACCATGGCGATCCGTGCAAAACGATCGCAAATCTGCTCGGATCTGCCGTGTGCGAGACGGCGCGAGCGCGCGCCGTGGTCGACCGCCTGCACGATGCCCTCGCCCGCTGAGGCGAGGCGAGCCTTCGGTACTATATTGCGATTGCGGCGGAAAGAATCCGCGGCCGGCTCGTTCCTTGACCGCGAGGTTTTCTGAATGGGCGCGCTGGCGCGCTTGTCGACAGCGCACGATATTTTTCCCGGAGACATGAGATGGCCACCACCCCCGAGACAATCCGCGGCAACGCGGGCGAAACCCACCAACAGGCCAGCGAGGGCGATGCCGTGCTGACCACCAACCACGGCGTGCCGATCTCCGACAACCAGAACAGCCTGCGCTCGGGCGAGCGCGGGCCGACGCTGCTCGAGGATTTCGTGCTGCGTGAGAAGATCTTCCATTTCGACCATGAGCGCATCCCCGAGCGGATCGTCCACGCCCGCGGGTCGGGCGCGCACGGCTATTTCGAGGCGACCGACGACATTTCGGACCTGTCGAAGGCCGCGGTGTTCACCAAGGGCGAAAAAACCGAAGTGTTCGTCCGCTTCTCGACCGTCGCGGGCGGATCGGGGTCGGTCGACACCCCGCGCGACGTGCGCGGTTTCGCGGTCAAGCTCTACACGCGCGAAGGCAATTGGGATCTGGTCGGCAACAATATCCCGGTGTTCTTCATCCAGGATGCGATCAAGTTTCCCGATCTGATCCACGCGGTGAAGATGGAGGCCGATCGCGGCTATCCGCAGGCCGGCAGCGCGCACGACACCTTCTGGGACTGGGCATCGCTCACCCCCGAAGCGACGCACATGCTGTTCTGGGCGATGTCCGACCGTACCCTCCCGCGCTCGCTGCGGATGATGGAAGGCTTCGGCATCCACACCTTCAAGCTGGTCAATGCCGAGGGCAAGGCGAGCTTCGTCAAGTTCCACTGGAAGCCCAAGCTCGGCATCCAGTCGACGATCTGGGACGAGGCGCTGAAGCTTCAGGCGGCCGACAACGACTATCACCGCCGCGACCTGTTCGAGGCGATCGATGGTGGCGACTTCCCCGAATGGGAGCTCGGAATCCAGGTGTTCGACCAGGCCTTTGCCGACGCGCAGCCCTATGACGTGCTCGATTCGACCAAACTGATTCCCGAGGACGACATCCCCGTGCGGATCATCGGTCGGATGGTGCTCAACCGCAACGTCGACAACTTCTTTGCCGAGACCGAGCAGGTCGCTTTCCTGCCGACCAACATCGTGCCCGGCATTGATTTCTCGAACGATCCGCTGCTGCAGGGCCGGTTGTTCTCGTACCTCGACACGCAGAAGTCGCGTTTGGGGACGACCAACTTCCACCAGATCCCGATCAACGCGCCGCGGTGCCCGTTCGGCAACTTCCAGCGCGACGGAATGATGCAGACGCAGGTGCCGAAGGGTCGGGCGAATTACGAGCCCAACAGCCTCGGCGCACATGGCGAAGAAGGCGGCCCGCGTGAAAGCCCGAAGGGCTTCGCCACGGTCAACGCCGCTACCGGTCCGAACGAAACGGGCGACAAGCTCCGCATCCGTTCGGAGACGTTCAGCGATCACTATAGCCAGGCGCGGCTGTTCCTGAACTCGCAGACCGAGAGCGAGCAGGCACATATCGCATCGTCGTTCGTGTTCGAGCTGTCGAAGGTCGGGACGCTCGATCAGGTCCCGCCGCGGATGCTGGCGAACCTGCGCAATGTCGACGAGGCGTTCGCCAAGCGAGTCGCCGACGGGCTCGGCATCCCGCTGCCGAAGAAGGCGAAAGCCGCGCGCGAGCCGGTGGACATGAAGCCGTCCGACGCGCTGTCGATCCACAAGAACATGAAGGCGACGCTCGAAGGGCGGACCGTCGGCGTGCTGATCGCGGATGGCACCGATGCGGGCGAGCTCGAGACGCTGGTCGCGGCAATTACCAAGGCGAAGGCGAAACCCTTCCTCGTCGCGCCCAAGGTCGGCGGCGCAAAGCTGTCCGACGGGACGATGAAGAAGGCCGATGGCCAGCTCGCCGGTTCGCCGTCGCAGCTGTTCGATGCGGCAGCGGTCGTGCTGTCGAAGGACGGAGCCGCGGCGATGCTCAAGGAGGGCGCAGCCGTCCAGTGGGTGATGGACGCGTTCGGGCATCTCAAGGCGGTCGGCGCGAGCGACGCGGCGAAGCCTTTGCTCGACAAGGCCGGCGTCGAGGCCGATGAAGGCGTGACGGGTCTCGACAAGGCCTTCATCGCCGCTGCGGCCAAGCGCTTCTATGCGCGGGAACCTAACGTCCGTACCCTCGCCTAGCCGCTAGGGCTGCGGCCTCTATCGGGATGCACCGTATGATCGACCCCTTTGCCTATTGGACGCGTGTCATGTCAGCATGGGGGTCGGTCGGTGCGACCGGCGAGCGATTGAGCGAAACCGCGACCGCCTCGCACGCGGTGATCGCCTCGCGCACCAACACGATCGGCGAAGCGATGCGTTCGCCGCTCAGCGGTGATTATGCCGAGCTCGGCCGGATGGTGCCTGAGAAAGTCGCCGCCTTCTCGGCATCCGGGACGGCGGGCATGCAGGCGTGGAGGACGCTGCAGGCGGGCTATGTCGCGCAGGCACAGGAGCTCGGCGCGATGTGGCTGCGCGGCCGCCCACCGACGCTGTTCGAACTTGCCGCGCTCTCCGAACGTTCAAGCATGCACGCGCTGACGGCGCTCGAGACGAGCGCGAAGATGGGCCGCGATGTGGTAGCGCCAGTGCACAAGGCGGCGACCGGGAACGCGAAGCGGCTGCGCAAGGCGCGCTGACGGGCTACCTCCGACTTTTCCCGCATCGTTCCCCGGCGAAGGCCGGGGCCCAGAGGCGAGCGTTCTCTAAGAGCGCGTTGCACGCGCCGTTGGAGCCTCCACCCCTGGGCCCCGGCCTTCGCCGGGGTGCTGTGACGGAGGCGCCTCCTCAGAAAATCCCCAGAAACTTCTTTCGCTTGCCAGCGCCCTTTTCAGGCGTGCCGTTGCCGACGTCATCGCGCGGCTTGCCCTTGGTCGTGCGCTGCGCCGCGGCGGGCTTCGCCGCAAGGATCGGCGCGCAGGCTGCGGCCTTGGCATCCCCCACGTCGATAAACGCGAGCAACGCTGCCGGCGGCGTGGCGAGCAGCGCCAGCCCAAGCCCGGTCCCCGCGCGACCGATCAAATCGGGGCTGATCACCGAAATCCCCGGCTTGGCGAAATGGCCGTTGAGCCCGACCGGCGACTGCGCCGAAAGCAGGCTGAACTTCTTGCCATCGGCGCGGAAGGCGAGATCGAGCGCCTCGGTCCCGAAGCTGAACCCGCCCGTCGCCGCGATCACGTTCTTGCTCGTATCGATCAGGATCGGATCCGCCGCCGCCGCGCCCTTGCGCACCGTGAAGGCGACCAGCCCACAATTGATCCGCACCGGCTCCTTCAATTTGTCCTGGAACATCTTCTGGACGAAGGTGCCGATATCGAGCTCGCTCAACTGAACGTTGCGCGTCCAGAAGCTGCCGGCGGGCATCACGAACGCGATCCTTCCGTTCGCATTGGCGAGCGAATCGTGCAGGCTGTCGCCGCTGCCGACGAGCTGGATCCGCCCCTTGATCGTCCCCGTCGTCCCCGCCTCGGCGACGCCGAACCCGGCGAGCAGCCGCCCCATCGGGGTCGAGGCCAGGCGGATGTCGTAGCTCGCCTGGGTCGGCCGGCGGCGCGTGTCGAGCACGATGTCGGACGCGACATTGCCGCGCGCCATCGAGAAGGTCAGCGGCGAGAGCTTGAGCACGCTGTCCTTGAGCGCGAGCGTCAGGTCGATGTTCGAGACCGGCACGTTCTTCGAACGGACCGTGCCGACCGTCCATTTCAGATCCGCATCGAACGCGTGGAGCGCGGCAATATCGAGCGACGCGTCGGGCAGCAGGCGCGCCGGTGCGGCACCCGTAGCGGCGGCTGCCGCCTGGACGCCCTTGGCCGCGATCAGATCAGGATTGTAGCCGATGAACGGCGCGAGATCGATGATGTCGACCTTCTTGCTCGCCAGCGTCGCGGCGATGTGGATGCGCGGCGCGATATTCTCGACCGTGAAGCGCCCCGCCAGATCGCTCGCGCCGAAACGGCCGCGCAGATGCGTGAAGGCATAGGTGGTGCCGGTCTTCACCAGCTGCGCCTTGAGGACATAGGCGCGCGACTGCGGAATGGTGACGCCGATGATATGCAGCAGTTCGGCCATGTTGCGCCCACGCGCCGTCACGTCGAGCGGGACCTTCTCGATCTCGGCGAGGCTCGGCAGCGTGCCCGCGACATCGATCACGTTGTGTGCGGCGTGCGCGGTCATCGTCAGCGTGTTGGCACCACGCGCCACGGTCTGGTCGGGGGAGAGCAACGCGCCGCTCAGCGTGAACGGCGTATCGCGCACCACGCCATTGCCGGTGAAATCGACCTTGTCGCCAATCTTGGCGTCGGTCGATTTGATCGTGGCGAAGCTCAGATCGGCAAGCAGCCGCATCCGCGTGTCGCGATAGCGCACCGTCGTCCCCGCAAGCGTCGCGCGGTCGATCGTCGGGAAGGCGAGCGGCTTGCCGCCCTTGGTCTGGCTGAAGGTCCAGCTGTTGGTGCTGTGGTCGGGGCTCCATTCGAGATCGACCGCGCCGTCGGCGAGATCGAGGAAATAGAGCCGGCGCTTGCCGAACAGCAGCGACAGCGGCGCAATCCGCGTGTCGATCTTCTTCGCCGCGAACAGGTTTGGCTTGCTCGCCCAGGACGGGTTCGAGATCGTCAGCCCCTCGGCGAGGAACTTGATCTGGAACGGATCGAAGAACAGCTGAAAATCGCCCCGTACGCCGACGGTGCGATGCGTCAGTGATCCCACCACGCGTTCGAAGGTCGGCTTCAGGAAGCGCCCCTTGGTGATGTAGAGCACCAGCCAGATCGCGAAGAGCACGGCAAGGATCGCGAGCAGTACGTTGCGCACGATGCGCCAGCGGCGCTGCGCCGGTGTCTCGACAGTCGCGCGGTCGCCTTCGGGCGCGTTGGCCGTGGCGGCAGGGATCTCGGTCACGGTCGTGTGGTCTGCATGGCGCGAGGCTTCTTCGTTTCGGGCATTCACCCTGGTCCTGAACACAGCCATAGCCGCGACAACTGAACGCCGCTTGACCGGAAAAGTGCCGGCTCGTCGCACACCGCTGGACAGGCGCGCCGCTCGCTCGCTAACGGCACCCGCATGAGTGTCACCGCAACGATCATGAATTCCGCCACCGGCGAGCCTATCCAGAAGATGGTCTTCGGCCGCATGCCCAAGCCCTGGGCGTCCTTCACGCTCACCTCGGGCGAACTCGTCACCGCCGACCGCGTCGATGTCGGCAAGCCTGCCCCCGGCAAGTTCGTCGTGCCGGTTTCGGTGTGGGTCACGCCGAAGAAATAAGCCGGAGCGCTCTCGCCGCTGGTTCGTTGGCCATCCGACACCAACCGAGGAACGCACATGGATTACATCAAACTCGGCGCGACCGGGCTCGACGTCTCGCGGCTGTGCCTCGGCTGCATGACCTTCGGCGTGCCCGATCGCGGCACCCACGCCTGGACGCTCGACGAGGCGTCCAGCCGCCCGATCCTTCAAACGGCGGTCGAAGCCGGGATCAATTTCTTCGACACCGCCAATGTCTATTCGGACGGCACGTCGGAGGAGATCGTCGGGCGTGCACTCAAGGACTTTGCGCGCCGCGACGAGGTCGTGATCGCGACCAAGGTGCAGGGCCGGATGCGTCCCGGCCCGAACGGCGCCGGGCTCAGCCGCAAGGCGATCCTGACCGAGATCGATGCCAGCCTGACGCGGCTCGGCACCGACTATGTCGATCTCTACCAGATCCACCGCTTCGACCCGGACGTTGAAATCGAGGAGACGCTCGAGGCGCTCCACGACGTCGTCAAGGCGGGCAAGGCGCGCTATATCGGTGCCTCGTCGATGTTCGCCTGGCAGTTCGCGACGATGCTCCACACGTCCGAGGCGAACGGCTGGACGCGCTTTGCGACGATGCAGAATTATCTCAACCTGCTCTACCGCGAGGAGGAGCGCGAGATGCTGCCGCTCTGCACCGCCGAAGGGATTGGCGTGATCCCGTGGAGCCCGCTCGCGCGGGGTCGCCTGACGCGCGACTGGGACGATGCGACCGAGCGATCGCAGACCGACGCGTTCGGCGCGACCTTGTACCGCCACACCAACGATGCCGACCGCCGCGTGGTCGAGCGCGTCGCCGAGATCGCGACCGAGCGCGGCGTGGCGCGCGCGCAGATCGCGCTGGCGTGGGTGCTCGCAAAGCCCGAGGTTTCGGCGCCGATCGTCGGCGCATCGAAGCTCGCGCATCTCGACGACGCGCTGGCGGCGCTCGCGATTGGGCTGACCGAGGCCGAGATCGCGCGGCTCGAGGAACCGTACGTGCCGCATGCGGTCGTCGGCTTTTCCTGAGCGCCACTCCCATATCCTGCCCCCCGTCACCCTCGCGAAAGCGAGGGTCCCGCTTCTCCTGCGCACCGCGGGCGAGGAGCGCGATCCCCGCTTTTGCGGGGATGACGGGAATAAGGCGCGCGACGGCGATCGCTTCTAACCGCAACCCCATCGCGCGACGCGGTCAACCGCGTTAGGGCGTGCGCGATGTCCGTCCTCGCCGCCCACGCCCGCGATCTCGAATCGCTTGGCCAGTCCCACCGCCGCCGCAGCCTCTCCCCCCGCACCGGGATCGATTTCGCCTCGAACGACTATCTCGGTCTCGCCGCCTCGCCGCGCCTGCGCGACGCCGTCACAGCGGCGCTCGACCGCGGCGTGTCGATCGGCTCGGGCGGATCGCGGCTGCTGCGCGGCAACGATCCCGAGCATGAAGCGCTCGAAGCCGAAGCCGCCGCCTTCTTCGGTAGCGAGACCGCGCTCTATTTTTCGAGTGGCTTTGCCGCCAACGCGGCCTTGTTCGCCACTTTGCCGCAGACCGGCGACCTGATCCTGCACGACACGCTGATCCACGCCAGCGCACATGACGGAATGCGCCTCGCGCGCGCACCGGCACAGGGCGTCGCACATAACGACGCCCAGGCGTTCGACGACGCGATCTCCGCCTGGCGCCGCGCGGGCGGAACGGGCACGCCGTGGATCGCGGTCGAGAGCCTCTACAGCATGGACGGCGACCAGGCCCCGCTCGCCGATCTCGCCGGTATCGCGCAACGCCACGGCGGCATGCTGCTGATCGACGAGGCGCATGCCACCGGCGTGTTCGGCCCCGACGGCCGCGGTTTGGCTGCCGCGCTCGACGGACGCGCCGACGTGATCACGATGCGCACCTGCGGCAAGGCGCTCGGCTGCGAAGGCGCGCTCGTGTGCGGGCCCGCGATCGTGCGCGACTTCCTGATCAATCGCGGACGCGCCTTCATCTTTTCGACCGCCCCCTCCCCGTTGATGGCAAGCGCGGTGCGCGCCGCGCTCGCCATCCTCGCCGACGAACCCGAGCGCCGTACGCGGCTCGACGCGCTGATCGCCCATGCCGGCCAAGTGCTCGCGCCGCTCGGGGCGACGGTGACGGGCTCGCAGATCCTTCCGCTGATCGTCGGCGACGCCGAAGCGACGATGGCGCTCGCCGCGCGCCTGCAGGCGGCGGGCTTCGACGTGCGCGGGATCCGCCCGCCGACGGTGCCGCCGGGAAGCTCGCGGCTGCGCATCTCGATCACGCTCAACGTCGACATCGCCGATATCGACCGTCTCGCCACTTGCCTGGAAGCTTTGTCATGATCCCCCGCATCGTCGTCACCGGCACCGATACCGACATCGGCAAGACGGTCTTTGCCGCCGCGCTCGCAGGCGCACTCGGCGCGGCCTATTGGAAGCCGGTGCAGGCCGGGCTCGACGGCGGCAGCGATGCCGCGCGCGTCGCGGCGCTGAGCGGCCTGCCCGCGAGCCATATCCTGCCCGAGGCGTATCGGCTCGTCACACCGTGCTCGCCGCACCGCGCGGCACGGATCGACGGCGTGACGATCGATGCCGACGCGCTCGATCCCCCGCCGCACGATGGCAAGCTGGTGATCGAAGGCGCGGGCGGCGTGCTCGTGCCGGTCAACGACACGACGCTCTACGCCGACATCTTCGCGCGCTGGGGCGATCCCGTGGTGCTCGTCGCGCGCACCGCGCTCGGCACGATCAACCACAGCCTGCTTTCGATCGAGGCGCTGCGCGCGCGCGGCGTGCCGATCCTCGGCGTGGCCTTTATCGGCGAGCCGGTCGAGGACAGCGAGGCGACGATCGCGCGGATCGGGGGCGTCCGCCGCCTCGGCCGGTTGCCGTTGCTGCCGACGCTCGACCGCGCGACGCTTGCCGCCGCCTTTGCTGCCCACTTCTCGCTCGAGGATTTCCGATGAGCTCGCCCGTCTGGCACCCCTTCACGCAGCACGGCCTCGGCGAGACGATCCCGCGTGTCACGCGCACCGAGGGCGCGTTTCTCTACACCGATGACGGCCGCCGGATCATCGATGCGATCTCGTCGTGGTGGGTGACGACGCATGGCCATTGCCATCCCGCGATCATGGCGGCGATCGCCGATCAAGCGAGCAAGATGGACCAGATCATCTTCGCCGGCTGGACGCACGAGACCGCCGAGACGCTCGCGCAAGGCCTGGTGGAGATCATGCCGCCCGCACTCGAGCATGTCTTCTTCTCGGATTCGGGATCGACCGCGGTCGAGGTCTCGCTCAAGATGGCGCTCGGGTTCTTCGCCAATCGCGGTGAACCGCGCAGCCGCATCCTCGTGCTCGAGCACAGCTATCACGGCGACACGATCGGCGCGATGTCGATCGGCGCGCGCGGGGTATACAACCAGGCCTATGCGCCGCTGCTGTTCGATGTCGGCACGATCCCCTACCCCGCCGCTGGCGCCGAGCAGGCGACGCTCGATGCGCTCGAGCTGGCGTGCCGTGCCGCGCCGGCCGCGTTCATCGTCGAGCCGTTGGTGCTCGGCGCGGGCGGGATGCTCTTCTATCCGCCTCGCGTGCTCGCCGAGATGCGCGCGATCTGTGCGCGGCACGGCGTGCTGTTCATCGCCGACGAAGTGATGACGGCGTGGGGCCGGACCGGCACGCTGCTGGCGTGCGAGCAAGCCGACGTCGTGCCCGACATCCTGTGCCTGTCGAAGGGCCTGACGGGCGGCGCGGTTCCGCTCGCAGTGACAATGGCGACCGCCGAAATCTTCGACGCGCACTACTCGGACGACCGCTCGCGGATGTTCTTCCACTCGTCGAGCTATACCGCGAACCCGATCGCGTGCGCCGCCGCCAACGCCAACCTCGAAATCTGGCGCACTGAGCCCGTGCTCGATCGCATCGCCGATCTCGCGCGGCGCCAGGCGGGCTGGGCAGAGCAGTTGCGCCTACTGCCGACGATCCACAATGCCCGCATTTGCGGGACGATCGCGGCGTTCGAACTGGCGAGCGCGACGGGCAGCTATCTCGATGGCCTTGGCCCGCGGTTGCTCGCGTTCTTCAAGCAGCGCGACCTGCTGCTCCGTCCGCTCGGCAACACCGTCTACGTCATGCCGCCCTACTGCATCGACGATGCCAGCTTGGGCGAAATCTACAGCGCGATCGCCGAGGCGAGCGAGACGCTCTGACGCCCTATTGATAACGCTATTGATAAGCGTTCGCAAATACGCCACTAGGCCCCGCGACACCAAAGGGACCAGTGAATGAAGCGTTTTGTCATCTCCGCAGTGCTGCTGAGCTCAGCCGTCTATGCCGCACCGGCGATGGCGGAGGACGAAGCCGAGGACGGCCCTGCGATCGTCGTCACCGGCGCGCGCCCAAGCAGCGAGGCCACCGCCGGCACCAAGAGCTCGGCACCGATCGCCGAGACGCCGCAGTCGATCAGCGTCATCAGCGCCGCCGACATCGCCGATCTCGGCTTGTCGAACCTCAACCAGGCGCTGCGTTTCGTCGCCGGTGTCACCACCGAGCAGCGCGGATCGAGCGCCGAAGTCTATGACCAGTTCAAGCTGCGCGGCTTCGATGCACCGCAATTCCTCGACGGGCTCAAGCTGATCGGCGGGGCAAGCTATCTCGAGCCCCAGATCGACGTCTCACGGCTCGACCGGATCGAAGTGATCAAGGGCCCCGCCTCGGTGCTCTACGGCCAGACGGGCCCGGGCGGCCTCGTCGCGCTGTCGAGCAAGCTCCCGCTCGACAAGCCGTTCTATGGTGCGGTCTCCGGCACCTACGGCACCTACGACCTGTACCGCGCCGATGCCGATGTCGGCGGCAAGATCAGCGATTCGGTGCTGTGGCGGATCAACGGCAGCGTCAACGGCGCGCATACCCAGCAGACCTTCAGCGCGCGCGAGCGCCAGACGATCTCGGGCGCGCTCACTTTCAACCTTGATCACGCCACCAAGCTAACGCTGCTCGGCGCCTATTCGAACGATCCGCAGAACGGCAGCTACGGCGTGTTCCCGGCGTCGGGCACCTTCCTGCCCAACCCCAACGGCAGGCTCGCAACCTCGACCGATTTCGGCGAGCCTGGCAATTACTTCAAGCACGAGCAGGTCGCCGCGACCTATATCCTGACGCACGAGATCAACCCCGACTGGAACATCCGCGCGTCGGGCCGCTACCAGCACGGCACGTCGCGGCTCGGGATCGTCTATGCATCGGGATCGCTGGTCGACACCGCAAACCCGAATTCGACGCTCTACAACCGCGCGTCCTACGCGACGCGCGAGCGCAGCGATTCGTGGGTGTTCGACAATCAGATCCATGGCCGTTTCGCCACGGGCACGGTGAAGCATGACGTGCTGTTCGGCGTCGATTACCAGACCGGCAACGCGCGCTCGATCAACGCCTTCGGCTCGGCGTCGCCGCTTAACGGCTATGCCCCGGTCTATGGCACGATGGTCGTGCCGCAGAGCCCGCAAGCCGTGCCGAACTCTTTCAGCCTGAACGACAACACGCCCCGCTCGAACCAGGCGGGCGTCTATGCGCAGGACCAGCTGTCGCTCGGCGCACTGCGGGTGTTGCTGAGCGGGCGGCAGGACTAGGCGTCGGTGCGCACCGGACCGAACACCGCGTCGCAGGACTCGCAGAAATTCACCTATCGCGCCGGTGCGCTCTACACGCTGCCGTTCGGGCTCGCGCCCTATGTCAGCTATTCGACCTCGTTCGAGCCAAACGGCACGCTGTCCCAGCCCAACGGCGTGATCACAGTCGCCAAGCCATCCGAGGGCAAGCAGATCGAGGCCGGCGCGAAATATACCGTGCCGGGCACGCAGATTCTCGTCACCGGCGCGTGGTTCCGGATCGACCAGACCAACCTCATCACCACCAACCCGATCACCAACGTCTCGACGCAGAGCGGCCGGGTCCGCTCGAGTGGTGTCGAGATCGAGGCAAGCGCCCCCCTGCCCTACGGCTTCAACGCGAAACTCGCCTATAGTCGGCAGAAGGTCCGCACCACCGCCGACGCCAACCCCGCCAATATCGGCGCGGGGATCCTCGGCGTCGGGCGCGGCGGCGTGTCGGGCAATCTCGAATGGGCGCCGCGCGGCGGCAAGTGGCAGGGCTTCGCGATCGGCGGCGCGGTGCGCCATGTCGACAGCATCTATGCCGGCGGTGCCGCGCGCCAAAGTACGCCGGGCTTCACGCTGGTCGACGCGCTGGTGCGCTTCGATCTCGGCACGATCGCGCCGCGCTTTGCGGGCGTCTCGCTCGGGGTCAACGCCGCCAACCTATTCGACAAGAAATATGTCACGACCTGCTATCTCGATTATGCCTGGTGCTGGTACGGCAACCGCCGCACCGTGCAGGGCACGATCGCCTATCGGTTCTGAGGGCAGATGCGGCAGGGCATGAACCACGACCGGCGCGTTTGGCGACACCGCGCCGACACCGCGCTGCGCGTCGTCGTCGCCATGCCCGGCGGCTATGCGGTGGCGAGCCTGTGGGCGATGGCGCTCGCGCGGATCCTGCCCGGCGGGCCAGCCGAGGCGACCTTCACCGCGACGCTCGTCGCGTTCGCGCTGTGCGCCTTCACCGCGATGTGGGCATTCGCCGCGCGCAGCGGCTGGCGCGCGGCGTGGACGACGCTGCTCGGCGGCGGAATCGCCGCGGCGATCGCGTTCGGGTCGATCGCGCTGACGGGTCGCACGTGAGCAAGGGCTTCCGGCAGAGCCAGGCGACGCTCCACACCTGGTCGGGGCTGCTCGTCGGCTGGGTGCTGTTCATCGTCTTCGTGACGGGCACCGCCGCCTATTGGCGCGAGGCGATCAACCGTTGGGCGCAACCCGAACTCCCGCCGATCGACCAGCCCGCGCGCGTCGTCCGCGGCGCGCAGCTGCTGCTGCAACGCGAAGCCCCTGACGCCGCAAGCTGGTTCATCACCGTGCCGAGCACGCGCTCGGCGAGCGGCAGCGTCTTCTGGGTGCCGGGCGCCAAAACGCCGCCCACGCCCGGCGAGACCAGCGCGCGCATCGACGCCAATGGCGCCAAGGTCGTGGCGCGCGCGACGCTCGGCGGCGACTTCTTCTACCGCTTCCACTTCGACCTGCATTACGTGCCGTATTACGTCGCGCGCTGGATCGTCGGGATCTGCGCGATGTTCATGCTCGTCGCGATCCTCAGCGGGATCGTGACGCACAAGAAGATCTTCCGCGATTTCTTCACCTTTCGCGGCGGCAAGGGGCAACGCTCGTGGCTCGACGGGCACAATGCCGTCGCGGTGCTCGGCCTGCCGTTTCACTTGATGATCACCTATACCGGGCTCGTCACGCTGATGACGCTGCTGATGCCATGGGCGGCGGTCGCCAATTACAGCGCCCCCTTCAGCATGGGTCGCTTGCTCTATCCCGAGGCTCCGGCAGTCCCGCGTGCCGACCGGCCCGCCCCGCTGGTCGATCTTGCCGCGGTGCTGCGCGATGGCGAGCGGCGGCTCGGCGCGCCGGTCGATATCATCAGCGTCACCGCACCGGGCGATGCCTCGGCGCGGATCCTGCTGTCGCAAAGCAACCACGGCACGCTGTCGAGCCTGACGCCGCGGCTGACCTATGACGGCGTGAGCGGACGCCTGCTCTGGGCCGCCCCGCTGCCGGGCGCGGCCGCGGTGACGGCGGGGGCGATGATCGGGGTCCATGCCGGGCGCTTCGCCGACGCCGTGATCCGCTGGGTCTATTTCCTGTGCGGCATCGGCGGATCGGTGATGGTCGCAAGCGGGCTGGTGCTGTGGAGCGTCAAGCGCCGCGAGAAATTGCCCGATCCGTCGCGCCCGCCGTTCGGCTTCCGCCTGGTCGAGCGGCTCAATATCGGATTCGTCGCGGGCTTCCCGGCGGCGATGGTCGGCTTCCTGTGGGCGAACCGCCTCCTGCCGCTCACCCTCCCGGCGCGCGCCGAGGCAGAGATCAATGCGATGTTCGTGCTCTGGGGTGCGCTGCTGCTCCACGCCTTTCTCCGCCGCCCGCGGCGTGCCTGGGTCGAACAACTCGCGCTGACCGCAGCGCTGCTGCTCGCGCTCCCGTTGTTCGACATGCTGGCGACGGCGCGCGGCTTGCCGGCGACGATCGCGGCGGGGGACGCCACGCTCGCCGGTGTCGACCTGACGCTGCTCGCGCTCGGGCTTGCCTATGCCGCGATCGCGCGCGGCGTTCACCGGCATGTGCCCGCGCGACGCCGATCGCGCAGCCAGGCGCGCGGATGACCGCGCTCCCCTTCCTTGCCGCTATCCTCGCCTTCGTGCTGTTCGGGCTGACGACCGACCAGCATCACGGCAAGCGCTTCCGGCGCGCGTGTCCGCGGGGCCGCGCCGTCGCGTTGCGCGCAATCGCGTGGACGCTCCTCGCGCTGGCATTCACGCTGTCGATGATCACGTGGGGCGCGGTGTTCGGCGCGATCGGCTGGTTCGCGTCGATCATCAGCGGGGCCGCGCTGGCCTTTGCCGCCTTGAACTTCATCCCGCTCCCGGCGCGGCGGCCGCGCGGCTGATATCGCGCTTCGGGCTGGACAGATCGGCGCGTTGCCCGCAGGTCAGCCGCCACGAGGATCAAGAGGGGCCGACATGACCGACACCGCGCTTTCGTTCGACGTTTTGATCGTGGGTGCGGGGCATGGCGGGGCGCAAGCGGCGATCGCACTGCGCCAGCGCGGTTTCGAGGGGACGATCGCGCTGCTCGGCGACGAGCCCGAGCTTCCCTATGAGCGCCCCCCGCTGTCGAAGGACTATCTCGCTGGCGAAAAGCCCTTCGAGCGGATCCTGATCCGACCCGCGGCCTTCTGGGTCGAGCGCACGATCACGCTTCTGCCGGGCCGCACGGTGGTATCGGTCGATCCTGCCGCGCATGTCGTTACCACCGACGAGGGTGCGACCATCGGCTATTCGAACCTGATCTGGGCGACCGGCGGTCCGCCGCGCCGACTGACGTGCGCCGGGCATGACCTGCGCGGCGTCCACGGCGTGCGCACCCGCGCCGATGTCGACCAGATGATCGCCGAACTGCCCGACGTGCGCCACGTCATCGTGATCGGCGGCGGCTATATCGGCCTCGAGGCCGCAGCGGTGCTGACCAAGCTCGGCAAGCACGTCACCGTGCTCGAGGCGGCGCCGCGCGTGCTCGCGCGCGTTGCCGGCGAAGCGCTCTCGCATTTCTACGAAGCCGAGCACCGCGCGCACGGCGTCGACCTGCGCACCGGCGTCACGGTCGTAAAGATCGAGGGCCATGACGGCGCGGCGACCGGGGTACGGCTCGCCGATGGCAGCGTGGTGGCGGGCAGCATGGTGGTCGTCGGGATCGGCATCGTTCCCGCGGTCGCACCTTTGATCGAGGCGGGCGCCGCTGGCGGCAATGGCGTGACGGTCGATGCCTTCTGCCGCACCTCGCTTCCCGACGTGTTCGCGATCGGCGACTGTGCCGCGCATCCCAACCCCTATGCCGATGGCGCGACGATCCGGCTCGAATCGGTCCAGAACGCCAACGACCAGGCGACCGTCGTCGCGCGCGTGCTGACGGGCGATCCGCAGCCCTATGATGCGGTGCCGTGGTTCTGGTCGAACCAATATGATCTGAAGCTGCAGACCGTCGGGCTTTCGACCGGCTTCGATACGGCGGTGCTCCGCGGCGATGTCTCCACGCGGCGCTTCTCGGTCGTCTATCTCAAGCGCGGCAAGGTGATCGCGCTCGATTGCGTCAACATGACGCGCGATTACGTCCAGGGCCGTGCGCTGGTGATGGCAAGCGCCGTGATCGATCCCGCGTTGCTGGCCGATGCGGACGTGCCGTTGAAGGAAATGCTGGCGGCGGGCTGACGCGTCAGCAGCCGAGGCGGTCGGCCAATTCGGTCAGCGACTCGGCGCTGTAATCCCACGCCTGTTCCGCGGCGCGGTCGGGCTTGGGCGCGCCGCCCAATTCCATCGGCCGATCGACATAGGCGGTCGCCAGCCCACACGCCCGCGCCGCGGCAAGATCGCTGTGATGCGCGGCGACGAGGCATAGCGCTTCGGGCGCAATTCCCAGAATATCGGCGGTGCCGAGATAGGCCTGCGGCAACGGCTTGTAGATCCCGGTCGCCTCGGCCCCGAGGATCGCATCCCACGGCAGCCCGCCATGCCGCGACAGCGCGAGCATGAGCGCGACATTGCCGTTCGACAGCGTGACGATCGGGAAGCGCGCCTTGAGCCGCGTCAATCCCGCAACCGCATCGGGCCACGGATCGAGCCGCCGCCACGCCAGCGCCAGATCGGCGAGCGTCGCTTCATCCGCCGCGATGCCGAGCCGCTCGACCAGCGCATCGAGCGTCTCGCGGTTGAGCACGTCGAGCCGCGTATAAGCGCGCCGGCCCGAACGGCACGCTTCCATCGCCGGCTGATACAGGCCGCGCCAGTCGTCTGCGAAACGCGCCGGATCGAGATCCTCGCGCCCGATCCTCGCGAACACTGCCGCAACTTCGCGCGCGATGCTCGTCCGCCAATCGACGACGGTGCCGAACACGTCGAAGGCGAGCGCCTTGATCGTCACCCCGCGACGATCTCGCGCAGCGCCTCGGCAAGACCGCGCGTCTCGTCCTCGGTGCCGATCGTCATGCGCAAGCCGTTGGCGAGCCCCTGCCCCGGCAGCCAGCGCACGATATAGCCGCGGCTGAGCAGCGCCTTGTACGCGGTCTCGGCGGTGACGGCGCCTTCGAACAGCACGAGCAGGAAGTTGGCTTCGCTCGGGACGACGCGCAGGCCTGCGTTGCCGAGCTTGCCCATCTCCGCGCCGAACCACGCGCGCCATTTGCGATTGTGCTCGCGCGAGGCGGCGATGAAATCGGCCGCGCCGAGCGCAGCGATCGCGGCTTCCTGCCCGGCGGTGGTGCAGCAGAACGGCGCCCGGATGCGGTGCATCGCCGAGATCGCGTCCTCCGACCCGTACCCCCAGCCGATTCGCTCGGCGGCAAGACCATGGATCTTCGAGAAGGTGCGCGTCACGATGACGTTCGGCGCGGTGCGCGCGAGGTCGAGCCCGCCATCGTCATCCTCGGGCGCGAGATATTCGGCATAGGCCTGGTCGAGCACGAGCATCACGTGTGCCGGAAGCCCGGCATGCAGCCGCGCGATCTCTTCCTTGCGCGTGAAAGTGCCCGTCGGATTGTTGGGATTCGCAACGAATACGACGCGCGTGCGCTCGGTGACCGCGGCGAGGATCGCGTCGACATCGGTCGCATAATCGCGGTCGTCGGCGATGACGAGCGTCGCGCCGACGCGGCGCGTGGCGATCTCATAGACCGCGAAGCCGTAGCGGACCTGGATGATCTCGTCGCCCGGCCCGGCATAGGCGCCGGCGATGAGGTGGAGCACTTCGTCCGAGCCGGTGCCGTATATCACGCGTGCAGGGTCGAGATCGTGATGCGCCGCGATCGCCTCGCGCAGCAGCGCCGCGCCGGCGTCGGGATAGCGTGCGAGATCGGCGGAATGGGCGGCGAAGGCTTCGACCGCTTGCGGGCTGGTGCCGAGCGGATTCTCGTTCGACGACAGCTTGATGACGGGCGCCCCACCCTCGCTCGTCGAGCGACCGGGCACGTAGGGGGCGATGGCCATGATCCATGGCTTGGGTTGGGGTGCGTTCATGCCGCGTGGGTTAGCGGGGAATGAAGGCGTATTCAAATCCTCCCTCGCGCAGCGGGGGAGGGGGACCGTTCGGCTTCTTCAGCCGAGGGGTGGAGGGGGGGCCTCGCCGCGGGCGTTACGCTCGTTGCGGCCCCCTCCACCACCAGCCTGAAAAAGGCTGGCGGTCCCCCTCCCCCGCTGCGCGAGGGAGGATTCAAGATTTACCGCTGCGGACGCTTGTTCGGCCCACCCGGACGCAAGGTCGGACGCGGCTGGTGGCGCACCGGCGCCGGGCCGTTCGCGCGGCGCGGGCTGCGCTCGGCCTCGACCGGGCCGCCCTGGACTTGCTCGAACTGCACGCCGCCTTCGGCTTCCTCGCCGGCGGTGCGCTTCACCGCCGCCATGAACTTGCCCGCGATGCCGCTCGGCACCTGGAACATCGTCTCGTTGGCGGCGATGCGGATCGCACCGACCTCGTTCTTTGTGATGTGCCCGCGACGGCAGATCAGCGGCAGGATCCAGCGCGGATCGGCATTCTGGCGACGCCCGATGTCCATGCGGAACCAGACGATATCGTCGAAGCCCTCGCGGTGATGCTCCTTGCCCGCTTCGCGCGGCGCGGAACCGCTTGCCTCGATCATTTCCTCGGGCGCGGGCATCCGCGCGCGATAGCTGCGCACCAGTGCCGCAGCGATATCCTCGGGGGTCTTCTTCTCGAGCAGCTGTGCCGCCAATGCGCGATCGTCCTCGTCGACTTCGACGTCTTCCATCAGCATGGTCATCAGGCGCGACTTGTCGGCCTTGCGGATGTCATCGACGGTCGGGGCGTTCATCCATTCGACCGCGATCCGCGCGCCGCGCAGCATCATCTCGACGCGGCGCTTGCGCTGATACGGCACGATCAGGATCGCGGTGCCCTTCTTGCCGGCGCGGCCGGTGCGGCCCGAGCGATGCTGCATCGTCTCGGCATCGCGCGGCAGCTCGACGTGAACGACGAGGCTGAGCGAGGGCAGATCGATCCCGCGCGCGGCGACGTCGGTCGCGACGCAGACACGCGCGCGCTTGTCGCGCAGCGCCTGCATCGCGGCGTTGCGCTCGTTCTGGCTATGCTCGCCCGAGAGAGCGACCGCAGCAAAGCCACGCTCGATGAGGCCCGCATGGAGATGGCGGACATTGTCGCGCGTCGCGCAAAACAGCATCGCGGTTTCGGCCTCGTGAAGGCGGAGCAAATTGACGACGGCATTCTCGATATCGGCGGGCGCAACGGTCACCGCCTGATATTCGATGTCGCCATGACCACGGTCCTCGCCGACGGTCGAGATGCGCAAAGCGTCCTTCTGGTAGCGCTTGGCGAGCGCGACGATCGACTTGGGCATCGTCGCCGAGAAGAGGAGCGTCCGACGCTCGGACGGCGACGCATCGAGGATCAGCTCGAGATCCTCGCGGAAGCCCATGTCGAGCATCTCGTCGGCCTCGTCGAGGATGACCGCCTTGAGGTTCGACAGATCGAGCGCGCCGCGCTCGATATGGTCGCGCAGACGCCCCGGCGTGCCGACGACGATGTGCGTGCCGTGCGCGAGGCTGCGGCGCTCGCGCGACGCGTCCATCCCGCCGACGCAAGTCGAAATGCGCGCGCCGGCCTTGCCGTAGAGCCATTCGAGCTCGCGGCTGACCTGCAGTGCGAGTTCGCGCGTCGGCGCGATCGCGAGCGCGAGCGGTGCGCGCGGCGGCGGCAGGAGGCCGTCTTCGGTCAGCAGCTGCGGCGCGATGGCGAGGCCGAATGCGACGGTCTTGCCCGAACCGGTCTGTGCCGAGACGATGACGTCGCGACCTTCTGCCTCGGGCTGGATGACGGCGGCCTGGACGGGGGTCGGGGCTTCATAGCCACGGGCGGAAAGCGCTTCGGCGAGAAGCGTGGGGAGGTGTGTAAAGGGCATGGTATTCCGAATATGGGGGCGGCGGGTTCGCGCGCCAAAAAGGGCCCTTAGCACGGGCGCGCAGGAAAAGCACGGGGGGTGTGGATTTCAGCCCTACGCCCCTACTTCCTCCCCTCCCTGGAAGGGAGGAGTTGGGGGTGGGTCGGCCCGAGGCGGCGGCCGACCTCGGTCAGGATCGCTTCGGCAACGCCGTCCGGGTTTGCCATCACATCGGAATTCCAGAACCGGAGCACCTTCCACCCAAGACTTTCCAGCAACACCGTGCGAGCTTCGTCATAGGCCGAGTCGGCGTGTTGGCCGCCGTCGAGTTCAATAACCACCTTCGCTTCGCGGCAGGCAATGTCGACGATGTAACTGCCAACAACGAGCTGATGGGTGAAGCGCGGGCGATAGGTTCGTATTCGTAGCGAAACCCGACGCTCAGCGTCGGTTGCGTTGCTCCGCAGCGCGCGAGCGCGTCTGGTCATCTCGGCGAGACTCGTGGCATCGCAAGAGTTTGGCGTCCCGCGATACGGAGAGCAACCCACCCCCGGCCCCTCCCTTCCAGGGAGGGGAGGAAACCGGCCGGACGGCGTTACACCACCTGCCCCGCCGCCCAGCCGCTCGCCCAGGCCCATTGGAAGTTATAGCCGCCGAGCCACCCGGTCACATCGACCGCCTCGCCGATCGCGTACAGCCCCGGCACCTTCCGCGCCTCCATCGTCTGTGACGACAGTTCAGCGGTCGAGATGCCGCCTGCCGTCACCTCGGCCTTGGCGAAGCCTTCGGTGCCGTTCGGACTGAAGCGCCAATCGGCCAACTGCCGCGCTGCCGCATCGACCACCTTGTCGGTCGCCGCGCCCAGTTCGCCCTCGATCCCGAGCCGATCGGCGAGCGTCTCGGCAAGCCGCCCGGGCAGATGGTTCGACAGCACCGACGCGAGCGACACGCGCGGCCGGGCGTGCTTCACGCCGACCAGCCAGCCGGGCTTGAGCTCGGGCAGGAAATCGATCCCGACCGGCTCGCTATGCCGCCAATACGACGACACCTGCAGGATCGCCGGCCCGCTGAGCCCCTTGTGCGTGAACAGCGCGGCCTCGCGGAATTTGGTCTTGCCCGCCTTGGCGACCACTTCCGCCGCCACACCCGAAAGCGAGCGGAACAGGGTTTCGTCGCCACCAAGCGTCAGCGGCACCAGGGCCGGGCGGGGCTCGACCACTTTCAGTCCGAAGCGCCGCGCGAGGTCATACGCGAAGCCGGTCGCGCCCATTTGCGGAATCGAAGGACCGCCGGTGGCGATGACGAGCGACGGCGCACTCGCGGTGCGATCGCCGAAGGTGACGCGATACTGTCCATCGGCATGGTCAACATCGCGGATCGCCTCGCCAAGCGCGATCTCGACGCCCCCCTTGTCGCACTCGTCCTGCAACAAGGCGACGATCTGCTTGGCGGACCCATCGCAGAACAATTGCCCGAGCGTCTTCTCGTGCCACGCAATCCCGTGTGCCTCGACCAGCGCCAGGAAATCCTGCGCGGTGTAGCGCCCGAGCGCCGACTTGGCGAAATGCGGGTTGGCCGAAATATAGCGATCGGCCGCGGTGTGCACATTGGTAAAATTGCACCGCCCGCCACCCGAGATCAGGATCTTCTTGCCGATCGCCTCGGCATGATCGAGCAGCAGCACGCGGCGCCCGCGCTGGCCGGCGCTGAAAGCGCACATCAGCCCGGCCGCGCCAGCGCCGAGAATGATGGTGTCGTAAGTCGTATGGGTCGTCATCGCCCGCCTGTGGACGCAAATCGGCGCTCAGGCCAGTGCGCGGCTTAGACGGTGAAGCTTTCGCCACACCCGCATGCACCCTTGGCGTTCGGATTGACGAACACGAAGCCTGCCGCGAAATCGTCCTCGACCCAATTCATCGTCGAGCCGATCAGATACAGGATCGACCCGCCATCGACGAACAAAGTTCCGCCGGGCGTATCGATCCGCTCGTCGAACGGCTTGGCTTCGCTTACGTAATCGACCGAGTAAGCGAGCCCCGAACAGCCGCGCCGCGGGGTCGACAGCTTGACGCCGATCGCGTCCGCGGGCGCCTTGGCCATCAGCGCGGCGATCCGCGCCTCGGCCGTGGGCGTGAGGATCAGCGCAGCAGGGCGAACGCGGGTCATGGTGGTCATCGGCTTCTTCCTCCAAATCCCCTCCCCTTCAGGGGAGGGGTTGGGGGTGGGGGAAGCCTCGCAGAGACCTGCGTTTGGGACTTCCCCACCCCAGCCCCTCCCCTGAAGGGAAGGGGCTTAGTGCATTACAGCATGCCCAGTTCGAGCTTGGCATCGTCGGACATCTTGGCGGGATCCCATGCCGGGTCCCATACCAGATTTACCTCGGCCGAGCCGACCCCCGGCACCGCGCCGACGCGCAGTTCGACTTCCATCGGCATCGATTCGGCGACCGGACAATGCGGCGTGGTCAGCGTCATCGTGACAACGGCGTGGCCGGCCTCGGTCACCTCGACGCCGTAGATCAGCCCGAGGTCGTAGATGTTGACCGGAATCTCCGGATCATAAATCTCCTTAAGCGCGTCGACGACCGCCTCGTACAGCGCCCCGCCCGGCTCGCCGGCGACATCGCCCGCGGGCTTCTGGCTAAGAAAACCCTCGAGATAGTCGCGCTTGCGCGTCCCTGCCTCGACCGCGACATCCTCGACGCGCGCGCGCGGCGGCTGCTCGACGGCGCCGACTTCCTGAATCTCGATCCGGTCGCTCATCCGAAAATCCTCGTTACTCTTTCAATTCCGCGCACCAGCGCTTCGACGTCGGCGGCGCTGTTATAGACCCCGAAGCTCGCGCGCGCCGTCGCATCGACGCCGAGCGTCTCCATCAGCGGCTGCGCGCAGTGATGGCCCGCGCGCACCGCCACCTTGGCTTCGTCCAAGATGGTGCCGATGTCGTGCGGATGCACCCCCGCGATGCTGAAGCTGACGATTCCTGCGGAATCCTCGGGGCCGAACAAGGTCAGCGAGTTGAACTGCGACAGCGCGTCGCGTGTCAGTTTCACCAGCGCGGTCTCGTGCGCATGGATGCGCTCAAGCCCGATCCGCGTCACATAGTCGATGCCGGCGGCGAGCCCGAGCACGCCGACAATATGCGGCGTCCCCGCCTCGAAGCGGCCCGGCGGCGGCGCGTAGGTGGTGCCCGCAAAGCTGACCTTGTCGATCATCGCGCCACCGCCCTGATACGGCGGCATCGCCTCGAGCAATGCTGGCTTTGCCCACAACACGCCGATCCCGGTCGGGCCGTAGAGCTTGTGGCCCGAAAAGACGTAGAAATCGCAATCAAGTGCGGCGACGTCGACCGTCATGCGCGGGACCGACTGGCAGCCGTCGAGCAGGATCTTCGCCCCGACCGAATGCGCGATGTCCGCCGCCCGGCGGCCGTCGAGCACCGATCCGAGCACGTTCGAGACATGCCCCAACGCGACGAGCTTGTGCTGCGGCGTGATCATCGCGGCCATCGCGTCGAGGTCGATGCGGTGGTCGGCAGTGAGCGGGAGTACGTCGATCTGCGCACCGATCCGCTCGGCGACCATCTGCCACGGCACGATGTTGCTGTGATGCTCGAGCTGCGAAAGCAGGATGCGATCGCCAGCCTTGAGCTGCGTTCCCGCCCAGCATTGCGCGACGAGGTTGATCCCCTCGGTCGCGCCGCGGACGAAGACGATCTCGTTTTCGGAACCGGCGTTGAGGAACTTGGCCACCTTGCGACGCGCCGCCTCATAAGCGAGCGTCATATCAGCCGAGCGCTGATACACGCCGCGGTGCACCGTGGCGTAATCGGTGTCATAGGCGCGCGTGATCGCGTCGATAACCTCTTGCGGCTTCTGCGCAGTGGCGGCGGTGTCGAGATACGCCCAGCCGGCCGGGATCGCCGGGAAATCGGCGACATGGTCTAGCGGACGGGTCTGGGTCAGCGCGCTCACAGCATCCGCTCCAACGCCGCCTGCGCCACCGCCTCGACGCGCTCGCGTTCGGCAACGTCCGCGATCCCCTCGAACACCGATCCGATGAACGCCCGCAGCAATATCGCCTTGGCCTGCGGCGGCGCGATCCCGCGCGACGCAAGATAGAAGAGCGCATTCGCATCGAGCTCGCCGACCGTCGCGCCATGCGCGCACTTCACGTCGTCGGCGAAAATCTCGAGCTCGGGCTTGGCGTTCGCGGTCGCGGTGCGGCTGAGCAGCATCGCCTTGACCGATTGCGAGGCATCGGTCTTCTGCGCATGCCGCGCGACCGCGACCTTGCCGAGATACGACCCCGTCGCGCGCCCTCCGAACACCGAGCGCACCACCTGGTTCGAGGTGGCATTGGGCTCGATATGGTTGAGCACGGTGACGATCTCGAGCGTCTGGTCGCCGCCGCCGAGCATCGCCGCGCCAAGCTCGAAGTGCGCGCCTTCGTGGCACGTCACGTCGATCGTCACGCGGCCGAGCTGCCCGCCGACGTTGAGCACGTGGAAGGTCGCGGTCGCACCTTCGCGCAGGATGACCTGGAAATCGCGGATCGCGACGGCGTCGATCGCTGCATCCTGGACGATCACGCGGGCGATGGACTGGCCGGCGGGGACCTCGATCACTTCGGCCGCAGGCACTGGCCACACCGAGGCGACGGCTTCGAGATCGGAATACCGCCAGGATTCATCGCGGCGGGTGGGAAGAGCCCGCGTCATTGCACCGCTCCCGCCCGACGATCGGCCAACTCGCCGATCAGTTGATGGCGTTGGTCGCGCACGCACGTAGCCATCTCCCCATTGATCCCTTCGATGAGCCGCTGGCGCGTCGCCGCATCCACGCCCTTGGCGCGTGTCGCGGTATAGCGCGGCATCGCCGGAATCGCGCAGACGCGCATCGCCTCGCAAGCAACCCCGTCGATCTCCGGATCACCGGTCGATCGGGTCACCGCGCAGACATATTTGCCCTTCTTCATCCGGACCGACGCGCGCCAATCCTGCAGCTTGCGGGCGATCACGACGATATCGGGGTCGGCGGCTGGTGGCGGCGACGGGGCGACACTTTGGAGCAGGGCCAAGGCGAAGATCACGCCGCCACCCCGGCGTATCCCTCACGCTCCAGCTCCAGCGCCAGTTCCGGTCCGCCCGAGCGCACGATCCGCCCGCCGGCCAGTACATGGACGAAATCGGGCGCAACGTAATCGAGCAGGCGCTGATAGTGGGTGATCAGGATCACCGCTTTGTCGGGCTTGCGCATGATCCGGTTGATTCCGTCGCCCACGACGCGCAGCGCATCGATGTCGAGCCCGCTGTCGGTCTCATCGAGGATCGCGAGGCTGGGGTCGATGATGCCCATCTGCACCATCTCGTTGCGCTTCTTCTCGCCGCCCGAGAAGCCGACATTGACCGGACGCTTGAGCATCTCGGCATCCATCGACAGCGCGGCAGCCTGCTCGCGCGCGAGTTTCAGGAACTCAGCGCCCGACAGCGGCTTCTCGTCGCGCCCGCGGCGTTGGGCGTTCAGCGCCTCGCGCAGGAATTGCACGTTCGACACGCCGGGGATCTCGACCGGATATTGGAAACCGAGGAACAGCCCGGCGGCAGCGCGCTCGTGCGGCGCCATTTCGAGCAAATCCTTCCCGTCGAACTCGACCGAGCCCGCGGTGACCTCATAACCGGGCCGCCCGCCGAGTATATAGCCGAGCGTCGACTTGCCCGCGCCGTTCGGCCCCATGATCGCATGGACCTCGCCCGCATTGACGCTGAGCGAGAGCCCCTTGAGGATTCCCTTGCCGTCGATTTCGGCGTGGAGGTTTTCAATTTTCAGCATGAGCTACTTCCGGAACTTTCCAATTTTCGGGAACAGCATCGAAGCTGCCCCACAAATGCCACTTGCCGTCCGCTTTGGAGTGTGAGGCCAATCCCCACTCCGGCGGATCAGGCCAACCGAACCAATCGCGTTGGATGAGGAAAAGGGTTTCCGCATCACTTTCAGCCACGAAACCAGTACCCGTACGTCGAGCCCAGTCGAAATCATCGCCTAGCCTATCAACAGGAGGCCAATCCGCCTCGGTCGCCACTAGCCATTCCAATGGGAGCCTGTTCCGCTCTGAGAAGCCGTGTTTCAATCTCCGGGAATGGAGAAAACCCAGCGTCCACGGTATGGGCTCCCACCCGAAAATCACCCCACCGACCCCTCAAGGCTGATCCCCAGCAACTTCTGCGCCTCGACCGCAAATTCCATCGGCAGCTGCTGCAGCACTTCCTTGGCAAACCCGTTGACGATCAAAGCCACCGCCGCCTCCTGGTCGAGCCCGCGCTGCATCGCGTAGAACATCTGGTCGTCGGAGATCTTCGAGGTGGTCGCCTCATGCTCGATCTGCGCCGACGGGTTGCGCACTTCGATATAGGGCACGGTATGAGCGCCGCACTGGTCGCCGAGCAGCAGCGAGTCGCACTGGGTGAAGTTGCGCACGCCCTCCGCGGTCGGCGCGACGCGCACCAGCCCGCGATAGGTATTGTCCGAACGCCCGGCGGAAATCCCCTTCGACACGATCGTCGAGCGCGAGCCCTTGCCGAGATGGATCATCTTGGTGCCCGTATCGGCCTGCTGGCGATTGTTGGTCACCGCGACCGAATAGAATTCGCCGACGCTGTTCTCGCCAGCCAGCACGCACGACGGGTACTTCCAGGTGATCGCGCTGCCGGTCTCGACCTGCGTCCACGACACCTTCGAATTCTTGCCCTGACACAGCGCGCGCTTGGTGACGAAATTGTAGATCCCGCCCTTGCCGTTCTCGTCGCCGGGATACCAGTTCTGCACGGTCGAGTATTTGATCTCGGCATCGTCCAACGCGACAAGCTCGACCACCGCCGCATGCAGCTGGTTCTCGTCGCGCATCGGCGCGGTGCAGCCCTCGAGATACGAGACGTACGACCCCTTGTCGGCGACGATCAGTGTGCGTTCGAACTGGCCGGTATTCTCGGCATTGATGCGGAAATAGGTCGACAGCTCCATCGGGCAGCGCACGCCCTCGGGTATGTAGACGAAGGTCCCGTCGCTAAAGACCGCGCAGTTGAGCGTCGCGAAATAATTGTCGTGCTGCGGCACGACCTTGCCGAGCCACTTGCGGACCAGCTCGGGATATTCCTTGATCGCCTCGGAGATCGACCGGAAGATCACGCCCGCGGCCTCGAGCTCCTTGCGGAAGGTGGTCGCGACCGAGACGCTGTCGAACACCGCGTCGACCGCGACGCGGCGCTTCGGCTGGCCCTCGGCATCAAGTTCCTCGACGCCGGCGAGCATCTTCTGCTCCTCGATCGGGATACCGAGCTTCTCATAGACGCGCAGGATCTCGGGATCGACCTCGTCGAGCGAGCCGAGCTTGGGCTTCACCTTGGGCTCGGCGTAATAATAGGCGTCCTGATAGTCGATCGGGTCCATCTGGAGCTTGGCCCAGTCGGGCGCCTCCATCGTCTGCCACAGGCGGAACGCCTTGAGGCGCCAGTCGAGCATCCACGCGGGCTCGCCCTTCTTGGCGGAGATGAAGCGGACAGTGTCCTCGCTCAGGCCCTTGGGCGCGAAGTCCTGCTCGATGTCCGAATGGAAGCCCCATTCGTAGGTCTTGCTGACGGCTTCATAAGCTTCGGCGTTCTTGGTAGCCATTACATCATCCCTGCCGTCACGCGGCTCGTTAAAATCAGTCATGCCGGGATCCTCGACAGGCTCGCGAGCGAAACCCCGTCGAGCGCACCGCGAACCGCGCCGTTGACGACGCCCCAATGCGGTTTGACCCGGCAATCGCCCTCGAGCGCGCAATCGTGCCGCGCCTCGTCGACACAGGTGGTGAGCGCGATCGGTCCCTCGATAGCCTCGATGATATCGGCCAGGCTGATCGCCGCCGCCGGACGCGACAGCCGAAAACCACCGCCGGTGCCGCGCGCGCTTTCGATGAGCCCGCCCGCCGACAGCCGGCTGACGAGCTTCTGCACCGTCGGCAGCGGCAGTCCGGTCTCCTCGGCAAGCATCGTCGCATTGAGCCGGCCCACGCTACCGCAATGCCGCGCGGCGGCGGACATCATCACGACGGCATAGTCGGCAAGGCTGGAAAGACGCATCGGGTCCAATCGGATGGAATTGCTCCGATTGCAAATGGGCGCGCGCACGAGTCGGGTCAACCCCTGCGCCTGCCCTCCCCTGGAAAAGACGCGCTAGGTTCCGCTCACCAGGGGGCTGACGACACCGTCGAGCGCGGTGCGCTGCGCGATCGTCAATCGTGGGAGGACACCCGGATCGGCGCGGATCTGCCCGGGGGTCAGGCCGGTGAACTGCTTGATCTCGCGGATCATGTGCGACTGGTCGTAGAAACCGCGGTCGACCGCGTCGCCAATCGTCTCGGCATCCGCCGCCATCGCCACCGCCGCCCGCAAGGCGCGGTACTTGCGCGCAAGCAATTTGGGCGGCGCGCCGTACAGGGCGTTGCACTTGCGCTCGACCTGCCGCCGCGACAGACCGGTGGTCGCAAGCAGATCCTCCATTTCGGGCGAGGGGTTTGCCGCCAGCCAGGCATCGACCTCACGCACGAACCCGATCGCGCCGAGCGTACAGTGGCCATCGGCGCTGCGGATCAAGTCGCGGACCAATTCCTCGCCCACCGCGGCGCGCGCGGCGATGCCCTCGGTCTTGCGCAGCGCGGCGGTCGCGACCTGCAACCGCCCGAGGCCGAACAGTTTGCCAGCATCGACGACGCGGTTGACCATGGTCGAGGCATCCGCGCCGATCATCGCCGCCCAGCCGACCGCGGTCACGCCCATCCCGAAGAGCGCGATCGGTCCCTCGGCATGGACATGGACCGCGCCGCTGGTCGGGCCGATCACATGGATGTCGCTCGAATCCTGCTCGGTCCCGTCGGCGAAGCGATAACAGGCGCCGCCTGGGGACAAGCGAAAGCGAATCTGCGCGTTGTCGGCGCGCTCGACATCCTCGAACACGGCGACGGCGGCGGAAAAATCATAAAATAGCGTTACATAGTCGGCCAGATCCGCTGCCGGAACGGCATAGTCTAGCCGAACGTTCTCCACGATTGCGGCCCCCTCTGTTCTTGGGAACAGAGCGTATCGCGTTCGTCGAACAAAGAAAAGTGGGCCGGTCAGCAAACTGACCGGCCCAAGGGAGGAAGCTCCAATTTGGGGCTTCCCGGGTCGCACTTTCTCATACCGTGATTCGCCGTAGTCAGTATTGGACAGAGTCGCCGGACTTCCCGTCAAACGGCGTGACACAGATTTCTGCCCGAGCGCGGGAGCGCTTTGACGCAGCCGCCCTGCGCTGTCATCACGCCGCCATGCTGTTCCCCCTGCTCCGCCCCGCTCTCTTTGCGCTCGATGCCGAACGCGCGCACGAGATGACGCTCAAGCTTCTTGCGACGGTGAGCCGCACCGGCGTCGCGCGGAGCGAAGGGCCGGCCTGCCTGCGCACCCACGTCGCCGGGCTCGATTTCGCCAACCCGCTCGGGCTCGCCGCCGGCGTCGACAAGAATGGCAGCGCGATCGACGGGTTCTTCGCGCTGGGCTTCGGCAGCGTCGAGATCGGGACGCTGACCCCGCTGCCGCAAGCGGGCAACCCTAAGCCGCGCTTGTTCCGGCTGGTCGAGGACCAAGCGGTGATCAACCGGATGGGCTTCAACAATGGCGGGATCGCCGCGGCACTGCCACGTGCGGTCGCGGCGAAGCGGCGCGGCGTGCTCGGCATCAACGTCGGCGCGAACAAGGACGCGCCCGACCGCGTCGCCGATTATGCGCACGGCGTCGCCGCCGCCGCGCGCGTCGCCGATTATGTCACGGTCAATATCAGCTCGCCCAACACGCCGGGCCTGCGCGACTTGCAGCACGGCAACGAATTGCTCGACGTGCTCGCCGCCGCCGACGAGGCCCGCCGTGCACCGATCGAGCGGCCGCGGCTGTTCCTCAAGGTCGCGCCCGATCTCGACCCGTCGGCGATCGACTTCATCGCGCGCGCCGCGGCGGCGCACCATGTCGATGCGCTGATCGTCAGCAACACGACGATCTTGCGGCCCGCGCTGCGATCGGCGCATGCCGGTGAAACCGGCGGCCTGTCGGGCGCGCCGCTCGCGAGCCTCGCGCGCCAGCGGCTCGCCGATTTCCGCAGCGCGACCGGCGGGACGATGCCGCTCGTCTCGGCGGGCGGGATCGACAGCGCCGACGAAGCCTATGCGCGGATCTGCGCGGGTGCGAGCCTGGTCCAGCTGTACTCGGCATTGGTCTTCCACGGTCCAGGGCTCGCGCAGCGGATCTTCCGCGGGCTCGCAAAAAATCTTGCGCGTGACGGTTTTGCCAGCGTCGCCGAGGCGGTCGGCACGCGAGCCGCCTGAGCATACATCCCGGCTGGAGACCCCGCGTGGCGCCAAGAAGAGCGCGTTTCGGCCGATCCCGTTCTTGCCTGCGCGGTACAGCGCGCTAGGGTCGCGTCATGACCAGACCGCTTGTTGCTTACCTGCTCCTGCTGATCGCGCCCGCCGCTGCGGAAGCCCGGCGCCCGGCTCCGCCGCCACGGCCTGCGCATAGTCCTGCGCTCGGAATGGTCAGCGCCGCCGACCCGCGCGCGGCCGCCGCCGGGGCCGAGATCCTGCGCCAGGGTGGCAGCGCGACCGACGCCGCGATCGCGACGATGCTCGCGCTCAATGTCGTCGAGCCGCAGAATAGCGGGATCGGCGGGGGCAGCTTCATGCTCCACCACGACGCCACGACCAACGCCATCGCCGGGTTCGATGGGCGCGAGACCGCGCCCGCGGCAGCCGACCCGAAATGGTTCTACGGCGCAGATGGCAAGCCGCTCCCGTTTATGGCGGCCTTGCCGGGCGGGCGCAGCGTCGGCGTGCCCGGCAACCTGCGGATGATGGCGCTGGCGCATCAGCGCTACGGCAAGCTGCCCTGGGCGACGCTGTTCGGCCCGGCGATCAAGCTCGCGCAGGAGGGCTTCGCGGTCACCCCGCGGCTGCATAATGGGCTCGCCAATTTCGGGGGGCACATCGATCCTTGGGCGCGGTCGCACTTCCTTGCGGCGGACGGCGCGCCGCTCCCCGTCGGCACGCTGCTGAAGACCCCCGAACAGGCCGCTTTGTTCACCGCGATCGCCAAGCACGGCGCCGACTATTTCTATACAGGCGCGGTCGCGCAGAAGATCGTCACCGCGGTCAACACCGCCGCGCGCAACCCGTCGAAGATGACGCTCGCCGATCTCGCGGGCTACCGCGCCAAGGAACGGCTGCCGGTCTGCACGATGTACCGCGTCTACAAGGTATGCGGCATGGGTCCGCCCTCGTCGGGCGGGATCGCGGTGCTGATGATCCTCAAGCAGCTCGAACGCTTCGACCTGCCCAAGCTCGGCAAGAATTCGCCCGTCGCCTGGCATCTTTTCGCCGAGTCCGAGCGGTTGGCCTATGCCGACCGCGATCTCTATCTCGGTGATCCCGACCATGTCACCGTGCCGATCAAGGGCCTGCTCGATCCGGCCTATCTCGCCAGGCGCTCGGCGCTGATCTCGCCCGAGCACAGCATGACGAGCATCGCCGCCGGCACCCCGCCCGGCGCACCGCAGCGCACACTCGCCCCCAACGCCGATGTTCCCGGCACGAGCGACCTCGTCGCGGTCGACAAGCAGGGTAACGTCGCCGAGGTCACCACGACGATCGAAAGCTATTTCGGGTCGGGCGTGTCGGTCGACGGCGTGATGCTCAACAACGAGCTCACCGATTTCGATTTCGCGCCCGTCAAGGACGGTTATCTCGTCGCCAACCGTGTCGAAGGCGGCAAGCGCCCGCGCAGCTCGATGGCGCCGACGATCGTCTATGGGCCCGACGGCAAGGTCCGCATCGCGATCGGCGCGGCGGGCGGATCGACGATCATCGCGCAGGTCGCCAAGGCCCTGGTCGGCGTGCTCGACTGGAAGCTCAGCGCGCAGGATGCGATCGCGATGGGCTTGCTCTACGCGCCCAAGCTCGACGCCGTTGCCGAAAAGGGCACGCAGCTCGATGCGATGGTGCCCGCCCTGCAAGCGCTCGGCGAGCATATCCAAATCGCGCCATTGGGGCTAAAAGCCAATGCGATCGAGCGCGTCAACGGCGTCTGGGTCGGCGCCGCCGATCCGCGCAGCGAGGGCGTCGCAGTCCGCGAGGACGGCCAGACCACACAGATCGTCCGCGCCGGCGCAACGCCGCGTCCGGCCGAATAACCGTTATTCCGCAGCCGAACACGGCGCGTCCTCCCCGGGAGAGAGAGTATGTCAGACATCCGCCGCCTCGAACATTTCCCCAATCTCGTCGCGATGTTCCTCACGCGCGCTGCTGAAAAGGGCGACGCGCCGTTCCTGTGGCACAAGGCAGGCGGCCGCTGGGTGTCGCGCAGCTGGAGCGAAACCGCGCACCAGGTCGCGAGCATGGCGGCGGCGCTCAAGGCGATCGGGCTGGTGCCCGGCGACCGCGTGATGCTGATCAGCGAGAATCGTCCCGAATTCTGCATCGCCGATATCGCGATCATGGCGGCGGGCTGCATCACCGTGCCGACCTACACCACCAACACCGAGCGCGATCACATCCACATCCTCGAGAATTCGGGCGCCAAGGCGGTGATCGTCTCGACCGCGAAGCTCGCCAAGACGCTGCTCCCCGCCGCGATCCGCGCAAGCACCGCGCAGATCGTGATCGGGATCGAGGATCTGCGCGCGTACCAGTCGGGCGCGCTCGAATTCCACCAGTGGGACGCGCTGCTCGCCACCTATGCGGCCGCGCCGTCGACCATCGCCGCGACCGCGACGCGCGCCGATACCGCCTGCCTGATCTACACCAGCGGCACCGGCGGATCCCCGCGCGGCGTGATGCAGCATCACGGCGCAATCCTCCACAACGTCCAGGGCTGCTGCACGATCATCTCGGAGGATTTCGGCTGGGACGACGAGATCTTCCTGTCGTTCCTCCCGCTCAGCCACGCCTATGAACATACCGGCGGGCAATATTTCCCGATCGGTCTCGGCGCGCAGATCTATTACAGCGAGGGCCTCGACAAGCTCGCCGCCAATATCGAGGAGGTCCGCCCGACGATGATGATCGTCGTGCCGCGGCTGTTCGAACTGCTCCGCACGCGCATCACCAAGGCGGTCGAAAAGCAAGGCAAGCTCTCGAGCTATTTGCTCGGCCGTGCACAGGCGCTCGGCAGCAAGAAGGCGGCGGGCAAAGCGGGCTTGCTCGACAAGCCGATGGACTTCCTGCTCGGCGCCACCTTGCGTCCGAAGATCCAGCAGCGCTTCGGCGGTCGCATCAAGGCGATGGTGTCGGGCGGCGCGCCGCTCACGCCCGAGGTCGGCACCTTCTTCGAAGCGGTCGGGATCACCGTTCTGCAAGGCTATGGCCAGACCGAGACCGCGCCGGTGATCTCGTGCAACCGCCCCAAGGCCGGGCTGAAGATGGACACCGTCGGCCCGCCGATGCCCGATACCGAAGTGCGTATCGCCGACGATGGCGAAATCCTCGTGCGCGGCGAGCTCGTGATGCACGGCTATTGGCGCAACCCCGCCGAGACCGCGCGCGTGCTGCAAAACGGCTGGCTCCACACTGGCGACATCGGCGTGATCGACGCGCAGGGCCGCATCCAGATCACCGATCGCAAGAAGGACATCATCGTCAACGACAAGGGCGAGAATGTCGCTCCGCAAAAGGTCGAAGGGATGCTGACGCTCCAGCCCGAGATCGCGCAGGCGATGCTGTTCGGCGACCGGCGGCCTTACATGGTCGCCGTCATCGTTCCTGATGCCGAGTGGACGCAGCAATGGTGCGCGCGCGAGGGCAGCGCCTGCAACTTCGCGCGGCTGGCCGAGAATAGCGCGTATCGCACCGCGCTCGGCCAGGCGGTCGAGCGGGTCAACGCCGATCTGGCGGTGACCGAGCGGATCCGCCGCTTCGTCCTCGCCGACGAGCCCTTCGCGATCGAGAACGAGCAGATGACGCCGAGCCTGAAGATCCGGCGGCATGTGTTGAAGGCGGTCTACGGCCCGCGGCTCGAGGCGCTCTACAAGGCCTGAGCGGACGCTCGGTCGGCCTTATCGACCGCCACATAGTCGACCGGCACGAATGCGCCCGCGGACGGCGTCCGCCACAGCCGTGCGTCGCTCGCCGTCACGATCAGCCACAATGCACCGTCGCCCATTGCCCCCTCGGCATCGCGCGCCGAGGGGGTCGCGGTCCCCGACGGATGCGAATGGTAATGCCCGACGACCGCGGGGCCGCCCTGCCGCGCCGCACGGTGCGCCGCGAACAGTGCAGCGGGATCGATCTCGAAATGCCGGCTTGGATCGGGCGCGACGTTTGGACAGGGTTGCGCGCTGACGATCGTCTCGGCGGTGCCGAACAATAGCCCGCAAACCTCGCGCGCCGGCGATAATCGCGCATCGTTTAGCAGTCTCGCCACGAGAGTGCTTGAAATTTCCATCGCCATTCCCAGATTCTAGAGCATGAACCGGGGGGTCGTCACCATCGAAGCGCGCGTGTCCGAAAAGGCGTTAGGCCTCCGGCTCGACCGCGCGCTTGCCGACGCGCTGCCAGAGGTTTCGCGCGAGCGGCTCAAGGCGCTGATCGCCGGCGGCGCGGTCACCGATCCGCGCGGCGCGGTGGTGAACGATCCGTCGAGCAAGGCGGTCGCCGGAGGCCTGTATGTTGTGTCCGTTCCCGAGGCGACGCCATCGACCAATCAAGCGCAGGACATCGCGCTCAACGTCGTCTTCGAGGACGAGCATCTGATCGTGATCGACAAGCAGGCCGGGCTCGTCGTCCACCCCGCGGCGGGCAATGCCGACGGGACGCTCGTCAACGCGCTGCTCCACCACTGCGCAGGCAATCTGTCGGGGATCGGCGGAGTCGCGCGCCCCGGAATCGTCCACCGAATCGACAAGGACACGTCGGGGCTGATGGTCGCTGCCAAGACCGATCGCGCACACGAAGGCCTCGCTCGCCAGTTCCACGACCACTCGATCGACCGCCGCTACAAGGCGATGGTGTCGGGCCGCCCTACCCCCACCGCGGGCTCGGTCGACGCCCCGCTCGCGCGCTCGCCATCGAACCGCAAGAAAATAGCGATCGTCCCCGGCGGAAAACGCGCCGTCACCCACTATACTACTCTTGAGCGGTTGAACGGGGGTGCGTTGGTGGAATGTCGACTGGAAACGGGGCGCACGCATCAAGTCCGTGTGCACATGGCCTCGCTCGGCCATCCCTTGATCGGCGACCCGGTTTACGGCAGAACAAAGCAGGCCCATAAGGCACTTCTGGAAACCCTGGGTTTCCGACGTCAGGCGTTGCACGCCGCCCGTCTGGGGTTCATTCATCCGGTGAATAGTAACGCTTTGGCGTTTGACAGCGAAATGCCTGGCGACATGCAGGAACTGTTCACTGCACTCTTGGTATAGCATTCGGCCTGGCGTCCGCGTTTCACGGCACCCGACCTATTAAAGGGAGACACGATCATGGCAGCCCGCAGCAACGTCCCCGCGACGATCCCCGCCCTCGGTGGCGAAGCGAGCCTCAATCGCTATCTTTCCGAGATCAAGAAATTCCCGATCCTCGCGCCCGAGCAGGAATATATGCTCGCCAAACGCTTCGAGGAACATGGCGACACCGACGCCGCGGCGCAGCTCGTGACGTCGCATCTCCGCCTCGTGGCAAAGATCGCGATGGGCTATCGCGGCTATGGCCTGCCGGTCAGCGAGCTGATCTCCGAGGGCAATATCGGCCTGATGCAGGGCGTGAAGAAGTTCGAGGCCGATCGCGGCTTCCGCCTCGCAACCTATGCGATGTGGTGGATCCGCGCCTCGATCCAGGAATTCATCCTGCGCTCGTGGAGCCTCGTGAAGATGGGCACCACCGCCGCGCAGAAGAAGCTGTTCTTCAACCTGCGCCGGATGAAGTCCAAGCTCGACGCGTTCGAGGATGGCGATCTGTCGCCGGAGCATCTCGCCAAGATCGCCAAGGACCTCGGCGTGACCGAGGCCGAGGTGACGAGCATGAACCGCCGCATGGCGATGGGCGGCGACACGTCGCTCAACGTGCCGATGCGCGAGGATGGCGATGGCCAGTGGCAGGATTGGCTGCAGGACGATGCGCCGCTGCAGGATACTGTCGTCGCCGAAGCGCAGGAGGCCGACGTCCGCCACTCGATGCTGACCGCGGCGATGGAGGATCTCAATGAACGCGAGCAGTTCATCCTGACCGAGCGCCGCCTGACCGACGAGCCCAAGACGCTCGAAGAGCTGTCGCAGGTCTACGGCGTCTCGCGCGAGCGCGTCCGCCAGATCGAAGTGCGCGCGTTCGAGAAGCTGCAGAAGGCGATGATGCGGATTGCCGGCGACCAGCGGATGCTCGTCGCGGCGTAAGCGCATGGCCGGCGCCGATGTCATTATCGTCGGTGCCGGTGCCGCTGGCATCGCCGCCGGGCGCGCGCTGCACGATGCCGGGCTCGACGTGCTGCTGCTCGAGGCGGGGGACCGCATGGGTGGTCGGGCGCATAGCGTAGCGCTTCCCCTCCCACGCGATACCGCACCCCGGCGAAGGCCGGGGCCCAGTAGCGAAGGCGGACATAGTCAGCGTCTGCCCCAGCCGAAGACCGACAGCACGACTGGACCCCGGCCTTCGCCGGGGAACATCACCGTCGATTATGGCTGTGGCTGGCTCCACTCCGCCCGGCGCAACCCGTGGACGAGGCTTGCCGAGCAATACGGGCTAAGCGTCGATCGCAGCCCTTCCAACTGGGGCAAACAATGGCGCGACCTTGGTTTCCCGCGCGCCGAGCAAGCTGCCTATCGCACCGCCTGGGATCGCTGGGAAACCACTGCGCACGCCGCGCTGAGCGGCCCCGATCGCCCGCTCAGCGATTTCATCGCCTCCGACGCCCCCTGGCGCCCGATGATCGATGCGATCTCAGGCTATGCCAATGGCGCGCCGCTGGCCGAAGTCTCGCTCCACGACTGGGCGGCGTATGAGGATGCGGCGACTGACGACAATTGGGCGGTCGAGCAAGGCTATGGCACGCTCGTCGCGCGTCACGCGCAGGACTTGCTACGACAACTCCAGACCGTGGTCACGCGTATCGACCATCGCAGCACTACCATCCGCGTCGAGACCGATCGCGGCACGCTCGAGACACGCCATGTCATCGTCGCTGTGCCCACCACCGTGCTCGCGCGCGAAGCGATCCGCTTCGATCCCCCGCTCCCCACGAAGCACGCCGCCGCCGCCGACCTGCCGCTCGGGCTCGCCGACAAGATCTTCCTCCACGTCGCCGATGCCGATCTGCCGCGCAACGGCCATCTGATCGGCGATCCGCATAGCGCCTGCACCGCAAGCTACCGGCTCGCGCCTTTCGGTACGCCGCTGATCGAAGGCTTTCTCGGCGGCGACTGCGCGGAGATGCTCGAGGACACGGACGACCGCGCCGCTGAAGACTTTGCGATCGGCGAGCTGGTCGCGCTGCTCGGCAGCGACTGGCGCGCCAAACTGACACCGCTCGGCCGCACCCGCTGGCGGCACGCACCGCATATTCACGGGAGTTATTCGCACGCGCGGGTCGGTGCCGCAGGCCAACGTGCGGTGCTCGCCGCCCCGGTTGACGATCGCCTGTTCTTTGCTGGCGAGGCCTGTTCGCGTCACGATTTCTCGACCGCGCACGGCGCCTATGCGACCGGCCTCGCCGCTGCTGCAGCCGTGCTTGCCGCACGTGGTGGACAGCGCTGACCGCCGCGCCCTAAGACGCGAGGATGAGCGACACCAGGCCATCCCGCGCGCCCCTCTCCAACCGGACCAGAACGCCGCGCCGCCGCGGCTGGATCGGTTGGGCGATCGGCTGGATCGTCAAACTGGTGGTCGCCTTCCTGCTGATCTCGGTGCTGATGGTGGTGGTGTACCGCTTCGTCCCGCCGCCGATCACGCTGACGATGATCGGCGATGCGCTCGGCGGGCATGGGATCGACAAGAGTTGGCGCCCGCTGTCGGACATCGACCGCAACATGCCGCGTGCCGCGATCGCGGGTGAGGATTCGCGGTTCTGCGCCCATCACGGCTTCGATTTCACCGCGATCGAGACCGCGATGGCGCGCAACGCGCGCGGCGGACGCATCCGCGGTGGTTCGACGATCAGCCAGCAGACCGCCAAGAACGTCTTCCTGATCCAGGGCGGCGGCTATCCGCGCAAGGCCCTCGAAGCGTATTTCACGCTGCTGATCGAGACGATCTGGGGGAAGCGCCGGATCATGGAGGTCTATCTCAACGTCGCCGAGACGGGGATCGGCACCTACGGCGTCGACGCGGCGGCGCATCGCTATTTCGGCCATGACGCGTCGCGACTGTCGGCCGACGAAGCCGGGCGGATCGCCGCTGTGCTGCCTTTGCCCAAGAAACGCGCGGCGGTTGCGCCACGCGGCTTTACGCGACGGCATGGCAACACGATCGCCCGGCGCGTGAACGTAGTGCGGAGCGACGGATTGGACGCTTGCCTCCGCTAAGGCCTTTCACCCAAACCCGTCCGTGCAAACATAGTCCAAGGTGGACTCGCCGACACTTCTGCCCTGGTCTTCGGGTGCAAGCCCATTTCCCGGCCCAAGAGACGGGAATGGTTTAGGTGTCTGCGCTTATCCAGTCGAAGCGCGTCGATCGCGCGTGAACCCAGGCTGCTCGACGAATGTCGCTCTAGCCGCGGTTTACGAGATACACCGCAGCAACGACGATCGCGATGAGCATGATCATCCCGGTCACGATCACCGCAGCGCCACCGCCCTTGCGCTCGATCGTGTCGACGCTCGGCACATCGGAAAATTCGTCGCTCATGCTCGTCGCCCTGTTCTGCCAAACCTGAACCACGGCGACACGGGTTCGTTCCCGCGCGCGAGAGCGGCAACATTCCGCCATGCCCGCGCGCGCCGGATCGCGTTCAGACCGCGCCGTGGCAGTGCTTGTACTTGCGCCCCGAGCCGCACGGGCACGGCGCGTTGCGGCTGACCGTGCTCTCCCACTGCGCCGGGTCCTGCCCGATCTCGCTGCCATCGGGCTGCGGGATCGACAGCGGCGCGAGCCGCGTCGTGATGTGGCCCGACGACGCGCCGTCCTGGTCGTAGGTATCGTCCTCGCCGGTGAACGGGTCGAAATGCTGCGTGATGAAATCGGGCAGCGTCGGCAGTTCGGGCGCCTGTTCGAGCTGGAACTGCGCGAACGCGATCGTCCGCGTCACGTCCTCGCGGATGTTGGCGAGCATCCGCTCGAACAGCGAGAACGCCTCCTGCTTATACTCGTTGATCGGCGTCTTCTGCGCGTACGCGCGTAGGTGGACGACCTGGCGGAGCGCATCGAGCGTGGCCAGATGCTCCTTCCAGTGATGGTCGAGATTCTGCAGGAGGATCGACTTCTCGACGCGCACCCAGGTGTCGGGATCGAGCGATGCGGCCTTTTCGGCGATCATCTCGTCGGCCATCGCCTGGACACGTTGCTCGATGATCTCGGGGTCGATCGCCTCTTCCTCGAGCCATGCCTCGATCTGCGGCTCGAGGTTGAGCGTCTCGGCGAGCTGCGCCTTCATCCCCTCGATGTTCCACTGCTCGGGGTAGGTGCCCGGAGGGCAGGCGCCGCCGACGATCGTGTTGACCGTCTCGGCGCGCATGTCCTCGACCACGTCGCCGACGGTGTCGGCATCCATGATGTCGGCGCGCTGCTCGTAGATCACCTTGCGCTGGTCGTTCATCACGTCGTCATATTCGACGACTTGCTTGCGGATGTCGTAGTTGCGCGCCTCGACCTTCTTCTGCGCGGTCTCGATCGCCTTCGACAGCCACTTGCTGCCGATCGCCTCGCCGTCGCCGATATTGTTGCGCATCATCTTGGCGAACAGCGTGTCGGGTCCGAAAATCCGCAGCAAATCGTCGTCGAGGCTGAGATAGAAGCGGCTTAGGCCGGGATCGCCCTGACGGCCCGAACGACCACGCAGCTGATTGTCGATGCGGCGGCTCTCGTGACGCTCGGTGCCGAGCACGAACAGCCCGCCGGCGGCGAGCACCGCGGCCTTCTCGGCCGCGATCTGTTCCTTGATCTTGGCGATCGCCGCCTCGCGCTCCGGCCCCTCGGGCATTTCGGACAGCTCGTCATTGACGAGGAATTCGAGATTGCCGCCGAGCTGAATGTCGGTGCCGCGGCCCGCCATGTTGGTGGCGATCGTCACCGCGCCGGCGCGGCCGGCCTGCGCGACGATATGCGCCTCGCGCTCGTGCTGGCGCGCGTTGAGCACGGCATGTTCGACGCCTTCCTTGACGAGGAAGTCGCTAAGCAGCTCGGACTTCTCGATCGAGACGGTGCCGACCAGCACCGGCTGGCCGAGATCGGCGTGATGCTTGATCTTCTTGGCGATCGCGGCGAACTTGTCGGCGGTGTCCTTGTAGAATTCGTCTTCCTCGTCGACGCGCTTGACGCCGACATTGGTCGGGATCGTCACCACGTTCATCTTGTAGATGTCGTAGAATTCGGCCGCCTCGGTCGCCGCGGTGCCGGTCATGCCCGCGAGCTTGGGGTACATGCGGAAATAGTTCTGGAAGGTGATCGAGGCCATCGTCTGGTTCTCGGGCTCGATGTCGACGCCTTCCTTGGCCTCGACCGCCTGGTGCAGCCCGTCCGACCAGCGGCGCCCGTCCATCATGCGGCCGGTGAACTCGTCGATGATGATGACCTTGCCGTCCTTGACGATGTAATCGGTGTCGGCCTTGAACATCATGTTGGCGCGCAGCGCCTGGTTGAGGTGGTGGACCACCTGCGTGTTCTCGAAATCGTAAAGGTTCGCGCCCTCGAGCAGCCCGGCATTCTCGAGCATCCGCTCGACCTTCTCGGTACCGTCCTCGGTGAGGATGATCGACTTCTGCTTCTCGTCCTTCTCGTAATCCTCAGCGGCGAGTTCCTTCACGACGAGATCGACCGAGCGATACAGGTCGGACTTGTCGTCGGTCGGTCCCGAAATGATCAGCGGCGTGCGCGCCTCGTCGATCAGCACCGAATCGACCTCGTCGACGATCGCCATCGCGAACGGCCGCTGGACCATCGATTCGCGATCGTACTTCATGTTGTCGCGCAGGTAATCGAAGCCGAACTCGTTGTTCGTGCCGTAGGTGATGTCGGCGGCGTAGGCGGCGTGGCGCTGCTCGTCCGACAGGTTCGGCACGATCACGCCGACCGTCAGCCCGAGGAAATTGTAGACCTGCGCCATCCAGCCGGCATCGCGTGCTGCCAGATAGTCGTTGACGGTGATGACGTGGACGCCCTTGCCGGGGAGCGCGTTGAGATAGGTGGCGAGCGTGGCGACGAGCGTCTTGCCCTCGCCGGTGCGCATCTCGGCGATCTCGCCGCGGTGGAGCACGATGCCGCCGATCATCTGGACGTCGTAATGCCGCTGGCCGAGCGCGCGCTTGGCGGCTTCGCGCACCGTGGCGAAGGCCTCGGGGAGCAGGTCGTCGAGCTTCTCGTCGGCGGCGAGCCGCTCGCGGAAGCGCACGGTCTGCGCCGACAGGTCTTCATCCGACATCGCCGAGATCGTCGGCTCGAAGTCGTTGATCTTGGTGACGATCGCACCGAGCGATTTGACGTAGCGGTCGTTGGACGAACCGAAGAGCGTTTTGGCAAGGCCACCAAACATGGGGAATTCCTGTACGATAGAACGCGCGCGCCGAGGCTGCGCAGAATAGGATGGAGAGCTGGCGAGCGCGGTCAGCGCCGCCGGATCAAGCGCGTGGGCGATCCAGATACAGCCGCGGTGCGGCCGACAGCGGGGCGGGCAGCGAATCGGCAACCGCAAAGCTGTCGGTGAGCCCGAACGCGCCGAGCAAATGCCGATGGCCGATCACGAACGGGGCGACCGCGACCGCGAGACGCTGCGTCTGCGCGGCGGCCAGCGGGCATTGCGCGCTGATCTCGACCGGTCGCACGCCACTTACCACGCCGGTCAGCGCGGTCAGGAGGGCAGAGAGAAGCAGCAGAAACGGCATGGCTCCGCGCGATCTAGGGACTAACCGCGCGCACGTCCAGCAGATCGCGTCTCCATCGCCGATCAGGACGGAAGGCGCCAGACGACATTGCGGTGCCAGGTCGCGGCAATCGGCGTGCCGTTCGCATCGCGCGCCGGGGCGAAGCGGGCACGGCTGCGGAGCGCCCGGCACGCGGCCTGGTCGAGCGACTCATGGCCGCTGCTCTCGCCGATGCGGCACGCGACCACGCTGCCCGTGGCGGCAATTTGGAGATCGACTCCTACCTTGCCCTGCTCGTTGCGGTGGAGCGCTGCGACAGGATAATCATCGGCGGTGATCCAACGCGCTGGATTTCCAACGGGTACCGGACCCTTCGGATCGGACGCTTCCAAGCGCTCGGGCGAGGCTGCGCGCCTGGTCGAATGCGCGGACTGCCTTGCCTGGACGCGCGACAGATCGGCGAGCGAATCGTCGGTCGAATCGCGTATTGATGCGATGCCAACGCTCAGCACCAGGATCCCAGCGATCCCCAGCACGCCGCAGACCGCGATCGTCAGCGTTTCGCGGCGTTTCCCCTCCCCCGACATCATGCCATCTCCTTCGTCGTGCACGATCGCGGCGTGAGCCGACCGGGATACGCTATGAAAGGATACGACTAGCCGAGAGACCCGCCAATCCCCCCGCTGGCCCGCTCCAACCTTGCCGCCCTCCACGCGGCGCCCACCCTTTGCGTCAGCGCAGCAGCGCATCTAAGAGCACAGCATGACCAGCCCGCGCTCCCCGCTCGCCCGCCCCTTCCCGCTTTTGCCGCAAATTGCCGGCGTCACGCCGCATGTCGCGCGCGCCGGCTACAAGGCGTGGGAGCGCACCGACCTGACTTTCGTCACGCTCGATCCGGGCACCAGCGTCGCCGGCGTGCTGACGCAGAGCAAATGCCCTTCGCCCGAGGTCGAATGGTGCCGCGCCGCGCTCGTGCTCGGCCAGGCGCGCGCGATGGTGGTGAATGCCGGCAACGCCAACGCCTTCACCGGCGCGCGCGGGCGCGCGGCCGTCGAGGCGATCGCGGCGCGCGCGGCGGGGCAGCTCGGCTGCCGGCCGTCGGATATCTTCGTCGCCTCGACCGGCGTGATCGGCGTGCCGCTGCCGATCGACAAGGCCGAGGCCGGGCTCGACGCTGCCTTCGCCGCCGCGCCGTGTACGTGGGAGGAGGCGACCAACACGATCGGCACGACCGACACCTTCGCAAAGGCAGCGATGACGACCGCGGTGGTCGACGGGCGTACCGTGACGCTCGTCGGCATCATCAAGGGTTCGGGGATGATCGCGCCCGACATGGCGACGATGCTCGGCTTCATCTTTACCGATGCCGCAGTCGAACCCGCCTTCCTCCAGGCGGCGCTCGGCGAGGCTAATCGCGCGAGCTTCTCGTGCATCACGGTCGACAGCGACACCTCGACCAGCGACAGCGTGCTCGCCTTCGCGACCGGCAAGGCGGGCAACACGCCGCTCGCCGACGCCGAGGATGCCGGCGCCGACGCCTTCCGCGCGGCGCTGTCCGACTTATGTCTGCAGCTCGCGCATCTCGTCGTGCGCGACGGCGAAGGCGCGACCAAGTTCATCGAGATCGCCGTGACGGGGGCGGAAAGCGACGCGAGCGCACGCACGATCGCGCTCAGCATCGCCAACTCGCCGCTGGTCAAGACCGCGATCGCGGGCGAGGACGCCAATTGGGGCCGCGTCGTGATGGCGGTCGGCAAGGCCGGCGAACCCGCCGAGCGCGATAGCCTCGCGATCCGCTTCGGCGACACGCAGGTGGCACAAGGCGGCCTCGCGGTGGTCGGCTATGACGAGGCGCCCGTCGCGGCGCATCTCAAAGGGCAGGACATCGAGATCGGCGTCGACATCGGGCTGGGCGAAGGTCAGGCGACGGTCTGGACGTGCGACCTGACGCACGGCTACATCTCGATCAACGCCGATTATCGCAGCTGAGGCGCGTTACGGCCCCCCGGCGAAGGCCGCGGCCCAGGCGCGAAGGCCTTGATAGCGGGGGCCGCACACGACGATCAGCCGCACGCAACCGGGCCCCGGTCTTCGCCGGGGAGCACCAACGATAAAAGATAAAACACACCAGGAGAGCCCCGATGTCCGAGATCATCCTCCACCATTATCCGCGCTCGCCGTATAGCGAGCTGCTGCGGATCGCGCTCGGCATCAAGGGCGCGGCCTGGCGCTCGGTGATCATCCCCGACATCGCGCCCAAGCCCGATCTCACCCCGCTCACCGGCGGCTATCGCAAGACGCCGGTGCTGCAGATCGGCGCCGACATCTATTGCGATACCGCGATCGCGATCGAGGCGATCGAGGCAGCACTGCCCGGCCCGAGCCTGTTCCCCGCCCCGCTCGGTCGCTTGCACGCGGTGCTCGCGCTGCAGGCGGGCGGCGCGACCTTCAGCCAGGCGGTCGGCTCGGCGATGGCGCCGTTCCTCGACCGCATCCCCGACGCGTTCTTCGAGGACCGCAAGAAACTGTTCGGCTTCGACCGCGACCGCATCGCCAAGGCCGCGCCGCATCTGCTCGCGCAATTCACCGGCTGGCTCACGCGGCTCGACGATGCGCTGAGCGACGGGCGCGCCTTCCTCGGCGGCGACGCGCCCGGCTATGCCGATTGCGCTGCGGCGATGAACCTGTGGTTCCACGGCAATTTCGGGATGAAGGACGCGCGCACCGCCCGCCTGCCACACCTCGCCGCGTGGTTCGAGCGCGTCACCGCCATCGGCCATGGTACGCCGACCGACCTATCCGCGGCCGAAGCGCTCGTGATTGCGCGCGATGCCGAACCCACCGCGATCGAGCTGATCGAGCCCGACAGCGGCTTCACAGCGGGCCAGACCGTCACCGTTCGAACCGAAGACCCGGGCGCAGATGCGGTTGCCGGTGCGCTCGTGCGCCTGACGCCGCGCGAGATCGTCGTGCTGCGCGAGGATCCGCACGTCGGGCGCGTCGCGGTGCACTTCCCGCGGATCGGGCAGATCCTGGCACCCGCCTGACGCGTCAGCGTTGCGGCTCGGGCGTCAAGGTTACGTCGATCGGGTTGGGCTTGAGTTCGCGCAACGCGCCATTGCCGCGATCGACAAGGTAGCCGACCAGTCCCGTCGTCAGCGCACTACGGGCAGCGGCGCCCGGCCGCTCGGTGTCGATGCTGCTGACGGCAACCTCAAGCGGCTGATAGCCAGGCTTGCGGATCGTCGCGACGAAGCCGGTCTTGCGCTTGAGCCGCAGCGTGCACGGCGTGACGCACGCGATCCCGAGCGACGTGCTGACGTCGGCCCCCGCCGGCTGCGAGCGCACTTCAAGGCTTTGCGTCGTGCCGTGCGAGATCGTCGCGCACCCGCCGAGCAGGAGGATCGCCGCGAAGGCCGCGGTCGCGCGCTTCGCCAGGATCATGATACGACTCCGCCAGCGCGTGGGGCTCACGCGCTGGCGGGAAGATATGCAGAAAAGGCTATCGCTTCAAAGCGCTAACAGCCTAACCCGCGATAGGATCTCAGGCGAGTTCGCCCTCGAGCCACGCCTTCAACCGGCCCTTGGGCTCGGCACCGACCTTGGTCGCGGCAGGCGCGCCGTTCTTGAACAGGATCATCGTCGGGATGCCGCGCACGCCGAACTTGCCAGGTGCATCGGGATTGTCGTCGATGTTGAGCTTGGCGATCGTCACCTGCTCGCCGAGTTCCTCGGAGATTTCCTCGAGGCTCGGCCCGATCATCTTGCACGGGCCGCACCATTCCGCCCAGAAATCGACCAGCACGGGGCCGGTTGCGTTGGTGACGTCGGCTTCCCAGCTCGCGTCGGTGATCTTCTTGGTCGCCATGGTGAAACTCCTTCGTGTGAACGCAGAGATAGGATGTGCGCCGGGTACACTCAAGCGCACGAACGCTAGCTTTGCTCCACGCCCGCAAAGCCTGGCTTGTGCGCGGCGAGTAGATCGTCGGGCAGGGCGTGGAGCGTCGGCCCGCTGGTGTAGAGCAACGCCGCCTCGACGCGGCGCTGCGGGAAGATCACCGCGAGCGCGGCGACATACGCCGCCATCTGCTTGAGATGATAGGCGGGCACGTCGGCAAGCCCCGCCGGCACCGCGCGCCCGGTCTTGAAATCGACCACGCGGATCAGCTCGGGGGTCACCAACAGCCGATCGACCGTCCCCGACACGACGAACCCGTCGCGCAGCACCGCGGCGATCGGCGCCTCGGCGAGCGCGTTTGGGCCGAACAGCTCGGCCAGCGCCGGATCATCGAGCACCGCCAGCACCGGCGCGATGATCCGCGCGCGGTCCTTGGCATCCTCGACCGCGCCCGCCTGCGCAAGCCAGCGATCCGCCGCCGCCGCCCGCAGCTCGGGCGCGACCGCGGGCAAGCGTTCGAACAGCGCATGGATCAACCGCCCGCGCTCGGCGGCGGCGCGCATCGTCGGCGTCGGCGGCGCATCGGCGACCGCATCTTCTCCAAGCGACGACGGCGCGAGCGGACGCGGCGGGCGGGCTTCCTGCGGTGCGGGGCGCAGCGCCCAGTCGGGGACGGGCTCGTGCGTCGCTGCCCCGCGCGCCGCGCGGCGATCGGGCGCGACGGGACGTTGCGGCTCGCGCCCGGCAAAGTCGCGCGCGCCCTCGCCCGCGATCCCGAGCGCGGCCATCGCGCGGTCGGCGGCGGCGTACCAGCTCTGCTCGGGCGCGATCCCTTGCGCGCGCAGGCCGACCGATCCCGCGATCACCAGCCGCTCCTCGGCGCGCGTCGCCGCGACATAGAACAGCCGCCAATGCTCCTCGAGATCGCGCGCCGCGGTCTCCTCGACCAACACGGCCAGCGGCCCGGTCGCCTCGCCCTTGCGCGGGCGGATCACCGGCAGTTCGTTCGCCATGTCGCCCGCACGCCAGTTGAGCGTCGAACGCGGCGAGCGCGTCGGATCGACCGCGGCATCGGCGAGGATGACGAGCGGCGCCTGCAGCCCCTTCGCACCGTGCGCGGTCATCACGCGGACCGCATCGAGCGGGGCGGACGGATCGCGCTTGATCTCGACCTCGCCGCGATCGAACCAGTCGAGGAAGCGCTGCAGCGACGGCGTGCCGAGCGATTCGAAATCGAGCGCGGCGCTGAGCAGTTCCTCGATCGGATCGCGCGCTTCCTGCCCCAGCCGCCGCACGAGATTGCGCCGCGCGCCGAGCGGGCCCGACAGCAGCTCCTCGAGGAACTGGTAGGGCGTCGCGATATCGGCGCGCGCGAGCATCGCGAACAGCGGCGCGATGTCCTCGCGCGGTTCGGTCGCCGAGATATGCCGCCACAGGCTCCCCGTGCGCGGGGGTGCCGCCAGCATCAGCCGCTCCTGGCTCCACCCGATCAGCGGCGAGACAAGCAAGGCGGCGAGCGAAAGATCGTCGGCCGGCTGGAGCACGAAGCGGATCGCGGCGAGCAGATCCTGCACCGACAGCGGCGCGTTGAGCCGCAAGCGATCCACGCCCGCGACCGGCACGCCCTCGGCATAGAGCCGCGCGACGATCAGCGAGGCGAGCTCGCCGCGCCGCTTGACGAGGATCATGATGTCCTCGGGCCGCAGGGTGCGCCCCTTGCTCTCGAGCATCAGCGTGCCGATCCACCCCTTGATCGTTCGCGCGATCTGGCGCGCGAGTTCGCGCGTCGAATCGGAAATCCAGCTCTCCTCATCCTCGTCGCTGCCGCCCGCGACGACGAGCGGCCACAGCGTGACGGTGCCCGGCCCCGGCACTTCGCTCGCATGCACCTCGCGGTCGGCGATCGCGCCCAATCCGGGCTCGGGCAGCGCCTCGATCGCGGCATCGACGAATTCGAGCACGGGGCGCGTCGAGCGGAACGATTGCGTCAGCGACAGCCGGTGCCATGGCCGTGCGCGCATCGTGCCGGTCTGGCGGCGCTGCTCGTCATCGGCTTCCCACGCATCGCGAGCCAAGGTGCCGAGCTTCTTTTCGGCGGCGGCGAAGTAAAGCGGGTGCGTGCCCTGGAAACCGAAGATCGCCTGCTTGAAATCGCCGACGGTGAACAGCGTGCGGACGCGCGCATCCTGCGCGCCCTCGCCCGCGAAGAACTCCTCGACCAGCGCATGGATGATCGCCCATTGCGCGGGATTGGTATCCTGCGCCTCGTCGATCAGCACATGGTCGGTCGCCTGGTCGAGCTTGTAGCGCACCCATTCGCCCATTCCCGGCTGGCCGAGCAAGCTGATCGTCGCGCGGATCAGATCGTCGAAATCGACCGCGCCGAGCCGGCGCTTGGCGCGCTCATAGGTCACGGCATAGTCGCGCCCGACCGACAGCGCATCGGCGAGCAGATCAGCATAAGCCGCGCGCTCGCGCAGGCCCAACAGATGCGCGCAGGCCTCGCCGATCTCGATCGCGAGATCGGCATACTCCGAATCGGCGGCGAGCAGCTTGGGCGAATATTTGCGCGGCTCGCGCTTCGCGGTGAAGGGTACACCAATCAGATCGCCGAGCATCTGGGCGCGCATCGCGGGGTCGGCCTCGACCCAGCATTCGGCGACATCGGCATGGTTTCCGCCTGTCGCGGTGCCCCAAGCACGGTTGGCGGCCGCGACCCGCGCGACCGAGTCGACATCGAACGCGTCATCGCTGCATGCGGCGGTGATCTCCGCCTCGATCTCGCCTTGCGGCAAATCGAGCGCGCGGCGGATGAAGGGCCGCACGCCCTCCCCCATCGGCAGCTCGGCCATCGCCGCGGGCGCGCGGGCGCAGGCGAGCAGGAACTTCTCCGCCTCGCCCTCGCCAAGCCGCAAGCTCAGCGCGCCAACCGTCGCGACGGGCGCCTCGCGCCCTTCGGTCTCGGCAGCGACGAGCATCTCGGCGAGCGCATCGCGCGCCATCACCGCTTCCTCGCGCGCCTCGATCGGACGGAAGCCGGGGACCAGCCCCGCCTCGACCGGGAAGGCGGCGAGCAGGCTCTGGCAGAAGCCGTGGATCGTCTGGATGCGGATCCCGCCGCCCGGCGAATCGAGCACGCGCGCGAACAGCGTGCGTGCTCGCGCGCGGAGCGCCGGCGACGGATCCTCGCCGAGCGCCTGCAGGTCGGAGACGAGCTCGGGCTCGGGCATCCGCACCCAGGCGGCGAGCCGATCGCCGATCCGCCCTGCCATCTCGGCCGCGCCCGCCTTGGTGAAGGTGAGACACAGGATCGCGCCGGGATCGACGCCGGTGAGGAGCAGCCGGAACACGCGCGCGGTGAGCACTTGCGTCTTGCCGGTGCCCGCGGACGCGGAGAGCCAGACGTGGCCGCCGGGGTCGCTCGCGCGTGCTTGCTGGTCCTTGAGGATGGGCAGCGGGCGGTGGCTATGGGAGGCGCTCATGCTTCTCCTCCCCTCCCTGGAAGGGAGGGGATCGAGGGGTGGGTTGCTCTTAGGGGGAAAGCAACGCCGGCCACGGGCCAACCCACCCCCAGCCCCTCCCTTCCAGGGTGGGGAGGAAGAAGGTTCGGGAGCAGGAGACTAAGGCCGAGCTCACTCACGCCCATACCATTCGTCCCGCCGCATCAATTGGTCATACTCGGCATAGGGCGCATATTCCGGATGCAACTTCGCCTCGAACGCGCGCATCCCCGTCAGCCAGTCCGCAGCCGCCGCCGAAAAATGCCCCGCCGCAACGCCCGTAAAATCCTCGGGCAAAACCTTGTCGCCCTTCCCCGCCGCATCGACCGGCGAAGTCACATACCCGAACGCATCGCCCTTCTTCGACAGCGACCAATATTCGAACCCGCGCGCCTTGCCGGCAATCGCATCGAACGCGCCGCGCTCGGCGATCAGCCCGAGCAACCCAAGCTGCAGACTGAACCCCTCGCGCACCGCTGCCGGCGATGGCGGCTTGCCGGTCTTGTAATCGATGACCGCGAGCGTCCCGTCGGCCAACCGATCGATCCGATCGAACTTGCCCGTCAGCATCACGCCTGCAAGCGACACCGCCCCCGATTGCTCGACCGCGAGCACTTGCCGCCCCTCATCCAAATTGCGCCCCATCTGCGCGACGATCCAGTCGATCGCCTCCATCAGCCGCGGCTTCCACAGCGCGCGCTGCATCGGATGCGCGCCTTCGAACATCGCGAGCGCGCGCGTATGTAGGCGGTCAAGCGCGCAGCCGTCATCCTTCGCCCAGCGCTCGAGAATGTCGTGCACCGCAGTCCCCCGCCACGCCGCACTCGGATCGGCATCGACAGGATCGAGCGGCGCGAGCCCCAGGATGCGCTTGGCGTAGAAAGCGTATGGGTCGGCCTTGAGCCGGTCGACATCGGTCACCGCGATCTTCTCGGGCCGGCGCTCGCGCGGCGGCACCGGCGCGGGCTGCTCGGCTGGCTCATGCACCCCAGGATCGTCGAGCGCGCGCGTCCAACCCTCGAGCGCAGTCGCACGCTCGAACCGCTCGCCCGCCAGCGCCTGCAACCGCAGCCAGAAGCGCGACGCGATCGCCGGTTGCGTGCCCCCGCGCCGCGCGCGCGTGATCAGCGCGGTCGGCGCGCCGAGCGCCTGCGCCAGATCATGCGCCGCCAGACCGACACCGCGATCGAGCCCGGGAAGCCCGAGCTCGGCGCGGATCCGCGGTGCCAACCACGGATCGGGCGCGGGCAGGCCCGGCCACGTCCCTTCGTTGAGTCCGCCGAGGATCATGATGTCGGCGGTCTGCAGCCGCGCCTCGATCAAGCCATAGATCGCGAGGCGCGGATGCTCGCCCTGACGCGAGCGCACCGCGACTTCATCCATCAGCGTCTTGAGCAACGCCGCGAGGCTCGCCGGGTCGATCGTGGGCGGGCCGTGGCCGGCATGCGCCTCGGCCTCGTTGAGCAATTCCGCCGCCGCGCGCCCGTTGGGCCCCGACCACAAGGCATCGCCGCACAGCGCCTGCGCGGTCGTGCGCAGCGCCTCAAGCACCGCACCGAGCGGCTGCGCGCCATGCGCAAAGACACGTTCGATCGGCGCGAGCAATGCGCGCGCCTCGGGCCACCATTCGAGCGCAGCGCGCGCGTGGCGCGCCTCGCGCAAATGCGCGTCGATCCCCGCCAGCCCCGCCGCCGGTCGCGGCCCACGCAACGCGCGGTCGAGCGCCCGCACCCCCGACAGCCACGCCGCACGCGGCGCTCCGCTGCGCACCAGCGGATGCTTGAGCAGCGTCAGCAAGGCGAGCGGCGCAAACCGCTGCGTCGCCGCCTCGGCGAGCGCGGTCAGCAAGGTCCCTGGCGGCAGGATCGACAGCGGTCGCCCCGCAGAATCATCGACGGTAATGTTCCAACGCTGGAGATGCGCGGCAACACGCCGCGCCAGCCCACGATCGGGCGTAATCAGCGCCGCGGTGCGCGTGCCGATCAGCTCGCCCGCCTCGGGCTCGAGCGCAGCGCGCAGAGCGAGTGCAATCGCCTGCGCTTCCTCGCCCGGCGTCGCGAGCTCGGCGGCGGAAATCCCCGCTAGGCGCCGTTGCTCGGGGCCGAGCGTCGTCCAGCGCGCGGTATAGTCGGCGACCGACAGCGCGTTCGCCACCGCCTTGCCGCGTGCGATCGTCGCGTCGTGATCGCTGCCGTCGCGCCACGTGCGGAACTCGCCGCGATTGACGCCCATCCGCTCGAGCAGCAGCTTGAGATGGAATTGCGGATGCGTCTCGATCGAGCGGCGCGAAAGGCCGCTCACCGGATCGGGCGCATGCGGCCCGAGCGCCTGCCACTCGCCCTCATCCATCCCGGTCGCAAGATCGGCGAGCACCACCATTCCGCGCGGGCTATCGGCGATGCAGCGCAGCAGCCGCGCCACTGCGGGCGCGCTGTCGATCACCCCCGCCGCGCAGATGAAACCGGCGGGCGGCGCGGCGCGCCAGCGCGTCGTCAGTCGCTCGAACAGCATCGCGCGCCGCGCCGCCGCGTCGACCCGGCCAAGCCGCCGCAGCTCATCGGGCCAGCGGTCGAGCGCGATCCCGAACAGCGCGAGCGCGCGTTCCCAATGCGCCGACATCGCTTCGTTGAGCTCGATCTCGCGCAACCGATGCGGCGCGATCTCCTCGACGAGCAATTGGTCGAGCGTGCGCGCAAGATCGCCGGCAAGCCGCACCGCCTCAGCCGCATCGACGGGCTGCCCCGCCCGCGCGCGCTCCTCGGCGACCAGTCGCGCAAGGATCATCCGCCGTTCGAGCGGCGCGACCGCGGGCGGCACCGGATCACCATCGTCCGCCGGATCGAGCGCTGCGCCGATCGCTTCGTCGAGCGCGGGATCGCCGATCGCGACCAGTCGCGGCAACAGCAATCCGCCCGAACTCGCACGGACGAACGCGTCGGTCAGCGCGAGCTTGGCGCGGTTGTTGGGGAGCAGCACGAGCCCCTTGGCGAGCCCCAGATCATCGCCACCAAATTGTCGGATCAGCCCCGCCGCCAGCGCATCGGCGAACGCGCGGTGCGCGGGGATCGTGAAGAGCCGCGGGCCCTCAGCCATCCGCGAGCATCGCCTCGGTCTTGGGGATCGCCGCCGGCGTGCCGACGTCGAACCACAAGCCCTGATGGACGATGCCGAATGCGCGCCCCGCCTCGATCGCGCGATCCCAGAAAACGTTGGTCGAAAACGCGTCGCTCGGCGGATCGACGATCAGCCGCTTCGACAGCATCTGGATCCCGGTCCAGACATAGGGCGCCACCCGCCCCGACTTGCGCCGCGCGATCCGCCCGAACGGATCGAGATAGAAATCGCCTAGGCCCGCATTGTGGTTGGCGCGCGCCTGCGGGATCATCAGCATCAGCACGTCCATGCTCGCATCATCCCACGCGTCCGCCATCAGTTTGAGCGAATCGAGCGGGCCATCGAGCCAGATATTATCGGTGTTGACGCACAGGAACGGGTCGGCATCGATCAGCGGCAGCGCCTTGACCAGCCCGCCGCCGGTCTCGAGCAGCTTGCCGCGCTCGTCCGAGATCGCCACCTCGAGCCCGTGCGCATTCACCGCGAGATGCGCCTCGAGCATGTCGGCCATGTAATGCGCGTTGACGACGATCTTCGACACGCCCGCGCTGCGCAGATGGTCGAGCACATGATCGATGAAGGTCGTGCCGCCGATCTGGATCAGTGGCTTGGGCCGCATCGCCGAAAGCGGGCGCATTCGCGTGCCGAGCCCCGCCGCCATCACCATCGCGGTGGTCGGTACCGCGGCGTTCGAATCGGGCCGCAGGCGCAGCGTGCGCTTGGGACGCATCACGCCGCGGCGCCCTGGCGGACCAGCATCGGGTCGCCGCGCAGCTCCGCCGGGAGCGTTGCGTCGAACCACTCCCTGACCGGAGCGAGCGCCGGATGCGCCAGGTCGCGCTCGAGATAGCGCCACACGCGTGGGCACAGGCCTGCGTAGCGGAGCTTGCCGTCGCGCTGCCAGAGCCGCGTGAAGATGCCGACGATCTTGGCGTTCCGCTGCGCGCCGAGCACGTGATACGCCCTGTCGAAGGCGTCACCCGCCCCCGTTGCGTCCTTGTACTGCGCCAGCATTTGCGCCTCCACGCTTTCGTCGACATCGCGCCGCGCATCCTGCAGCAACGAAACGAGGTCATAGGCCGGATGCCCGACCAGCGCATCCTGGAAATCGAGCAGCCCGAGCGTACGTTCGCCCGTTCCGCCCGGGATCAACATCAGGTTTTCGCTGTGATAATCGCGCAATACGGTCACGCCCGGTTCGGCGAGCACGGGCGCGAAAACCGCGTCCCACGCGGCATCGTAGCGCGCCTGATCGGGGGTAACGCCGACCGCGGGGCAATACCACTGCGTCAGCAGATCGACTTCGCGGTGCAGCACCGCATCGTCATAGGGCGGTACCGGCGCTGCGGGCACGCCGTGCAGCCGCACCAGCGTATCGATCGCGGTGCCGTAGAGCGCTGGCGCCCGTGCGGCATCGGCATCGACCGTCTCGCGCATCTGCACGTCGCCGAAATCCTCGAGCAAGACGAGGCCCTGCGCGAGATCGACCGCATCGATCGTCGGCGCGGCAAAGCCGTGTTCGCCGAGCCAGCGCGCGATCGCGATGAAGTCGCGCGGGTCCTCGTGCGGCGGCGGCGCGTCCATCAGGATCGCGCTGCGCGCGCCATCGATCACGCGGAAATAGCGCCGGAACGACGCATCGCCCGCAACCGGAAGAATTGTCGCGCCGCCCCAGCCATAAGCGGCAAGGAATGCCGCCGCGGCCGGGGGTGGAATCATATCTGCTGCCATCGCGCCCTCCAGCCAGCGGGCACGCTGGCTGTCAAGCGGCGGGTGCCATCGGGCAGCATCTCGAGCGCCAGCGCGAGCGCCTCGGGCCACCAGCCGGGCGCGCGCTCGGGCCATTCGACGATCAGCACCGAATCCGCGAGCGCCTCGTCGAGCCCGAGTTCCTCGATCTCGTGCGCGTCATCGATGCGATACAGATCGACGTGCAGCACGGGCAAGCGCACTTCGGGCGGCGCATACGGCTGGACGATCGCGAAACTCGGCGACGGCGCCTCGCCGACCAGCCCGAGTGCGGCGAGCAGCCCGCGCGCGATGCTGGTCTTGCCGGCGCCGAGCGTCCCCGACAGCGTGATGACATCGCCCGGTGCGACGAGCGTCGCCAGGCGCGCACCGAGCGCCTCGCTGGCGTGCGGATCGACGAGGATCATTTCAATAGCCCGTCAGCAGCATGTCGAGTGCATTCATGATGGCGGACTGTTCGGCAGAAAGCGCTGCGACACGTTTCCCGAGGTCCTTGACCGGGACAGTGGCCGCATATTGCGTGGCCATCACATAGTCGCCGTCTGAAAAGGAAAGAACGGGGTTCAACCGCGCGTAAATGCGGCTGATTCGCTCTGCGGGGACAAGCGGAACCACGAATCGCGTCGGCAAGTCATCAAGGACGTCAGCTTGGCAATCGAGCAGAACGTCGTCGAAATCCCGCGTGCGATAGACATCGAAACGCGCCATCAGAATTGACGATAGCGCTCGAGCGGCAAGCCGTATGTCTCGACATACTCCGCCCAGGCGGCGGTCGCCTCGAGATTCTCTTCTTTCCAGCGGCGATTGCGCTCCGCCCGGATTTCAGCATCCAGCCCGACTTCGCATGCGCGTGAGACATTGATCCCGAGCGCCTTTGCATCTGCAACCAATTGCTCGTCGAGCGACAGATTGGTTGGTCGTCGAAACGCGGCGCGATCTTCACGGACTCGAGTCATCGGACACCTCCAATGCGCATAGAATATGCGCATCCTTCCAACCGCGCAACGTCAGCCCCGCGGCAATGTCACCGTGATCAGCGTCCCCTGCCCCGGCTCGGACACCAGCGCGATCGTCCCGCCATGCGCCTCGACGAACTGTTTCGCGAGCGGCAAACCAAGCCCGAGCGCGCGCTCGCCGTCGCGCGTGATGCCGGGCTGGCCGAAACGATCGAACGCGCGCGCGACTGCTTGCCGCGACATCCCCGCGCCATCGTCCGACACGACGATCCGCGCGCCATCGGCACCACCATCGACATGCAGCAGGATCCGCCCGCCCTCGGGCGTTCCAGACACGGCATGACGCAACAAATGCTCGACGACTTGCTGCAAGCGTTTCGCATCGCCCGGAATCTCGCCGCTCGACGGCAGGATCTCGACCGCGAACTCGAGCTTGCGCTTCACCGCGAGCGGCGCAACGGCATCGGCGGCAGCGCGCGCGAGCGGCGCGAGCGCGACCGGCTGCATTTCGAGCGTCGGCGTGCGCCCTTCGGCCTGTGTCAGATCGAGCACTTCGTCGACCAGCATGCCCAATCGCTCGACCGATTCGAGGATCGCCTCGACGTAACCGACTGCCGCCTTGCTCAGCTTGCCGGCATAGCCTTCGTGGAGCATCTCGGCGAACCCGCTGATCGAGGTGAGCGGTGTGCGCAGTTCGTAGCTCATCGTCGCGACGAACGCGGTCTTGATCCGGTCGGCCGCCTCGAGCGCCTCGTTGCGGTCGCGCAGCGCGGTCTCGATCCGGCGGCTGTCCGAAATGTCGAGCATCGTGAACAGCCCGTTGCCATCGGGCAGCGGCACTGCCGCGAATTCGAAATGCCGCCCGTCGGCAAAGGCCACCCGCCCGCCGCGCTGCTGGCGCTCGACCGTCGCGGCGCGCACCAGATCGCTGATCAGCACCGCACGCTCGGGGTTCGACAATTGGCGCGCCGCGCGCTCGGCAAGCGCATCGACGCGCGGATGCGTCGAGAGGAACGCCTCGTCGAACCCCCATGTCGCGCGAAACTTGTTGTTCCACAATTGCAGGCGCCCATCGGCGGCGAACACGCCGAGCGCCTCGTGCAGATTCTCGAAGGTCGCGGTGCGGACGCGCAGCAGCGTGTCGCGCGCGCTGGCGAGCTGGACCTCCTCGGTGCGGTCTTCGAAGATCAGCAGCAGCCCGCCATCGGGCAGCGGCTGCGCAACGACGCGCAGATGCACGCCGCCCGGCAAATGCCATTCCTCTTCCTCGCCGCCGCCCGCCAGGAACCAGTCGCGCCGCTCGGCCTTCCAGCCGGGGAAATCGCGTACTTCGGGCAGGCGCTTGGTTTCACGCATCCGTTCGAGCACGCGGTCGAATTCGGGACGATCGGCAAGCCATTCGCCCTTCATCGCGAACAACCGCCGGAACGGCTGATTGCAGAAGACGAGCGAACGATCCGCGGCGAACTGCACCACGCCCGCCGAAAGCCGGTCGAGCATCGCGCGCTGCGCATCGTCGAAGCGCTTGAGCCGCGCGCGCGCTTGCTCGAGATCCTCGATGTCGATTGCGAAGCCCGCGACCCCGCCGGTCGACAGCGGGGCGTCATACACGCGCAGCATCCGCCGCGCTCCGCGGATCGTCGCGGGCATCGCCTGGCTTTGCACCGCCTTGGCATCGCGCGCGAGCACGGCATTGGCAAGCGGGCCGCCCATCCCCGATCCCTCGACCAGTTCGAGCCCACGCGCGATGACGTCCTCGGCCGAGGCGCCTTCGACCGCATCGACATAATGCGAATTGACCATGGCGAGCCGCAGGTCGGCGCCGCGATACCACATCGGCATCGGCGCGGCCTGGATCACCCCGCTCAGTTCCTCGTACAGCGTCGTCGCATAGCCGACCGCGTCGCCGAGCCGGACGATCTCGGCCTCGCTCTCGGTCGCGTCGAACACCCACAGGATCACCCCGCCCGGCGCCTGCATCTCGCGCGCGGCGCGGCTGCCGCGGATCATCAGCGCGCGGTCGGAGCCTTGCGCGCGCACGGTGCGCGAAAAGCCGCGCCCCGATTTCTGCGCCGACACGACATCGGCGGCGAGCGCGGCGGCGTCGTCGGTGGAGAGGCCGGCATCGGCCTGTGCGAGATCATCGAGATAGCGTGGCGGCGTCGACAGCCCGAGCCAGGACGCGAGCCGCGCGCTGCATTCGACCCGCCCGTCGGCGCGCACGACCATCGCCAGCGCAGGCGCCGACGCGAGCATCGCACCCAACCGGGCATTGCTCGCGATCGCATCGGACGCGGCCCGCCGCGCGCGCAGGCCGGTGTACAGCACCCAGCCGGTCCCGCCGATAAACACGGCGAGTGCGACCCCGACCAGAATTGCTGCAACGTCGCCACTTCCAAACATTGGCGCAAGGGTAGCGGCAGCGAGCCGCGTTCCCAACCCCCCACCGGGTACAGGCGACGAATAAAGCTGACGCACACCCAAAGCGCATGGTCGAACAACCGGCTTCGTCCTCGCCCGCGCCAAAAGCGCCAGCGGCGAGCGCGCGTCACGCTATGGTGATATCACAGCATCAGACGAGACTGCCGGATCCAGCGCGATGCGACCAGCTTTTCTCCGGCCGAGACGACCATGCCTTCATGCAAGGTGAGCGGATCGGGCTGCCCGCCATCGCGCACATTGTAAAAGAGCAAGGCATCCCCCTTTTGCGCCCGGACTTTGAGGCCGATTTTCGGAAAGTGGGTTTCGCCACCACCATAGCCGTCGTTGAGATAGACGAGCATCGTCGCGAGGCGCTGATTGTCGACGCGAGGCAAGGTGTCGAGATGCGCGCGATATTGCTGCCCCGGCCGATAGCGCAGCACCGTCAGCGGTTCGCCAGCCCCCACGTCGGTCTGGCTCGCGGCCGCGATCCGGCGATTGATCGCGTGGATCGCTGGCTGTTCGAGCGCCAGCGGAAACGCAGCCAGGTTCGATGTCCGAATCGGGTCGGGGATCTGCTGGCCCGTCACGGGATGCACGACGAGTGCAGGCTGAAAGCGTGGCGTGGCACGCGCGACGAGATAGTCTGCTTCCGCGTTGCTCAGGAACCGCCGGAACAGGAGGATCCGTGGCTGTGCGCTGAGCGGCTCACCCACGAGCGGCATCGGTCCCGCGCCCGTTTCATCGAGCGCCATCGCGGCGATCAGCGAAAGCTGCTCCGCCGCATCGGGATCGACGTGATCCGCCTCGAGCAACCGCAGCGCCGCAGGCCAGTCCGGCGCCCCGCCCGTGCCATTGGCAACAAACGCACGATACACCGCTGCCGCAGTCTGCTCGCCCGCCGCGGCGGCTCGCGCGAAATGGTCGCGCGCGCGCGGCAGATCGCGCGGTACGTCGCGGCCCACCAGGTACAAGCGCGCAAGCTCGAGCAACGCCGCGCCGCTGCCGGCATTCGCATCACGCTCGATCGCGACCAGCCATGCTGGCGGGGGTGGATTACCAGGCATCATCTACTCCCATGCCACACGCGCTTCGCGATACAAAAAGGGCCGCCGCTTTCGCGGCGACCCCAAGGTGTCGTTCCGATCGAAGCCGATCAGAAGTTCGCGGTGACACCTGCGTACAGGCGGCGACCGATATTGTCGAAGATCGCCGTGCCGCCGCCGATGCCGGTCGAGCCGTAGGGCGGCTGCCGGTCGAAGGCGTTGTCGATGCCGACATAGAAGGTCGACTTCGGCGTCACGTTCACGCCCAGGCGGAAATCGTGATAATCGACCGCCGGATAGTAGTTGTTCGGATACTGGTTCGGGTTGGTCGGCGCGCGACCCTGAACCGAGTTCACCGTCTCGTAATCGCCGATCAGCTGCGGCGAAATGTAGCGCACCTGATAGTTCAGGAAGAGCTTGTTGTAGGTGAAGCCGAAGCTTGCGTTGACGCGATCCTTCGGAATGCCGACGGTCGTGTTGAAACGCGTGACATAGGTCGGATCGGTCGGGTCGGTGAACTGGTCGTTCAGGATCGAGTGATTCCACACCACATGCACCGTTGCGCCGAAGTCGCCGAACTTGTGACGATAGGTGACGTCGGTGTTGATGCCGCGCGCCTGAAGCTTGGCGTAGTTGAGCGACGAGGCGAGCAGGCTGCCTTCGATGATGCGGAACGGCTCTTCGCCGCCCGAACCACCCGTTGCACCGGCACGCTTGAACTGGCCGCAGAACTGGTTGTTCGGGTTCGACAGATCGTAGCACTGATCGACGATCGTCTGCCCATCGACCGACTGGATGACGTTGTCGACCTTGATGTCGTAGTAATCGACGCTTAGGACGAGGTCGCGGACCGGCTGCAACACCACACCCGCCGTGATCGAGCGCGATTCTTCCGCCTTCAGATCGGGGTTGCCACCGCTGCGGTACACCAGCGACTGGTTGTACGCATAGTTGTAGCCCGCCGGACGCCCTGCAGCGGCACAGTTCGCCGCGCGGTTGGCCGAGCCCTCCGCAATGTGATCCGCAGCGCACGGATCGATGAAGCCCGGCGCGAAGTTTTGGCCCTGCGGGGTGTAGAGCTCGGCGAGGTTCGGCGCACGGACCGCGATGTTGTACGATCCACGGAACGTGATCTGATCGATCGGCTTGTAGGTCCCGGTCGCATTGTACGTCCAAGTCGTGCCCGCCGAACCCTTATAGTTCGAAACGCGTGCAGCCGAACCGACGGTCAGTTCCTTGGCGAACGGCAGATCGCGGAGCAGCGGCAGCTGAACCTCGGCGAACGCTTCCTTCACCTCGAACGACGTCGGCGTGAAGGCCGGGATCGCATTGTAGAAATAATAGCCGTTCGCGACCCCCGCATCCTGCGCATAGCGCGCGGTTTCACGACGATATTCGCCACCGACCGAGCCGCGGATCGGGCCGCCCGGCAAGTTGAAGAAGGCACCCGTATCGCCCGCGATCGTACCCACGATGTCGAGCTGCGTCAGCTTTCCAGAAGCCGAGATCGAGTTGAGCAGGTAGCTCTTGGCAGCTTGCGAGATGTTACCGTTGCCGAACGGATTGATCGGAACGCACGCCGCGATGTCGCGCGCCAGGTTGGCGGCATCGCCGTTGAGATCGGTACCGGCACGGGCAGCGCTGATCTGCGAACCGCAGACGATCTGGCCCGATGCGTTCCGCTGCGCGTCCATTGCGAGCAGGAAGCGCTGGGTGTTCATCACGCCTTCGAGGCGGGTGTTCTCGATGAACTCGCCATAGTTCGCCGAAACCTCGTAGTTGAGGTGGCTGCTGAGATCACCCCGGACGCCGCCGACGATACGATACGTGTCGCGCGTCGCCGATTCGGTACGCGTGCCGAGATCGGTCAGGTTGCGGCGCAGCGTGAAGCGCGTCGCCCCCGTGATGTTCGCTGGGTTGGCGCCACCGGCAACCAATGCCGAGATGATCTGCGCGCGCGCCTGAGTCGACAAATACGGATTGTCGAGGTTCGGCCGCTCATAGGTCGACAGCGGTGCCGAATAGCCGAACGCGCTGCCGATCGTCGAACCGGTGATGAACGCCGGACCCGAGGAGCCCTGCCCGACCGAATTGGTGCGCACGAAGCTCGCTTCGACGAACGGGATGAACGCCTTCGAGACTTCGAAATGGCCGATCAAGTTCGCCGAATAGCGATCGAGTTCGGGGTAGAGCTGGACCAGCGTGTTTTCACGCCCGGTGTTGCCGTTGCCGCCGATGAACGAGCTGCCCGAGGGAGAACCCGCCGTCGGCGCGAGACCGACGCGCGTGCCGGTCTGCTGCACGAGCGAACCGTCCGGCTGGAACAGATAGTTGCAGGTGAACGCACGGCCCTGCGAATCGCGGCCGCATGCGCCCGTCGTGCTGCCGAAGGCGACGAGGCCGCCATCGGAGATCGTGCCGGTGCGACGGTCGTTGAAGAACTGGTTGTTGGCAGGCCCCGACGTGTTCGCACCGCCGGCCGAGTTCACCAGCACGAAGCCGTTGCTGCTGGCATAGTTCGAACGGTCCGAAGCGTAGAGGCTGTTCTGCCGCGCATATTCGAGATCGATCGCGATGTTGCCGCGGCCGTCGGCGAAATTCTTGCCGGCGAGCAGGCTGCCATAATAGGATCCGGCATCGCCGTGCGGGGTGATGTTACCCTGGCCGCGAACCTGCAGACCTTCGAAATGATCCTTGAGGACGAAGTTCACGACGCCAGCGATCGCGTCCGAACCATAGATTGCCGAGCTGCCGCCGGTGACGATGTCGACACGCTCGATCAGGTCGCTCGGGATGGTGTTGATGTCGGTCGAAACCGCGTTGTTGAGCACGTCCGAAGCGACGTGACGGCGGCCGTTGACGAGGACCAGCGTGCGCTGCGTACCCAGGCCGTAGAGATCGATCAGGTTGAGGCCGGCGGTGCCGAGGAAACGAGTCGAGTTTGCCTGGCTGAACGTGTTGGCGGTGCCGGGCAGCTTGTTGAGCACTTCACCGATGTTGGTCGTGCCGGTCTGCAGCAATTCGGCAGCGCTGATCGAGTTGATCGGAACCGCGGACGCGCCGTTCGGATTGCGGATGCGCGATCCGGTGACGACGATCTCGCCGGTCGTGTCGTCGGCAGTGGCTGGCTGGGTGGTCGGCGGGACGCTGCCGGGCGTTGGCGCGGTGTCCTGTGCGACCGCTGAACTTGCCGTCACGATCGCAAAGAGCGACGCGGACAGGGCGAGCAAAGCCCGCCCACGAGGTGTTCCTACAAGCATTTCATATCCCTGTTAAGCTCGGCTTCTCTCAGCCGGTTGCCAGGATGATGAATGTCAGTTGAAAGGTTGAAAAGCGCTTTGACGTCGAATGCACATGATTGTTGACGTTATGTGTCGGCGCCGCCACAAATATTCCGATCCGGCCCTTTCGGAAACGAACCCTTCATACCGTGGCGGCAGCGCCCTGTCCGACTCAGCCGCTGGCGCTTCGAGCGGACCGATGCAGGCACATCACCCGCCTCCCAGAAACGAGCGAAGGCCCGTGGCGTACGGGCCGTTCAGAACGGGAGCTTGAAGCCCGGCGGCAACGGAATGCCGCTCGTCATCTTCGCCATTTCCGCACCCGACGCCGCATCGGCCTTGACCTTCGCGTCGTTGAACGCCGCGATCACCAGATCCTCGACCATCTGCTTCTCGCTCGGCTGGAGCAGCGACGGGTCGATCTCGATCCCGATGATCCGCCCCTTGGCCGACGCCCGCACCTTGACGAGCCCGCCGCCGGCTGCCCCTTCGACCTCGATCTTGTCGAGCCCGTCCTGCGCCTTGGTCAGCTCGGCCTGGACGTTCTGCGCCATCGCCATGATATCTTCGATGCTCTTCATGCGGTATGTCTCCTTTTTTCGAGCAAGCTCTTGATCTCGGTCTCGGGCAGCTCGGCGCCCGGGAAAGCGGCAAACGCCGCTTCGATCATCGGGCTTGCCAAGATGCTGGCCTTGAAACTCTCATATTGGGCGGCTTCGGCCTCGCGCAATGTCGGCCGGCCGGGTTTGGGCGACGTCGTGATCTTCCACGCGCGGCGCGTGAGCGCTTTGAGCGCGGCACCGAGATCACCGACCAGATCGGCCGGCAGCGGTCGCGCGTTGCTCAGCACGAGCTCGGCCTCGACGATGCTGATCACGCTCGCATGATGCACGATCCGCGACGACAGCGCGAGTTCGCCGGCATCCTCGAGCAGCGCGACGATCCCCTCGACCGTGCTCGGCAAGACCGCCTCGGCGGCGGGCGCCTGCGCCGGTGCGGCGGCGGCTTGCGCGACCGGCGCCGCCATCATCGGCGCGCCCGCCGCGATCATCCGCGCGAGCTCGCCCGGATCGGGCAGGCTCGAGGCATGGACGAGCCGCAACAACGCCATCTCGCACGCCTCGATCGGCATCGCCGCGCGGGCGACTTCGTCATGGCCCTTGAGCAGCAACTGCCACAGCCGGTGGAGCACCGCGAACGACAGCGTCTCGGCCCAGCCGACCAGCGCCTCGCGCTCTTCGGTCGCCTGCCCCGCTTCCTGCGTCGCGCCGAGCTTCACCAGCGTCGTCGCATGGACCGTTTCGAGGAGCCCGCGCAGTACGCCGAGCGGATCGACGCCGAGATCGTATTGCCGGCGAAGCGCGGCAAGCGCGCCAACGCCGTCGCTCGCGATCAGCAACGCCATCAAGTCACGGATCGCACCGCGATCGGACAGGCCGAGCATGTCGCGCACCGCCGCCGCACTCACCGCGCCGCCGTCCATATCGGCATGCGCGATCGCCTGGTCGAGGATCGACAGCCCGTCGCGCGCCGAGCCTTCCGCCGCCCGCGCAATCAGCCCCAAGGCCTCGGGCTCAGCCTCGACGCCTTCGGCCTTCGACACGCGCGCGAAATGCTCGGCGAGCTTCTCGGCCGGGATGCGCCGCAGATCGAAGCGCTGGCAGCGCGACAGCACCGTCACCGGCACCTTGTTGACCTCGGTCGTCGCGAGCACGAACTTCACGCCCTCGGCCGGCTCCTCGAGCGTCTTGAGCAACGCGTTGAACGCGTTCTTCGACAGCATGTGGACTTCGTCGATGATGTAGATCTTGTAGCGCGCGACGAACGCCGTCATCCGCGAGGCATCGATCACCGCGCGCATGTCGTCGACGCCGGTATGGCTCGCGGCGTCCATCTCGATCACGTCGATATGCCGCCCCTCGGCGATCCCGACGCACGGCTCGCAAACTCCGCACGGGTCGATCGTCGGGCCGCCGCTGCCGTCGGGCCCGATGCAATTGAGCGCCTTCGCCAGCACTCGCGCGGTCGAGGTCTTGCCGACCCCGCGCACGCCGGTCAGCAGGAAGGCATGCGCGAGGCGCCCGCGCCGGATCGCATTGCCGAGCGTGGTGACCATCGCATCCTGGCCGATCAGCTCGCCAAAGGTCTGCGGTCGATATTTGCGCGCGAGGACGCGGTACGCGTCCTTCGAGGCGGTGACGGGAAGGTCGAGATCGAAGGAGTCGGACATCGCCGGGCGGTCTAGCGCGGCGGGCGCGCCGTGTCGAAGGGTTGGTGCGCGACGCGGCGATTAGCGCGCCCTGCCCCGCTCAGGCAAGGAACAGCGCCGCCGCAATGATCCCCGCGGCAACGAGCACCGCAGCCGCGATCCAGCGCCCCACCGTCAGGATCGCAGCCGCCGGGTCGCTCTGCACCGGTCCGGCGGGGTCCGCCTCGAGCCGGCGGACCGCCGCGCGGACGAGCCGCGGGGCATCGTCGCCAAGCTTGATCACCTCCCACGCAAGCGCTTGCACGACCGGCGCCCAATGCTCCGACGACAGCCGTGCCTTGACGATTCGCAGGGTCGCGCGCTGCATCGCCGCCGAGAGATCGAAATCGGGCTCGATCGCTTGCAACACGCCGTCGATCGTCACCAGCGCCTTGAAGATCAGCAGCAGATCGGGCGGCATCGTCATGCCTTCGTCGCGCATCAGCGGCAGCAGATCGCCGACGATCGGCGCCAGCAGGACGCGACCGCCGCCGTGACGGACGATCAGCCGCTCCGCCGCCGCCTGCACGCGCTCGCGCGGCACACCGCTCCCCGCCGACCATACCGCCAGTACATCGGCCAGCTGCGCCGGATCGGACCGCGACAGCGCCTGGACGAAACCGATGAATTCCTCGCGCCGCCGCGGCGAGACATGGCCGATCATCCCGAGATCGAGCAACGCGATGCGATTGCCCGGCAGGCACAGCAGATTGCCTGGATGCGGATCGCCGTGGAAGCGCCCGTTGACGAGCACCATGTCGAGCACGAGATCGGCCCCGAGTGCGGCGATCGCGCTCGGATCGATCCCGGCGGCACGCAGCGTCGCGCCGTCGCGCGGCGGCACCCCCGCGACATAGTCCATCACCAACAGCGTCTCCGACGTCCATTCCCAGTGGATCTGCGGAATGACGATCCGCGCATCGTCGGCGAAATCGGCGCGCAGTCGGTCGGCGTTGCGCCCCTCCGCAGTGAAATCGAGTTCCTCGAGCACCGCCTCGGCCAATTGCCGGATCATCTCCGACGGCCGGAAACGCCGCGCCTCCGCACTGCCCGTCTCGGCCAGCGCGGCGAGGTGCGCGATCAGGCGGAGATCCGCCTCCATCCGCGGGCGGATGTCTGGGCGCCGGATCTTGAGCACGACCGCGCTCCCATCGGTGAGCGTCGCGCGGTGCACTTGCGCCATCGACGCCGCGGCGAGCGGCGCGGGATCGAAGGTCGCGAACGCGGTTTCGGGCGATTGGCCGAGCGCCGCCTCGACCGCCGGGCGCAGCGTCTCGAACGGCAACGTCGGCGCACGCGAATGGAGCAGCTCGAGTTCGGCGATCCATTCGGGCGTCAGCAAATCGCCGCGAGTCGCGAGGATCTGACCAAGCTTGACGAAGGTCGGGCCAAGTTCCTCGAGCGCGAGCCGCGTCCTGCGCGGCAGCGTGTTGGGCTCGTCGGGCAGCGCCGCATCGACCGGCGCGCGCGCGAGCCCGAGCTGCGCGAGCAATACCCCGAGCCCGAACCGCGACGCCACCTGGACGATCTCGCTCAGCCGCTGACGGTCGCGCCCGGCGACGAGAATCGTGGAGATAAGGCCAGTCATGCGGAAAACTCGCGATTGCTTCATGATCGAAACGATGCTGCCGCGGCGAAGGTTGCGCAGGGCGTAGCGCGTTGAAACCGTGATGCAGCGCGATCGGTCGACCGACGTGTGCGCGCCGCAGCGGCTGGAGGATCGGCTCCAGGCTTTGCCGCGGTCGGGCGGTTGAGCGGCGACCCGGCTAAGCCGTGTCGTCGGACGGCGCTGGAGGCGCCGCCGGCCGCGCTTGCTGCGACCTCGAGCTACAACTGCGGTGCAGCGTGGCGCCTGCGCGGTGGGAGCCGGAACGACCCGCAGCGAAATCGTTGTGGCTGCTTCCTTCCGGATCTGACCAGGTTGGCGACGACTACGTCCGCCCGACTCCCGCGGCGCATATGGCGGGGTCGGGCGGCGGGATCAAGCCCGCTTTATCGGCGGGGCTTGCCTAGCCGGTCTCAGTAGCGGACGGTGCGGCACGTGCGGATGCGCTTGTGATGGCGATAGGTCACCTTGCAGACGCGGCGCGTGTGGTTGCGGTAGCCATTGTGGCGCTCGGTATGGACGGTCCGCGTTACGACGCGGTCGTGGCGGTTCTGCTGCGCGCTGGCGGCGGCGGGAACGAGGGCAGCGGCGGCGATCAGGCCAGCGGAAACGAGGGCTGCAAGCTTCATCAAATCTCTCCCAGTGGGTACCAAGGGGTACGCGAGCGTAATGATCAACGGCCTTGCATGTTCCGAACTTCGCCGGGAATCCTGACAGTTAATTGATCGAGATCAGACGTGAGCAGGATCTGGCACGCGAGCCGGCTGGTCCGCGTTGCACCGGCCGCGAGGTCGAGCATATCCTCTTCATCCTCGCTCGGCGGCGGGAGCTTGGCGAAATCCTCGGCGGCGACGATGACGTGGCAGGTCGAGCAGGCCATCTGTCCTTCGCACGTGCCCTCGAGCGGTTGGCCATCGGCCTGCGCGACCTCGAGCAGCCGCGCGCCGGGCGCGGCATCGACCTCGCGCAGTGTTCCGTCGATTCCAATGAAGCGTACCAGCGTCATGCCGCAATTCCTCCCGCGATCCGTTGCGCATCGGCGGCTGCCACGATCCGGTCGATCGCCTCGGCCAGCTCCGCCTCGGTTGTGTAGCGACCAAAGCCCAGCCGGATACTGGAGCGCGCCTGCGCCTCGGAGAGCCCGATCGCGCGCAGCACGTGGCTCGATCGGCCAGAACCACTCGCACACGCCGACCCCGCCGAAAAGGCGATATCGCGGAGGTCGGACATCAACCGCGCGACGTCGAGCCCATCGCGGCGGATGTTGAGATTGCCGTGATAGCGCTGCTCGGTCGATCCGTTGATGTGCCACTCGGGGCCGAGGCGTTCGGTGGCGAGCGTCCACAGGCAGTCGACCTTGAGCGCGTCGGGATATTCCTCCGTCTGCAGCAGCCGCGCCGCTTCGCCGAACCCCGCACACAGCGCAGGCGACAGCGTGCCCGATCGTCCCGCAGCTTCCTGCGCGCCGCCATGCAGCAACTGCGCGAGCGCGACCCCTTTGCGGATCCACAGTGCCCCGATGCCCTTGGGTCCATAGACTTTGTGTGCCGACAGCGCGACGAGATCGCAGCTCGACGGAATCGAGACACGTCCGAACCCCTGCACCGCGTCGCACAGCATCAACGCACCGGCGCGATGCGCGAGCTCGGCCAGTTCCGCGATCGGCTGGACCACGCCGATCTCGTTATTGACCAGCATCGCCGCAACGAGCCCCGTCCCCGGCCCGATCGCCGCCTCCGCAACGCCCAGATCAACGAGCCCGTCCGTGCCTACCGGAAGGATGGTCACCGTGCGGCCGCGCGCGCGCTCGGCTTCGACCGTGTCGAGCACGGCGGCATGCTCGGTTGCGAGCGTCACGATCGGCCCTTTCGTGCCCTTGATCGCCCAGTTGAGCGCCTCGGTCGCGCCGCTGGTGAAGGCGATATCGCCGTCATCGCCAAAATGTTCGGCGATCCGCGACCGCGCGACCTCGACCACCGCCTTGGCCTTGCGCCCTGCGGCATGCGCCGAATGCGGGTTGGCGTGCTGGTCGCGCAGCCACGGCAGCATCGCGTCGAACGCCTCGGGCGCAAGCGGCGTGGTCGCTTGGTAATCGAGATAGATCATGCCGCAAACGCCCGCGCCGAGCGGGCGATGCTGCGCCATTCGGCAATGAAGCGATCGACATCGGCCTCGGTCGTCGTGCGCCCGAAGCTTACGCGCACCACATCGCGCGATGCCTCGACGCTCCACCCCATCGCGCCGAGCACATGGCTCGGCTTCATGCTCCCCGACGAACACGCACTCCCCGCCGACACCGCGATCCCCGCCATGTCGAAGCGGATCAACTGCGTCGCCGCTGCCATCCCCGGCATGCGATACGCGCCGATCGCCGAATGCCGCGGCGCGTCGGCTGCGACGAGCTGGCCGCCCGAGCGTGCGATCGCGTCATCGAGCTTCGCGCGCAGCGAGCGCATTTCGGCGACATATTCCGCCTCAGCCAAAGCCGCAGCGAAACCGAGCGCGGCGGGCACATTCTCGGTCCCGCCGCGATAGCCGCGTTCCTGCCCGCCAGTCGGGCTGAGCGTCGCGATATCGCGCACCAGCAGCGCGCCGATCCCCGGCGGGCCACCGCGCTTGTGCGCCGAGATTGCCAGGAAATCGGCATGCTCGACGACGTCGCCGGCAGCGCTCGCCGGCATCTGGGCACCATCGACCAGCAGCAGCGATCCCGCGGCACGAACGATCGCGGCGATCTCGGCGATCGGCTGCCGCACTCCCGTCTCGCTGTTGCACCACTGCACCCCGACGATCGCGCGTTCGCCGTCGAGCATCGCGGCAAGCGCGGTCAAATCAAGCAACCCTTGGCCATCGACCGGCACCACGCCGGCATCGCCGCCAGCACGAATCACCGCGTCATGCTCGACCGCCGAAATCAGCCGCCGCGCCGCCACCGCGCGCGCGAGTGCGATCGCCAGCGCCTCGCTCGCCCCGCTTGTCAGGATCGTCTCGCCGCCCCAGCCATAGGCAGCGGCGATCCTCGCCCGCGCCGCCTCGAGCGCCGCGCGCGCCGCGCGACCCTCGGCATGCGGCGAGGACGGGTTGGCCCAGCTGCGCATCCCCGCCTCCACCGCGGCGATCGCGGCCGGCAGCATCGGCGTCGTCGCCGCGTGATCGAGATAGAGGCGGGAAGCGGGGCGGTCGGTCAAAAGCGGGGCGGCTCCGTTAAGATTGCGAAAAGCAGGGTCATGGCTATATAGCGCACAAGCTCCCGCGCCCATATCCTACGGGCCGCGCCCCACATTCTACAGTCAGCAGGTCCGATGCCAGAAGTCATTTTCCCCGGCCCCGATGGTCGCCTCGAAGGTCGTTTCGTCCCCGGACCCCGCCCGCGCGCGCCCGTCGCGATGATCCTCCACCCGCATCCGCAAGCCGGCGGCACGATGAACAACCACATCGTGATGGAGCTCTACAAGACCTTTCAGCGCCGCGGCTTCGCGACGCTGCGCTTCAACTTCCGCGGCGTCGGCAAGAGCCAGGGCACCTTCGACAACGGCGTGGGCGAGCTGTCCGACGCGGCGTCGGCGCTCGACTGGGTGCAGAGCTTCCACCCCGAGGCGCAGACCACCTGGATCGCGGGCGTCAGCTTCGGCGCGTGGATCGGCATGCAGCTGCTGATGCGCCGCCCGGAAATCCGCGGCTTCATCTCGGTCGCGCCGCCGGCGAACATGTACGACTTCACCTTCCTCGCGCCGTGCCCGGCGAGCGGCATCATCATTCAAGCCGAGAATGACGAAGTCTCGCCCCCGCTCGCGACGCAGAAGCTGGTCGACAAGCTCCGCACGCAAAAGCACATCACGATCCACCACGACACGATCCCCAAGGCGAACCATTTCTTCGAACACGAAATGCCGCAGCTGATGGGCAGCGTGGACAAGTATCTGGATATGCGGCTCGACCCGAACTCGCCGATCCGCTGACCCTCGAACGTCACCCCGGCCTTGTGCCGGGGTCCACCACGCCCCTCGCGCCGCGTCGTAGCACGCGCAGCGGGGTAGACCCCGGCACAAGGAGGGGGTGACGCGTTGGGGCGGTACCGATCCGCTCAACCCCCCGGCCCCGCAGTCCAAACCCGTCACCCCGGGCTCGTCCCGGGGTCCAGCGCTACACGCGCGCTGCAGACGCAGCACGCGCGGAACGGTGGCCCCCGGCACAAGGCCGGGGTGACGTGAGGGCTTACTTCTTCCCCTCGCCCGCCGGCACCACCTGCAACGTCCAGTCGCGATCGGGCCGCAGATACTTCGCCGCGGTCTCCTGCAGCTGCGCTGCGGTGATGTTCGAGATATCCGAATAGAGATGCATCAGCGCATTGATCCGGGTCGGATCATAGGTCGCGCCGTCGAGCTGGTTCATCCAAAACTGGTTGCCGGTCGACTGGCGCTGGATCGACTGCTGCATCGGCCCGATCGTCCGCTTCAATTCGTCGGCGTCGATCGGCGTCGACACCAGTTCCGCCGCAATCTCGCGCGAGAGCTTGAAGAATAGCGGGATGTTCTCGGGCGCGACCTGGCCGATCGCGGCCATCTTGCCGCCGGTCGCGAAACCGGTCGGCCAATCGCTCGATACGTTGGGGCTGTAGCTCGCGCCCGCCTGCGAGCGCAGCCGGTCGAACAGCCGATCGCTGAAGATCGCCGCGAGCACTTCGAGCCGCCGTGCTTCGGACAGGCCCGCGACGCCGCCCCCGGTCGGCCACGCGATCACCGCCGCCGCCTGGTTCGCCGGGCCGTCATGCGTGCGCGTGACGGGCGTGGTGTTGTGCGCCGGGAAATGCGGTGGCGGGGTCTGCTCGGTCGCCGCAGTGCGCGGCGGGAGCGCGCCGAGCGTCTTCTGCACCGCCGCGATCGCAACGTCGGCCTTGATATCGCCGAACACCATCACCTCGACCGGCCCGGTCTTGAGCAGCGGCTCCCACAAGGCGCGGAAGGCGGCAGGCGTCGTCGCGTTGATCGCGGCAAGGCTCGGCGTACCCCAGCGCGGATCGCCATCGCGCAGCAAGCGATCGAGATCGCGCGACAGCACGCCCGTCGGCGACGCATTCGCGCCGGCATAGGACGACACCGCGACCGCGCGCGCGCGCAGCACCGGCGCCGGATCCCACGCCGGCGCCGACATGGCGGCAGCGATCAGCTTCAACTGGTCGTCGAGATCGGCGGGCGAAGTCAGCGCATTGTAGAGGAAGGCGTCCTCGTCGATCCCGAAATCGAGCCCGATCCGACGACCCGAGGTGAGCGCATCGAGATCGCCCTGGTTGAGCTTGCCGATGCCACCCGCGGTGAGCGCGAGATCGGCTGCCCAGGCTGGCGTCTCCTTGTTCGACGGCAGCGCGTTGTAGCCGCCGCCGAAGCGCACGCGGACATAGACGCGGCTGTCCTCCGACGTCGTCGGATAGACCAGCACGCGCACACCGTTCGACAGGTTGTACTCCTGCATCTCGAACTCCTTGATCGGCGTGTTCGAGACGATCGTCGCCGGCGCGCCGAGCTTGGGCAGGCTGGCGAAGGTCACATTGCCCTGCCGCGTGCGCTTCCCCGCGAGCCCCTTCACATCGACCTTGAGCGCGTTGGCAAGCGTCGTCTCGAGCCCCGGCTCGGCGGTCGGAGTCGAGATCAGCGCGCGCGTCGCGGTGCCCTGGAACAGCCGCTTGGTCGCAGCGAGGATCTTGTCGGGGGCGAAGAAGCCCTTCTTGACCGCATCCTCGAACACGCCCTGGATCACCGCCGGCGAGGTCGTCGTCTCGCGAATGTCGAGCGCCTGGACCATGTCGTCGGCTTCCTTGCTACCGGCCTCGGCGCGATAGGTGTCGACTTGCGTCTTGAACGACACGCGCTGCTCGGCGAGCTCGCGCTCGATCTCGGCCTTGGTCGGCGGCGAGGCCTGTGCGTCGGCGATCACCGCGCGAACATCCTTCAACGCCGGATCCCACGCCGAGCCAACCGGCAGGATCGTCACGAAGGTGCCGTTGGCCGAGCGCGACGGATCGTCGAGCCGCACTGCGGCGGCAATATAACTGCCGCCCGAGCGCGCGCGCGTCTCGAGCCGGCGGTTGATCACCGCGAGCGCGATGAAATCGGCGAGCCGCTTCTGGTTGAAGACGATCGTATCGTCATTGTACCGCCACGGCCGCACGATCGCCATTTCGATCCGCGTCGGAATGCCGGGCTCGACCACCGCCTTGGTGGTGGTCTGCTTGGGGTCGGGCTTGCCGAAATCGGGGTCGGCGGGATTGGGGCCGATGCCCTTCCACCCGCCGAAATTCTTCGCGACCATCGTCTCGAGTTTGGCCGGATCGAAATCGCCCGCGATCACGACGAGCGTCCGCTCGGGGCGATACCAGCGATCATGGAACGCGCGAACGGTCTCGGCGGTCGCCGCCTCGAGCTCCTTGACGTGGCCGATCGGCGAACGATCGGCGAGCGGCTGCCCGGCGAAGAACGTCTCGTTGAGCGCATTGATCACGCGCACTTGCGGCCCCGGCTGCTCGCGCTGTTCGGCGAGCACCGCGGGCCGCTCGGCCCCCAGCGCGGTCGCGGTGATGTTGGGGTTGGAGACCATCCCCGACAGGATCTTGAGACTCTCGTCGATCCCCGCCTCGGTCGCGCTCGGCAAATCGAGCTTGTAGACCGTCTGCGTTGGCGTGGTCTGTGCGTTGGTGTCCGAGCCGAAGGTCGTGCCCATCCGCTGCCAGATGCGCTTGGCTTCGCCATCCGGAACGTATTGCGAGCCGCGGAACGAGAGATGCTCGATGAGATGCGCGAAGCCGCGCTCGGGGTCGGTCTCGTAGAGCGAACCCGCGTCGATCCGGACGCGCATCGAAATCTGCCCCGGCGGGACTCCGTTCTTGCGCACGGCATAGCGCAGACCATTTTTCAGCGTACCGAAATGCCACGCCGGATCGGGGGTAATGTCGCTGCCCTTGTAGAGCCACGCCTCGCGGCTCGCGATCGCGCTCTGCGGATCGACCGGCGTGTTGGCGGCGCGCAGTGCGGGCTGCGCGGGAGCGGTCTGGGCGACGACCTGCGGCACGGCAGCCAGGACCAGGACGGAAGCGAAGGCGAAGCGCGTCATACGCGAGGGCGAGATCATCTGGCGTAGATAGCGGCGGAATGCGGCGACCGCCAGCACCCCAGCGTTTCCATATCCACCCTTGCACCCGCCGCACACGCGCGCCACATGGCAGGCATGTTGATCGAAACCGAAACGACGCCCAACCCGGCGACGCTCAAATTCCTCCCCAACCGTGTCGTGATGGAAGCGGGCACCCGCGATTTCGTCACGCCCGAGGACGCCGAGGCGTCGCCGCTCGCCGACGCGCTATTCGGCCTGGGTGACGTCACGGGCGTGTTCTTCGGGCGCGATTTCGTCTCGGTCACCGCCGCCGCCGGGGTCGATTGGTCGGCGCTCAAGCCCGATGTGCTCGGCCTGCTGCTCGATCATTTCAGCGCCAACATGCCGCTGTTCAAACCCGGTAATGCCGGTGGCATCGCAGTCCCCGCCGAGGATAGCTTCAACGACGATCCCGCCGACGCCGACATCGTCGCGCAGATCAAGGATCTGATCGAGACGCGCATTCGCCCGGCGGTCGCCAATGACGGCGGCGACATCGTCTATCGCGGCTTCGACAAGGGCAAGGTGTTCCTCGCGATGCAGGGCGCGTGCGCCGGCTGCCCGTCGTCGAGCGCGACCCTCAAGAACGGTATCGAGCAATTGCTCAAATATTACGTCCCCGAAGTCACCGAAGTGCGAGCAGTCTGAGCATGGCCATCATCGACGACGCAGCGCTCGACCAGATCTTCCGCACCGCGCGCAGCTATAACGGCTATACCGATCAGCCGGTCAGCACCGAAGATCTGCACGCGATCTGGGACTTGATGAAATGGGGCCCGACCGCGACCAATCAGCTTCCCGCGCGCTTCGTCTGGTGCACCAGCGACGCTGCGAAGGAAAAACTCGCGGTCTGCTGCTCGGATTCGAACGCCGACAAGGTGCGCAAGGCGCCCGTCACGGTGATCATCGCGATGGACCGCGATTTCCACCATCACCTCCCCGAACTCTTCCCGCACGTCGATGCGCGGCCGTGGTTTGCAAAGGAAGAGGTTCGGGCCGAGTCGGCCTTCCGCAATTCGACGCTCCAAGGCGCGTATTTCCTGATCGCGGCGCGTGCGCTCGGCTTCGACACCGGGCCGATGTCGGGGTTTGACGGCAAGGCGGTCGATGCCGCGTTCTTCGCCGACACGCCGAACGTGACCACCAACTTCATCGCAACGCTCGGGCATGGCGATCCCTCGACGGTGTACGGGCGCCTCCCCCGCCCGGCGTTCGAAAAATTCAACACGCTCGCCTGACGCCCTTGTCGCGCACGCTCGTAATCGAAACCGCCACCGCTGCGTGCTCGGTGGCGCTGATCGAGAACGGCACGGTCCTCGCCCAGACGCATGAAGTCGTCGGGCGCGGCCACGCCGAGCGGCTGATTCCGATGATTGCCGACTTGCCCGGCGGTGGCCGTGCCGACGCGATCCTGGTCGATTGCGGGCCGGGCAGCTTCACCGGCATCCGCGTCGGGATCGCCGCCGCGCGCGGCCTCGCGCTCGGCTGGGGCGCAAGGCTCACCGGCTATTCCTCGCTCAATCTGCTCGCCGCGACGGCGTTCGGCAGCGGCGCCAGTGGTGATCTTGCGATCATTCTCGAAGGCGGGCATGGCGAGGTCTTCATGCAAGGTTTTGCCCCGCCAGATCGGGACACCGGTCCCTTTACGTCGCTGCGGCCCGAAGCGGCGCTCGCCGCGCTGGCAGGGCGTACCGCGATCGGCAGCGGCGTCCGCTACCTGACCACGCTCGACCCGACGATCGTCGCCGATCCGCGCTTGCCCGACGCCGCCGACGCGGTGTTGCTGCCGCCGCACTGGGCGACACTCGAGCCCAAGCCGATCTACGGCCGCGCGCCCGACGCGAAGCCGCTCGTGCCAGCAGCGTGAGCACGATGATCGGCATCGCCTTGCGGACCGGCGCCGTCGCCGATCTGGCGAGTGTCGATCGTGTGATGCAGGCGGCATTCGATCCGCGCTTCGGCGAGGCGTGGACGCACAATCAAGTCCTCGGCCTGCTCGCAATGCCAGGCGTGTGGCTGACACTTGCCGAAGTTGGCGGTGAATCCGCCGGTTTCGCCTTGTCGCGTCGCGTGCTCGACGAAGCAGAACTGTTGTTGCTCGCAACTACACCGCATCTGCGTCGCCGCGGTGTCGCTGGCGCTCTTCTGCGTACCGTTATCGGCGATGCCGGATTGCAAGGCGCGACCAGCATTCATCTCGAAGTCCGCAGCGATAATGACGCCATTAAATTGTATAGTTCCGAAGGCTTTATCATGGCGGGTCGACGCCGCGATTACTATCGCGGACACAACGGACAGACTTATGACGCTCTAACGTATCGCCGCTTAATACCTTAAACCTTTTGTCACATATTCATTACTGCTTGCACAGGGAGAGCGGAGCGGCGATAGGCCCCGTCAGGCGGGCTGAGACGCCTGCCGAGTTGATCGTGAAAGGATTATTATGGACGTGATGGACGAACTGCAGGAGACCCTGATTACGTTGACCGCGGACATTGTTGCTGCGCATGTCAGCAACAATAGCGTTGCGGTTTCGGATCTTCCGGTGCTCATCGCAAACGTTCATGGTGCTTTGACCAGCCTTGGTGGCCCGGCGCCCGTTGAAACCATCAAGCAAGAGCCCGCTGTTTCGGTGCGCTCTTCGATCAAGCCCGACTTCATCGTGTGCCTCGAAGACGGCAAGAAGCTGAAGATGCTCAAGCGCCATCTGATGACGCATTATCAGATGACCCCCGAGCAATATCGCGCGAAGTGGAATCTCCCCGCCGATTACCCGATGGTCGCGCCCAACTATGCCGAGCAGCGTCGCACGCTCGCCAAGAAGATTGGCCTCGGCACCAAGCGCCGCAAGGTCGCTGCACGCTAAGTACCTGCCACTGCCCCTCCCGCGACAGGGAGGGGCTCGACGGTTGGTAGATCGGGCTTGTTGCGACTCACTATCCCCTTTCGCAACAACCGCGAAGCGCCTACATCGGCCGCATGCCGCGTCATATCGATCTTGAAGCCCTGTGCGCCGAAAAAGGCCTGCGTATCACCGACCAGCGTCGCGTGATCGCGCGCGTCCTCTCCGATGCCGAAGACCATCCCGATGTCGAGAAGGTCTATGAGCGCGCCTCGGCGATCGATCCGGGCATCTCGATCGCCACCGTGTACCGCACCGTTCGCCTCTTCGAAGAGGCCGGCATCCTCGACCGCCACGATTTCGGCGACGGCCGCTCGCGCTACGAGCCCGCGCCCGAGGCGCATCACGATCATCTGATCGACGTCGAGACCGGCAAGGTCATCGAATTCGTCGATCCCGAGCTCGAGCAGCTCCAGAAGGCGATCGCCGAACGGCTCGGCTTCCGCCTGGTCGATCACCGCATGGAATTGTACGGCGTCGTCCTTGACCGCAAGAGCTGAAGCGGCTGCGGCGCGCGCCTCGGCGCGGGCCGACGCGGCCGCTGGCCGCCCGCCCCCGATCTCTTGGCTCGGCTGGGTCAGGCTGTGGACGCGCGTGAGCTTGCTCGCGGTGACGCTGCTGCTCGCGATTCCGCTGCACTATCTGTGGCGGACGGTGCGGCTTTCCTCGCCCTGGCCGCGACTGTTCCTCGGCACCGCGGCACGGATCTGCGGCGCGCGCGTGCGCGTCGTCGGCGTGCCGCTCAAGCGCGACGTCTTCTACGTTGCGAACCATGTCAGCTGGATCGACATCCTCGCGATCGCGGGGGCAAGCGGCACCGCGTTCGTCGCCAAGGCCGAGATTCGCGAAGCCCCGGTGGTCGGCTGGCTCGCCACGCTCAACCGTACCGTGTTCGTCGCCCGCGAGGATCGCCTGGGAGTCGCCGAGCAGATCAACGCCTTGCGCGAGACGCTTGCCGAGAATTGGTCGGTCACGGTGTTCCCCGAAGGCACGACCACCGACGGCCGCTCGTTGCTGCCGTTCAAGACACCGATGCTCAAGGTGCTTGAACCACCGCCACCGGGCGTCATGGTGCAGCCTGTGCTGCTCGACTACGGCCCGGTCGGTGCGGATATCGCCTGGATCGGGGACGAGACCGGCAAGGCCAATGCGATGCGGCTGCTCGCGCGGAAGGAGCGGTTCCGTGTCGCGGTGCACTTCCTCGAACCCTTCTATCCGCGCGACTTCCCGGGCCGAAAGCTGATCGCGGCCGAGAGCAAGCGGCGCATCGAAGCGGCGCTGTCGGTGGTGATGTGCGGCCCCGTCCCGCCGTTCATCGGACACGACGCCTGGGCGGGCAAAGGCGACACGCTGCCCGGCGTCCTCGCCGCCGGTCTCGAACGCCCCGCGCCGACCGCCTAGCAGGGGTTCTGCACCGGCGCTTTTGTGCCTATAGCGCCGCCGATCATGTCAGACGCCACCACCGCCCCCAAGACCGCCCCCAAGACGTACGCCGTCAAATCGTTCGGCTGCCAGATGAACGTCTATGACGGGGACCGGATGGGCGAGCTGATGGCCGCGCAAGGCCTCACGCAGGTAGATGCGAAGGACGCCGACCTCGTCGTGCTCAACACCTGCCACATCCGCGAGCGCGCGACCGAGAAGGTCTATTCGGACATCGGCCGGCTGCGCAAGGATGCCGGCAAGCAGGGCCGCAGCCCGATGATCGCAGTCGCCGGTTGCGTCGCACAGGCCGAGGGCGCCGAGATCGTGCGGCGCGCCAAGGTCGACGTCGTCGTCGGCCCGCAAGCCTATCACAACCTGCCCGACCTCGTCGCGAAGGCCGCACGCGGCGAGGCGGCGCTCGATACCGACATGCCGGTCGACCTCAAGTTCGGCCACCTCCCCGCGCGCCGCCGCGTGCCGCCGAGCGCGTTCCTCACGGTGCAGGAAGGCTGCGACAAGTTCTGCACCTATTGCGTCGTGCCCTATACGCGTGGCGGCGAAGTCTCGCGCGGTTGGGGGCAAATCGTCGACGAGGCCAAGGCGCTGGTCGACGCCGGCGCGCGCGAACTCACCCTGCTCGGCCAGAACGTCAACGCCTGGACCGATGGCGCGCGCGGCTTGCACGACCTGATCGCCGCGCTCGATGCGATCCCCGGCCTCGCCCGGATCCGCTACACGACGAGCCACCCCAACGACATGACGCAGGGGCTGATCGACGCGCATGCCAGCGTCGAGAAGCTGATGCCGTTCCTGCATCTGCCGGTGCAGGCGGGCAGCGACCGCATCCTCAAGGCGATGAACCGCAGCCATAGCCGCGACTCGTACCTGCGCATCCTCGAGCGCGTCCGCGCGGCGCGGCCGGACATCGCGTTGTCGGGCGATTTCATCGTCGGCTTCCCCGGCGAGACCGAGGCCGATTTCCGCGAAACGCTGAGCCTGGTCGACGCGGTCGGCTATGCGCAGGCGTACAGCTTCAAATACAGCCCGCGCCCCGGCACGCCCGCCGCCACGATGGGCGATCAGGTGCCGGAGGACGTGATGGACGACCGCCTCCAGCGCCTCCAGGCCGCGCTCAACCGCGACCAGGCGGCGTTCAACGCGGCGACCGTCGGGCGGACCTGCCAGGTGTTGATGGAACGCGCCGGCAAGCTGCCCGGGCAGCTGATCGGCAAGAGCCCGTGGCTGCAATCGGTCCATCTGGTGAGCGATGCCGCGATCGGCGATCTCGTCGAAGTGACGCTCGCCGAAGCCGGCGCGAACTCGATGCTCGGCCTCCTCCCGCCGTCTTCTTCCTGAAGCCCTCTCCCGCCTTCGCGGGAGAGGGTTGGGTGAGGGTCTTCTTCCTTCTTCTCCCCCGCCAACAAAGAAGAAGAAGAAGAAGCCCCTCGCCCAACCCTCTCCCAGGAAGAATGGGAGAGCGCTCAAAAAGAAGCGCCCTCTCGACACGCCTCCCCAAAAAGCGCAAAACGCAGCTTATGCCCAAACCCGCCCCGACCGAACTCGTGCCGCCGCAATGGAAGCGCAATCCGGCGGCCTTGTGGGTCTATATCGCGGCTGGCGTCGGCATGATCCTGCTCTCGGGCGGACGGATCGTGCTCGAACGGATCGGCCTGCGCCGCTGATCCTCGCACGCGCGCCCAGCGCCCTCGGGCGCCGCGTCGGAATATTCCGATCGCCACCTATCTATCCGCGCCGCGATCCCTACCTTTTGCTCACCCTCCGACGTTAAGGAACCGCATGAGCCGCAAGCCCGTCCCCGCGCAATCCGGTGATCGTAGCCGCACCGAACTCGTGTTCGATCGTCCCCAATTGATGGCGCAGCTGTTCGGCGAATTCGACCAGAACCTGCTCGCGCTCGAGAACAAGCTTGGCGTCTACATCACCGCGCGCGGCAACAAGGTCGGGCTCGAGGGCAGTGCAGAGGCGGTCGCCCAGGCGCGCGACGTGCTCCACGGGCTCTACAACCGCATCGTGCGTGGCGAAGTCGTCGACACCGGGCTGATCGACGCGGTGATCGCGATGTCGAGCGAGCCGACGCTTGCCGGGATCATCCAGGCCGATGCTGGCGGTGGTGCCGTCCCGCAGATCATGATCCGTACGCGCAAGAAGACGATCGTCCCGCGCACGATCGCGCAGGCGCATTACATGCGGCAACTGCTCAACAACGACATCATCTTCGCACTCGGGCCAGCGGGCACCGGCAAGACCTATATCGCAGTGGCGCAAGCGGTAGCGCAGCTCATCACCGGCAGCATCCAGCGGCTCATCCTGTCGCGCCCTGCGGTCGAGGCGGGCGAGAAGCTCGGCTTCCTCCCCGGCGACATGAAGGAGAAGGTCGATCCCTACCTTCGCCCGCTCTACGACGCGCTCAACGACTGCCTCCCCGCCGAGCAGGTCGAGCGCCGCATCGCCTCGGGCGAGATCGAGATCGCGCCGATCGCCTTCATGCGCGGACGCACGCTGGCGGACGCCTTCATCATCCTCGACGAGGCGCAGAACACCACGCCCGCGCAGATGAAGATGTTCCTCACCCGCTTCGGCGAGAACAGCCGCATGGTTGTATGCGGCGATCCCAAGCAGACCGATCTGCCCGGGGGCATGAATGCGTCCGGGTTGAACGATGCGGTCGGGCGGCTCGAAGGCGTCGAAGGCCTGTCGATCTGCCGCTTCGGCTCGGCCGACGTCGTGCGGCACCCGATCGTCGGACGCATCGTCGAGGCGTATGAAGGCGCGAGTTGATTGAAAGCGGGGATATCCTGACCTATAAGGTCTGGATATCCCCGGAGACGGAAGATGGCATCGCTCTACATCAAGGATGAGGAAACCGCTGCCCTGGTGACTCGCGTCGCCGAGCGGTCGGGCCTCACCAAGACGGCGCTTGTTCGCGAACTCGCCGCGGCGCGAGAGGCCGAGCTCGACCGCGCCGCGCCGCAAATGTCGGCGCGCGAGAAACTGCATGCGTTGTGGGCCAGCCACACCTTTCCGCCAACGGCGGGCGCAGACGCCGACAAGGCGTTCTTCGACGAGATGTGGGGCGAGGCCCCGGATTGACCCTCTTCGTCGATGCCTCCGCGCTCGTCGCCATGATCACCAACGAACCGGAGCGCGACCGCTTCCGTCAAACCGTGCTCGCGGAAGCCGATTCGCTCTGGTCTGCGATGTCGTGCTGGGAAACCGTAAGCGCGGTACGCAAGCGCGGCAATTTGTCGGTGCCGGAAGCGCGCGCGTTGGTGGAGGAGTCGGCCGAGTTGCTGGGCTTGCGTTTGGTCGATGTCGGATCGACGGAACTGATCGCTGCACTCGACGCTTACCAGACGTATGGCCGCAACAGTGGGCACCCCGCCAAGCTCAAGATGGGCGACTGTTTCGCCTACGCCTGCGCCAAGACTCACAACGCAAGCCTGCTCTACAAGGGCAACGACTTTGCAAAGACGGACCTTGCCTGATGCTTGAAATCGCCCTCTCCCAAGAAGACGTCTGGCCCGAGCACGACTGGGAAGCGCTCGCCACCCGCGCCGCGACCGCTGCAATCTCGCGCACACCGTATGGCGAACTCGCGACCGGCGCCGCCACCGTCGAAATCTCGATCCGCCTCGCCACCGACGCCGAGGTGCAGGTTCTGAACGCGCAATATCGCCAGAAGGACAAGCCGACTAACGTGCTCTCCTTCCCGATGGTCCAGGCCGACCTGCTCGAAACGGTCGGCGAGAACAGCGACGATGGCGAGGTGTTGCTCGGCGACATCGTGCTCGCGCACGAGACCTGCGCGCGCGAGGCGATGGAAAAAGGCGTCAGCCTCGAAGATCACGCAACGCATTTAATCGTGCATGGCACGCTGCATTTGCTAGGCTATGATCACATGGTCGGCATGGAGGCCGAGGCGATGGAGGCGATCGAGATCGACGCGCTGAAGAGCCTCGGGCTTGCCGATCCCTATTTGATCGAAGAGGACTGAACGACCGCCATGCCCGACGGCCAAAGTACGACCGGCACCGCCAGCCATTTAGGCGGTGCCCAGCACGCGGAAACCAGCATCTGGCGGAGCTTCCGCAGCTGGATCTCGGGTCACACCGGCGACGAATCGCTCCGCGCGACGCTCGAGGAAGCGATCGACGCGCATGAGGATGACCCCGCGCCCGACGCCAAGGGCGATCTCTCCCCGCTCGAACGCACGATGGTGCGCAACCTGCTCCATTTCGGCGAGCGCGATGCCGGCGACGTCGGCGTGCCGCGCGCCGATATCGTCGCGGTCGAGGAGCGCACCAGCTTCGCCAACCTCGTCGCCTTGTTCGCCGAGGCCGGCCACAGTCGCCTGCCGGTCTATCGCGAGAAGCTCGATACGATCATCGGCATGGTCCATATCAAGGACGTGTTCGCGATCCTTGCGACTGGCGCGCCGCATCCGCCGAGCATCGCCGAGCTGATCCGCGAGCCGCTCTACGTGCCGATGTCGCGCGGCGCGCTCGATCTGCTCGCCGACATGCGTACAAAACGCGTCCATCTCGCGATCGTGCTCGACGAATATTTCGGCACCGAAGGCCTCGTCACGATCGAGGATCTGATCGAGGAAATTGTCGGCGATATCGAGGACGAGCACGACGACGCCCCCGAGGCGCTGCTCGTCCCGCTCGACGGCGGGGCCTGGGAAGCCGATGCGCGTGCCGAATTGGAAGATGTCGGCGAGACGATCGACCCGCGGCTCGCCGAGGTCGATGGCGACATCGACACGATCGGCGGCCTTGCCGCGGTGCTTGCGGGGCATGTGCCGCAAGTCGGCGAATGCATCGTGCATGACAGCGGCTGGACGCTCGAAGTGACCGCCGCCGACACACGCCGCGTGCTGGGCTTGCGCCTGCATCCGCCCAAGGCCGAACCCGAGGGTCGCGATGGCTGACGGCCGACCGCAGAAATCACCCGGTCGATCACTCTCTGCGGTTTAATGCATTTCCTCGATCTTCGCGTCCATGCCACTCTCCGTGTCGAGATTACCAAGCCTCGACATGGAGAGAATCATGGACGCCATTACCTCAGGCAGCCCGCTGAGCGACCCGAGCAAGGAGCCCGCCGCGCTCCGCTCGTTGCTCGGCCGCACCAATCGCGATTGGTGGCCCAACCAGCTCAGCCTCGAAATCCTTCAGCAGAACGGCCTGTCGGGCAACCCGATGGGCGACGACTTCGATTATGCCGAAGCCTTCAACACGCTCGACTACGCCGCAGTGAAGCGCGACCTGACCGCGCTGATGACCGACAGCCAGCCGTGGTGGCCGGCCGATTACGGGCATTACGGCCCGTTCTTCATCCGCATGGCGTGGCACAGCGCCGGCACCTATCGCACCGGTGACGGTCGCGGCGGCTCGTCGTCGGGCTCGCAGCGCTTTGCACCGCTCAACAGCTGGCCGGACAACGGCAACCTCGACAAGGCGCGCCGCCTGTTGTGGCCGATCAAGGCGAAGTACGGCAAGCAGCTGAGCTGGGCCGATCTGTTCATCATGGCCGGCAATGTCGGGATCGAATCGATGGGCGGCCCGGTGTTCGGCTTCGGTGGCGGACGCGAGGACGTGTTCGAACCGCTCAAGGACATCTACTGGGGCACCGAAGAAGAGTGGCTCGGTGAGACCCGCATCAACGAGGAATCGGGCAAGGCGTTCGAAAACCCGCTCGCCGCGATCCAGATGGGCCTCATCTACGTCAACCCGGAAGGCCCCGGCGGCTGCCCGAACCCGCTGGGCTCGGCGCGCGACATGCGCGAGACCTTCGCGCGCATGGGGATGAACGACGAGGAAACCGTCGCGCTCACGGCCGGCGGTCACACCTTCGGCAAGGCGCATGGCGCGGGCGATGCCTCGCTCGTCGGCGTCGAGCCGGAAGGCGCCGACATCGCGACGCAGGGCATGGGCTGGGTGTCGACGCACGGCACCGGCATGGGCGACGACACGATCACGTCTGGGATCGAAGGCGCCTGGACGCCGACGCCGATCACCTGGGACCAGACCTATTGGGACATGCTGCTCGACCACGAATATGAGCTGGTGAAGAGCCCGGCGGGCGCGCACCAGTGGCAGCCGGTCGGCAACCCCGAGGAAACGCTCGCCCCAAAGGCGCACACGCCCGGCGTCAAGGTCCCGACGATGATGACGACCGCCGACATGGCGCTCAAGAAGGACCCGGCGTACCTCGAGATCAGCAAGCGCTTCCAGAAGGACCCGGCGGCGTTCGCGGACGCTTTCGCGCGCGCCTGGTTCAAGCTGACGCATCGCGACATGGGGCCGAAGGTCCGCTATCTCGGCCCCGACGTTCCCGCCGAAGACCTGATCTGGCAGGACCCGATCCCCGCCGCCAACTATGCGCAGATCGACGAAAGCGACGTGCCCGGCCTCAAGAAGGCGATCGCCAATTCGGGGCTTTCGGTTGCCGAGCTGGTGACGACGGCCTGGGCCTCGGCCTCGACCTATCGCCATTCGGACCATCGCGGCGGCGCCAACGGCGGGCGCATCCGCCTGGCGCCGCAGAAGGACTGGGAGGTCAACCAGCCTGAGCAGCTCGCCAACGTGCTGGCTGTCTATGACGGCATCAAGGCCGATTTCGACGGCAAGAGCGAGAAGAAGGTGTCGATCGCCGATCTGATCGTGCTTGGTGGTTCGGTCGGTGTCGAGGCGGCTGCCAAGGCGGCTGGCCATGCGATCGAAGTGCCCTTCACGCCGGGTCGCACTGACGCCTCGGCCGAGCAGACCGATGCCGCGAGCTTCGACGTGCTCGAGCCCAAGGCCGATGGCTTCCGCAATTATCTCTCGGTCAAGTTCAGTGTTCCGACCGAGGAATTGCTGGTCGACCGCGCGCAGTTGCTGGGTCTCAGCTCGCCTGAGATGGCGGTGCTCGTCGGTGGCCTGCGCGTCATCGGCGCCAACCACCCCAAGGCTGAGAAGCACGGCGTCTTCACCGACCGCAAGGGCCAGCTGACCAACGACTTCTTCGTCAATCTGCTCGACATGCAGACGGCGTGGAAGCAGCTGAGCGACGACAGCGACGAGGAATATCTTGGCACGCTGCGCGAGACCGGCGAGGAAAAGTGGACCGCCTCGCGCACCGACCTGGTGTTCGGCGCCAACTCGCAGCTCCGCGCACTGGCCGAGGTCTATGCCTCGGGCGACGCTGGTGACAAGTTCGTGCACGACTTCGTCAAGGCGTGGGTCAAGGTGATGAACGCCGACCGCTTCGACCTGGCCTCGGGCCACGTCCGCGGCGAGCCTGCGGTCGCCTGATACGAACGGAGCCCCTCCCCGAAAGGGGGGGGGCTATCTTTCGCGAGAACGCGCTTCCCCTGCCCGTCTTCGCCCCCTATTTCGCATCCATGCGCAAACATATCCTCATCATTCTCGCGATCGTCGTCCTGGTTGCCGGCGGCGTCCTCTGGTGGGTGCTCCAGCCCGAACCCGCGCAGCTTCCGCTGAGCGCAGTCGAAGGTGACCGCCCGACGATCTCGCCCCCGCGCGAGCAGACCATCCCGACCGTCAAGGTCGCCGATCGCGTCGGCTGGCAGAACGGCGCGATGCCGGTCGCCGCGCCCGGCCTCAAGGTCGCCGCCTTCGCCACCGGGCTCGATCATCCGCGCTGGCTCTACCGCTTGCCCAATGGTGACGTGCTCGTTGCCGAGACCAATTCGCCGCCGCGCGCTACCAAGGGGGTGGCCGACGTCGTGATGGGCTATCTGATGAAGAAGGGCGGCGCCGGCGTCGCCTCGCCCAACCGCATCACGCTGCTCCGCGACACCAATGGCGACGGCGTGGCCGAAACGCGCACCGTGCTGATCTCGGGGCTCAACTCGCCCACCGGCATGGCACTGCTCGACGGCCAGCTCTACATCGCCGATACCGACGCGCTGGTCCGCGTGCCCTTCACCCCCGGCCAAACCAAGATCACCGCCAAGCCCGAAAAGGTCATCCCGCTCGTCGGCGGCGGCAATCACTGGGCGCGCACGCTGCTCGCCGGGCCCGATGGGCTGCTCTATGTCGGCGTCGGTTCGTCGAGCAACATCGCCGACAACGGTCTCGACGCCGAGAAATTCCGCGCCAACATCCTTCAGGTCGATCCCAAGGCGAAGACCTTCCGCGTGTTTGGCGCGGGGCTCCGCAACCCGCAGGGCATGGCGTTCGAGCCCAAGTCGGGCGCTTTGTGGGTCGCGGTCAACGAGCGCGACATGCTCGGCTCGGACATCGTCCCCGATTACATCACGCGCGTCGGGCTCGGCGACAATTTCGGCTGGCCCTGGTATTATTGGGGCGGCTATCCCGACGCCCGCGTGAAGCCCGAAAACCCCGCGCTGCAGGAATATTCGAAGCGCCCCGATTACGCGATGGGCCCACACGTCGCAGCGCTCGGCCTGACCTTCGCGGCCGATGCCAAGCTCGGCGGCAAGTTCAGCAACGGCGCGTTCGTCGGCGAGCACGGCTCGTGGAACCGCGTCCCGGTGTCGGGCTACAAGGTCGCGTTCGTGCCGTTCGGTGGCAACGGATTCCCGGTCAAGGGCAGCAAGCCGGTCGACGTGCTGACGGGCTTCCTCAACGCCAAGGGCGACGCGCAAGGGCGCCCGGTCGGGGTGATCACCGACCAAGCCGGCGCGCTGCTGGTCGCGGACGATGTCGGCAACACGATCTGGCGCGTAACCGCGAAATAGGCACTTTCGTTCCTAGCCCTCTCCCGCCCTTCGCGGGAGAGGGTTGGGTGAGGGCCTTCTTCTGCCTTCCCCGGCCCAACAAGAAGACCCTCACCGACTACGACTAGGCTCGCGCCGAAGAAGCGCGACCCAAGTCTCCGTAGCCTCTCCCGCGTGCGGGAGAGGTAGGAGCAGAAAAAGACCCCTATTCCAGCATCTTCGGCGCTTCCTTCGCCAGCTTCGCCTTAATCTTGTCGGCAAAGAGCCGCAGGAAGATCGGCAGGTCGATCTCGGCGCGCACCTTGGCGTCCCCCACCGTCAACCGGCTCGCAACGCGCTGGCCGAGCGCGGCGACCGTGAAGTGCATCGTGTCACCCTCCCAGCGGTGATCGACCGAGGTCGCGCCGGGCACCATCTCGACGATCTTGCCGACCCCGCCCTCGACGCGCGCGCGAGCGCCCGCCAGGCCGAGCTTATGCGGAATTTCGAGGGTGATCGGGTCGCTCATCACATATCCTTCATGTCGCGAAGATCATCGCGTCATCGGCAAACGCCTTGAACTCGAGCGCGTTGCCCGAGGGGTCATAAAAGAACATCGTGGCCTGCTCGCCCGGCTGCCCGACGAAGCGCAGATGCGGCGCGATCCCGAAGCGCGTGCCGGCCGCAGTCAGCCGGTCGGCGAGGGCCTGCCAGTCGGGCATCGTCAGCACGACGCCGAAATGCGGCACCGGCACGTCATGCCCGTCGACCGCGTTCGACACCGCGACGGCTTTCGCCGAGGGATCGAGATGCGCGACGATCTGGTGGCCATAAAGATCGAAATCGATCCACGCGTCGGAACTTCGCCCCTCGCGGCAGCCGAGCGTCTCGCCATAAAAGGCGCGCGCGGCGGCGAGATCGTGGACCGGAAAGGCGAGGTGGAAGGGACGTGTCATAAACGCGCCCTACCAAATCCTCCCCCGCAGGGGGAGGGGGACCATTTTGCCTCTTCCGGCAAAATGGTGGAGGGGGCGTGCCGCGGGCGTACCGCTCGTGGAGAGCCCCCTCCACCACCAGCCTGAAGAAGGCTGGTGTGCGAGCCCGAATATGTCCCCCGGACACATTCTTGGCCTGCCGGGGGCAGGCCAACGCTCGCACACCCCCTCCCCGTTCCGGGGAGGATCGAAGCGCGACGTTGCGTTGCCTGCCCGATCCCGCGATAGCCGCACGCGATGACCCAACGCCCCGCGCTCTTCTCGTTCCTGCTCGGCGGAATCGCCGCGGTCGGCTTCGCGCCGCTCGGGTGGTGGCCCGTCACGCTCGGCTGCCTCGCCGCGTGGATGTGGCTCGTCCATCAGGCGCCGAACCGTCGCGCAGCGCTGTGGCGCGGCTGGCTGTTCGGCTTCGCGCATTTCGCGATCGGCAATAACTGGATCGCCAAGGCGTTCACCTTCCAGGATGCGATGCCGCACGCGCTCGGGTCGGTCGCGCCCGCATTGCTGTCGCTCTATCTCGCGATCTTCCCGATGGCGGCGGCGACGGTGGCGTGGAAGCTGCGCCGCCCGGTGCTCGACGCGAGCTATGTCCTGATCTTCGCCACCGCCTGGATCGCCACCGAATATCTGCGCGGGACGCTGCTCACCGGCTATCCGTGGAACCCGCTGTCCGAGATCTGGCTCCCGCTGATCGGCGTCGCGCGCGGCGCGCAGTGGATCGGCACCTATGCACTCTCGGGCGTCACGCTCCTCGTTGCGGGCGCGCTACTGCTGGCACTGCGCCGCGACTGGCGCCTGCCCGCCGCGGTCGTCGCCCTGCTCGCGATCCTGACGCTCGGCTCGCTCGCCCCGGCGATCGCCCCCAGCGCGCCGAACGCCCCGCGGGTCCGCGTCGTCCAGCCCAATGCCGCCGACGAGCAACGTCCGCGTGACGATTATGCCGAGACCAACCTGCAGGCGCTCGTCAGGCTGAGCGGAAAGCCAGGCCCCGCCCCGCGCCTGATCGTCTGGCCCGAAGGTGCGCTGCGCTATCTGCCCGAAGACGGCTATCCCTTCCAATATTACGCCGACGACCCTGCGTTCGTCCGCCGCCGCATCGCCGCCCCGCTCGGACCCCGCGACGTCGTGCTGACCGGCGGCAACGCGCTCCGCTTCGACGCGGCCGGAAAGGTGCGCAGCGCGACCAACTCGATCTTCGCGATCGACGCGAACGCGCGCATCCTCGGCCGCTACGACAAGGCGCACCTCGTCCCGTTCGGCGAATACCTCCCGGCGCGCCCGCTGCTCTCGGCGATCGGCCTCTCGCGGCTCGTCCCCGGCGAGTTCGATTTCGCGCCCGGCTACGGCGCCGACGGGCTCGACCTCCCCGCCTTCGGCCGCGTCGGGTTCCAGCTCTGCTACGAAATCATCTTCTCCGGAGAAGTCGTCCAGAGCGGGCACCGCCCGGCCTTCCTCTTCCAGCCGTCGAACGACAGCTGGTACGGCTATTGGGGCCAGGCCGAACATCTGGCCCAGGCCCGGATGCGCGCGATCGAGGAAGGCCTGCCCGTCATCCGCGCGACACCGACCGGCATCTCGGCGATCATCGACGCGCAGGGCCGCATCGTCGCGTCGATCCCGGCGGACACGGCCGGCGCGATCGAGCGCCCCATTCCCCCCGCGGCTCGCCCGACCCTCTTCGCGCGTATGGGCAATGCGATGGCGGTGTTGATCGGGATCATCCTGGCGCTCGCGGCATTTGCATTGCGCCGCCTGGCACGATAGGGCGTCATATAAGGAAAGCTTTATATCAGGCATGGCAACGGCCGAAGCTCTCCTCAACATGAGGATCCCACGCATGCGTTCCAATTTTCTCTTCACCTCCGAGTCGGTCTCGGAAGGCCATCCCGACAAGGTCGCCGACCAGATCAGCGACACGATCGTCGACCTGTTCCTCGGCAAGGACCCCTATGCGCGCATCGCGTGCGAGACGCTGACCACGACCAACCTCGTCGTCCTCGCGGGTGAAATCCGCTGCAAGGGCGTCTACGAGAACGGCCAGTGGGCCGATGGCGCGCTCGAGGAAATCGAGGCCGCCGTCCGCAACACCGTCAAGGAAATCGGCTACGAGCAGTCGGGCTTCCACTGGGACAAGTTCACCTTCCAGAACAATCTCCACGGCCAGTCGGCGGAAATCGCGATGGGCGTCGATGAAGGTGCCAACAAGGACGAAGGCGCCGGCGACCAGGGCATCATGTTTGGGTACGCCACCGACGAGACCCCGGGCCTGATGCCCGCGACGCTCTATTACAGCCACAAGATCCTCGAGCGCCTCGCTGCCGATCGCCATTCGGGTGCGGCACACTTCCTCGAGCCCGACGCCAAGAGCCAGGTCACGCTTGAATATGAGAACGAAGTGCCCGTCCGCGCGACCGCGCTCGTCGTCTCGACGCAGCACAAGGCGGGCTATTGCCTGCAGGGCGACAACGCCAATCCGGCGCTGTACGAAGAACTGCGCGCCTATGTCAGCGGCGTGATGCATGACGTCCTTCCCGACGGCTTCATCAGCGATAAGACCGCGATCTACATCAACCCGACGGGCGCGTTCGAAATCGGCGGCCCTGACGGCGACGCAGGCGTCACCGGGCGCAAGATCATCGTCGACACCTACGGCGGCGCAGCCCCGCATGGCGGCGGCGCGTTCTCGGGCAAGGATCCGACCAAGGTCGATCGCTCGGCCGCCTATGTCGCGCGCTACATGGCGAAAAACGTCGTCGCTGCCGGCCTCGCACGGCGCTGCACGATCCAGCTGTCGTACGCGATCGGTATCGCCGAGCCGCTGTCGCTCTATGTCGACCTGCACGGCACGGGCACCGTTCCCGAAGCCAAGATCGAGGAAGTGCTGCCCAAGCTCGTTCGCCTGACGCCGAAGGGCATCCGCGAGCATCTCAAGCTCAACGCGCCGATCTACAAGCGCACCGCAGCCTATGGCCATTTCGGGCGCGAGCCCGATGCCGATGGCTTCACCTGGGAAAAGACCGATCTGGTCGACGCGCTCAAGAGCGCCGTCGCCGCCTGATCGAACGCCGAGCGCGGGGTCATCCCGCGCTCGGCACGGTCGTTACGGCCGGTTGGCCGAGAAGACCGACGGATCGAACCGCGCCGGCAGCGCGCGCGGCCCCTGCGGCGGCGCTTCTGTTCCGGCTCGTGCGGTCTGCGCCGACCCGGGTTGCACGCCGAAGTGCAGATCATCGGCCAGATAGGCGGTGATCGGTGAATCGGCGGGGAGCCGCCCGCTGGTGCCGTGAATGAACATCATCGGCCACGATACGAACAGCGCGCCGCCAATCGCCAGCACGCCTTGATCCAAGCCCTGCCGCGCAGAACGCCCCGAGATGCGGACAGGCCCCGACGGCGTCTCGACATAATCGAGCCGGACCTCGAGTTCACCACGCTTGCCGAAATTTCCGCTTCGCTCGGACCGCATCACTTCGCCAACCGCGATCGATCCGACCGGCACGACGACCTGGCCGCGATAGATCAGCGCTTCGGCCACCTCGAGATAGAAGCGATCGCCCGAATGCACGTCCTTGGTGTTGAGTTCGTTACGCGTCTTGAGCTGCAACGGCATACCGATCGGGAAATACGCCGAGGGGCCCGTCGCCGTCACCGGCGCGGCCCAATGCACGCTATATTGCGCCGCCGCGACCGACGGGATGCTCGCCGCGAGCGCAAGGATCGTCCAACACGTCAACTTCATCACAACGCCCCCGTTTGTCGCAGATTGAGCGTTCTGATAATTCAACCGCGTTTATCGGCACTTAGGATACGCGCTGAAGGCGTGGTTAAGCATCTTGACCTGCTCATAGCGCGGGCGTCACACGACGCTCAGCGGGTGCGCTTGAAAAGGCGAACCAAGGCCGGTTCGGCAGCGCGGATGATCATGCTCGTCGCCTTCTGCGCGATAAAGCCGACCGCCGCCCCGGCGACGGTATCGAAAATATAGTGCTTCCCGCGCGGCATCTGCACCGCCGCGACCCCTGCCGCCACCGCATAGGCGGGCGCGATCGCCGCGGGAACGTCATGCGCGATCGCACCCGCCACCGCGACTGCACCGGCGGTATGGCCCGAGGGGAACGACGTATCGCCGTGCGCCGCGCTCTTGCCCGGCGCGAAGCGGTGCTCGCCGGTCTCGATTGCCTTTTGCGGACGAGTGCGGTCGATCGAGCGCTTGATGCCGTTCTTGATCGCGGTGGCGAGCACCTCGCTCGCCAGCATCCGCACGCCATTGCGGATCACCGTCGGACGGCGCAGCACCGCACCGACGACGATCGTCCCGACGCCGAGCAACAGCAACGGCGGCTGGTCGGCAACTTCGCTCGCCGCTCCGGCCAGCTTGACCACCGGCGTGTCGCGATGCGCCGCGGCGCGGTGCGTGACCTTGCGGTCGGCGCGGGCGATTTTCCGCACGGCCTTGGCGATCTTGCTCATGTCGCTATTCCTCTTGTGTCGCACGCCCAACGCCGCGGGCGGCGGATTGGCTCCGCCCGGATCAGGCGCCTTCTTCCTGCACCTGCGCATGCGCCAGCACCGCGAACAGGCCGGCCCCGCCGAACAAATTGCCGAGCACCGCGGGCACGAGGAACGCCAGCGCCTGGCCCCCGCCGATCTTGCCCGAAAAGAGCAGCAGGAAGGTCTCGCTCGACCCGACCACCGAATGGCTGAACCCGCCGATCGCGACGACATAGACGATCCCGAACACCACCAGGAAGGCCTGTTCGCGCGCATTGGGCAAGGTCCAGGCAACGATCGCGATCAGGAAGCCCGCTGGCACCGCATTGATGAAGGTATCGAGCGCGCCGTGCTCGGTGATCTTCATCGACACTTCGAGCATCGCCGCGCGCATTGCGGGATCGCCGAGCTCGAGCGTCGCAAACGCCCACGCAACGAGCGCGGTCCCGAGCAGATTGCCCCCCAGCACCACGCCCCACAGCCGCAAGGTCCGCCCGAGCGCAGCCCATGACGGCTCGGTCACGAGCGGCAGCATCGCGGTCACCGTGCTCTCGGTAAACAATTGCATCCGCCCGAGGATCACCATCAGGAAGCCGATCGGATAGCCGATCGCGATCAGCAGCGGCCGCGCCGGGGATGGCGCGGTGTGCGCCGCGATCGCCGCCTCGGCGATTAGCGAGGCGTTGATCGCCAGCCCCCCCGCCAGCCCCGACCAGAACAGCGAGGTGATCGGGCGTTCGAGTTCCTCTTGCCCTTCCTCGCGCACCGCTCGGTGCAGCTCGCGCGCATTGGCGGCCTTCAGTTCCTCGACGTCGCCGCCCTCGGTTTGCTCTTGATTGGTGTCCGCCATCATGTCCGCCACTTCGTTGATGCGCTGTAACGACCGTAACGGGACTTTGCTCCGAACGCTGCGCTCGCTAGAGGCTGCGCGGATGACCGATCCGATGACGACCCGCCGCCTCTATGGCCGCCGCCAGGGGCACAAGCTCCGCCTGGGCCAGGCCGATTTGGTCGAGCGCCTGCTCCCCGAAATCAGCGTTCCCGAAGAAGGTCCGCTCGATGCCACCACGCTGTTCGGCAAGGATTGCCCGCTCGAGGTCGAGATCGGCTTCGGCGCGGGCGAGCATCTCGCCGGCCAGGCGATGGCGCGGCGCGAGACGGGGTTCATCGGCTGCGAGCCGTTCCTCAACGGCGTCGTCGGCGCGCTGACGCATGTCCGCGACGAAGAGCTCGACAATGTCCGCCTCCACATGGGCGATGCGCTCGACGTGCTCGAGCGCCTGCCCGATGCGTCTTTGTCGCGCGTCTACCTGCTCCACCCCGATCCGTGGCGCAAAGCGCGCCACGCCAAGCGGCGGATGGTCAATCACGGCCCGCTCGATCTGATCGCGGCCAAGCTCAAGCCCGGCGCCGAATTCCGGCTCGGCACCGACGATCCGACCTATTGCCGCTGGGCGATGATGGTGCTCGGGCAACGCCGCGATTTCGTGTGGAGCGCGCAAACAGCCGCTGATTTCCTCACCCGCCCCGACGACTGGCCCGAGACGCGCTACGAACGCAAGGCACGCCGTCAGGGACGCGAGGTCTGGTACTTCCGCTACATCTACCAGCCAGCGGCATAACCGCTCCCCTCGTCGCGCTGCGCGCACGCCGTACGGCGGGAGCGGAACCCTCGGTCCTGCTGCCTCGTTCGACGCGGGTGCATCCAGCCCCCGAGGGAAATTCAACCGTGTCCACCGTCCGGCGCCTGCTGGCGACCGCTTTGAGCTGCTGCCTCTTTTCGAGCACGAGCGCGATTGCGCAGTCCTGCCCCGCGGGCGGATTCGATTACATGGGCGTGCCGATCGCGTTCAGCCCTGATCACGCGGCCTATTATTTCGCGACCGACCACAAACTCGTCGACGCCGATGGTGCGCCCAACGCCTATCACCCCGCCGACGTGCCCAACACTTGCCCCGCGACGGGGCGCGGGATCGATTGCCTCGCCGCGGCGGGCTATCCCGACGGGTCGTGGTGGCAGACCGTGCTCGTCGCCGACCCTGAAGATCCGACCCGGCCAGCGATCCAGCAGGACGGGCCGTACAAGGGCTTTTTCGTCTCGATGACGTCGCTTCGGAACACCGCGTTCGCCGGGCCCGCGAGCACCGCCAGCTATGTCGATGCCGCGGCGATCCCGTATATCGTGCTCCCCGCGCCGATCTATCGCACCGATGGCATGGGCGAGATGGGCGATATCGGCTTCGCGACCAACCTCGATACCGGCCAGACGACGCCGTTCGTCATCGCCGACGAAGGCCCGGTCGAACGGCTCGGCGAGGCGTCGGTCGCGTTCTGGCACGCGCTCGGCGTCCAGGCGCCCAACCCGCGCAACGGCGAGGGGCTGCCCGACGGGCGGATCGCCTATGTCGTCTTCCCGGGAAGCGCCAAGGACGCCAAGATCGGCTGGCCGATCGACAAGGCCGCGCTCGCCCGCGAAGCGCGCACGCGGCTCGACGCGGTCGGTGGACTCGCCGCACTGCGATCGTGCGCACAGCCGAAGACCGAGATCGCCTCGGCGTCGGCCGTGCGGCTGAGCAAATGATCGCGCTGCCGTCGCTGGCTTTGGCGCTGGCGGCCACGACGCCTTTGCACGCAAAGGCATGGACGCCACACTCCGCCGCCGCCTTGCTCGATGCGAGCTTCCCGAGCGAGCAGGCCTGCCAGACCGCGCTCGACTCCGCGCGCGAGCATGAGCGCCTCACCCCGTCCAAGCCAGTCCACGATCTCAGCTACGCGCGGCTGTTCGCGCAGGCGCGCTGTGGGAGTGCGGTGCGCAAGACCGGCATCGTCTGGCGGATCCGCATGCACTGGCCGCGCCGCGCTTGACCGAACGCGACCGGCCGATGCCGGGCAGCGAGGATCGGCGCGCAATATCTCCCCGCGTGCGGACCTGAATTCCGAAATGCGCGTTTACCTCGCCGAACCGCAGGGGTCTGACATGCACTTCACCATCAATGGAACGGCCTACACCGCCGAACCCGACATTCGAACCTCGCTGCTCGATCTGCTGCGCGAGCATCTTGGCCTGACCGGCTCGAAAAAGGGCTGCGATCACGGCCAGTGCGGCGCATGTACGGTGCTCGTCAACGGCCGCCGCATCAACAGCTGCCTGTCGCTCGCGGTGATGCACCAGGACGACGAGATTACCACGATCGAAGGTCTCGGCACACCCGAGGATCTGCACCCGCTGCAAGCCGCGTTCGTCAAGCATGACGGCTACCAGTGCGGTTATTGCACCCCGGGGCAGATCTGCTCGGCGGTCGGCATGCTCGACGAGGTCAAGAAGGGCTGGCCGAGCCATGTCAGCGAGACACTCGGCGACGTTGAGTTCAACGATGGCGAAATCTCCGAGCGGATGAGCGGCAACCTCTGCCGCTGCGCCGCCTATCCCAACATCGTCGACGCGATCCGCGACGTGGCGGAGGCCAAGGCATGAAGACCTTCACATACGAAAAGCCCGCGAGCGTCGAGGAAGCCGTCGGCTTCGTCGGCGCGGGCACGCGCTTCATCGCGGGCGGCACCAATTTGCTCGACTTGATGAAGCTGCAGGTCGAGACGCCCGACAAGCTCGTCGACATCAGCCGGCTCGATCTCGCCAAGATCGAAGACACCGACAACGGCGGCCTGCTGATCGGCGCGCTCGTCCCCAACAGCGATCTCGCCGCCGACACTCGCGTGCGCGAGAAATACGAAGTGCTCAGCCGCGCCCTGCTCGCGGGCGCCTCGGGCCAGCTGCGCAACAAGGCGACGACCGGCGGCAATCTGCTCCAGCGGACGCGCTGCTACTATTTCTACGACCCCGCAATGGCGTGCAACAAGCGCACACCCGGCAGCGGCTGCTCGGCGATCGGCGGATACAATCGCATCCTCGCGATCCTCGGCGCCAGCGACTCGTGCATCGCCACGCACCCCGGCGACATGCCCGTCGCGATGCGCGCGCTCGACGCGACGATCATCACGCTCACCCCGGGCGGCGACCGCCGCCGGATCAGCATCCACGATTTCTATCGCCTCCCCGGCGACACGCCCGAAATCGAGACCGTGCTGGAGCCCGGCGAGCTGATCACGCATGTCGAACTGCCCGCCCCCGTCGCCGGCAAGCAGCTTTACCGCAAGGTCCGCGACCGCGCGTCTTATGCGTTCGCTTTGGTCTCGGTCGCCGGGCTCGTCTCGGTCGAGAACGGCAAGATCGCCACGGCACAGCTCGCTTTCGGCGGGCTCGGGCCGATGCCGTGGCGCGACAGCCGCGTCGAGGAAGCGCTGATCGGCATGGCGCCGTCCGACGAAGTCTTCGCCGCGGCGGCAGATATCCTACTCGCCGATGCACAGGGCTACGGGTCGAACGACTTCAAGATCCCGCTGATGAAACGCACGCTGATCGCGTGCCTGCGTGAGTTGACCGCATGAGCAACACCAACAGCCTCAAGATGGACAAGCCCGTCCCCGCCAGCCTGCTCGACAGCGGCAGCCAGGGGATCATCGGCCGCCCGCTCGACCGCAAGGACGGCCCGCTCAAGGTCACTGGCCAGGCGACCTATTCGGCCGAATACCAGATCCCCAACCTCGCCTACGGCTATCTCGTCGGCACCAAGTTCGGGCGCGGCAAGGTCACCAAGGTTGATGCCGACAGCGTCCGCGCGATCCCCGGCGTGATCGACGTCGTCACCGACTTCAAGACCTTCCTGCAGAACTCGCAGCAGGGCGGCGAAACCAGCGCCCCGACGCAGGGCGTGCAGGACGTCCATTATTTCGGCGAGATCGTCGCGATCGTGCTCGCCGAAAGCTACGAAGCCGCGCGCGACGCCGGCATTCGCCTCAAGGTCGAATATGAGGAAGCCGAAGGCCGTTTCGATTTCGAGGCCCACAAGGACGAAACCACCAAGCCGCCGCCCAACACCATCCCCGCACACTTCAAGCAGGGCGATGTCGAGAAAGCGATGGCGGACGCCGCGATCTCGGTTGATGTCACCTATACAACGCCGAGCCAGAACAGCTCCGCGATGGAGCCGCACGCCTCGATCGCGGTGTGGGACGAGGATGGCGCGCTGACGCTGTACGGCTCGTACCAGATGCCGACCTCGGACAAGAGCCAGCTCGCCAAGTCGCTCGGCGTCAGCGACAAGAAGGTCCGGATCATCGCGCATTACATCGGCGGCGGGTTCGGCTCGAAGCTCGGCATCGCGCCCGAATCGGTCGCCGCCGCGGTTGCCGCAAAGCAGCTCGGCCGCCCGGTCAAAGCCGTGATGACGCGCCCGCAAGTGTTCGAAACCACCGTTCGACGCTCGAACACCGAGCAGCGCGTGCGCTTTTCGGTTGATGGCGCGGGCAAGCTGACCGGCGTCGGCCATGAGACGCTAACGAGCAACCTCCCCGGCGAAGGCTTTTTCGAGCCGACCGGCATCGGCACGCATTTCGCCTATTCGGGCGAGAACCGGCTGATCAACCATGATCTGGTCGAGCTCGACTGGCTGTTGTCGGGCTCGATGCGCGCGCCGGGCGAAGCGGTCGGGATGATGGCGACCGAGGCTGCGCTCGACGAACTGTGCCACAAATTGGGCGTCGACCCGATCGACTTCTGGAAGCAGAACGAGCCGAGCGAGGACCCCGAGGAGAACATTCCCTTCTCGACGCGCCAGCTCGTCCGCTGCCTGGAAGAGGGCGCAGAAAAGTTCGGCTGGTCGAAGCGCAACGCGACGCCGGGCCAGGTGCGCGACGGCGAGTGGATGATCGGCATGGGCGTCGCCATTGCGGTGCGGACCAACATGCTGATGGAATCATCGGCCAAGGTCGCGATCGACGCCAATGGCCGCGCGACCGTCAGCTCGGCGATGACCGACATCGGCACCGGCAGCTACACGATTCTCGGCCAGATCGCCGGCGAACTGCTCGGGCTTCCGCTCGATCAGGTCAGCGTCGTGCTCGGCGATACCGATCTGCCTGACGCGGCCGGCTCCGGCGGCTCGTGGGGCGCAGGGTCGAGCGGCTCGGCGGTCTATCTCGCGTGCGAGATGCTGCGCGAGAAGCTCGCCAAGGCGATGGGCTGCGACCCCGAAGCGCTGACGCTCAAGGACGGCCAGGCGATCGCCGACAACCGCCAGGTCTCGCTCGGCTCGCTCGTCGGCGACGGGATCGAGGCGATCGGCTCGATCGCACCGGGCAAGATGGAGAAGGAGCGCAAGCAATCGAGCTATGGCGCGCATTTCGTCGAGGTCGGCGTCAATGCGACCACCGGCGAAGTCCGCGTCCGGCGGATGCTCGGCGTGTTCTCGGCAGGCCGCATCCTCAATGCGAAGACTGCGCGCTCGCAGTGCCTCGGCGGGATGACCTTCGGGATCGGCGCTGCGCTGACCGAGGATCTCGTCCACGACCCGCGCAACGGCAAGTTGGTGAACCACGATCTCGGCGAATATCACGTGCCGGTGAATGCCGACGTGCCGCAGATCGAGGTGCATTTCCTCGAGGAGCGCGACCAGTTCGCCAACCCGATCCATGCCAAGGGGATCGGCGAGCTCGGCATTTCTGGTTGCGGCGCAGCGATCGGCAATGCGGTGTTCAACGCAACGGGCATCCGAGTGCGCGACTATCCGATTACGGTCGACAAGCTGCTGGATCACTTGCCGCCGGTGTGATCCGCTCCCCACGCCCGTCACCCCAGCCTTGTGCCGGAGCCCACCGGGGAGCGCGCGCCACGACCACAATACGCGGGTCACGGTGGGCCCCGGCACAAGGCCGGGGTGACGACAGCGCGCTAATCACCGCTTGCGCGAACGCCCTTTGGTCATCGGATCGGGCTTGACCGGCTTCTTCCAGCCCGGCGGCGGTGTCATCCGTTGCTGGCTCGTCCCCAGCCCCATTGCGCCGGGCTGCTGGCGGATCAGGCCGACGGTCTCGGCCTCGGCGGCTTCCGCGGCGCTGGCGCCGCCGCGCAGCAAAGCGAGCTGGTCGCGCAGTCGCCGCGCTTGCTCGAAATCGAGCGCCTCCGCCGCAGCTTCCATTTGAATCCGAACGCGTTCGATCTCATCCATGCGCGTCTAAACGCCGCGAGACCGGCTTGGGTCCTGTCGTCGCTGCCTTACCCGCCCGGATTGCCGCTCGCCGCCCAGCGCCCCTTGAGCATCGCGCCGACAAACGCCGGCACACCGGGCCGTACCAGCAGCCAATCGCGCAACGCCGGGCCCTGCTCCGCGCCGAGCGTCGTCTTGTAGCCGCTGTCGCCCGCGCCCCAATCGACGCTGCGCAAGCCTGCCGCCCGCGCCCGCACGAGGTTACGATACGAGAGCAGCTTGCCCGGCGAATGCTTGGCGAACGCCGGATCATAGCTGTTGGCGATCGCATAGCGCGTCGTGCCGGCATCGAGATCGAACGAAAACGCCGCCGGCGCACCATCGATGCTCAGCACCGCGGCCGACAGCATCGCGGCGACGACCGGATCGCGCGCCACTTCTCGCCAGAAGCCGCCATGCCCCTCGTCCGTGAACTTGGCATCGCGACCATCGGTCCTCGCCGCGATCCAGCTCTTCCGCTCGACCGCCGCAAGCTCATCGAACGCCGCATCCCACTCCCCTGCGTCGACGAAGCGCCAGTCGAGTTCGCCATGCTCGGCGAGATGCTTCTCGTGAAAGCGGTTCTTGCGCAGCGTCGATCCGCGCGGCCAGTCGGGCTGCTGCAGATCGAGCACGAAGCTGTTCGCGACGAAGCGGTCGAGCACTGCCCACCCCTTTGCGCGCGCCCGCGGCAGCAGCGCCTCGAGTGCCGGATCGCCATCGACCACCGGGCCGATCCGCAATGCGTTGACGCTGCGCGCGAGCATGTCGAGCAAGGCATCGACCGCAGGCACCTCGGCGTGGCGGTGAATCGGAAAGCTGCGAAATGGCCAATAGCTTCCCGGGATCGTCGCGACCCGCGCGATCGCCGGTCCGACTCGCACGAACGGCAGCGCGATCACCGGCAGGTCGTCTTCCTCGACCATTATCGTCCGCGCCGCCCCGCCATACGCCGCAAGCGCCGCCGCATACCAGGCATAGCGCAGGAACGCATGGCTCGGTGCCGCTGCATCGGCAACGATGTCGATCGCGCCCGACAGCCCGGCGCCCACGCTGGCACGCGTGCGCGACGGCAGCCGGGTGAAGTCGGAGAGCAGCATCGGCTTGGTCATTGGAACACGTCTAAAGCAGCAGGGTTACCAATCTGTGGCCGACGCCTTGCGCCCGCGCCAGCCGCATTCCACAAAGGGCCACGATGAACCCCTACCCCGCCGTCTCGACGATCGCCCAGACGATCCAGCTGTCGCTTTCGCCGATCTTCATGCTCGCCGCGATCGGGCAGCTGCTCAACGTGCTCGCCGGGCGGCTGGCGCGCGTCGTCGATCGCGCGCGTGTCGTCGAGGAATGGCACCCGCTGTCGAGCGGCCCCGAGCATGACCGTCACGTCTGGGAACTCCGGCTGCTCGACCGGCGGATGACGGTGATCAACCGCTCGCTCGTGCTCGCGGTGTCGAGCGCGGCGATGACGTGCATCGTCGTCGCCTTGCTGTTCGTCGCCAGCCTGTTCGCGCTGCATATCGGCACGATCGTCGCGGTGATCTTCATTCTCGCGATGGCGCTGCTGATTTCCTCGCTGATCGGGTTCCTGCTCGAGGTCCGCATCTCGCTATCGGCGATCCACGTCCGCAGCGAGCTGCTCGAACGCTGAATCGCGCCCCCCTCCCGGGGGACGCCTCCCCTCCCTGGAAGGGAGGGGAGTAAGTTCAGCGCATCCCGTCCAGCCCTGGCCCAGCATCATTTGTCGCGGCATAACCCGGTACCACCCGCGCATGGGCCGCTTGTTCATAGACATACCCAGCGTTGAGCACGCCCTGGTCGGCCCACGCGGTCGCAATGAACGACACCCCGACCGGCACGCCGCGCACCAACCCCATCGGCACCGTCAGATGCGGATAGCCCGCCACCGCAGGCAGCCCGGCAGCACTCGGCCCCTCGCCGCCATCACCCGAGACCGTGTCGGACAGCCACGGCATGCCATAGGTCGGCGCAACGATCAGCGTCGCATTGGCAGTCGCAAGCATCGCGTCGATCCCCTCCTTGCCCGCCAGCCGCAGCGATTTCGCGCGCGCGCCGAGATATTCGGCATCGGCGAGGCCGCGCGTCTGTTCTGCCGCCTCGAAGGTCTCCTGCTGGAAGAACGGCATTTCGCGCGTCGCTTCGGCACGATCGAACGCGATGACATCGGCGAGCGTGCGCGTTTTCACCGTTTGCGGCGTGGTCGCGAGATAGGTGTTGAGATCGGCCTTGAGTTCGGTCTGCAGCACCAGCAATTCGGCCTCGCCCAACCCGTCGAGCTTGGGCGGCGTGACATCGACCAGCACCGCGCCCTGCGCCTTCAACACCGCCAGCGCCGCGGCATATTTGGCCTTGAGCAACTCGGACATTTCGGGATGCAGCACGGCGATACGCACCCCGGCCAGCGAAGCGCTCGCCAGCGGCGCGGCGAAGTCATGCGCATATTTGGCGGTGCCCTTGGTCGCCGGATCGGCCGGATCGACGCCGATCATCCCGTTGAACAGCACCGCCGCGTCGCGCACGCTGCGCGCCATCGGGCCGGGCGTGTCCTGGCTGTGGCTGATCGGCACGACGTGCGTGCGGCTGATCATGCCAAGCGTCGGTTTCAAACCGACCAGCCCGTTCATCGAGGACGGACACACCACCGATCCATCGGTCTCGGTCCCGACCGCTGCCGCGGCAAAGCTCGCCGCCACCGCCGCGCCCGATCCGCTCGAGGATCCGCACGAGGTCCGGTCGAGCGCATACGGGTTGCGCACCAGCCCGCCGACCGCGCTCCACCCGCTCATCGAGTGCGTCGAGCGGATATTGGCCCATTCGCTGAGATTGGTCTTGCCGAGGATCACCGCGCCCTGTCGGCGCAGGCTCGCCACCAGCGGCGCGTCGCGGCGCGTGATGTTGTCCTTGAGCGCGAGGCTCCCGGCGGTCGTCGCGATCGGATCCCTGGTCTCGATATTGTCCTTGATCAGCACCGGCACGCCGTCGAGCGGCCCGAGCGGCTTGCCCGCCTTGCGCCGCGTATCGGCAGCGCGCGCCTGCGCGATCGCATCGGGGTTGGTCGCGATCACTGCGCGGAGCGTCGGCCCGCTGCGATCCATCGCCGCGATCCGCGCGAGATAGGCCTGGGTGATCGCCGCGCTGCTCGTGCCCGCCGCCATCATCGCCTGGACCTGATCGATCGATTTTTCGGTAACGTCCGGGAGCGCCTGCGCGTGCGCGGCTCCCGCGAGAATGGTCGAAAGCAGCAGCGACAGCGTGAAGCGCATGTTGGTCTCCGGTCGAGCGACGCAGCCAGACCCGCGCCATCGCGCGATCATGGGTCATCGCCGCATCGGCGACAAGCAGATCGTCGCTGGCAAGAGCACAATCGCGAAGCCCGCGCGCCCCCGACCCCGGACATGAAAAGAGGCTGCCGATGCCCTTTTCGAGGACATCGGCAACCTCCTGACATGGTCAGCGGCCGGAAGCTCCAGCTTGGAGGACCATGCGTACCGCAAAGCCTCGACGATCGGTGGCGTTGACTGAGGGAGAATACCCCCCGCCCCTTCGTCGCAGGACTAGCCTCAAAGGCCTAGCGGTGCGTCCTCCGAACGAACTGAACCGACCCCATTGCTGAACCATGAGACATCGGATCACCTCCTTTCGCCAGTTAAAACAGCGTGACCAGGCCTGGTCACGACTCAGGTTTGAATCATATTTTTAGACGAAACAAGTCTTGTATTATGGGCCTGTTTCGACGATTCTCTTCGGCCTGCCCAGAGTCGGTTTATCGTACCGCGCGGCATCCCGATCAGCGGCGGCAATCCTCGGTCACGCGGCCGACTTCGGCCCAGGCGGGAACGACCAGCGTCGGCATCCCGGCCTGCTCGACCAGGAACCGCCCGCGGCTGAACGCCATCGCATCGAGGATACCGTCGCGCGGCGTCAGCGCGGTCGCGACATAGGCCGGCGCGGCGCCGGTCGGCTGGACCGTCACGCTGCGCGCCAGGGTCGACGTGCGCAGCGTCAGCGGGCCGCGCGTCTGCCCCTGGCGCGAGAGATACACCGTATTGGTCTGGCGATCGCAGCGCAGCGTCAACAGCGCGTCGGCGCCGGGCACCCCGAACAGCGCGATCGATCCGCGCGCGTCGACGCGGTACGTCCAGTCGCCCGGCGTCACCGGCCAATCGCGCCAGTCGGCGGCGAGCGGCGCGGGGGGTGGCGCCACCGGGACCGGGCGCGGCGCCGCAACCGTCGGGGCAGCGGCACGCGGCGGTGCGGGATTTCCGACGCAACCGGCAAGGACCAAGAGCGTGGCGACGACAGCAAGGCGTGGCGGGGCGAAGCGGGCGGGAGTCAGGGACATGCCAGGTCTATGCGCGAAGCGATCGCCTCGCTCAACCGCTGCCGCCCGCGCTCCACCCCGAATCCGTGTCGACTGGCGCTCACCAAACGCGCTTATCCGCGGGAACCAGCCCCCGGGGTGCGATCGTTCACGTCGCAGGGAACCGCAATGGCCCACGCGCCGTTACGCTCGCGACACGAAGGAAGAGATCCATGGCCCAGACCGAACCGACCCAATTGCTGCTCCAGTCGAACAAAGCCGACACGATGCCGATCCGCAGTCGCGACGGCGACAAGATCGGCACGCTGTTCTCGTTGATGGTCAACAAGCGCACCGGCCGCGCGGTCTATGCCGTACTGTCGATCGGCGGCTTTCTCGGCATGGGCAAGGCCTACTATCCGATCCCCTTCTCGCTGCTCGCGTTCGATCCGGTCAACGACACCTACGTCGTGACGATCGACCGCCGCGTGCTCGAGGGCGGCCCGAGCTGGGCGGCGAATGCGCCCGAGTTCGACCAGGCCTATGCCGATCGCGTCTCGAAATATTATGATGTGGCGGGCGAGGATCTGTCGCTGGGTTAAGCGGCGCGCGGCACGATGCGGTCGAGCGCGCCGTTCAGGGCGCGCTTGGCTTCGACGATTTCGTACCGATCCTGAAGGCGCAGAAAAAAGCCTTCTGACATACCGAAATAGCGGCCAAGGCGCAGATCGAGATCGGCGTCGACCGGACGGATGCCTTCGATGACCTCGGTGATGCGCTCTGACGCGACCCCGATATCGTCGGCAAGCCGCTCGACGCTCAACTCTTCGGGTTCGAGAAACTCGGTGACCAGCATTTGACCGGCATGCTCGTTGTCGAGCCAATCCGGATTAGTGATAGTCTGCAATCTCGACGTCATACGCGTCTCCAGCCTTCCAGACGAAACATATACGCCATTGGTCATTAATTGAAATGCTGTGCTGGCCTGCGCGATCATCCCTCAACGCGTGAAGCCGGTTCCCGCGCTGGCTTCCAAGCTCGTCAAGCGACAGAGCTACATCCAAAACGGTAAGCTTGCGCATCGCGCGTTGCTGGATATCGGGCGGCAGCTTTCGGCTACGCTCTCGGTTCCAGACGCGCTCGCTTTCCGAGTCAGCGAAAGTGCGGATCATGAAAATGCTCCTTTGGGCATTCTCATGGATCACGCTGCGGAAATAGCCAACCATGAAGGCAGGCAGCTTCCACCCATATGTCACCGCGCCCGCCGCGAACTCCCCGCCATCCCCGCCCGGATCTTCTGGCTCTTCCCATAACGCGTCTTGCGCGTCCCAGGCTTGCCCTCGTTCGAGCGCCCCATCACCGGCGCCTTCTGCTGGTCGACCGGCAGCCCGAGTTCTTCCTGCTCCAACTGCCGGATCTCGTCGCGCAAGCGACCAGCCGTCTCGAACTCGAGATCCGCAGCCGCGGTCCGCATCTGCTTTTCCAGATCCTCGATATACGCGCGCAGGTTATGCCCGACCATGTGCGGCCGGTCCTCGTCGATCTCGACCGTCACCTGGTCGCGGCTAGCGACGTCCTGGATGATGTCGCCGATATTGCGGCGGATCGTCGTCGGGGTGATGCCATGCTCGGCATTGTACGCCAGCTGCTTCTCGCGCCGCCGCCCGGTCTCGTTCATCGCCCGCTCCATCGAGCCAGTGATGCGATCGGCGTAGAGGATCACGCGCCCGTCGACGTTGCGCGCCGCGCGGCCGATCGTCTGGATCAGCGACGTCTCGGAGCGCAGGAAGCCCTCCTTGTCGGCATCGAGGATCGCGACCAGCCCGCATTCGGGAATATCGAGCCCCTCGCGCAGCAGGTTGATGCCGATCAGCACGTCGTACACGCCGAGCCGCAAGTCGCGGATCAGCTCGATACGCTCCAAAGTCTCGACGTCGCTGTGCATGTAGCGGACGCGCAAGCCTGCCTCGTGCATGAACTCGGTGAGATCCTCGGCCATCCGCTTGGTCAGCGTCGTCACCAGCGTGCGATAGCCGAGCTCGGCGGTCTTGCGCGCCTCGACGATCAGATCCTGGACCTGCTCCTCGACCGGCTTGATCTCGATCGGCGGATCGATCAGCCCGGTCGGGCGGATGACCTGCTCGGCGAACACGCCGCCGGTCTGCTCCATCTCCCACGCGCCCGGCGTCGCCGAGACATAGGTCGTCTGCGGGCGCATCGCGTCCCATTCGTTGAAGCGCAAGGGCCGGTTGTCGATCGCCGACGGCAGGCGGAAACCATATTCGGCGAGCGTCAGCTTGCGGCGGTGATCGCCGCGCGACATGCCGTTGATCTGGCCGACGGTGACATGGCTCTCGTCGACGAACAGCAGCGCATTCTCGGGCAGATATTCGAACAAAGTGGGTGGCGGCTCGCCCGGCATCCGGCCGGTAAGGAAGCGCGAATAGTTCTCGATCCCCGCGCAGCTCCCGGTCGCCGCGATCATCTCGAGGTCGAAGTTCGTCCGCTGCTCCAACCGCTGCGCCTCGAGCAGCTTGCCCTCGGGCACCAGTTCCTTGAGCCGCTCGGACAGTTCGAACTTGATCGCCTCCATCGCCTGCTTGAGCGTCGGCCCCGGCGTCACATAGTGGCTATTGGCATAGACGCGCACCGAATTGAGGCTCGCGATCTTCTTCCCCGTCAGCGGATCGAACTCGACGATCTCCTCGATCTCGTCGCCGAAGAACGAGATGCGCCACGCGGTGTCGTCGTAATGCGACGGGAACAGCTCGAGATTGTCGCCGCGCACGCGGAAATTGCCGCGCTGGAAAGCCGCGTCGTTGCGCTTGTACTGCAACGCCACGAGCTTGCGCACGATCTCGCGCTGGTCGACCGTCTGCCCCTTCTTGAGGTCGAAGATCATCGCCGAATAGGTCTCGACCGAGCCGATACCGTAGAGGCACGACACCGAGGCGACGATGATCACATCGTCGCGCTCCAGCAGCGAGCGGGTGGCCGAATGCCGCATCCGGTCGATCGCCTCGTTGGTCGACGACTCCTTCTCGATGTAGGTGTCCGAGCGCGCGACATACGCCTCGGGCTGATAGTAATCGTAATAGGATACGAAATATTCGACGGCGTTGTCGGGGAAGAACGACTTCATTTCCCCGTACAGCTGCGCCGCCAGGATCTTGTTCGGCGCGAGAATCAGCGCGGGGCGCTGCACCGCCTCGATCACCTTGGCCATGGTGAAGGTCTTGCCCGATCCGGTCACGCCGAGCAGCACTTGGTCGCGCTCGCCGGCCTGCGTCTGCGCGACGAGTTCGGCGATCGCGGTCGGCTGGTCGCCCGCCGCGGTATATTCGGAGGCAAGCGTGAAGCGCTTGCCGCCTTCGGCCTTGGGCGGACGCGCCGGGCGATGGGGGACGAAGCTCTGCCCGGTTTCGGGCTCGTCGAGACTGGTGCGAATCTGGATTGCCATAGCTGCGCAATATGGGAAGGAACACGCCAACAGACAACGCACGCCGACCGCCGGCGCGCGCACTCCCGGGGAGATTCTTCAATGTCATTCCGCACGCTGGCCACGCTGCTCGCTTTGCCTACCCTCGCGCTCGTCGCCTGTTCGCCCTCGGGTCCGGTCAAGCGCCAGGCCGGCAGCTGGTCGCAGAAGATCGAGATCCTGAAGCTCGAGGGTCGCGGCGCGACGCCCGAAACCAAGACGCAGATGCAGAAGATGTTCGATTCGATGGCGGGCACATCGGTCTGCCTCACCCCCACCGCCGCCGCCAAGGAAGATTTCGGCAAGGCGATGGAGCAAATGGCGTCGCGCGGCCAGAACTGCACCTTTGGCAAGAAGGACGTGTCGGGCGGCACGATCCACGTCGCCGCGACCTGCAAGCAGCCGACCGGCGGCACCGTCAAGATGACGATCGACGGCAGCAACAGCGCGACTAAGCAGGACATGACGATGCAGACCGAGGGCTATGCCGCCACCGGCGCGAAGGAAGGCACGATGCAAATGCGCATCGTCTCGACCCGCGCCGGCGACTGCAAGCCCGGCGACATCACCCCGCCCGAAGCGCCTTCGGCAGGGCCGGCACCGGTCGCTCCGGCGGCGAAGCCGTAAGCACGCGGGGCGGGAATCATCCCGGTGAAGGTATGAGCCCGCGCCGCGATCACCCCACTGCGTCACCCCGGGCTCGTCCCGGGGTCCACCGTGCCGCAAAGTCTGCGGCGGCGGGATAAGCGGCACGGTGGCCCCCGGCACAAGGCCGGGGTGACGGTTTGGGGTTTATGGGCGCACGCCCACCGCTACCACCTCCCCCGCCCGGCGATACGCCACGCGCCACATCGTCCAGCCGATCAGCGCGGACACCAGTGCCAGCACCAGGCTCGTCGCGATCGCGCTCATCCAGCGATAGAGCAGCGTCGGCGTGTCTTCCTGCGGCATCGCGAAAATCCCGAACCCATAGGTCTGCCCGCCAAGAAACAGCGCGAAGCCCGCCAGCGCCCCGACGCTCACCGCGCTCACGGGTCCGCGCCGCCCAAGCGCGTGGCACGCGAGCCAGACCGGCCCGCCGATCGCGACCGCCGCCATCGCGGTGATCACCGCGCCGACGAGGAAACCGATCAGCATCTGAAACGGATCGAACCCGCTGCCGATCGTCACCAACCCCGCGGCGAACAGCCCCCCGACGACGCCCCCCGCACCGAGCGCGAGCCCCGCGCGATCGAGTGATGCTTCATATCCCGCCGGTACCATCGATGTCGCCACGTCGGATCCCCCCGGGTGCCGCTTAGCACTCTCCCGCGCCGCCCCCAAGCAGATCTCGTTACGCAGCCGTACCTACACTTCGTGCGAGGTCCAGCAGTGCGCACGCCCGCGTCACAGGCTGCCGACCAAGGCCAGCACGACGCCGATCGCGACCAACACAAGCCCGGCGACCTCGCTCGGGCTGGTCTTCTCGCCGAGATAGAAATGCGCAAACGCCATCGTGAAGGCGACCTCGACCTGACCGACGATCCGCACCAGCGCGACCGGCGCCGAGGCGAACCCGGTGAACCAGCACGCCGAGGCGACCGACGACATCAGCCCGACTTGCCCGGCAACGCGCCATTGCGCGAACACGCGCGCGACCTGCTCGCGCTCGCGCAGATAGACATAGGCGCCCTGCAGCACCGTTTGCACCGCCACCGTCACCGCCAGCACGATCAGCGCGGCGCGGATGTGATCGGGCGTGTGCACTTCCTGCGTCGCGGCGCGGATGCCGATCGTCGTCAACGCAAAGGCGAAGCCCGAAGCAATCCCATAGCGTGCCGCCGGCTGCCCGAGCGCGCGCAGGAAGGCGAGCGGCCCCATCCGCTTGCCACCCGTCGACAGCACCATGACGCCCGCCACGCCGAAGCCGATGCCGGTCCAGGTCGAGAGGCTCAGATGATCGCCGAGCAGCAGCACCGACAGCAAGGCGCTCTGCACCGCCTCGGTCTTCGAATAGGCCGTCCCGACGACGAAATTGCGCTCACCGAACGCCATCAGCAGCAAATTGGTCGCGATGATCTGCGCGATCCCGCCACCGAGGCAGAAGGGGAGAAACCAAGCGCCGAGCGCAGGGAACGCCGCCGGCGCCACGAAATAGTGGTACCCGAAGAGCAGCAGCACCGCGACCGGCAGGCCGTAGAGATAGCGCACCAATCCAGCTGCGTTGACCGAAAGCGTGCGCGACACCCGCCGCTGCACCGCCGTCCGCCACGCCTGCAACGCCCCGCCGATCAGCGCGGCGGGGAGCCATAATGGGGTGGCGATCACCGAATCTCAGCTTGATCGACCGGAAACGCTTTCAATAGCCTGCCTCTCGTTGATGGCGGAACGCGACGACATAGACGGCGTCCTCCGCCGGATCGTACCGATACAGCGCGACATAGCCCGCCGCGCCAAAACCGATGACCACCTCGCGCAGGTCGGCGTCGCCCGCATAGGGGCGGCCGATCGCCGGATTGCGTTCGAGCAAGCGAAGCTGCCGGGAAATCTCGGCACCGGCACGTTGCGCCGCTTGCGGGCTCTTCTCGGCAAGGAAAGTGCGGCAGCGCGCGATCCCGCGAACCGCGCCTTCCGTGACGATCAGTCGTGGCACTCGGGCGCCTCGCGCTCAGTCTCCGACCCCCAGCTTTCGAGCCAGCCGATCGTTTCCGCAGCCGTGAGATGCCGTCCGGTTTCCTGATACGCCGTCCAGGCATCCGACGCCTCTTGCCGGAAGCCTTCGCGCGCCTCTTCGCGATCGACATATTCGCGGATCGCCTCGCGCATGATCCAGTGCGCCGAGCGGTCGCGTTGCTGCGCCAGCGCCTGGATCCGGCTTTTCATTTCGGGATCGATCTTGAGCGATGTCGGCATGGTATCCACCTCGGTAGTCGGAGGTACTACCTGGTATTAATAGCGGATCGGGAGTTGCCCGACAATCGGCCCCTCACACCAGCAACCCCTCACGTGCGATCTTCTCCTTCCACACCAGCGGCGCCAACTGGTGCACGTTCGCCCCAGTCGAATCGACCGCCACCGTCACCGGGAAATCCTCGACCTCGAACTCGTAGATCGCCTCCATCCCAAGATCCGCGAACCCGACCACCTTCGATCCCTTGATCGCGCGCGCGACGAGATAGGCTGCCCCGCCGACCGCCATCAGATAGGCCGACTTGCCCTCGGCGATCGCCTTGGTCGCATCGGGCCCGCGCTCGGCCTTGCCGACCATCGCGAGCAGCCCCTGGTCGAGCATCATCCGCGTAAACTTGTCCATCCGCGTCGCCGTCGTCGGACCCGCCGGGCCGACCACCTCATCGCCGACCGGATCGACCGGCCCGACATAATAGATCACGCGGCCCTTGAACTCGACCGGCAGCGGCTCGCCCGCATCGAGCATGTCCTTGATCCGCTTGTGCGCGGCGTCACGCCCGGTCAGCATCTTGCCGTTGAGCAAAAGCCGGTCGCCCTGCTTCCAGCCCTGCACCATCTCGGGCGTCAGCGTATCGAGATCGACGCGGATCGCGGCGCTGTCGGGCTGCCAGTCGACCTTGGGCCATTCGTCGAGCTTGGGCGCCTCGAGGAAGCTCGGCCCCGATCCGTCGAGCACGAAATGCGCGTGCCGCGTCGCCGCGCAATTGGGGATCATCGCGACGGGCTTGCCCGCGGCATGGCACGGCGCGTCCATGATCTTGACGTCGAGGATGGTCGACAGACCGCCCAGCCCCTGCGCGCCGATGCCGAGCGCATTGACCTTGTCGAAGATCTCGATCCGCAGCGCCTCGATGTCAGTCTTGGCCCCGCGCGCCTTCAACGGCCCCATGTCGATCGGCTCCATCAGCGCCTGCTTCGCGAGCAGCACGCAATGCTCGGCAGTGCCGCCGATGCCGATGCCGAGCATCCCCGGCGGGCACCACCCGGCGCCCATCTGCGGCAGCATCTCGAGCACCCAGTCGACGATCGAATCGGACGGGTTCATCATCTTGAACTTCGACTTGTTCTCGCTGCCGCCGCCCTTCGCCGCGACATCGACCGAGACGCGCGACCCAGGCACCATGTCGACATGCAGCACGCACGGCGTATTGTCCTTGGTGTTGCGCCGCGTGAAGGCGGGGTCCGCCAGCACCGAGGCGCGCAGCTTGTTCTCGGGGTTGAGGTACGCAAGCCGCACGCCCTGATCGACGATCTCCTGCAGCGAGCGGCTGGTATCGTCGAAGCGGCAGTCCATGCCCCATTTGATGAAGACGTTGACGATGCCGGTATCCTGGCAGATCGGGCGATGCCCCTCGGCGCACATCCGCGAATTGGTCAGGATCTGCGCGATCGCGTCCTTCGCCGCCGGTCCCTGCTCGGCGTCATACGCTTCGCCCAGCGCGCGGATATAATCCATCGGATGATAGAAGGAGATGAATTGCAGCGCGTCGGCGACGCTTTCGATCAGATCGGCTTCGCGGATGATGGTCGTCATGGGGCTACTCCTATGGGCCGGGCCTTAAAGCCATGTCCGCCGCGCGCCAAGCCATCCGCCGCATGCGGTTCTCGCGAAGATTGTCTGGGGCACAAGGATTTTGGAAAGGATCGCCCGCTATAGCGGCGACGATGCCCATTTCGCCGCTTCTTCTCCTGATTCTGGCCTTCGCTCTGGGGCTTAGCGGCGTTGCGGGCGGTGTCCTCTGGGCCCGTCGGCGCAGCGTTACGATTTGCCCCGAACGCGACTCGCACGATCGCCTCGCGCGGCTGCTGGTCGATGAATTCGAAGGACATTCGAACGGCTGGTTCTGGCGCACCGACGCCGAGGGCTGCCTCAGCTATCTCTCGGCCAAGGTCGCCGCCGAACTCGACGCGCCCGATGCGCCCGCGCTCGGCCAGCCGCTGCCGACGCTGTTCCGCATGGACAGCGCCTCGCCCGAGACCGAGCGCACGCTCGGCTTCCACCTCGCCGCACGCACCGCCTTTTCGAACTATTCGGTCCGCCCCGCGAGCCGCGCCAAGCTCGAGCGCTGGTGGTCGATCTCGGGGCGGCCGATCGCCGATTCGTCGGGCGCGTTCCTCGGCTTTGTCGGGAGCGGGAGCGATCTCACCGAGACGCGCCGCGCCGATGCCGAGATCACGCGGCTCGCGCTGTTCGACGGGCTCACCGGCCTCGCCAACCGCCAGCGGCTGCGCCTCTCGCTCGAACAGACGCTCAGCGCGAGCAGCGTCGCGCCGCGCACCAGCGCGCTGCTCCTGCTCGATCTCGATCGCTTCAAGGCCGTCAACGACACGCTCGGCCACCACACCGGCGACGCGCTGCTCAAGCAGGTGGCGCAGCGCTTGCAGCGCGCGATCGGCGGCAACGGGCTGGTCGGACGCCTGGGCGGCGACGAATTCCAGGTGATCCTGCCCAATGAGACCGATCGCACGCGGCTCGGCGACCTCGCGCGGCGCGTGATCTTCGACCTGTCGCAACCCTATACGATCGAGGGCTCGGCGATCAGCATCGGCTGCTCGATCGGCGTCGCGATCGCGCCCGAGGACGGGCATGACGCCGAGACGCTCGTGCGCAACGCCGATCTCGCGCTCTATGCCGCCAAGGGCGACGGGCGCGGCATCCACCGCTTCTTCCGCCCCGAAATGCTCGCCGGCGCGCAGAGCCGCAAGCAGCTCGAGGACGATCTGCGCGACGCGCTTGCCGCCAACCAGTTCTTCGTCGCCTATCAGCCCGTCGTCAGCACGATGACCGAGCGGATCGTCGGCTATGAGGCGCTGCTGCGCTGGGAGCATCCGACGCGCGGGCTGATCAGCCCGGCCGACTTCGTCCCCGTCGCCGAGGATTGCGGGCTGATCGAATCGATCGGCGAATGGGTGTTGCGCACCGCGTGTCTCGATGCGGCGTGTTGGCCGAAGGACGTGCGCGTCGCGGTCAACGTCTCGCCGATCCAGTTCGCCAATCCAGCGCTGCCGACGGTCATCACCTCGGCGCTCGCCAAATCGGGGATCGCGCCCGATCGGCTCGAGCTCGAGATCACCGAAGGCGTGTTCGTCAACGAAAACGCCGCGACCGAGCAGATGTTCAGGACGCTCAAGGGCTGCGGCGTGCGCCTCGCGCTCGACGATTTCGGGACGGGCTATTCGTCGCTTGGCTATTTGAAGAAGGCGCCGTTCGACAAGATCAAGATCGACCAGAGCTTCGTGCGCGGCGCGGCGATCGCGGGCAACCGCAACGCCGCGATCATCAAGGCGATCGTCAGCCTCGCCGAGACGCTCGGGATGGAGACGACCGCCGAGGGCGTCGAGAATCACGACGAGATCGCGCTGATCCGCGAGCTCGGCTGCAGCCACATCCAGGGCTATGTCTATGGCAAGCCGGCGCGCGCGCCCGACGTGCTCGAGCAGCTCGCGGCGGGTGGCGGCCGCGCGATCGCCAACGGCTTCCGCGTCAGCCGGAGCCCGCGCACCGCGATGCTGCGGACTGCGCGGATTCAGGCGGGCGACATTGTCGGCGAGGTGCGGATCCGCAACCTCTCGACGACGGGCGCGATGATCGACGGGATCGATGTCGAGGCCGGAGCAGGCGAGTTCGAAGTGTTGATCGAACTGCTCGAGGACCAGATGTTCCCTGCCACGCTGCGCTGGGCAGCCGATGGCAAGGCCGGCCTCGCCTTTGCAGAGAGCTTCAACCTCGAGCGCCTCGCGGCGGCCACCACCGCTCCGGTGCGCAAGGCGGGATAACAGCCACACCTGCCGAGCGCCACCGCGGGGTGCGAGCGACGCTCATCCTTCGCCTCCCCTCCCTTCCAGGGAGGGGAGCCGTTGGCCCCTTACCGTGCGGAGTTCCCGGTTGCTGCAGGCGCTACCGGCGCTGCCGGAACGGCGCCCGGAACCACCGGGGCGACCGGAGCGGTCGTGCCCATCGCAGGCGGCGGCGGCGGCGGCGGAGCGTCGTTCGCGCCGGGGCCGCCATCGGGACCGGCGCCGGGTCCACGCGGACCGTGGCGCGGACCATCGGGCCCATCGGGGCCGCCCGGACCACCAGGTCCACCCGGTCCATGATGCGGCGGGCCCATCGGCCGCAGCGCGACGACCTTGCCGTCGGCGCCCACCAGGAACGAGGCGTGGATCATCCCGCGGCGATAATGCCCCTGGACGGTCACCGCCTGCCCGGCGCTGACGAGGCCGGTGCCGTCGCCCTGCCGCCCGAGATCGACCAGCGCACGCCCGCTGCCATCGGTCAGCACGAACATCGGGCCATAGGTTTCGGCAACGCGGCCGCGCACGCTGATCACGCTGCCATTGTCGGTCAGCGAGCGGATCGCCACCGCCTTGAGCGGCGCCATCTCGACCGAAGGGCCGGTCATCTGTGCGATCGTCGCGCCGCCGCCGACGCCGAGCGCGAGCAGCGCCGCGCCGATCACCGCGGTGCGGACGGGCAGCTTGCGGCGCGGGCGGTCGTCCGCCACGGTATCGTGAGGGGCCTGGGGGCCTTCGATTTGGTCGGTCATCATTGCACTCCTGCGTGGTTGATGCCCGCTTTCTACGGGAGCGTTCCGACACCGCGCTGAACTTGTCGGTTCAGTCTCGGTTTAAGCAGTCCGCCTAGCGCGCGGTGCAAAGGACTGAGGACATGCGGATCTTATTGGTCGAGGACGACACGGCGCTCGCCGAGGGAATCGCGAAAGCGCTGCGCGCCGAGCATTTCGCGGTCGACGTCGCCACCAACGGCGAGGATGGCGCGCATCTCGGCGATACCGGCGGCTATGACGCGGCGGTGCTCGATCTTGGCCTGCCGATCAAATCGGGGATCACCGTGCTCGAGGAGTGGCGCGCCGCGGGGCGCGTGCTCCCCGTACTGATCCTCACCGCGCGCGACGGCTGGTCGGAAAAGGTCGCGGGCTTCCGCGCCGGCGCCGACGACTATCTGACCAAGCCGTTCCGCGTCGAGGAACTCGTCATGCGGCTGCGCGCGCTGGTCCGCCGCGCGACGGGCAATGCCGCGGCGCGGATCGTGTGCGGGCGCGTCGCCTTCGATTCGCTGACTGGGCAGGTCGAGCTCGACGGCCTCCCGCTGCGGCTCACCGCGCTCGAATGGCGCGTGCTCTCGGCGCTGATGCTGAGGAAGGGCGTGGTCGTCGAGCGGCTGTATCTGCTCGACCATGTCTATGAAGGCGATTCGGATCCCGATTCGAACTCGCTCGAAGTGATCATCGGGCGGCTGCGCAAGAAGATTGGCGCCGAGGCGATCGAGACCGTCCGCGGACGCGGCTATCGCGTGGTGGAGGGGTGAGCGGCCCCGCCCTCTTCCGTCACCCCGGCCTTGTGCCGGGGTCCACTTCGCCCCTCGCGCGGCAGCCGGTGTTGGACGGTGGGCCCCGGCACAAGGCCGGGGTGACGAAAGGGCTGACATGACCCTCCTCCCCCGCTCGCTCTACGGACGCCTGCTCGTCACCGCGCTCGTCGCGACGCTCGCCGCGCTCGCCTTTGCCGCGGTGACGATCGGCGCGGTGCTCGATCGCTTCGTGATGCACGGGCTGGACGACCGGCTCGACGCGCAGATCGCGGTGCTCAAGCAAGCCGTCCGCCCCGACGGCAGCATCGACCGCGTGCGGCTCGTCCTCGCCGCGCCCTATGACGATCCGCAAGGCGGCTGGGGCTGGCGGATCGATGCGCCGGGCCGCACGATCACCTCGCCCGCCGCGCCGGCCCTCGCCGCGCTGCAAGCGCGCGGCCCGCGGCGCGCACCGCCGCCCGCTTTACCGCCGCTTTCCCTGCCAGCGCCCTCCGCTCCCTCATCCGTCGCGTCAGCGCTGATCGGCCCACCGCCCCCGCCCGATGGCCCGCGCGCACACGGCGACGGCCCGCGCGACCACGACGGTACGCAAGCGCTCGACTGGCATGGCGAGGATGGCATGCGCCACGCGCGCAGCCTGACGCTCGCCACCCCGGCGGGCGCGGTGCGGATCACCGCCTCGGCGCCGCGCGCGCTCGTCGATCGCCCGCTCCGCGCGGCAATGGCACCGCTGCTCGGCTCGCTGCTGCTGCTCGGCGTCGCGCTGGCGACAGCGACGCTGGTCCAGCTCCGCATCGGCCTTCGCCCCTTGAAGACGATGCGCACCGGCCTCGCCGCGATCCGCGCCGGAACCGCGCGCGCGCTGCCCGAGGACCAGCCGACCGAACTCGCGCCGCTCGCACGCGAGATCAACGCGCTGCTCGACGAAAATGCGACCGCGCTCGCCAATGCCCGCGCCCACGTCGCCAATCTCGCGCACGGCCTCAAGACGCCGCTCGCCACACTCGCGCTCGCGCTGCCGCCGCACGATCCCGACGGCACGCTCGCCGCGCAGGTCGCGCGGATCGACCAGGCGGTGCGCCACCATCTCGGCCGCGCGCGCGCCGCGACGCCGGGGAGCGGCCTGCGCTTCGCAACCCCGCTCGCCCCCGTCGTCGGCGATCTGACGACCGCGCTGTCGCGGATCCACGCCGATCGCGGCGTCAGCGCGACCGCAACGATCGATCCCGCGCTCAGCGTCGCGGTCGACCGGCAGGATCTCGACGAGCTGATCGGCAATCTGCTCGACAATGCGTGGCGCTTCGCCGCCGCGCGAATCACGATCGACGCCGCCCCCGCACCCGATCCGCGCTTCATCCGCCTCAGCATCGCCGATGACGGCCAGGGCATTGCGCCCGCGGCGCGCGCCGCCGCGCTCACCGCCGGGCAGCGACTCGACGAACGCGGTGATGGCCACGGCTTCGGCCTGTCGATCGCACACGACCTCGCGACGCTCTATGGGGGCTCGCTGGTGCTCGATGCAGCATTGCTCGGTGGTCTCGATGCGATCGTTACGCTGCCGACGACGCTTTTCTCCGAGGCGTGAAAATATTGTCACGTTCCCGCTTCGGTCTCTTGCGTTTGAGCGAAGCCAGCTTTGACCGCGCGTCGCGGTATCCGGCCTGGCCCGCACGCCCGCGAAGCGTCGCGGATTAGCGACGAACCGAGTCCCCAATCTGTCATTTACCGTCTTGTGTCTCCGCGCGATCCGGCACAATCTGTAGGGGTTGAGTTCGGGGGCGAACCCAAGAGCTAGTGAATCAGACGCCGCAACCCTATATTGCGGTAATGATCTGGACTGCGATTGTAGCGCGGGACGGTCTGTTTTTGTTCTCGCGTTTGCCCACGGAATGCTATGCTGGGAGCTCGCTTCCCGATTCGAACGGATCGGGAACAGAGGCGGTCCCGGTCGACACGATTTTGAACGAGTTTACAGGGACGCGAAACATGGATTTTCGGGATACCGGGGAAGTGAGTACCGACATGGCCACCGATATGATCGAGGCGCTCGCCGCCGCTGCGGCACCCGCCGACGACGCCGCCAAGGACGGTCGCGGCACCGCCGATCGCAAGCTCGCCGCGCGGGGCGATTCGAAGGAAATCCACGTCCAGCTCTATCCGGTCGAGGTCGATCATTCGCGCGATGCGCTGCTGACCGATTTCGGCAAGGACACGCTGCGCGATCGCTATCTGCTCCCGGGCGAGACCTTCCAGGATCTGTTCGTGCGCGTTGCCTCGGCCTATGCCGATGACGGCGCACATGCCCAGCGGCTCTACGGCTATATCTCGAAGCTGTGGTTCATGCCCGCAACGCCCGTTCTGTCAAACGGCGGCACCGGGCGCGGCCTGCCGATCTCGTGCTTCCTCAATTCGGTCCCCGACAGCCTCGGCGGCATCGTCGACACGTGGAACGAGAATGTCTGGCTCGCGTCGCGCGGCGGCGGCATCGGCACCTATTGGGGCAACGTCCGCGGCATCGGCGAGCCGGTCGGCCTCAACGGCAAGACCAGCGGCATCATCCCCTTCGTCCGCGTGATGGATTCGCTGACGCTCGCCATCTCGCAAGGCTCGCTGCGGCGCGGGTCGGCCGCCTGCTATCTCGACATCTCACACCCCGAGATCGAGGAGTTCCTCGAAATCCGTAAGCCCTCGGGCGATTTCAACCGCAAGGCGCTCAACCTCCATCACGGCGTGCTGATCACCGACGCCTTCATGGAAGCGGTGCGCGCGGGCGAAGAGTGGAATTTGACGAGCCCGAAGGACGGCTCGGTCCGTGCGACGGTCGATGCGCGCGGCCTGTTCCAGAAGCTCGTCGAGACGCGGCTTGCCACCGGCGAGCCGTACATCGTCTTCGCCGATCACGTGAACAAGGGCATGCCCAAGCATCACCGCGACTTGGGGCTCAAGGTCTCGACCTCGAACCTGTGCTCGGAAATCACGCTGCCGACCGGCAAGGACCATCTCGGCAACGACCGCACCGCCGTCTGCTGCCTGTCGTCGCTCAACCTCGAGACGTGGGACCAGTGGAAGGACGAGAAGGGCTTTATCGAGGACGTGATGCGCTTCCTCGACAACGTCCTGCAGGACTTCATCGACCGCGCCGAACCCGGCATGGAGCGCGCCGCCTATTCGGCGATGCGCGAGCGCTCGGTCGGCCTCGGCGTGATGGGCTATCACAGCTTCCTCCAGGCGCGCGGCCTGCCCTTCGAGGGCGCGATGGCCAAGTCGTGGAACCTGCGGATGTTCCGCCACATCAAGGGCCAGGTCGACGAAGCCTCGATGCACCTCGCGACCGAGCGCGGCCCCTGCCCCGACGCTGCCGACATGGGCGTGATGGAGCGCTTCAGCTGCAAGATGGCGATCGCGCCGACCGCGTCGATCTCGATCATCTGCGGCGGCACCTCGGCGTGCATCGAGCCGATCCCGGCGAACATCTACACGCACAAGACGCTGTCGGGCTCGTTCTCGATCAAGAATCCGTATCTCGAAAAGCTGCTGATCGAGAAGTCGAAGAACTCGGACGCGATCTGGAACTCGATCCTCGAGCAGGGCGGTTCGGTCCAGCATCTCGATTTCCTCAGCCAGGACGAGAAGGATTGCTACAAGACGAGCTTCGAGATCGACCAGCGCTGGCTGATCGAGCTCCAGGCCGATCGCACGCCGTTCATCGACCAGTCGACCTCGCTCAACCTGTTCATCCCCGCCGACGTCGAGAAGTGGGACTTGCTGATGCTCCACTTCCGCGCGTGGGAGCTCGGCGTGAAGTCGCTCTACTACCTGCGCTCGAAGAGCATCCAGCGCGCTGGGTTCGCCGGCGGGGTCGAGAACGACAACACGATCGAGAAGCCGCAATACGAGTTCGAAACGACCGATTACGACGAGTGCCTGGCGTGCCAGTGAGGTGACGGACGGAGCGCCTCCTGACCGTCCGCCCTGTCCCCTTGTGGGAGAGGGAAAGGGCCCGCGCCCGCAGGGCGTGGGAAGGGTGACGGGGAATGCGGACGGCCTGACCAAGCGTCAGTTGCTGCCCGCGCTAACCCCGTTCCGCTCGCGCGACCTCCGCCGCAACGCCACCGAGCCGGAAAAGCACATGCGTCGCGCGCTCCGCTCGGCCTTCCCGGACGCGAAGTTCCGCTTCCAGGTGCCGCTCGGGCCGTATCATGCCGATTTCTGCTCGCACGCCGCACGGCTGGTGATCGAGATCGACGGCGCCACCCATGCGCAGACCGCGACTTCGGACGAAGCGCGCACGCGCTTCATCGAAGACGAGGGCTACAGCGTGCTGCGTGTCTGGAACACCGATGTGATGGCGAACGTCGACGGCGTGATCGCGGCGATCGCACCGCATCTGCCGGACATGTGCAAAGGGGCCACTCAATGACTGAGCAGCCCCCTCACCCTTCCCACGCCTGCGGCGCGGGCCCCTTCCCTCTCCCACAAGGGGAGAGGAAGGCGGGATCATTTCTCTTCTTCGAAGGTCACGGCGACATCGCCGTTCGCCGAGAGCCGCACCTTGCCGTCCTCGACATCGGCGACCAAGCCGAGCGAGATGTAATGGTGATGCCCTTCATGCGAACCCGAGCCTTCGTTGACCTGCGCGCCCGAATCCTTCTTGGTCAGCTTGATGCGGCCGCCCTCGACATGGTCGACGGTGCCGACATGGACGCCGTCTGCGCCGATGACTTCGGCATGTTCTTTGATCTGCGATGCGTCGACCATGATGGTAGCTCCTGTGCTATGATTGCGATCCCCCAACGCGCCGTTGGGGCATTGGATGCACGAGGCATAGCATGATCCCATCATTACGCATCCGCAACGCCTTCCATGCGGTCCGCCCATGCGAGGATCGGCGATGACCCTGTCGATCGGCATCATGTACGCGGTCGCTGCGCTGTTCACGGTTGTAGGCGCCGGCCTGCTGCTGTCGCTCACGCGGCCGAGCGCACCCGGCAAGGTCTACGCCTTCCGCATGATCGGCATCATGGCGCTGTCGCTCGGCATCGTGCTGCTGATGTCGGCGAGCGCGATGTGGCGCTGGAGCGTCGCCGCATGACCCCGTTTCACCCCCAGTTTTAACCCATCCCCAGATACAGTCCCGGAGTAACCCCCAATGTCCCTCACCGAAGCCCGCAAGCAGTACAAGCCGTTCGAATACCCCTGGGCGTTCGATTTCTGGAAGCGCCAGCAGCAGATCCACTGGATGCCCGAGGAAGTGCCCTTGGGCGAGGATTGCCGCGACTGGGCGCAGAAGCTCAGCGACCATGAGCGCAACCTGCTGACGCAGATCTTCCGCTTCTTCACCCAGGCGGATGTCGAGGTGCAGGATTGCTACCACGAGAAATACGGCCGCATCTTCAAGCCGACCGAGATCAAGATGATGCTCGCCGCGTTCAGCAACATGGAGACGGTGCACATCGCCGCGTACAGCCATCTGCTCGACACGATCGGCATGCCCGAGAGCGAATACGGCGCCTTCCTCGAATATAGCGAGATGAAGGACAAGCACGATTACCTGCAGACCTTCGGCGTCGACACCGACGAGGACATCGCCAAGACGCTCGCGATGTTCGGCGGCTTCACCGAGGGGCTGCAGCTCTTCGCCAGCTTCGCCATGCTGATGAACTTCCCGCGCTTCAACAAGATGAAGGGCATGGGGCAGATCGTCACCTGGTCGATCCGCGACGAGAGCCTCCACTGCGAGGGCATCATCAAGCTGTTCCACGCCTTCTGCGCCGAGCGCAACTGCATGACCAAGTCGGTGCGCGACGACATTGCCGACATGTGCCAGCACACCGTCCGGCTCGAGGACAATTTCATCGATCTCGCGTTCGAGATGGGCCCGGTCAACGGCATGACCCCCAAGGAGATCAAGAAGTACATCCGCTACATCGCCGACTGGCGCCTGGGACAGCTGGGGATGAAGCCGATCTACATGATCGACGAACACCCCCTCCCCTGGCTCGCGCCGATGCTCAACGGCGTCGAGCACGCCAACTTCTTCGAACAGCGCGCCACCGAATATTCGAAGGCGGCGACGCGCGGGAATTGGAACGAAGTGTGGGACGGGTTCGACAAGCGCCAGAAGGCGAAGGCGGGTGTCGGGGTTCCGGTGGCGAATGAGGATGCTGGCGACGCGGGGGATATGTTCTCGCGCGCGGGGGTTGCGGCGGAATAATGGTGCGCGCAACCGAGGTCTTCGTACCTAGCGACTTTCCAACGATAACCTACGTCGAAAGGCAAGACGAGAAGCTAGAGAAAAGAGTTCGGGACGCCATTGAAACACCAAAATCGCCAATCTCAATTTCGGGCCCCTCAAAGACCGGCAAAACCGCCCTGGTCCGAAATATCGTCGGAGAAGAGAATTTAATTCATATATTTGGCACCCAGATCGAGGCTCCGAACGACCTCTGGGAGGCCATACTTAACTGGATGGCCACGCCGACTTCCACCGCCGTAACAACCGGTGCGGTGGAGTCGGTAACTCCGAATGCAAGCGTAAATGCAAGCATTAGCATTCCCGGCTTTGGCTCCGCCGGCGTCGGGGGTGGCGTGTCGACAACGACCTCTGCCAACAGCAACATGACATCCACGCAGCAAAATCGCGGCATGGCTGGTGTAGCTCGTGAAATAGCAAACAGCGACTTCATCGTTTTTTTGGATGACTTCCACTATATCCCCCGCGAGTTGCAAAGCTCAATCGGAAGGCAAATCAAAGCAGCAGCAGAAATTGGGATAAGGTTCTGTATCGCGTCGGTACCCCACAGGTCCGACGACGTCGTTCGCTCCAATCATGAACTTCGCGGACGAACCATAAATATCGACACGTCATTTTGGACGTCTTCCGACCTCGTCAAGGTTGGAACTCAAGGATTTTCTGCACTTAACGCAGACATAAAAATAGATGCGATACAGAGATTTACTCAAGAGAGCTGCACATCTCCGCAGATTATGCAGGGCCTTTGCCTACAGTTATGCTTCGACCTCAATCTCCGCGAGAGTAATGAGTTTGCGATAAAAGTGGATGTTTCAGACGACGACCTCAAGAAGGCACTTGAGCAAACATCTACTAGATCTGATTATACGTCGCTTATTAAGCAGATGCATGCCGGACCTCGAATCCGGGGAACCGAGCGCAAAGAATTTAGCTTTTCGGATGGTACAAAAGGCGACGCCTATCGGGCGTCGCTCCTCGCGCTGGCCGAAGACCCACCAGCGATGGAGTTCAATTATGCAGATCTCCTCGCCAGAATAAGCTCTGTTTGTATTGACGACAAACCTGTGGGAAGCAGTATCACTGAGTCACTAAAGCAAATTGCAGGCTTTGCCGAACAGATGCATCCGACCCAACGCATAGTCGAATGGGATCCAGATGCTGCTTCTGGAACGTTCGCGATAATTGATCCTTATTTTTTGTTTTTCTTACGAGCTAGTGAGCTAATTGATACTCTGGGTCAAAAGAAGGAAATAAAGGAAATAGAGCCAAAGTTTCTTTGAAGATTGAGACCCGCGTTACGTCTCTTCATTCCGCGCACCATGGCGGATACGTAGGATAATCACCCGCTCCGCCTCGACACGATAGCGCAGCACATACGGCCATACTGTCGTCATTTCGCGTTTGCCGCCGCCCGCATCCCGGCCGCGTTCGGAAAACTCAGCTAAGCTATCCGCCACGGCGATCAGCCGCTCGCCCAAGGCTTGCGCCGCGCCTGGATTGAACGTCGAGATATACGCGACGATCGCTTCGAGATGCGCAATCGCGTCATCCGTCCAGACGATCTTTCGCAACTCAGTCGCCGATGCTCGGCCGTGGCAACGGCGCGTCACTGCCCCAGGATGCGACCCAGCGCTTCACCGCATCATGGCTTATCAACCGGCCTGCCGCGACATCGGCCTCGGCGCGTTCGTCCGCTGCCGCTTCGGCGGCGGGATCGACAGACTCGAACAGGGTTGGCTTCGGATCCATGCTTGCGAGCATATCACCGTTTGCGCATCACGAAAATCGTAGTGGCGGCCCGTCCCCGCCGGCGGACCATTCCTTCACTTCCCCGGCGAAGGCCGGGGCCCAGTAGCGAAGGTGGCTGCAAGCGAGCACAACGCCCGAATTTCCATGCGCTCTACTCCTCGGCCCCGGCCTCCGCCGGGGAGGCGCAAGGGGATGGGCGGCCTCAAGCCCCTCACCCGATCCCACGTTCCGCGAATTGAAACGCGCGGTCCCCTCACCCCCGCAACCACGACAGCACAAACGGCCGCCGCGGCGCACTCGTCCCGTTAGGCGTCGCCACATCGATGTCCTGCCGGTTGAACTGCCGATACAGCACCACGCTCAGCACCGCGGCATAGAAGCACCACACCGACGCGAACGCATAGCCCTTGATCAGATGCACGATCGTCAGCCCGATCACGTTGAGCAGCCCATAGCCCCGCACCACGCGGTGCGTCGACAGCAGCAGCGCCCCGCACGTCGCGAGGATGTAGAGCAGCGACACCCACATCTGGCTGGTGATCGGGTTGGTATAGGTGATCGAATGCTGCTCGATCACCGCGCAGGTCGGCGCGACGACGAGGCCGGTCATGTCCCACGCGAACACCACCGCCCCCACGCCGCACAGCGCCAGGATCGCGCGCCGCCGCCACCCCGGCGGCTCCATCAGCACCACCGCGACGGGCATCAGCAGCGGCAGGATCCCGATCGCATAGAGCGTGAAGAGGAACACGCTATGGTCGACCGCCGTGGCCCCGAGCCGCCCCTCGAGCGCGAGCCACACCATCCCTTCGGAAAACTGGTGCACCGCGAACAGCAGCGGCACGCACGCGAAGAGCAAGGCGCGCGGCTCGCGGACATGCCGTAGCGTCGCCACCCCGACCACCCCGAGGACCGCCGACGCGGTAAAACTGGCGGTGGCCGAAAAGCACATGAGCACAGACCTTCACGAGCAGGAGAGACGTCCGCTCTGGGGCGCACCGCCGTGGAATGCCAGCAGGATTTCGCGGCGGCCGCGACGCGACCCCCGGCGGCGACCGGGCCCGTCGCGGTCGCGCGCTAGGCGTGCGAAGCCGCCGCCACACGGCAGCCTCACCCTCGGCCGCGGCGATGCTGCCAGCCAACGCCCGCGTTCGACGCCCGATCACCGATCGAACCGCTGCCGCTATAAACCACTGTCCTACACGAACCAATTAGGTTATATAGTGCGGATCTCAGATTTCACGGAACCGGTCATGCCGATCCTCACGCTCGCCAAGACCCTATCCCGTCGCCCCGGCGAAGGCCGGGGCCGCGTCGCTCTCGCGCGCATCGCCGGTTCGGTCCCACCACAGAGCGGCCCCGGCCTTCGCTGGGGCGACGGGATGGGATGTCTGCCCGCGATCATCACAAAAACGGAAACGATCGCGATCGAAGACTCACCGTCCAGGGGTCAATCGAGTCAAGCACGCACTCGGTTCGTCGCACCGTCCGCCGGATCGACGCCGCACCCCACCCGCCGGCGTATCCCCACCACCGCAGGGATCCGCCGCCGCGCCGTTCAGGCGCGCGCGCCCTCGACGACGCTGCTCGAATTGTGCCGCAGCGCTTTCAGCACGGTCTCGACGATCGCCTCGGCATCGAGCCCGGCCTGGGCATATTGCAGCTCGGGCTTGTCCTGGTCCTGGAACGTGTCGGGCAGCCGCATCGTGCGCAGCTTGAGCCCCGCGTCGATCAGCCCCGAATCGCTGGCGAAGGTCAGCACATGCGCGCCCAAGCCCCCGACGGCGCCTTCCTCGATCGTCACCGCGACTTCGTGCGTCGTCAGCAGCTTGCGGATCAGCTCCTCGTCGAGCGGCTTGGCGAAGCGCAGATCGGCGACCGTCGTCGACAGCCCCTTCGCCTCGAGCGCCTCGGCCGCGCGCAGCGCCTCTTCGAGCCGCGTGCCGAGCGACAGGATCGCGACCTTGTGCCCCTGCCGCACGATCCGCCCCTTGCCGATCTCGAGCGCCTCGGCAACCGCGGGAAGCGCGACGCCAGTGCCGTTGCCGCGTGGATAGCGCACCGCGATCGGCCCGCTGTCATGCAGGATCGCGGTGTGCGTCATATGCACCAGCTCGGCTTCGTCGGCCGGCGCCATCACCACCATGTTGGGCAAAGTGGCGAGATAGGCGAGATCGAACGACCCGGCATGCGTCGCGCCGTCGGCGCCGACGAGGCCTGCGCGGTCGATCGCGAAGCGCACCGGCAGGTTCTGGATGCAGACGTCGTGGACGACCTGGTCATAGGCGCGCTGGAGGAAGGTCGAATAGATCGCGCAGAACGGCCGCATCCCCTGCGCGGCAAGACCCGCGGCGAAGGTGACGGCATGCTGCTCGGCGATGCCGACATCGAAGAAGCGCTCGGGATGCGCCTTGGCAAAGGCGTCGAGCCCGGTGCCCGACGGCATCGCCGCGGTGATCGCGCAGATCCGCGGATCGGTCTCGGCTTCCTTGGAAAGCTGCGCGCCGAACACGTTCTGATACTGCGGCGGACCCGGGGGTGCCTTGGTCTGCACGCCCGAGATGACGTCGAACTTCTGGACGCCGTGATACTTGTCCGCCGCGGCCTCGGCCGGGGCATAGCCCTTGCCCTTCTTGGTCACGACATGGACGAGGATCGGGCCCTCCTCGGCATCGCGGACATTCTCGAGCACGGGGATCAGCTGGTCGAGGTTATGGCCGTCGATCGGGCCGACATAATAGAAGCCGAGTTCCTCGAACAAGGTGCCGCCCATCGCCATGCCGCGGGCGAATTCCTCGGTCTTGCGCATGCCCGTCGCGATCGGCTTGGGCAGCCGCTTGGCGAGTTTGCGCGCCAGATCGCGGAAGCCGAGGAACTCGCGGCTCGACACGATGCGGCTGAGATAGGCAGACAGCCCGCCGACGGGCGGGGCGATCGACATGTCGTTGTCGTTGAGGATCACGACCAGCCGGTTGCCCGCCTGCGCCGCGTTGTTCATCGCCTCATACGCCATGCCGGCGGACATCGCGCCGTCGCCGATCACCGCAATGCCCTTGCCGGGCTTGTCGGCGATCTTGTTCGCGACGCCGAAGCCCAAGGCCGCCGAGATCGAGGTCGAGCTGTGCGCCGCGCCGAACGGGTCGTATTCGCTCTCGGAGCGCTTGGTGAAGCCCGACAGGCCCCCGCCCATGCGCAGCGTCCGGATCCGGTCGCGCCGGCCGGTGAGGATCTTGTGCGGATAGCATTGATGCCCGACGTCCCACACGAGCTTGTCGTTGGGCGTGTCGAACACATAGTGAATCGCAACCGTCAGCTCGACCACGCCGAGCCCCGAGCCCAGGTGGCCACCCGTTACGCCGACGGCTGCGATCGTCTCCTGGCGGAGCTCGTCGGCAAGCTGGCGAAGCTGGGTGGGGGCAAGCGTCCGAAGATCGGCGGGAATGTTCACCGTGTCGAGCAGCGGCGTTTGGAGAATATCGACCATCCGGCCTGCTTAGCGCGGTGCAATCCGCCTGTCGATTACCTCGATTGCGCTGCGCACATTCTTGACGCGCCGTGCGTCGCGGCATCACATCGCGCCGATCGTACCGGGGGAAATGCCATGACCGCGCTTAGCCATCGCCTTGCGACCGAGGCCGATATCCCCGCGATCGCCGCGTTGATGGAGCGCGCGATCGCCGAGCTGCAGCACGGTTTCCTGTCACCCGATGAGATCGCCGCAAGCCGGTTGAGCATGGGACTCGACACGCAACTGATCGCCGACCGCACCTATTTCGTGGTCGAGCAGGACGGCCAACTCGCGGGCTGCGGCGGCTGGAGCTACCGCGCGACCCTCTATGGCGGCAATGCCGGCGCCGCGCCGCGCGATGCGCGGATGCTCGATCCGGCGACCGAGCCTGGCCGGATTCGCGCGATGTACACCGACCCCGGCTTCGTGCGCCGCGGCATTGGCCGCTTGGTGCTCGGCCTCTGCGAAGCGGCTGCGCGTGGCGCTGGCTTCACGCGGGTCGAGCTGATGGCGACACTGTCGGGTGAGCCGCTCTATCGCGCCGCGGGCTATCAGGAGATCGAGCGCGTCGCCAAGATGGCCGATCGCGGCACGCCAGTGCCGGGGTTACGCATGGGAAAGGATCTTGGCTGAGCGCGGCTCAGCCGCAGTCGGCACACTTGCCGCGGACTTCGATCACCGGCCGCACCGGCGAGAACCCGGCGGCTTCCGCTGCCGAGCGCACGCCCTTGGTGATCCGGTCGTCATCGAGGTGCGTCGTCTGCCCGCAGCTGTCGCACACCAGGAAGATGCAGTCGTGGAGACAATCGGGGTGCGCGTTGGCGATATAGGCGTTCGAGCTCTCGACTCGCCGCGCCAGATTGGCACCGACGAACAAGTCGAGGATGCGGTACACGCTGTTTGCGGCAACGCGCCGCCCCTCGGCCTTGGAGACCGCCTCGGCGATGTCATAGGCCGATGCCGGCTTGTCGAACCCGGCGAGCGCGCGGAAGATTTGCGCGCGCATCGCGGTCCATTGCTCGCCCGAGCGTTCGAGCGTCGCCTGCGCGGCGACGGCGAGATCGGCGCCTTGCGGCTCGGCATGATGATGTGTGGCCATGCGGTCGAGATAGGCGGTGCGGGCCCTCCCCGCAACGGCGCGACTCAGGATGGTCAGTTGGCGGCGCGGCGGTTGAGGTCGTGGCCGAGCGCGAGCGTCGCCACACCGATCAGCGTCCACACCGTCTCCATCCCCGATCCGTCATGCGGCAACGAGATCGCGCCCGCCATCGTGCCGAGCCCGGCCGAGCCGACCACCGCGGGCATCATATAGCCATGCGTGAAGATCCCGCGCCCGAGCGCAAACACGCCGAAACCGATCGCGATCGTCAGCCCGATCTCGTGAAACAGCGGGTTAAGCAGCAGCCCGCCCGCAGTCGAGGCCAGCGCGATGAACACCGAGCTCGCGATGCAATGCACCATGCACAGCCCCGACAGGCCGATCGCCATCGTGTCGAACCGCTGTTCGATCCAGCGGATTGCGGGGGTGTGGGCGAGAGTCGTCATGCTGGACGCCATGTGGCATGTCGAGGGTCAGGTTACAACATATCATCGACGAATTTTTGTGGTGGCCTATCGTCGGACTGGCGTGCTGCCATGCCGCATCGCATGATGGTGCGTGAACTGCATCGGGTCGGGAGTGGAAATGCGCTGCGCTATCGTCGGCCTGATGCTGTGGGCGACCCCCGCGTCGGCGGCCTCCCCCGCCCCGGCCGAACCCGCCACGCGGCCCGCGCCCGTAGCGCAACCCGCCAGCAACCCAGAGATGACCGCGCTGTTCGACGCAGACCAAAAGGCGCGCGACACCCCCGCCACGATCGACTGGAAGGTGCTGTGGCCAGCGGATCGCGCCCGGCGGGCGCGGACGCAGGTGCTGCTCGACACGGGCGCCCTGCACAGCGGGGACGATTTCTATCACGCGGCCTATCTGTTCCAGCATGGCGAGACGCCAGCGGATTTCCTCAAGGCGCATACGCTCGCGGTGGTCGCAACCGCCCGCGGCAAACCCGAGGCGGTGTGGATCGCCGCAGCGACGCTCGACCGCTATCTTCAACGGATTGGTCAGCCGCAAATCTATGGCACGCAATTCCAGCGCGCGCCGGGACACGCCTGGACGCAGGAGCCGTATCAGCGCGAGTTGCTGTCCGATGCGCTGCGCCAGGCGACCAATGTCCCGCCGCTGGTCGATCAGGCAAAGCAACTCGAGGGCTATCGACACCAGCCCGGATAACCGTCCCCCGTGGCAGTTTGTCCAATCGACGCGCCGCCGACAACGGCGTAGGGTCGCACGATGCTCCAGGCGTCTTCGCTCCCCTCCACCGTCCGCCCGCGGACGCTCTCCACCTGGCTGTTCGTCGTGGCCGCGCTGATCGTCGCGATCGTCGTGATCGGCGGGATCACGCGGCTGACCGAATCGGGGCTGTCGATCACGTCATGGAAACCGCTCAGCGGTAGCATTCCCCCGATAACAGATGCGCAGTGGCAGGCCGAATTCGCCAATTACCGCACGATCCCGCAATACGAGGCCTTCAATCAGGGAATGACGCTCGCCGGCTTCAAGGCGATCTTCTTTTGGGAATATCTCCACCGCATGCTTGGCCGCGTGATCGGCCTCGCCTTTCTCGTGCCGCTGGTGTGGTTCGCGGTGCGGCGGCGGATCCCGCGCGGGTATCTGGTGCGGCTCGTCGCTTTGTTCTCGCTGATCGCGCTGCAGGGCACGTTCGGCTGGCTGATGGTCCGCTCGGGGCTCAGTGGACGGACCGAGGTCGCGCCCGGCTGGCTCGCGACGCATTTGCTCACCGCCTTGTTCACGCTCGCCGGCATGGTGTGGACCGCGCTCGATCTGCGCGCGCTCGCCGACAACCGGCTGGCACGCCCTGCCCGGCTGCGGCTGATCCCGGCGATCGCGATCGTGCTGCTGTTCGCGCAGATCCTGTTCGGCGCGCTGACCGCTGGCCTGCGCGCCGGCTACGCCTTTTCGAGCTGGCCGCTGATGGGCGACGCGATCTTCCCGATGGCGACGCCGTTTACCGATCCGCTGTGGCGCAACCTGTTCGACAACCCGATCGTCGTCCAGTTCGTCCATCGCTGGCTCGCCTTCGCCGTCGCGTTCGGCGTGATGATGCTCGCCGCGCGCGCCCGCCGCGCCGGGGCGCCGCGCCTTGGGCTGGCGCTGATCGGCCTGGTCTGTGCGCAGATCGTGCTCGGCATCGTGACCTTGCTGAGCGGGGTCGAGATCGCCGTTGCGGTCGCGCACCAGGCCAATGCCGCCCTGCTCGTGATCGCGACCGCCGCGGCGGCGCACGCCGTCGGCCGCCGCGCGATCTGACCCTCCGCAAAGCGCTCCGGTATCAGAATACCCGTCAGCAAACCCGCACTTTGCTTGACTTTCGCAAGGCCAAGCAGCAATAGCGCCACCAACGGTGCCGTCCTGCCCGGGTGCCCATGACGCTCAGCTTCATGGGAGATGGGGGGCGGCATCTGTCATTTTAGCATGTAAAGGTCACAAGCCCCATGAAGGCGCTGATGAAGACCACCAAGCCGGCGTTGCCGCATGAGGTGGAGAAGAAATGGATCATCGTCGATGCCGACGGTCTGGTCGTCGGCCGTATGGCGTCGATCATCGCGAACATCCTGCGCGGCAAGCATAAGCCGAGCTTCACCCCCCACGTCGATTGCGGTGACAATGTCATCATCATCAACGCGGACAAGGTGCGGTTCACGGGCAACAAGCTCAAGGACAAGATCTATTACCGCCACACCGGCTATGCCGGCGGCATCAAGGGCGTCGCGGCCGGCAAGATCCTCGAGGGTCGTTTCCCCGAGCGGATCATCGAAAAGGCCATCGAGCGGATGATTCCGCGCGGGCCCCTGGGTCGCGCCCAGCTGCGCAACCTGCGCGTCTTCGCTGGTACCGAGCATCCGCACGAAGCGCAGAACCCCGAAGTCCTCGACATCGGCAGCATGAACCGCAAGAACAAGGTGGGTAACTGATGTCCGACAACCGCCAGTCCCTCGCCGATCTCGCCGGCCTGACCAACACGCCGGCACCGGTTGCAGCGCCTGCCGCTGCAACGACCGCGCCTGCCACCGGCGAAGATTACGTTGCTGCCCCCGCAGCGCCGACGCACGAGCCGATGCCGCTACGCGAGCAGATCCTCGACCAGTACGGCCGCGCCTATGCGACCGGCCGTCGTAAGGACGCCGTCGCACGCGTCTGGATCAAGCCCGGCACCGGCAAGATCACGATCAACGGCCGCGACCAGGAAGTGTATTTCGCACGTCCGACGCTGCGTCTCGTCATCAACCAGCCGTTCGGCGTGACCGAGCGTGACGGTGCCTATGACGTCGTCTGCACCGTCAAGGGCGGTGGCCTCTCGGGCCAGGCCGGCGCGGTCAAGCATGGCATCAGCCAGGCGCTGACTCGTTTCGAGCCGATCTTGCGTGCGCCCGTCAAGGCAGCCGGGTTCCTGACCCGCGACAGCCGCACGGTCGAGCGTAAGAAGTACGGCAAGGCGAAGGCCCGTCGTAGCTTCCAGTTCTCGAAGCGCTAAGCTTCCACGAAACTGTGGTACGCAAAGGGGCGGTCCGGCAACGGGCCGCCCTTTTCGGTTCTGGTCGACCTGCTCGGCATACCGCGAGCCGGTTGGGCGCGATCTTGCATTGCCACGCTGCCATGCCGAAATACGCGACAGCACCAGAAAAAACGACAAAGGGAAGTCCGGGTTTGACCGACGATCGCGCGCCGCAGGCGACCAACCAGACCGCCTTGCTCGACGGGCCATCGGACGACGTCGTCGAGACGACCGACTGCGCATCGAACGAGCCGACATCGTTTGCCGAAGCGATCGAACAGGTCGGGGCCGGGTCGCTGCTCGGTTACCGCTTGCAGCAACAGGCGATCCTGTCCGATTTCGGGCTGTTCGCGCTGCAATGCCGCGACAATGAAGCGCTGCTCGCCAAGGCTGCCGAAATGGCCGCCGACGGGATGCAGACCAGCCTGTGCAAAGTGCTCGAGTACCGCGCCGAACAGCACGACTTGATCTTCCGCGCGGGCGTGGGGTGGCGCGCCGGGGTGATCGGCAAGGTCAGCCTCGCCGCCGACGACAAGTCCCCCGCGGGCTTCGCCTATCAGAACGGCACGCCCGTCATCTCGAACCATCTCGAGGGCGAGGAGCGCTTCCGCACGCCGAAGATCATGGTCGAACACGGCGTACGCCGCGCGATCAACGTGCTGATCTCGACCACCGCGGGCCCGTGGGGCGTGCTTGAGGTCGACAGCCCGAGCGCCGGCCAGTTCGAGGCCGCCGATATCGCGTTCCTCCAGGGCTTCGCCAATTTGCTCGGCGTCGCGATGGACCGCCAGGAGGGCGAACGCCGCCTCGCCGAAGCGATCGATTACCAGAAGGTGCTCGTCCGCGAGGCGAGCCACCGCGTCAAGAACAGCCTGACGATGCTGTCGAGCATCCTCCATCTGCAATCCCGCAGCAATCCGCTCCCCGAAGTCTCGAGTGCGCTGAACGAGGCGTCGGGCCACGTCATCGCGATCGCCCGGACGCACGATCAATTGTGGCGCCAGGATACCGGGCGGATCGAGATCCCCGCGCTGATCAAGGATCTGTGCGCGAGCCTTTCGACGCAGCTCGCCACCGTCACGCTGGAGTGCAGCGCCGACGACATCTCGCTTCATGCCGACCAGGCCGTTGCTGTCGGTCTGCTGCTCACCGAGCTTGTCACCAATGCCGCCAAATATGCCTATGGCGATGCCGGGGGGCGCGTCGTCGTCACCGCGAAGGCGCAGGACAGCGCGATCGTTGTGACCGTGCGCGATTTCGGCAAGGGCTTGCCCGAGGCGTTCGACCTGACGAGCCGATCGTCGACGAGCCTGGGTATGCAGCTGATCCGGACGCTGGTGCGCAGTCTCGACGGCGTGATCGAGGCCGGATCCGATGGGGGGGCGTGGTTCGCCATCACCTTTCCGGCAAAGCCAGCGCACGGCTGAGACCGGCGCGTTTACGTCCCGTCGAGTTGCGCGATCGTCGCGGTCGCCGCGGGCTCGCCCTTGAGCGCGAGTGCGGCGCGCTCGGCGCCCGCCATCACGCGCAGGATGTTGCCGCCCGCCAGCTTGGCGAGATCGCGGTCGCTCCACCCACGCCGCGCCAGTTCGGCGAGCAAGGCGGGATAGGTTTCGACGCCGTCGAGCCCTTGCGGCAATTCGCTAAGCCCATCGAAATCGGATCCGATCCCGACATGGTCGATCCCCGCCACCTTGGCGATATGGTCGATATGGTCGGCGACCATCGTCAGCGTCACCGCTGGCTTGGGGTGCGCCAGCTCCCACGCCGCCAGCGCCGCCTTGGCCTTGTCGGGTTGGCCGATATAGAGCCCGCCGAACGGCGGCGCGTTGTAGCTGGCGATCTCGCCATTGTGCGCCGCCTCCCATAGTCGGCGCTGCTCCGAGACGTAGCTCGGCGCGAAATTGACCATCACGATCCCGCCATTGGCGGCGAGCAGCTTGAGCACGGCGTCGGACACGTTGCGCGGATGATCGCACAGCGCGCGTGCGCTCGAATGCGAGAAGATCACCGGTGCGCTCGACACGCGCAGCGCGGCGCGCATCGTCGCTTCGTTGACGTGGCTGAGATCGACCAGCATGCCGAGCCGGTTGAGTTCGTGCACCACCGCCTCGCCGAACTTGGTCAGACCGCCATGCTTCGGATCGTCGGTCGCCGAATCGGCCCAGGCGATCGTCCGCGAATGCGTCAGCGTGAGATAGGATGCGCCGAGCTGGCGATAGGCGCGCAGCACGGCGAACTTGCCGTCGATCTGCCCCCCGCCCTCGACCCCGAGAAGCGACGCGATCCGGCCCTTCGCCTGGATCCGCCGGACGTCGGCAGCGGTGGTCGCGGCCTCGAACACGGTCGGATAGCGCGCGAAGATCTGCTGCATCAGCCCGATCTGCTCGAACGTCGCTTCGACCTGCTGCGGCCCGGGCAAGTTGGCATCGACATAGACCGACCAGAATTGCCCGCCGACGCCGCCCTTGCGCAGCCGCGTTATGTCGGTGTCGTATTTGGCCGGGTCGAGCGTCGTCAGATCGAGCGTCCAGCGCGCGTCGCCGGCGCGGCCGACGAGCGTCTCGGCCCAGTCGTTATGCCCGTCGATCAGCGGCGTGTCTTTCAGCACGCGCGCGACGCGAGCGTCGATGTCGGACGGCGCTGCAAAAGCGGGTGCTGTGGCGAGCAGGAGCGGCGCGAGAAGGAGAGCTGTTTTCATTACGCCAGCGTATCGCGCAACGGGGGCGTTACAAGCCCTTCGGCATGCCCGGATTATTCCGCGCGTTCCCGCTCGAGCGGACGATCGGGCGCCGGCGTCATCGTCCGCAGCAGCACGTCGAAACGCCCGTCGGCAATGCGGATTTCGTTGAACGAGGGCGGCGTCGTGCGCGTGCGTTCGGACAGCGTCCCTGCGCCGATCATCCGCACCACGGTGCCATCGACGCTATGCGCAATATCGAACGGATCATGGACATGTCCGGTCAGCACCGCATCCGCCCCGGCGTCGGCCAGCGCCCGAAGCGCAGCCGCGCCGTTATGCGTCTGCGCAGACATCCGCGTCTCGGGTTCGACCAGCGGATGATGACAGGCGATGAAGACCAGCTTTCCCGCAGGCACTTCGGCCAGCAAGGCCAGCGTGCGATCGAGCGCGCCGCGGCTGACCTTGCCCTTCGACCAGTTGAGCCGCCATTGCGCGCGCGCCGTCGTCACGAGCGGGACGATCGCGACGCCGGGCAAGTCGAGCGGCTGCTCGACCATCCGTTCGATTTTGCTCATCCGCCGATAAGGTCGGAAGAACCGGTCGATCGGGTTGAAATAGGGCAAATCGTGATTGCCGACTTCGACCGTCACCGGCACGCCGAGCCCCTGCAACCACGCGAGCCCGGCGGAGAACTCGCGGCGTCGTGCGCGCATCGTCAGGTCGCCCGTCATGATCACCGCGTCGGGCTGCTCGGCCTTGACCAGCCCCCCGAACCAGGCGACCGCTGCCGCATCCTCGCGCCCGAAATGCACGTCGCTGACATGGAACAGCCGCATCACGCGTCCTTCTTGGTCGTAATGAAGAGCTCGCGCGTGGTGCCGAGCCGGATCGTGCTGCCGGGTTCGAGCATCACCGGTTCGCCGTCGACCAGCGCGAGCGCGGGCTTGTCGCCGCGTGTCCGGAATTGCTCGGCATGGCATTGCGTGACCTCGGACGCCTCGACCCAGTCGCCGGTCACCCATTCCCAGCCGAGCCGCGTCAGCGCGCGAAAATCACGCGCGTCGATCGCCGCGATATCGAGCCGCCCTGGCTCGGCCCGTACCAACACCGCTTGCGCGCCGTGCTTGAGGCCAGGCACGCCGTCGAGCCGGATGCCGTGACCGAACGTCCGTCGCCACGCCTGGCGCAGGGCGCGACCCAATCCCCGCAACCGCCCCGCCCGCACCAGCTCGCGCGCGCGGACCCAGGTTGCGGCCGGCCCGAGGATCAGCCCGACCAGCGCGCGATGCTCCGGCAGGTCGACCACCGGAAGCGCGATCTTGCGACCATGGGCGATCGCCGCGGTGACGATCGCCGCAGGGTCGGTCGAGCCGTGGAGCATCTTGGCCAAAAGGTTCATGGTGCCGCCGGGCAGGATCAACACCGCGCCGCGCCATTCCGCCAGCGCGCTGACCGCCGCATTGATTGTCCCGTCCCCCGCGAACAGCACTGCTGTGTCGACGTCAGCCGCATCGAGCGATTCGGCGGTCGGCAAGGGGTCGCTCGGGAAAGCGGTGCGTCCGACCAGCGTCAGCCCCTGTCCGGCGAACGACGCCGCGATGGCATCGGCCTTGGCGGGGGTCGCGGTGCCCGATTTGATATTGGTGATGAACCACAGTCTCTGCATGGCGCGCTCAACGCACAGCGCGGTCAGAAGTGACGCCTGCGCAACGGAAAAAAAACGCGACTTCGCGCGGCAATTACGCGTTGGCGGCGTCCTTCGCAGGCTGTGCATCGGACAAATTGGCACGGATCTGTTGCAAGGTCGCGATTACGAGCGCCTGCTCGGCATCCGAGACCCCCGCCAGCGCACTGCCGAGCATTTCGTCGGCAAGATGCCCGAGATCGTCGAGCAAAGGCCGCGCGCGCTCGGTCAGGTAGATTTGCCACGCGCGCCGGTCGCTCGGATCGCGGCGCCGCTCGACCAACCCGGCTTCCTCGAGCCGGTCGATCATCCGGCACGCGGTGATCGGCTCGACCTCGAGCATTTCGGCCAGCCCGCCCTGATTGATCCCCTCGCCTCGCTGAAGAAACTTCAGCACGCGCCACTGCGTCCGCGTCACGCCAATCGCGCGCGCGCGCTCGTCGAAGCGACGGCGCATCAGTCGCGAAACGTCACTGATCATGAAGGCGATCGAATCTTGCATGGCACGCGGTATAATAAGCATGCTCAAAATATCCAGCGTTTCCTCGATCCGTCCTGGGCGCCGCGCGATATCCCGCGCAAAAAGCGCTGTCGTTCAGGGCGTCGCTTGTGCGAGATGGGGCGATGACTGACTCTCGTCCCGCCCCGATCGCCGAACTCACGCTGCGCGGCGTGCTGCTTGGCGGGCTCATCACGCTGCTGTTCACCGCCGCCAACGTCTATCTCGGGCTCAAGGTCGGGCTGACCTTCGCGACCTCGATCCCCGCCGCGGTGATCTCGATGGCGATCCTCAAGCTGTTCAAGGGATCGACGATCCTCGAGAACAACATCGTCCAGACGGTCGCCAGTGCAGCGGGCACACTCGCCGCGATCATCTTCGTGCTGCCGGGGCTGGTGATGATCGGCTGGTGGCAGAACTTCCCCTATGTCCAGACCGCCGCAATCACGATGACCGGCGGGATCCTCGGCGTCATGTTCTCGGTGCCGCTGCGGCGTGCGCTCGTCGTCGATACCGACCTGCCCTATCCCGAGGGTGTCGCCGCCGCCGAAGTGCTCCAGATCGGCGCCGGATCGCGCGAGGGCGAGGCCGAAGCCCGCCAGGGATTGCTCGTTTTGATCTGGAACAGCATCGCCTCGGCGGCTTTCGCGATCTTCACGCAGACCAAGATCATTACCGATACCGCCGCAACCAGCTTCCGCGTCGGCGCCGGCGCGACGGGAATTTCGGGCAGCCTCTCCTTCGCGCTGATCGGCGTCGGGCATCTCGTCGGCATCTCGGTCGGCGCGGCGATGGCGCTGGGGCTCGTGATCGGTTGGTTCGTGCTCGTGCCGATGCTGACCGCGGCGCATCCCGCGCCGGGCGACATCGCCGACTGGGTCAACACCGTGTGGAAGGGCGACGTGCGCTTCTTCGGCGCGGGCGTGATCGGCATTTCGGCGATCTGGACCCTGGTCAAGATCGCCGGCCCCGTGATCGGTGGCGTGCGCTCAGCACTCGCCGCCAGCGCCGCGCGCGGCAAGGGCGAGACGCTCGCGCTCGAGGAACGCGATTTGCCGATCGCCTGGGTCGCGCTCGTCGCGCTGCTGACGCTGCTGCCGATCGGCTGGCTGTTGTGGGACGTGATCGCGGGCGGCGCGCTGGTCGGCTCGGCATTCCTGCTGATCGCGGGGGCGCTGGTGTTCGTGCTTGTCGCCGGGCTCATGATCGCGGCGGTGTGCGGCTATATGGCGGGGCTGATCGGGGCGTCGAACTCGCCCGTGTCGGGGATCGGTATCCTCGCGGTGATCGGATCGTCGCTGATGCTCGTCGGTCTGTTCGGGCAGAACCCGGGCGCCGACACGACGCGCGCGCTGATCGCCTATGCGCTGATCGTCACCGGGATCGTGTTCGGCGTCGCGACGATCTCGAACGACAATCTGCAAGACCTCAAGACCGGACAACTGGTCGGTGCGACGCCGTGGAAGCAGCAGGTCGCGCTGGTGATCGGCGTGGTGTTCGGATCGCTGATCATTCCGCCGGTGCTCAACGTGCTCAACAGCGGGATGGGGTTCGTCGGCGTCCCCGGCGCTGGGCCGAACGCGCTTGCGGCGCCACAGGCTGGGCTGATCTCGGCGCTGGCGAAGGGTGTGCTGTCGGGCGATGCCAATTGGACGATGCTCGGCTATGGCGTCGCCGCGGGCGTCGTGCTGATCGCGCTCGACGAGCTGCTTGGTCGGCTCCGGCTGTTGCGCCTGCCGCCGCTCGGCGTCGCGCTCGGCATCTACCTGCCGATGGCGGTGATCCTGCCGACCGTGCTCGGCTCGGTGTTCGGCTGGTTCTACAACCGTTGGGCACACCGCAGCGCGAACCCTGAGGTTGCCGAGCGGATGGGGACGCTGACCGCGACGGGCATGATCGTCGGCGAAAGCCTGTGGGGCGTGGTGTTCGCGCTGGTCGTGTGGCTGAGCGGCAGCGATGCGCCGCTCAAGCTGATGTCGGGCCACGAGACCGAGGCGTTGATCGGGGGGACGCTATTGTTCTTCGCGATCGCGGCGATGCTGTATCGCCGCGCGGTGGCGGCGACGCGCTGACCCCCCCCTCCCTTTGGGAGAGGGTGGCCGAGCGCAGCGAGGCCGGGTGAGGGAAGAGGACGAACTGCCCTCACCCTTCCCCCGCGGCTTCGCCGAGCGGGCCCCTTCCCTCTCCCGAAGGAAGAGGGAGGTTAGGCCATCGCCTCGAGCAGCGTCTTGATGTCGATGAACGCGAACGCGACCGAGCTATCGGCCACGCCGTAGGGCACGAACAGCGTGTCGCCATGCCGGATCGCGCCGCACGTATAGACGACGTTGGGCACATAGCCCTCGCGGTCCTGGTTCGCCGCAGCGAGGATCGGCTCGCGTGTGCGGCCGATCACCTTGGCCGGGTTGGTCTTGTCGAGCAGCACCGCACCGATCGCATATTTGCGCATTGCGCCAACGCCGTGCGTCAGCAGCAGCCAGCCCTCGTCGAGCTCGATCGGCGGGCCGCAATTGCCGATCTGGACCAGCTCCCACGGATACATCGGCCCGAGCAGCTTTTCGCCCTCGTCCCAATGCGTCAGCGTGTCGGATTTGATGAGATACAGGTTTTCGCCGTCCTGCCGGCCGATCATCATGTACTGGCCGTTCACCTTGCGCGGGAACAGCCCCATGCCCTTGTTGCGCGACGCCGAACCCGACATCGGCACCAGATCGAACGCGCGGAAGTCGCGCGTACGCATCAGCTCCGACTGGATCGTCGAGCCGTTATACGCGGTGTACGTGCCGAGCCATTCGTAGCTGCCATCGTCATGCTGGAACTGGACGAGGCGAAGATCCTCGAGCCCCTTCGACTGTGCCGCCGTGATCGGGAAGATCACCGTACCCGACAGCGTCGAATCGCGGTGGCGATAGACGGTGATCGGCCCCTCGGGCAGTTCTTCCTCGTCGAGCCCGACCGCATCGGTCGCGGTCGCGAACGGCGGCTCGGGCGCGAGCTTCAACTGATTGCCGTCGGTAATGATGCCTTCGCGGAACGCGACCGAGGAGATGTGCCCTTCGCCCACCGCGCGCAAGCTCATCAGGATGCGCTGCGATCCCGCAGGCATGCCCGACTGGTCGAAATGCGGCACCGCGCTGGGATTCATCAACGCCGCCGCAGCATAGCTGTATTCGTGGCAGAAATAGGCACCGATCAGCTGGCGCTTCTCGTCGCCGATCTCGCTGCCGTCGAGCCCGAGCATCGCCTCGATCTCGTCGTAGCGCGTCATGAAGACGCGCCGCGTCTGCCAATGCCGCGCCTCGAAATCCTTGAGCACCACCTCGAGCTCGGCGCGCGTCTCGGCAGCATCGAGCGCCATCACGGCATTGACGATCCGCTCGGTGCGGTTGCCACCATTGCCGCTCCAGGCAAGGTGGAACGGTCGCACGACGACTCGTGACGGGTCGGCGTGGAGTCGCAATGGGTGTTCAAACAGCTCGATCACAATATCGCCTCGCGTAACGCCTTGGCGACGTCGCGAGCGAGGCTACGCGACGGCGCGATCCGGTCCTGCCACGCTTTGCGCCCGCTTTGCCAGCCCGGAAATCGTGCAACCGGCCAATTGCAGCGCCAAAATCGACTCGGCACCCTGATTCCGGTTGAGCCCGCTCGGCATCAAGCCGTCGAAGCAGCCGCCATCCTGGACGGTTGCCAGCGGCAAATCGAGATCGTTCTGCCCGAGATACCAGCGATACGCGCGGTTGGCTTCCTCGACCCAACGCGCGTCCCGCGATGCATCGAACGCCGCGCTGCACGCGTCGATCGTCGCCTGCGCCTCGAGCGGCTGCTGGTCGAACTGCAACGGCTCGGCATAGACCCGCCCGAAGCTCTCGCTGCCGACCGCGCGGAAGCGGCCGTCGGGCGAGGTCTGCTTGGCGACGATCCATTCGAGCGTCTTTAGGCCGCACTGGATCATGTCGTCGCGCTGGAGCGCAAGACCGGCACGCAGCAGGGCCTCGGGCAGACGCGCATTATCATACGCCAACACGATCTCGAACCATTCCCACTGCGGACGGCGCGCATCCTCGAGCAAGGCGAGCAGATCGTCGCCGAAGCGCGTGAGAATCGTCCGGGCGAGGGAATGCGTTGGAACCACCTCGAGCATCGCCGCGGCACCCAGCATCGCAAAAGCGTGTGCGCGTGGCGATCCCAGTTCGAGCGACAGCGACGCCGTCATGTCGAACATCGATGCGGCCCACATCTTGTGCTTGTCCATCTGCGCATCGCGCGCGGTCACGCCGAAGGCCCACAGCGTGCGACCGTTCGAATCCTCCGAACCGAACTCCTCGCACCAGGTGCGATCGAAATTCATGAAGTTGCGGAAACGCCGCTCCTCGGGGTTCCAGGCATATTGCAGGAACGACGCATAAATCGTCATCCACTTGTCGCGCTGGACCTCGTCGAGCGACGTCATCTGGCTTACCAGCATGAGCGCACGGGCATTGTCGTCGATGCAATAGCCATGGCGGCGATCGGGAATCGAGAAGATCGAATGCTGCAGCATGCCGGTCGAATCGCTCATCCGCTCGACCGCCGCGAAATCGGGCGCGAGCGGAGTCAGCGCCGCAGTACTGCTCGGCATGCGCAACGGCTTGGAGGCGACCATCTGCCCAATCTCGCGCATCGCGAGTTCAGCGAGGCGCGGCCAGATCATCGTACGGCCACGCGCATAGGCACGCTCCGAAAGCTTGATCCGGTTGCGCTCGCTGCCGAGCAAGGCGTTGATCTCGCGCGCGAACGCTGCGGAATCCCCAAAGTCGACGAGCACGCCGTACCCATCCGCGAGAATCTCGGTGGCATGGACATACGGCGTCGAGACCACCGCCTTGCCGACGCCGACTGCGTAGGACAAGGTCCCCGAGGTGATCTGCGCCGGATTGAGATACGGCGTCGCATAGATGTCTGCCGCCTGCAGATAGTCGATGAGCTCGTCATGCTCGAGAAACGCATCGATGAATTCGATATTGCGACCGACCCCGAGATCGAGCGCAAGCGCCTTCAACTTGTCGCGATACTTTTCGCCTTCGTGTGCGACGAGGTTCGGATGCGTCGCACCCAGCACGGCATAGAGCACGTTGGGGTTCTGCTCGACGATCGCGGGCAGCGCATTGATCATCACTTCGATGCCCTTGCCCGGCGCGAGCAGGCCGAAGGTCAGGACGACGTCGCGCCCTTCCCAGCCAAAGCGCGACTTGAGCGTGTTGGGATCGACGAACTCGCGATCGGGAACACCGTGCGGGATCATCACGATCGACCGGCCGGTTGCACCATAAACGCGCTCGAGGATCTCACGACCACGCTCGGCCATGACGATGACGCGCGACGCACGCCGCAACAGGCCTTCCATCACGCGACGCTGATCGGCGTTGGGCTTTTCGAGGATCGTATGGAGCGTGACGATCACCGGCATCGACACGCGCTCGAGCAAGGCAAGGATATGCTCGCCCGCTGCGCCGCCGAAAATGCCGTATTCGTGCTGCAGCCACAACGCCTGCGCACCGCTCGCCTCGATCTCGCGCGCGGCTTCGAGATACTGCATCCGGTCCTGCTCGGGGATGCTGCGCGTCACCTCGGGGGGATATTCGTACCGGCCGGGGTGATCGTCCATCGCATAGACGTCGATCTTAAGATCCGGGAACCGGCTCTTCAGCGCGGTGAAGGTATCGGTGGTATAGGTTGCAAGACCACATTTACGCGGCAGAAAATTACCGACCAAAGCCAGGTGGTCGATCGAGTTCACGACATCCGCCAGTTGCACCATGTTCGCAAATCCTATTTCTGACGGGGCTTATACCCTCGAGTTACCTCTCCCGAACGGCCAAGTTTCAATATGGTTGCAAGAATGTTGCATTGCAACAATGGGAATTGTCTGATCCAAATCAACCTTGCGGTAGGATGAACGGGCCCAGCGCTCAACCGCGCCCGCGATAGCCCGGAACGTCCTGCGACGGCAGCCACAGGCTCTCGGGCGGTGCGCCCGATTGCCAGAAAACGTCGATCGGAATGCCACCGCGCGGGTACCAATACCCACCGATTCGCAACCATGTCGGCTGCATCTCGGTGAACAGCCGTTCGCCAATCCCGACGGTGCAATCCTCATGGAACGCCTGGTGGTTGCGGAACGCGCCGAGAAACAGCTTGAGCGACTTCGATTCGACGATCGTTGCTGCAGGTGCGTAATCGATCACGAGATGCGCGAAATCGGGCTGTGCCGTCACCGGGCAAAGCGAGGTGAATTCGGGCACCGCGAAGCGCACCAGATACAGGCGGCCGGGCCGCGGGTTGGGAACGTAATCGAGCACCGCCTCCTCGGGCGAAGTGGGGAGTGCGCTGGTTTGGCCGAGATGCATAGGAGTCATGCACAGCGATATAGGGAAGCGATCCGCCCCCGTCATCCCGCACCGATCATCCCGCGCGGATGATCCTTGAGCGTCTCGACGGCGCGCGATCGGATGGTTAGGCTATCAAAAAACCAAGGAGACGATCGATGGATTCGCTGGTGACAACCGAATGGCTCGCAAACGAGCTGGGCGCGAACGACCTGAGGATTGTCGACGCCACCTATTTCGCCGGACTCGTCGACCGCGACCCCGCTGCCGAATATGAAGCCGCGCACATCCCGGGCGCCGTGTTCATGGATCTCGCCGAGATCGCCGACACCAGCAGCACGCTGCCCTCGATGCTCCCCGCCCCCGAAAAGTTCTCCAGCCGGATGCAGTCGCTCGGCCTCGGCGATGGCAGCCGCATCGTGCTTTACGACAATTCGCCGCTCCACACCTCCGCGCGCGCTTGGTTCATGCTGCGCACCTTCGGCGCGCATGACGTCGCGATCCTCGATGGCGGGCTCACCAAGTGGCAGGCCGAAGGGCGTGAGACGGCCAGCGGCAAGGAGCAGCTCCGCCACCGCCACTTCACCGTCTGGGCCGACGACAAGGGCGTCCGCACGCTCGATCAGATGAAGGCCAATGTCGACAGCGGCGCCGAGCAAGTGCTCGACGCGCGCTCGGCCGCACGCTTCACCGGCGAGGAACCCGATCCGCGCCCGGCGACGCATGCCGGCCATATCCCGGGCTCGAAGAACCTCCCCGTCGGCGAGCTCTTCAATGCCGATGGCACGTGGAAGACCGGCGACGCGTTGAAGTCGGCGTTCGAAGGCGCGGGCATCGATGTCGCCAAGCCGCTCGTCACGACCTGCGGCTCGGGAATCACCGCCTCGGCGCTGGCGTTCGGTGCGCACCTGCTCGGCAACCAGGCGGCGGTCTATGACGGCAGCTGGTCCGAATGGGGTGCCGACCGCACCACGCCAAAGGCGACCGGCGCGGCGTAAGCGCATCTCGAAAGCCCCTCCCCTGAACGGGGGGGCTTCCAACAATACGCGCGACGCTCTTGCCTTCTTCACGGTCTCCGGCTTTGCAGGCCCTGCATTGCAGGATTTCGCGCCATGAAGAAGACCGCTGCCCCCAAGGGCGATTCGACCCGCGTCGTCACCGCCGGCCGCCGAAAGGAATGGACGCAGGGGATCGTCAACACGCCGGTCTGGCGCGCCTCGACGATCCTCTACGATTCGGTCGCGGATCTGCGCGAGGCGGGTGGGCGCGATACGCACCACCGGCTGTTCTACGGTCGCAAGGGCACGCCGACGCAGTGGAGCCTCGCCGATGCGCTGACCGAGCTCGAGCCCGGCGCCGAAGGCACCTTCCTTTACCCCTCGGGCGTCGCGGCGATCGCTGCCGCCTTGCTGTCGGTGCTCTCGCCCGGCGACGAACTGCTCCTCCCCGACAGCGCCTATGATCCGACTCGCGCAATGGGCATGGGGCTGCTCAAGCGGATGGGGATCACGACGCGCTTCTATGATCCGATGAGCGGCGCGGGCATCGCCGACGTGATCACCGATGCGACTCGCGCGATCCTGCTCGAGAGCCCCGGCAGCCTGACCTTCGAGGTTCAGGATATTCCCGCGATCGTCTCCGTCGCCAAGGCGCGCGGCATCACCACGCTGCTCGACAACACCTGGGCGACGCCGCTGTTCTTCCCCGCGATCGCGCACGGCATCGACCTCACGATCCTCGCCTGCACAAAATATATCGTCGGCCATAGCGACGTGATGCTGGGCTCGGTCACCGCCGCGCCGGGCCATTTCGCGCGGCTGCGCGACACCAGCTTCCAGCTCGGCCAGATCGCCAGCCCCGACGACAGCTGGCTCGGCAGCCGTGGCCTGCGCACGATGGCGATCCGGCTCAAGCAGCATCAGGCAAGCGCGCTCGAGATCGCGCACTGGCTCGAGCAGCAGCCCGAAGTCGCGACCGTGCTCCACCCGGCTTTGCCGAGCTGCCCCGGCCACGCGCACTTCCTGCGCGACTTTACGGGGTCGTCGGGGCTGTTCTCGTTCGTCCTCAACGGCGGTGGCGAGGCCGATCGCGCGCGGCTGATCGACGGGCTCGAGCATTTCGGGATCGGCTATAGCTGGGGCGGGTTCGAAAGCCTCGCGCTGCCGGTCGACCCACAACGCCATCGCAGCGTCACGCGCCGCGCCGATGCCGGGCCACTCGTCCGGCTGCAGATCGGCCTCGAGGATCCGGCGGATCTGATCGCCGACCTTGCCGCCGGCCTGGCGCGCTTTTCCGCTCAGCAATGATTTGAAACACGGGTGTTGCGCAACAGCCACAATAGCGCGGTATCCCGCGCACGCGCGCGAATTAAGTTGTGCGATGCAGCGTAGCTCGGCAATGAAAGATCTTGCCGCTTAGCTGCGCGGGAGGTCTTGCGCCTCCGACAGACGCCGCATCGGTAAAGCAGGCGGGGACAGTCGCATTTTCGAAAGGGAAACGATGCGCTTCTCCACATCTACGCTTGGCGCGCTCTTGCTCGCCGCCTCCGCCACGCCCGCCTTTGCGCAGGATGTCCCCACCACCACCACGCCCGACGCCAAGGACGCGCCCGCCGCGGCGCCTGCCGCGCCCGACAAGCCGTTCAAGATCACCGGCGGCGCAACGCTGATCAGCGATTACCGCTTCCGCGGTTTGACCCAGACCAACGGCGAAGGCGCCGTCCAGGGCACGATCAACATCAACAGCTCGGCCGGCTTCTATGTCGGCACCTGGGCCTCGACGATCGACGGCAGCGGCAAGACCCCGCTGCTCACCGGATACGGCGATGCCGAGGTCGATCTGTACGCCGGCTATACCAAGACCTTCAGCGGCCTCACGGTCGATGGCGGCCTGCTCTATTATTACTATCCGAGCGGCGTGAAGGGCCTCAACACCGACTTCTTCGAGCCCTATGCTTCGGTCAGCTACACGCTCGGCCCGGTCTCGACCAAGGTCGGCGGCAATTATGCGTGGGGCGGCCAGAAGGGCCTCGATTTCACGCCGAACAACAAGGACGACAATATCTACGTCTATGGCGAGGCCTCGGTCGCGGTGCCCAAGACGCCGATCACGCTGAAGGGCCATCTCGGCTATACCGATGGCTCGCTCGGCCTCGCCAACCTCAACGGCAACGACCGCAACTATCTCGACTGGTCGGCAACCGCCGAAGCCGTCGGGGGTCCGTTCAAGGTCGGCGTGAGCTATGTCGATACCGACATCACCAACAACAAGGTCGGCGGGCTGTACCGGCGCGGCTATGCGTCGCGCTTCGGCCGCGGATCGACCGTGCTCGCCTATGTCGGCGTGAACTTCTGATACGAAAAAGGGAGCGCCCTTGCGGGCACTCCCTCTGATCGGTCCCGAAACCCTCTCCCGCGGCCGCGGGGGAGGGTTTTGTTTTGGGTCACTTCGGCGCGGTCGCCTTGGCGGCCTGACCGTCGCCCTCGGGCGCTGCGACCACGTCGCGCGTCGTCGTGCCCTTGTCGACCACGGTCGTGCCCGGATCGCCGACCGACGAGCGGATGCCGGGATCGTCCGAATCGACACCCGCCTGCGAGATCGCCGCGCTTTCGGCGGCGCTGCGCGGCGCGGTGCCGCCGAACAGCGCGTCGAGCGCCTGCGCGTTGGCGCTGGTGTCGTTCGCGCGGGCCGCACCTGGCTTTGGCGGGGTCAGCGAGAAATCGGGCGGAATGACGAGCGGTGCCTGGCGCGCGACCGAGAATTCGTCGGGTCCGCTGCGGCCACCCTTGCCATGCGCGCAAGCGCCCAACGCGAGCAGCGCCACGCCGGCCGACAGAATCGAAATCTTACGCATGGATATTCTCCGTTGGGCCCTGGTCCGCCCCAGATGCTTTGGTCCCAGAATCTTGGTTCGGTGTATCTCGTATCAGAAGCGCGCGCGCGAGCAAGATGAGCACGCCGATACTGATCGCCGCGTCGGCGATGTTGAACACCAGAAACGGCTGCCACGCGCCGAAATGCAGATCGGCGAAATCGACGACATAGCCGAGCCGGATCCGGTCGAGGATGTTGCCGAACGCGCCGCCGAGCACGAGCCCGAGCGCCATCTGGTCGGCGCGCTTGGTCTCGCGCAGCATCCACACCAGCACGCCGACCGCGATCGCGCCGGTCATCAGCACCAGCAGCCAGCGCGTCGTATCGGTATCGGCGTGGAGCAGCCCGAGCGACACGCCGCGATTGGCGACGAAGCGCAGGTTGAAGAACGACGTGACGTAATGCGCGTTGGTCATCGCATCGAGCTTGAGCCCCTCGGTCACGCCGAGCTTGGCGGCCTGGTCGGCGACGAAGAGCGCGACCGCGGTCGCGAAGCCTGCGAGCGGGAGCCTCATGCCACCACCGCCTCGCAGCGATCGCACAGATCGCCGTCTTCTTCGACCTCGGGGAGCAGCCGCCAGCAGCGACCGCATTTGTGGAAGTCGGTCCGCGCCACCGCGAGCGTGTCGCCGAGCGTAACCTGCGCGACGATGAACAGCTCGGCGAGTTCGGCAACCGGCAGCGGCGCCTCGGGCACGACCACCTCGGCCTCGAGGCTCGAGCGCACGATCTTCTCGCGGCGCAGCGGCTCGATCGCCTCGGTCACTTGCTGGCGCAAGGCGCGGACGGCGTCCCACTTCGCCGCATCGACGCTGTCGACTGCGGGCACCTCCGGCCATTCGAGCAGGTGCACCGAGCCGTCCTCGCTCGGGAAGCGCGCCTGCCACGTCTCCTCGGCGGTGAAGCACAGCACCGGCGCAGCATAGCGGACGAGCGCGTGGAACAGCGTGTCGAACACCGTCCGCACCGCGCGCCGCTTGGGAGCGGTCGGCGCGTCGCAATAGAGCGAATCCTTGCGGATATCGAAGTAGAAGGCCGACAGATCCTCCTGCGCGAACTCGGTCAGCAGCCGGACATAGCTGTTGAAGTCGTATACGAGGACAGCCGCCTTGAGCTTGGCGTCGAGCTCGGCAAGCAGGTGGAGCACATAGCGTTCGAGCTCGGGCATCTCCGCGACCGGCAGCCGCTCGCTCTCCTCGAACCCGTCGAGCGCGCCGAGCAGATAGCGGAAGGTGTTGCGCAGCTTGCGATACTGGTCGGAGACGCCGCCGAGGATCTCCTTGCCGATGCGGTGGTCCTCGGTGAAATCGACCGACAGCGCCCACAGCCGCAGGATGTCCGCGCCCGATTCCTTCATCAGATCGAGCGGGTTGATCGTGTTGCCGAGGCTCTTGGACATCTTCATGCCCTTGGAGTCCATCGTGAAGCCATGCGTCAGCACCGCATTGTACGGCGCGCGCCCACGCGTGCCGCACGCCTCCATCAACGACGACTGGAACCAGCCGCGATGCTGGTCCGATCCTTCGAGATAGAGGTCGGCCGGCCATTGCAGATCGGGCCAGCGCCCGCTCTCGAGCACGAAGGCATGCGTGCAGCCACTGTCGAACCACACGTCGAGAATGTCGGTGACGCGCTCGTAATCGGCGAGCGCGTAATCGGGGCCGAGCAGGTCCTGCGCCGCTTCCTCGGACCACGCATCGACGCCCTCGGCGTTGATCGCGGCGATGATGCGCGCGTTGACAGCGGGGTCGACGAGATACTGGCCGGTCAGGCGGTTGACGAACAGCGTGATCGGCACGCCCCACGCGCGCTGGCGGCTGATCACCCAATCGGGGCGCCCGGCGACCATCGCGGTGATGCGGTTCTGGCCCTTGGGCGGATACCAGGTGGTCGCTTCGATCGCCGCGAGCGCGGTGGAACGAAGGGTGGTGACAGGCTTCTCGACGTCGCTCGAAGCGAACGGAAGGGAGGGCGCGTCCGCCTGCCGAGAAGAGGTTGTCCCATCCCCGTTCGTGTCGAGCGAAGTCGAGACACCTTCCCCGATCGCCTGATCCATCGGAATGAACCACTGCGGCGTCGCGCGGAAAATGACCTTCGCCTTCGACCGCCACGAGTGCGGATAGGAATGCGCGAAATCATCGCTCGCCGCGAGCAACGCGCCCGCTGCGCGCAGGTCCGCACAGATCGGCCCCTCGGCGGAGACGAACTTCTTATTGATCACCGAGCCCTGCCCACCGAGCCACGCCCAATCGTCGCGATACATCCCCGCGCCATCGACCGCGAAGACCGGCTCGATGCCATATTGCTTGCACAGCAGGAAATCGTCCTCGCCGTGGTCCGGCGCCATATGGACGAGCCCGGTGCCGGCGTCGGTGGTGACGAAATCGCCCGGCAGGAACGGCCGCGGCTTGGCGAAGAAGCCGCCGAGTTCGTGCATCGGATGGCGCGCGGTGGCGCCTTCGAGCTGCGAGCCTGTGCCACGCCAGTAGATTTCGCGAGCGTCCTGGCTAAGCCAGCGCCCATATAGTGCGCCGGAGAGGACCAGCGCCTCGGCGACGAGATATTTCGGCCCGCTATGCTCGCCGACCAAGACATACTCGATCTCCGGCCCATAGCTCAGCGCCTGGTTCACCGGGATCGTCCACGGCGTCGTGGTCCAGATCACCGCATGCGCGCCGACCAGTTCGGGCGCGTTCGGCGCATCCACGATCTCGAACGCCACGTCGATCTGGGTCGACACGACGTCCTCATATTCGACCTCGGCCTCGGCGAGCGCGGTCTTTTCGACGGGCGACCACATCACCGGCTTGGCGCCGCGATAAAGCTGGCCGTCTCCTGCGAACTTCATCAGCTCGGTGACGATCGTCGCCTCGGCGGCGAAATCCATCGTCAGATAGGGATGGTCCCAGTCGCCATTGATGCCGAGCCGCTTGAGCTGCTCGCGTTGCACGTTCACCCAATGCTGCGCATAGGCGCGGCACTCGGCGCGGAACTCGTTCGCGGGGACTTCGTCCTTGTTGCGCTTCTTGGCGCGGTACTGCTCCTCGACCTTCCACTCGATCGGCAGGCCGTGGCAGTCCCAGCCGGGCACGTAGGGCGCGTCCTTGCCGAGCAGCCCCTGCGTGCGGCACACCGTGTCCTTGAGGATATGGTTGAGCGCATGGCCGATATGCATGTCGCCGTTCGCGTACGGCGGGCCATCGTGCAGGATGAACTTCTCCCGGCCGCGGCGGGCCTCGCGCGTCTTCTCGTAAAGGCCCATCGCCTGCCAGCGCGCGAGGATGCCGGGCTCCTTGGCGGGCAGGCCGGCCTTCATCGGAAAGTCGGTCTTCGGCAGGAAGACGGTGTCGCGATAATCGCGGGCGGGGGCTGGTGTGTCGGTCATAGGTAAAGCGCGCTTAGCGTGAAGCCGGGCGCGTAGAAAGCCCCTCCCCTTCAGGGGAGGGGTTGGGGTGGGGAAGTACGCTGCCAGCGGTTTGATAGGGTGGAGGCTGTGGTGGAGATCGATTCCGCTACGCCGGCCAAGTTCGACATGACGTCGGGATTGCTAAAGCGGACGATCGTGAAGCCTAGCGCGGCGAGCCGCGCGTCACGACGCGCGTCTCGATCGGCGTCGTGCGTATCGCCATCAACTTCGATCCCGAGACCGATTGCGGGACAGAAGAAGTCGAGAATCGCCTGAGCTTCTAGAACCACATGCTGGCGGCGAAACTTCAGCCCATCCAGCTGCGAATTAGACAGCGCCCGCCAAAGCCGGATCTCCGGCTCGGTCGGATTACGGCGCAGCTCGTGCGCGCGCTTCAGGAGCTCGGCTTCCGTGGCCACCACTTCCCCACCCCAACCCCTCCCCTAAAGGGGAGGGGCTTAGAAGATCACCAATTCCACACCATCCCCGTCTCGCTGAACGGCTTGGGCTCCATCGGCGGGATCGTCGCGTCGTTGAGGTCGCAGTGCCAGTATCCGACATCGATCCAGCGCCCGTCCTTATACCCCGCCTCGCGGAAGAACCCCGCGCGCTTGAAACCGACCGACTCGTGCAGCCGGATCGAATGGTCGTTGGGCAGCGCGATCACGCCGATCGCATGGGTGAACCCCTGCGCGCGCACCGTGTCGATCAGCGCATCGTACAGCTGCCGCCCGTTGCCACGCCCCTGCGTCCCCGTCTCGAGATAGACCGTCGTCTCGATCGTGAAGCGGTACGCCGGCCGATCGCGGAACGCCGAGGCATATGCATAGCCAAGCACCGCCCCGCCCTCGCCTTCGGTCGCGACCAGCCACGGGTACAGCCCGCGCGACGCCGCCATCCGCTGCGCGATCACGCCGGCATCGGGCGCCTCGGTCTCGAACGACACCGTCCCGCGCTCGACATAAGGGCGGTAGATCGCCGCGATCGCTGCGGCATCGTCGGGGGTCGCGGGCCGGATCGCGATCCGCGTCGGGGCGCGGTCCAGGCTCACAGCCCGAACCGCGCGAGCACGAAGTCCATCAGCCGCGCGTCGCCAGCACGCGGCGCGGTGCCGCCGACGCCGTCGCATTCGAGGCAGCGCGCCTGGATCGCAGCACCCGTGCCGATCCGCGTCACGTCGCCGAGCGCGCGCGCGAACACCGCACGCCGCTCGGCCGCCATCCGCGTGAAGGCATCGCCTGCCGACGCATCGTCATCCTTGTTCGAATCGGCGAACTGCTGGATCATCTTGGCGAACGCGCTGGGCTTCTTCTCGAGATATTCGGCGTGATAGCCGTCGGCCTTTAGCCCCGCGCGCCGCGCCGCCTCGGCGATCGCATCCTGCAACCCGCCGAATTTGTCGACCAGGTGGAGCTGGAGCGCGGTCCCGCCATCCCAGACGCGCCCCTGCGCGATCTCGTTGACTTGCTCGGGCGTCATCTTCCGCGCGCCGGCGACGCGCGTGATGAACTGGCGATAGCCATTCTCGATCCCCGCCTGGAAGATCGCATCGGTCTCCGGGTTGGTGCCGCCATAGATGTCGGGCTGCCCCGAGAGCGGCGTCGTGCGGACGCCGTCGGTGGTCAGCCCGACCTTCTTGAGTGTGTTCTCGAAGGTCGGGATGATCCCGAAGATGCCGATCGAGCCGGTGATCGTCGTCGGCTGCGCGAACACCATGTCGCCCGCGGTCGACACCCAATAGCCGCCCGATGCCGCGACCGAGCCCATCGAGACGACGATCGGCAGCTTCTGTGCCTTCGCCTCCTGGATCGCGCGGCGCATGTCTTCCGATGCGAGCGCCGAGCCGCCGGGCGAATCGACGCGCACGACGAGCGCCTTGAGGTCCTTCTTGGCGAGCGCATCGAGCAGCAGCTTCGACACCGTGTCCGACCCGACCGAGCCGGCCTTCGACTTGCCGTCGATGATGTCGCCCGCGATCGTCAGCACGCCGACCTTGTCGCCGCCGGTCGGCAGCGGATTGGCGGCGACATAGGCGTCGTACTTGATCGTCTTGAACAGCCCGGCCGCCTTGCCGCTGTCGACCCCGGCGATCGCGGCGACGCGCTTGCCGAAGTCGAGCCGCGTGCCGAGCTTGTCGACCAGCCCCGCGTCCATATTGGCCTTGGCGATGTCGCCCTGCGCCGCGGTGATGACCGCGCCCGGCGTCGCGAGGAAGGGCGCGAACTTCGCCTTGGGGCGTGCACGCGCGACCGACTGCTGCCAATTGGCGAACAGCACCTGGTAGAGCTTGACCACTTCCTCCTTCGCCTCGGGCGAGGCTTCGGTGCGGGTATAGGGCTCGACGAACGACTTGTACTTGCCGACGCGGTAGACGTGCGCATTGACGCCGAGCTTGTCGATCAGGCCTTTGTAATAGAGCTGCGATCCGCCCGGCCCCATGAACAGCGTGCCGCCCATCGGGCTTTCCCAGATCTCGCTGGCGTTCGCGGCGAGGCGATAGCCGGAATCGGTATAGGCGGTGGCATAGGCCAGCACCGGCTTGCCCCCCTTCCCATCGGAACCGTCGCGAACGCGGCGCAGCGCAGCGCCGACGTCCTCGAGCGCCGCGGGATAGCCGCCGCCGAACGAGTCGAGATCGAGCACGACCACCTTGACGCGGTCGTCCTTGGCCGCCTTGTCGAGGCTGCGGACCACGTCGCGCAGGCGATATTCGCGCTGGATGCCGTTTCCGCTCAGGCTGGCGAAGGCGCTTGCCTCCTGCGTCTGCTCGACGATCGGGCCATCGAGCTTGAGCACGAGCGCACCGTCGCCGATCGCCGCCTTGTTCGGTTTCGAGGCGAGCGCTGCGAACAGCAGGCCAAAGAACAGCAGCATCGCGATAAGGACCAGCGCGTCCTTGATGCCGACGAGAATTTTCCACGCGCCGCGTACGAGTTTCACTTGGCCGCTCCTTGTTGGCGGAGATCACATCGCCTCGCTACGGCAAGCCACCAGCCGAGTAAATGCGTGCTATACGACCAACACGGCAATTCGCCGATTTTGCATTTGGTTCCGCAGAAATTTGGCTGCGCCCGTTGACGATGCGAGACCTCGCCATCATATCCGCCTTGCTGGCACTCACCAACGTCGAGTGCTAACACATGTTCATTATAAAGGGACTTCGCCCATGACCTTTCGTCCGTTGCACGATCGCGTGCTCGTCCGCCGCGTAGAGGCAGAAGAAAAGACCGCCGGCGGGATCATCATCCCCGAGACCGCCAAGGAAAAGCCGCAGGAAGGCGAAGTCGTCTCCGTCGGCACCGGCGCGCGCAACGAAGCCGGTGAAATCCACCCGCTCGAAGTCAAGGCCGGCGACAAGATCCTGTTCGGCAAATGGTCGGGCACCGAGGTCAAGATCGACGGCGAAGACCTGCTGATCATGAAGGAATCGGACATCCTCGGGATCGTCGGTTAACTGCTTCTCCGCGTAACTTTCACCACATTTCTCATCTGAAAGGGTAGCCTCATCATGGCAGCCAAGGACGTAAAATTCGGCCGTGACGCGCGCGAGCGCATCCTCCGTGGCGTCGACATCCTCGCCGACGCCGTCAAGGTCACGCTGGGGCCAAAGGGCCGCAACGTCGTGATCGACAAGAGCTTCGGCGCACCGCGCATCACCAAGGACGGCGTCACCGTCGCCAAGGAAATCGAGCTCAAGGACAAGTTCGAGAACATGGGCGCGCAGATGCTGCGCGAAGTCGCCTCGAAGACCAACGACATCGCCGGCGACGGCACGACCACCGCAACGGTTCTGGCGCAGGCGATCGTTCGCGAGGGCATGAAGTCGGTCGCAGCGGGCATGAACCCGATGGATCTGAAGCGCGGTATCGATCTCGCGGTCATCAAGGTCGTCGAGGACGTCAAGTCGCGGTCGAAGCCGGTTTCGGGTTCGCACGAAGTCGCCCAGGTCGGCATCATCTCGGCCAATGGCGATCGTGAAGTCGGCGAGAAGATCGCCGAAGCGATGGAGAAGGTCGGCAAGGAAGGCGTGATCACCGTCGAGGAAGCCAAGGGTCTCGAATTCGAGCTCGACGTCGTCGAAGGCATGCAGTTCGACCGTGGCTACCTCTCGCCCTACTTCATCACCAACCCCGAGAAGATGTCGGTCGAGCTTCAGGATCCCTACATCCTGATCCACGAGAAGAAGCTGTCGAACCTTCAAGCGATGCTCCCGATCCTGGAAGCCGTCGTTCAGTCGGGTCGTCCGCTCTTGATCATCGCCGAGGACATCGAGGGCGAGGCACTCGCCACGCTCGTCGTCAACAAGCTGCGCGGCGGCCTCAAGGTCGCAGCTGTCAAGGCACCGGGCTTCGGCGATCGCCGCAAGGCGATGCTCGAGGACATCGCGATCCTGACCAAGGGCGAGATGATCTCGGAAGACCTCGGCATCAAGCTCGAGTCGGTCACGATCGGCATGCTCGGCACCGCTAAGCGCGTCACGATCGACAAGGACAACACCGTCATCGTCGACGGTGCTGGTGACTCGGACGCGATCAAGGGCCGCACCGATGCGATCCGTCAGCAGATCGAGAACACGACGTCGGACTACGACAAGGAGAAGCTCCAGGAGCGTCTCGCCAAGCTTGCCGGCGGCGTTGCTGTCATCAAGGTCGGCGGTTCTTCGGAAGTCGAAGTCAAGGAGCGCAAGGACCGCGTCGACGACGCGCTGCACGCAACCCGCGCAGCCGTTGAAGAAGGCATCGTCCCCGGCGGCGGCACGGCCCTCCTTTACGCCAGCAAGGTCCTCGACGGCCTGACCGGTGCGAACGAAGACCAGACGCGCGGCATCGACATCGTCCGCAAGTCGCTGACCTCGCTGGTGCGCCAGATCGCCACCAATGCCGGCCACGACGGCGCGGTCGTCTCGGGCAAGCTGCTCGATGGCAACGATCCGACGATCGGCTTCAACGCAGCGACCGACACGTACGAAAACCTGGTCGAAGCCGGCGTGATCGATCCGACCAAGGTCGTCCGCACCGCGCTGCAGAACGCAGCATCGGTCGCCGGCCTGCTCATCACGACCGAAGCGGCCGTGAGCGAACTGCCGGAAGACAAGCCCGCAATGCCGATGGGCGGCGGCGGCATGGGCGGCATGGGCGGTATGGACTTCTGAGCCAACGCGGCCTGACATAGCGAGAGCTATGTCAGGACTCGCGTGGCTCCGGCCGGCGGGTCGGCGAGCATGCTCGACGATCCCGTCCGACGCAGCGCCGGCTTTGCCGGTGCCGGAACCAACGCCCGGCCCCTCGGCTGGACCAAGACGAAGGGCCGACGGAGCGATCCGCCGGCCCTTTGTTTGTCTGGCGATTGGGCGTATATTGCGTGTCATGTCCGCGATCGCCCTCGACCCAGCCTATCGCCGCGTCAGCGTCGAGGAATTCCTCGAGATGGATTTTGGCGGCGCCAAGGCCGAGCTCGAAGACGGCATGATCTATATGATGGCGGGCGGCAGCGAAGAGCATGCGCGGATAGCCTTCAATATCCTTATGGCGCTCGGCCCGCGCCTTCGCGGCTCAGGCTGTCGCCCGTACGGCTCCGACCTCGCCGCCCAGACCGACATACGCACGGTGCGCCTCCCCAACGTCAGCGTCTATTGCAACAACCCGGCCGCCCCCGAGAACGCGCGCAAGAAATTGCTCGGCGATCCGCAGGTGGTGTTCGAAGTGCTGTCGCCCTCGACGTCGGCGCACGACCAAAAGGTCAAGCTCGCCGAATATTGCGCGCTTGCCGGCATGCGCGAGGTGATCCTCGTCGACCCCGCGGAAGAGCGCATCCATCTCGTCCAGCGCACGCCTACCGGCGGCTGGACCGCCGACTGGCTCGCGACGGGCGACGACCTGACGATACCCTCGCTGAACCTCACGATTCCCCACGCCGAAATCTTCGCGCGCGACTGACGGCTCAGTTCGAGCTCGGCATATCCGCCACCGCGGCACGCGTCGGTGCCGCTGGTGCCGGGCATTTGCGCGCATAGCCCAGCCCCTTCAGAAACGCGCGCCGTGTCTGCCCGGCATAGACCGCCGCCTCGGCGCGGCGCTGCTCCTTGTCCGCCCCGGTGATGACCCGGACGAGGCCAAGCCCCGGGATCAGCGTACTGACCGCCATCCGCGCCGCCACCGCCGCGATTTCGCTGCCCTCGCCCTTGGCCTTGCCCGGCACGTCGACATCGGCGCCGAGTGCACCGTCGAGCTTCCGAACTTCGCCCGCAATCGTCGCGCAGCTTTGCGTATGCGCTGCGGAATACGGCGCCGACGCCGCGAGCTGAAGGACAGGCGGAATCTTGGTCTTCTCGATCCGCGTGTCGCGCAGTGGCTGCGTCACGACATGCCCGAGGCTGTCGCGCTCTTGCGCATGGCCGCTCACGGCCGCGATCGAGCCGATCAGCAGCGCGCTCAGGCCGTAAACTATGGGGGTGCGACGCATCGGTGTCCTCCGCCTGATTCGGTTTGAGCGTCTCCCCTACCATAGACCGGTCGCCGACTCGCGCCTTCTCCGAAACATAGCGAAAACGTCACGCTCCCGTCACGCGACGCGGATAGGGCCTCGGCGACGCGGGCACATTGGGAATCCCCAATCAACGCCGCGAGCGGGGGAAAATCATGATGTTCGGACAAATCCGGGCGCGTAGCTTCGCGTCCAAGGCAGGCCTGTGCGCGGCGCTGCTCGGCTCCACCGCGCTACCGGCATATGCCGCCGATGTAACGGGCCGCGTGCTCGATCCGCAGACCGGCGCGGCCTTGCCGGGCGCGACGATCTCCGCTGCGGGTCGCACCGCGGTCGCCGACCGCGACGGCATGTTCGTGATCCGCGATCTCGCGCCCGGTCCGGTCGAGCTGACCTTCACCTATGTCGGCTATCCGACCGTGACGCGCAGCACGACCTCGAGCGACCGCGCGACGGTCGTCGAGTTCCGGCTCGATCCGCCATCGGGCGACACGAGCGGCGGCGAGATCGTCGTCACCGGACAACGCGCCGCCGAGCGCCGCGCACTCCAAGCCAAGCGCTCGTCCAACTTCATCTCCGACACGCTCAACGCCAATGACGTCGGCAAGCTGCCCGACCAGAACGTCGCCGAAGCGGTGCGCCGCCTGCCCGGCATCTCGGTCGCGAACGATCAGGGCGAAGGGCGCTACGTCATCATCCGGGGCGTCAATCCCAACCTCGCCAACGTCACCGTCAACGGCCAGACCGCCCCCGCACCCGAGCCCGAGAGCCGCCAGGTCAAGCTCGACGACATCCCCTCCTCGCTGATCGGCTCGGTCACCGTCGTCAAATCGCTCACCCCCGACCGCGACGCCAATGCCATCGCGGGTCAGGTCGACATCAACACGCTGACCGCGTTCGACCGCACCAAGGCGTTCGCCAACGCGCGGATCGTCAGCGGCTACAATACGCTCAACAGCCGCAGCCCGTATGAGGGTGATATCACTGCGGGGACGCGCTTCGGTCCCGACAGGACCTTCGGCGTCGTGCTCTCGGGCAACTATTCGAGCCGACCGATCGAATCCGAGAACCTGCAAGGCTCGTCGAACTGGGGCACCCCGACCGGCGCGAGCCGCGCGCTGCCCGACGATTACCGGTTGCGCGACTACAATCTCAACCGCACCCGCTACGGCGTGGTCGGCAATTTCGACTGGCGGCCAAGCTCCGACGTCAGCGTCTATCTCCGCACGCTCTATTCGACCTTCAAGGACCACGAGACGCGCGATCAGTCGCGGATCGAGATCCCGGTCACCTACGCGACGACCAACGCCGCTGGCGTCACCGCGCAGCCGACCGCAGCGCAGCAGGCGGTCAATGCCACGATCTCGAACGGCGGCACCTTCAGCGGCCGCGGCACGCGCTTCCTGCGGCTGCGCAACGAGGATGACTCGACCTTCTCGGGCGAGCTCGGCGGCAAGTTCCGCTTTGGCGGGTCGGAGCTGCAGGTCGAGGGCACCTACAGCAAGGCGCTCAAGAAAGACCCGCTGCGCTCGGAATTCTCGTTCCGCACCGGCAGCACCGCGCTGACCGGCCTGTCGCTCGACCTCGCCGACACGCTGTTCAGGGTCAACACCGCCAATGGCACGCCGTACAACAGCGCGCTCTACAACGGCTATCGCGTGACGTACGACCGCCGTCGCGCCGCGGAAAACCTCTACCAGGCGCGCGCCGACCTGACGATCCCGATCGGCGTCGGCAGCGACAGCACGATCAAGCTCGGCGGCAAGTTCCAGAAGACCGAAAAGTCCAACAATCGCGACTTCCAGCAATATTCGCTCGGCAGCACGCTCGCCGCGACCGGGGTTGCGGGCGACGACGGCAGCGCGATCTATGACGGCCGCTATCCGGTCGGCCCGCGGATCAACTACGATCAGGCGCAGACCTATTACACCGTCACCAACCCCGCCGCGCGGACCCAGAGCGCTTCGGACTCTGCCACGTCGGTCGCCAACTCGCTGGTCAACGATTACGACCTCAGCGAGAAGGTCTATGCCGGCTACATCATGGGCACGTTCACGTTTGCCAAGCTGACGATCGTCCCCGGCGTCCGCGTCGAGCACACCGACGGCACATACAAGGGCAAGGCCTTCACCGCGACCTCGCTGGTGAGCCAGGGTTACAACGTCTCGAATTCGCGCGCCTATACCGATGCCTTTCCCGATCTCACCGTGCGCCTCGACGCAACCGACCGCCTCGTGCTGCGCGCCGCCGTCACCACCGCGATCGGCCGGCCGGACTATAATCTGCTCGCGCCCTACGTGAACGTGAGCGACACCACGCCCAACGCCGGCGTCGTCGCGCTCGGGAACCCCAACCTCAAGCCCTACAAGGCGGTGTCGGGCGATCTATCGGCCGAATATTATCTCGCGGGCCAGGGAATCGTTTCGATAGCGGGCTTCTACAAGCATCTCGACGACCCGATCTTCACCGTCGGCACGACGCAAGGCGGCACCTTCGGCGGCACGACCTTCACTCGCGCACTGGTCACGCAGCCGGTCAATGGCGACAGCGCCAAGATCTACGGCGTCGAGGCCAATCTCCAGGCGCAGCTGACCTTCCTGCCGGGCGCGCTGTCGGGCTTCGGCGTGTCGGGGAATTTCACCTATACCGATGGATCGTCGCGCGGCGTGATCGGCCGGGCGGGCTCGGTGCGCAATCTGCTCCAGTCGAAATATATCGGCACGGCGCAGCTCTATTACGAGAAATACGGCCTGACCGGACGCCTCGCCTACACCTATCGCTCGGCCTATCTCGACACGCTCGGCGCGAGCGCGGCGACCGACCAATATACCGACGAGAACAATTCGCTCGATGCGCGGATCGGCTATTCGCCGGTCAAGCAGTTCACCGTGTTCGTCGAGGCGAGCAATCTGCTCGATTCCCCCTGGCGGCGCTAACAGGCGGTCAAGACGCAGCTGATCGAGAACGAGCGCTATCGCCAGACCTTTCGTATCGGCGTTCAGCTCGCTTATTGAGCGGCGGCGGCGAGCGGATAGAGCATCGCGACGTTGCACCGTTCGTATCGGGCGCCGAACTCCGCCATGATTCCCGGATCATGGCGGAAGCCGGCTTTCTCGTAGAGGCGGATCGCCGTAGCGCTCTTGGTATTGCTGAGCAGATACAGCCGCCGCGCGCCCATCGCCGTGGCGCGCGCGATGACGGCGTCGAGCAGGAATGCCCCCGCACCGCGCCCGCGCGCGGTGTCGAGCACGCCCATCTTGGTCAGCTCATATTGGTCCTGCCCGGTCCGCTGCAGCGCGCACGCGCCGACAATGCCGAGACCCGCCACCTCGACGAACAGGATATCGCCGCCCGGCGCGATGACCCGCTCGAACGGATGTTCGAGCACGTCGCGATCGGTCTGCTCGAGCCGATACATCGCGCCGATCCACTGCGCGTTGATGTCGTGGAAGGCGGGAGCAAGCGCGTCGCTATAGGCGTGAATCGTCAGGCCCGTCATCGTCGCTTACCCCCTGCCCCGCCTTACTTCTTCTTCATCGCCTCGATCAGCGCCTTGACCTCCTGGCTCCGACCGCTTGGCAGGATCAAGATGTCATTGCCGCTGGCAACGACGATCAGATTGTCGACCCCGACCATGGCGATCCGGACACCATCGCTGCGCACCAGGCAATTGGTCGTGTCGATCGCGATCACTTCGCCTTGATGCGAATTGCCCGCAGCGTCGCGCTCGCTGATGTCCTGCAGCGCGTCCCAGCTGCCGAGATCGCTCCAGCCCATCTTCACCGGCACGACGGCAACGCGCTCGGCCTTTTCCATCACCGCGTAATCGATCGACTCTGCGGGCGAAGCAGCAAAAGCTTCGGCCTCGGGATAGATCCGCTTGCCCTCGTGGCGCGCATTTTCCATCGATGCCTTGCACGCGGTGAGCGTCTCGGGATCATGCTGCGCCAGCGCTTCGAGATAGGAATCGGCGCGGAACAGGAAAATACCACCGTTCCAGGCATGATCGCCAGCGGCGAGCATCGCTTCGGCCGCGTCGCGCGGCGGCTTTTCGACGAACTTGGCGACGCGATGGACCCCGGTCGCCAGTTTCTCGCCCATATGGATATAGCCGTAGCCCGTCTCGGGCGCATGCGGATCGATCCCGAAGGTGACCAGCCAGCCCTGCTGGACCAGTGGCAACGCAGCTTCGATCGCGGCATGGAACGCCGGCACGTCGAGAATCACGTGATCCGACGGCATGATCAGCAGCGCGGCGTCGCCCGACCCCGCCGCGATCGCTGCCAGAGCGATCGCCGGTGCGGTATTGCGCCCGATCGGCTCGAGGATGAGCGCATCGGCCGTGGCGGACGCTGCTTCGAGTTGCTCTTCCACCATCGCTGCATGCTTGGCATTGGCGACGACGATCGGCGCATTGAACCGCGCGCCCTGGGCGCGACGGGCGGTGAGCTGGAGCATCGTTTCGTCGGAGGTCAGCGCCAGCATCTGCTTGGGCATGGCTGGCGTGGACATCGGCCACAGTCGCGTGCCCGACCCGCCCGATAGGATTACAGGGACAATCGTCTGTGGCTGTGGCATAAAGTTCCTCCTAGGTCGCGGCGCTGTAGCGGCTCGCGCGGCGGAAGGTAATCCCTTGTTCCATCCCGATCCGGCCCTTTTAGCTTTTCTTTGTCAATTTCTGCGACAGCGGCATGCCCGTGTCGGAATCGCTTACATCCCCCGCGCGGGCGCGGACGAGGTCCACCGCTGATGATCAGGTTGTTCAAGCACTATATTCCCAACGCCGTGCTGCTGCTCGGGATGATCGACTTCGTCCTGCTGATCGCGGCGGGGGAGATCGGCTACACGCTGCGAATGGGCCAGTTGCTCATGCCGATGACGCCGATGCAAGCGCGCATCCCGCAACTGCTGACCTTCGCCGCGTCGCTCGAAATGGCAATGGTCGCGGTTGGGGTGTACGGCGCGGGCGCGCTGCAGTCGTTGCGCTACGCGACGGCGCGGCTGCTTGTGGCGATTTCGCTCGGCGTGATCTTCCTGAGCGTCGTCTTCTTCCTCCTGCCATCGGCGAGCTTCTGGCGGTCCAATCTGTTCTACGCGATGGGGATCGCAGCGCTGCTGCTGATCGCGCTGCGAATCCTCATCGGCAAGCTGATCGGCGGGCAGGCGTTCAAGCGGCGCGTCGTCGTGCTCGGTGCCGGCGCGCGCGCAGCGCGGCTCAAGGCGCTCGCGCAGACGCCGGGCGCGGGGTTCGTCGTCGTCGGCTATATCTCAATGAGCGAGGCCGCGCGCGTCATTCCCGAGGCGATCGCGCGCGATGCAATCTATAACCTCGCCGATCACGTCGTCTTGCTCAACGCCAGCGAAGTCGTGCTCGCGCTCGAGGAACGCCGCAACGCCTTGCCGCTCAAGGATCTGTTGCGAATCAAGACCACCGGCGTCCACGTCAACGAGATCTCGACCTTCCTCGAACGCGAAACCGGCCGAGTCGACCTGCAAAGCGTCAACCCGAGCTGGCTGATCTTCTCCGACGGGTTTTCGTCCGGCCGCGTCTTCTCCAGCCTGTTCAAGCGCGTGTTCGACGTCACCGCGAGCCTTATCCTGCTCACCCTAACGCTCCCGCTGATCCTGCTCACCGCGATCGCGATCAAGCTCGAGAGCAAGGGGCCGGCGTTTTATCGGCAGCGCCGCGTCGGGCTCTACAATGTCGGCTTCGACTGCGTGAAACTGCGCTCGATGCGGATCGACGCCGAGGTCGCCGGGCAAGCCGTCTGGGCCGAAAAGAACGATCCGCGGATCACGCGCGTCGGGCGCATTATCCGCAAGCTCCGGATCGACGAACTGCCGCAGACCTGGTCGGTGCTCAAGGGCGAGATGAGCTTTGTCGGCCCGCGGCCCGAGCGTCCGCAATTCGTCGAGGATCTCGAGCAGCAGCTGCCCTATTACGCCGAACGGCACATGGTGAAGCCGGGGATCACCGGCTGGGCACAGATCAACTATCCGTACGGCGCGTCGATCGAGGACAGCCGGCAAAAGCTCGAATACGATCTCTATTACGCGAAGAACTATTCGCCCTTTCTCGATCTGTTGATCCTCCTGCAGACGGTCCGCGTCGTGTTGTGGCCAGAGGGCGCGCGATGACGGGCACCGCCACGCTCATCCTGTGGAGCCATGCGCTCGCCGCCTTTCTCTTCGCGGGCGTCGCCGCGTCGCGGCTGCGCGAGCGCGGCAAGGGCCTGCCGCGTTTGCCGCTGGTCTGCGCGCTCGGACTGACCGCTTTGTGGGCGCTGGCGGTCGCCGGGATCGAAGCGAGCGATGTCGTCACGCGCGTCGCCGAAGGACTGCGCAATCTTGCCTGGCTCGCCTTCATGCATGCGCTCGTACGGCACGACCTCCCGGTGCGCGAGCGCCGCGCGATCGGCGTCATCTATGGCGTGGTCGCCCTCGTCAGCGCCGCCGGGATCGGGCTCGCGATCCTCGAACAGGCCGTTGGCGTTCCGCTCATTCCGCAAGTCGCCGCCGTGCGCTTGCTTCTGCGCAGCATGGTCGCGATCGTGGCGCTGTTGCTGGTCCACCACCTTTACGCCACCGCCACGCCGCGCTCGCGCGCAGGGTTACGCCTGGTCGTCTTCGCGCTCGGGGCGATGTGGGGCATCGACTTGCTGCTCTATGTTTCGGCTTATATCAGCGGCGGCGCACCGACCGCGCTGACGATCGGGCGCGGTTTCGTGATGGCGCTCGTCGCGCCGGTGCTCGCGGTCGCGGTCCAGCGCAATGGCGAGTGGACGCTGCAAGTTTCGCGCACCGTCGCGTGGCAGACCGTCTCGTTCGCGGTGACCTTGCTCTACGCCGCAGTGATGTTCGTCGCGACCAGCGCGATCGCCTCGATCAGCGGCGACAATGCGCGGCTATGGCAAACCGCCTTCGTCTTCGGTTCGACCGCTGCCGGGGTGACGATCCTGTCGTCGCCATGGGTGCGCGCCTGGGCCAAGGTGAAGGTCTCCAAACACTTCTTCCGGCATCGCTACGATTATCGCGCCGAGTGGATCCGTTTCACCGACACGCTCGGGAAGCCCGACGATGCCGCCTCGCTCGACGCGCGGATCGTCAAGGCGGTCGCCGATCTTACCGATTCTCCCGCCGGGCTGCTGCTCGTGCCCGATGGCGCGGGACTCGGCGTCGGCGCCGGGTGGAATTGGGACGCGCCCAGCGCTGGCGCCGAGGCCGCCCTGGTCACGCATCTCGCAAGGACGGGGCGGATCGTCGAACTCGATGCGGTCCGCGCCGATACGACCGACGCGGCGGAAAGCGCGAGCGTACCGATCTGGATGCTCGACTCCGATGGCTGGGTGTTGCTGCCGCTCGTCCATCTCGACCGGCTGCAAGGGGCGATCCTGCTCGCCCGCCCGCCGATCGACCGCGCGCTCGACTGGGAGGATTTCGACCTGTTGCGCATCGCCGGACGCCAGGTCGCGAGCTATCTGGCGGAAGAGCGCGCGCAATCGGCGCTCGCCGAGGCCAAGCGCTTCGACGAATTCAACCGCCGCTTCGCCTTCATCCTGCACGACATCAAGAATCTCGTCAGCCAGTTGAGCCTCGTCGCGCGCAATGCCGAGCGCCATGCCGACAACCCGGCCTTCCGCGCCGACATGATCGCAACGCTGCAGGATTCGGCGGGGCGGATGAATGATTTGCTCGCGCGGCTGTCGCAGCATCATCACACGCGCGCCGAGGAGCTTCGCCCGGTCGAGGTGCTCGCGCTCGCCGAACTGGTCGCGGCGCGGCGACGCGCCCAGCATCCGGTCGTGGTGAGCGGCACACCCGTATTCGCACACGCCGATCCCTTCCGGCTCGAGCAAGCGCTCGGCCACCTGCTGCAGAATGCGATCGAGGCAAGCCCACCGACCGAACCCGTCACGCTCGCGGTTTCGGGCGATGCCAAGCGCGTATCGATCGCGGTGATCGACCAAGGCTGCGGGATGAGCCCGGCGTTCCTGCGCGAACAGCTCTTCAAGCCCTTCGCGTCGTCCAAACCGGGCGGCTTCGGCATCGGTGCGTTCGAGGCGCGGCAGCTGGCCGAGGCGATGGGCGGCAGCGTCGCGGTCGAAAGCCGCGAGGGCGCCGGCACGACTTTCCATGTCACGCTCACTGCAGCGCGGACGATCTCGCTGGACCAGGCCGCATGACCGACAAACCCAAATTGCTGATCGTCGAGGACGATCTCGGCCTGCAGCGCCAGTTGCGCTGGGCGTATGAAGGCTATTCTGTCGTCACCGCGGTCGATCGCACTACCGCGCTCGACGCGATCCGCGCCGAGGAGCCCGCGGTCGTCACGCTCGATCTCGGCCTGCCGCCAGACCCCGACGGGACCAGCGAAGGCTTTGCCACGCTTGCCGAAATCCTTCGGCTCAAGCCCGATACCAAAGTGATCGTCGCATCTGGCCACGGCGCACGCGACAGCGCGCGCCAGGCGATCGCCGATGGCGCGTGGGACTTCTATGCCAAGCCGATCGACATCGACGCGCTCGGGCTGATCGTCGCGCGCGCGTTCCACGTTCACGCGCTCGAAGCCGAAAACCGCCGCCTTGCTGCGCGCAGCAGCGGCACCGGGCTCGGCGGCATGATCACCGCGAGCCCCGAAATGCTCAAGGTCACGCGCACGATCGAACGCGTCGCGGGTGCCGACGTGTCGGTGATGCTGCTCGGCGCGAGCGGCACGGGCAAGGAACTGCTCGCCCGCGGCCTGCACGATGCCAGCCCGCGCGCGAAGGGCGCGTTCGTCGCGATCAACTGCGCCGCCATCCCCGAGACCTTGCTCGAAAGCGAGCTGTTCGGCCACGAAAAGGGCGCGTTCACCGGCGCGGTCAAGACCACCGAAGGCAAGATCGAACAAGCACAGGGCGGCACGCTGTTCCTCGACGAAATCGGCGACGTGCCGCTGCCGCTCCAGGTCAAGCTGTTGCGCTTCCTGCAGGAGCGCACGATCGAGCGGATCGGCGGCCGCAAGGCGATCGCGGTCGACACACGGATCGTGTGCGCGACGCACCAGGACGTCGACGCGATGGTCGCGGCGGGCACGTTCCGCGAGGATCTCTACTATCGCCTCGCCGAGATCGTCGTACGCATCCCCGCGCTCGCCGAACGCAGCGGCGACGCTGCCCTGCTCGCGCAGCATTTCCTCAAACTCTATGCCGCGTCGATGCGCTCGGGGGTCACCGGCCTCGCGCCCGACGCACGCGCGGCGATCGCGTCGTGGCCATGGCCGGGCAATGTCCGCGAGCTCGAGAACCGCATGAAGCGCGCCGTGATCATGGCCGAGGGCAAACTCGTGACCGCCGCCGATCTCGATCTTGCCGAGGGTCGCGACGAGCTGCCGCTCAATCTGCGCGCAGCGCGTGAAGGCGCCGACCGCGCGACGATCACCCAGGCGCTGGCGCGCGCCGAGGGCAATATTTCCAACACTGCCAAATTGTTGGGCGTCAGCCGACCGACGCTCTATGATCTGCTGAAGAGCTATGACCTGCATGCATAAGTCCCTGCCGTATCTCCTCGGATCGGTCGCCACGATAGCCGCTGCGGGCCTGCTCGCGGTCGGCTGCAGCGCGCCGGCGCGCGCCGATGCCACCACCGCCCGCACCGAGCTCGCGCTGAGCGCGAAGGCGCTCGGAATCGGAAACTACAGTGCCGCGCGCAACCACGCACAAGCCGCGATCAAGGCGGATCCGAAATCGGGGCTCGCGCATGCGATGCTCGCGCGCAGCTTCGTGTCGGTCGGCGACGGGATCGCCGCGGAGGGCGAAGTCACGCGCGCTCGTGCGGCCGGATTCGATCCGGCCCGCACGCATCATTTGCTCGCACAGGCCTGGCTGCTTCAGGGGCAAGCCAACCGCGCGCTCGCGGAGGCTGGCAAGGCGCCGCCGCGCTATGCCGGCTACGCAATCCGCATCGGCGCTCGCGCCTTGGCGGCGGGGGGCGATCCGGCGCGCGCGCAAGGCGTGCTCGCCACGCTGCTCGCCGATACGCCGAACGACAGCTTCGCCTGGTCCGATCTTGGCCGCATCCAGTATCAGATGGGCAATCTCGCAGGCGCGATCACCGCCGCGCAGCGCGCGACAGCGGCGAACGCCAACAATGTCGAGGCGCTGACGCTGCGCGGCGAACTCGTCCGCGCGCAATACGGGCTGGTCGCGGCGCTTCCGTGGTTCGAGGCCGCGCTCGCGCACGATGCCTATTACGTCCCCGCCTTGATCGAATATGCCGCGACGCTCGGCGAGGTCGGGCGCTATCAGGACATGCTCGCCGCGACGCGCAAGGCGCTCGCCGCGCGCCCGGGCAGCGTGCAAGCACTCTATCTCCAGGCGGTGCTCGCTGCGCGCGCCGGCAAGGACGATTTGGCACGCCAACTGATGGCCCGCACCAAGGGCCAGCTCGACGCCATGCCCGGCGCGCTGCTGCTCAACGGCACGCTCGCGTATAAGGCCGGCGTGTACCAGCAGGCGATCGATTCCTGGACGCTGCTCGTCGGCCAGCAACCCACCAACATCGTCGCGCGGCGTTTGCTCGGCGCGGCCCTGCTGCGCTCGGGCGATGCGCGCGGCGCGCTCGATATGCTCAAGCCGATCGCGCTCCGGGCCGATGCCGACAGCTATACGCTGTCGCTCGTCGGGCGCGCGTTCGAACAGTCGGGCGAGCGCGACTGGGCGGCGACATATCTCGACCGCTCGGCACTTCCCGTGCAGGTCGGGTCGACGCCATTCGGCACCGATGATGGTCTGGCCGGATTGAGCCTCGCCGCACACACCGCGCCCGACGAGCCGGTCGCGCAGCTCGGGCTGGTGCGCGGCCTGCTCGAAGCGGGGGATACCGCCGCCGCGCTCGCCAAGGCGCAGAGCCTCGTCGCGCTGACACCGGGCGCGCCCAGCGCCTATCTCGCGCTTGGCGACACGCTGATGGCGATGAACCGCGCGGGCGATGCCGCCAATGCCTATCGCCGCGCGATCGACATCCGCTTCGACGAACCGACGATGCTGCGCACGGTCGATGCGCTCGACCGCGCGGGCCGCCGCGCCGAGGCAGCGAATGTCCTCGCCTTGTTCGTGTCGCAAAACCCGCAGAACATCGCGGGCCAGCGCCTCACCGCGCATTGGCAGATCGCCGGCGGCGATTGGGACGCGGCGATCGAGACGCTCGAAAGCTTGCGGCAGCGGATCGGCAATCGCGACGCGGCTTTGCTCGCCGAACTGTCCTATGCCTATACCGGCGAAGGCGATGCGGTGACGGGCAGGGTGTTCGGCAAGGCCGCCTATGCGCTCGCGCCGATGAACCCGGCGACGACCGATGCCTATGGCTGGGCGCTGTACCAGCAGGGCAAGAGCGCGCTGGCTTTGCAACTGCTCGAAAAGGCCGCGTCGATCGCACCCGAGAAGTCGGACCTGCGCTGGCACCTTGGCCAGGCCTATGCCGATCTCGATCGCAATGCCGAGGCCAAGACGCAGATCCGCGCGGCGCTTGCCGATCCGGGCTTCGAGGATCGTGCCGCGGCGCTCGCGGCGCTGAAGGTGCTCGGCTAGCCGCGCGATCGCGGCTTCGGGCATGCCGTGTGGAGGCGACGAACGGGCTCACCTAGCGAAGCCGCCGCCCGCAGTGTAGCAGGCACGGCATGACCGAGCCCAGCACCGATCCCCTCGCCCGCATCGCCGCCGCGCTCGAACGCCTTGCACCGCCGCTGCCCGCAAGCGCCGATCCGCTTACGCACCCTGCCTATGTGTGGCGTGGCACAGTGCTCGAACCGGTGCGCGACTTCCGTCCCTTGCCGCTCGAGCGGCTTCACGGCGTCGATGCGCAGCGCGGCGCGATGCTCGACAATGCGCGCCATCTGGCGGCCAAGGCCGCAGCGCACGACGTGCTGCTGTGGGGCGCGCGCGGCACCGGCAAGTCCGCGCTGGTCAAGGCGGTGACCGGCGCGGTGCAGGCCGAGGGCGGCGCGCTGGCGCTGGTCGAGATCGTGACGGCGCAGCTCGACACGCTGCCCGCGTTGTTCGCGCTGATCGCCGAGTGCCCCCGTGCGTTCCTGCTGTTCATCGACGATCTCGGATTCGACGCCGCCGCCGACGGGCGCGCTTTGCGCTCGATGCTCGATGGCGGGGCGGAAGCGCGGCCGGCCAATGCCCGGCTCGTCGTCACCTCGAACCGCCGCCATCTCGTCCCGCGCGAGATGATCGACCAGCCGAATGCGGTGAATCCGCGCGACGCCGCCGACGACGCGCTGGCGCTCGCCGATCGCTTCGGGCTGAGCCTTGGTTTTCACGTGGTCGACCAGGACGGGTATCTGGCGATCGTCGCGAGCTATGCGACGGCGTATGCGTTGCCGTTCGATCCGATGGATGCTGTCGGTTTTGCCACGCGGCGTGGCGCGCGCTCGGGGCGGGTGGCGTGGCATTACATCGTCGAGCTGGCCGGGCGGCAGGGGCGCTCGTTGGGGTAACGGAGTCGCCCCGCCCTCTCCCGCATGCGGGAGAGGCCACGGAGACTTGGTTCGCCTCCTTCAGGCGGACCTAGTCGCAGTCGGTAGGGGCCTTCTGTCGCGCTTGAAGAAGAAGGCCCTCACCCAACCCTCTCCCGCAAGCGGGAGAGGGCTAGGAACGATAGATCGCCCGCAGGCTCACCCCTGCCCTTCGACCATTTCCGCCAGCTCGAGCCAGCGCAGTTCGGCCGCCGTTTTGTCTTCCTGTGCCTGGCCGATCGCCTCCATCAGCCGCTCGAACGCGTCGGGGTCGCGCGTGTAGAGATCGGGGTCCTCGAGCAGCGTCTGGTCGCGCGCGATCGCGGCGTCGAGCGCCTCGATCCGCTTGGGCAGCTGCTCGTAATCGCGCTGATCCTTGTACGTCAGCTTGACCTTCGCGCCTGGCGCCGTCGGAGCAGCGACCGAAACCGCGTTCCTGGCGATCGCGCCGCGCTTGGTCGGCGCCTTGGCTTTCCGCCGACGCTCCCAATCCTCATAGCCGCCCGCGACGACATCGACCGTACCCGAGCCGTCGAGCCCGAGCGTGATCGTCACCGTGCGATCGAGGAAGTCGCGGTCGTGGCTGACGATCAGCACGGTGCCTTCATAATCGCCGATCACGTCCTGCAGCAGGTCGAGCGTCTCGAGGTCGAGATCGTTGGTCGGCTCGTCGAGGATGAGCAGGTTCGACGGCTTGGCGAACTCGCGCGCGAGCAGCAGGCGCGAGCGCTCGCCGCCCGACAGCGTGCCGATCTTGGCGTCGAGCACGCCGGGTTCGAACAGGAAGTCCTTCAGATAGCCGACGACATGCTTGCGCGAGCCCTGCACCTCGACCCAGTCACCGCCGTCGGCGAGCACGTCGCGGATCGTCTTGTCAGGCTCCATCTTGCTGCGCTGCTGGTCGATGACGATACGCTCGAGCCCCTGCGCCATCTTGATCGTGCCGTGGTCGGGCGCGAGTTCGCCGGTGAGCAGCTTGAGCAAGGTCGACTTGCCAGCACCGTTCGCGCCGACGATGCCGATGCGGTCCTTGCGTGTCACGCGCAGCGTCAGATCGTCGATGATCGTGCGGTCGCCGAACGCCTTGGTGATGTGCTTGGCGTCGATGACCACCTTCGACTTGGCGTCGCCGGTGCCGATCGAGAGGTTGGCGGCGCCCGCCGGGCCGACCATCGACGCGCGTTCGGCGCGCATCTCGACCAGCTTGGTGAGGCGGCCCTGGTTGCGCTTGCGGCGCCCGGTGACGCCGCGCAGCAGCCAATGCTCCTCGAGCTTCAGCTTGGCGTCGAGCTTCTCGGCGTTGCGCGCCTCGTCGGCATAGACCGCTTCGGTCCACGCATCAAAGCCGCCGAAACCGATCTCGGCACGGCGCAGATTGCCACGGTCCATCCACAGCGTTTGCTTGGTCAGCTTGGTGAGGAAAGTGCGGTCATGGCTGATCACGACGAACGCGCCGCGGAAGCGCTGGAGCCATTCCTCGATCCATTCGATCGCGCCGATGTCGAGATGGTTGGTCGGCTCGTCGAGCAGCAGCACGTCGGGGTTCTGCGCGAAGGCGCGCACGATCGCGGCACGGCGGCGCTCGCCGCCCGATGCCTTGGCGGCCTCGCGGGTAAGGTCGATGCCGAGCTGGTCGGCGATCGCTTCGGCCTCGTGCTGGCGCGGGGCGTCGTCGCCGCCGAGAACATAATCGGCGAGCGTCGTGCAGCCGGTCATTGCCGGCTCCTGTTCGAGCAGGATCACGCGCGTGCCGGGGACGATCGTGCGGCGGCCCTCGTCGCTGTCGATCTTGTTGCCGAGCAGCTTCATCAGCGTGGTCTTGCCAGCGCCGTTGCGGCCGATCAGCGCGAGCCGATCGCGCGGGCCGATGTGGATGTCGAGGTTCCGAAAGAGCCATCCGGAGCCCTGGATGACGCCGAGATTTTCGTATGCGAGGATTGGTGCTAATGCCATGGCCGCGCGGCCTAGCGATTTAGCGTGGGTAAATCGAGGCTAAAGCGCGGGTGCGGATGAGGCCGCATGAAGCGCGGTCCGCTCGAGCAGGATCCTAGCCGTCACCCCGGCCTTGTGCCGGGGTCCACCGGGCCGCGCGGACATCGTGACGAATTGCGGTTTGTGCCCGCTGCTTGGTGGACCCCGGCACGCGGCCGGGGTGACGACGACTGGCTCTGGCTAGGAAACGGACGGTGCGCCCCGCCGCGGCAAAGCCGCGTCGTCGAACGGGTTCGCCGGCGCGACCCGCCGGCCGGCCTTGCGCGAGTCAGCCGGGCGTGGCCGGCTGCCGCGCTTCGGCTCATTCACAGGCTGTTCAATCCTGCGCCCCTATGCAAAGCCGATGTCGATGATCGTAACCGTCTTGTTGGGACTGGCCACTGCCACCGCCCCGCCCCCGCTGGCGGGCGTCTGGCTGCAACATGTCGATCAACGCGAAGCGTGGCGCGCGCGGCGCGAGGGCCGCATCCTGCCGATCCGCGAGATCGAGGGGCGCGTGCTGCCGACGATGCGTGGCAGCCAGTATCTCGGCTTCGATTTCGACGCCGACCGCGGGATTTACACGCTCAAGTTCCTGCGCGATGGAACCGTCATCTGGGTCGAGGTCGACGGCCGTACCGGCCAGATCATCGGCCGCACCGGCAATTGAGCGCGTTCGCGCTCGTAAAGGGAACACAGACATGCGCGTATTGATCGTCGAGGACGAACCAAGCCTGGGCCAGCAGCTCAAGGCCACGCTGGAAGGCGCCGGCTATGCAATCGACCTCGCCACCGATGGCGAGGAAGGGCATTTCATGGGCTCGACCGAGAATTACGACGCGATCATCCTCGATCTCGGCCTGCCCGAGATCGACGGGCTGACCGTGCTCGACCGCTGGCGCAAGGAAGGCCGCACCGCCCCCGTGCTCGTGCTCACCGCGCGCGACAGCTGGTCGGACAAGGTCGCCGGGCTCGATGCTGGCGCCGACGATTATGTCGCCAAGCCGTTCCAGTCGGAGGAACTGATCGCCCGCCTGCGCGCATTGATCCGCCGCGCCTCGGGCAATGCCTCGTCCGAACTGACCGCGGGCGGCGTGCGGCTCGACACGCGCTCGGGCAAGGTCACGCTCAACGGCGAGCCGGTCAAGATGACCGCGCAGGAATACAAGCTGCTCAGCTATCTGCTCCACCACAAGGGCAAGGTGGTCAGCCGCACCGAGCTGATCGAGCATATCTACGACCAGGATTTCGACCGCGATTCGAACACGATCGAAGTGTTCGTCACGCGCATCCGCAAGAAGCTCGGGCAGGACGTGATCACCACGATCCGCGGGCTCGGCTACAGCCTTGAAGACCCGGATGCCTGACCGTGGCTGAAGCCGACGCGTCCGATCTCGTAGCGCCGCCGCTGCCCGCGCTCGAGGGCGATGCGCATCCGGCGATCCCGGTGCGCACCACGGGGTCGCTCTCGCGCCGGATGATCCTGATCGCGGCGGGCTGGATCCTGCTGCTGCTCGCCGGCGGCGGGTTCGCGCTCGACCGCGTGCTGACCACCGCGATCACGCGCAATTTCGACGACCAGCTCGAATATGTGCTGACCGCCTTGATCGTCTCGGCCGAGATCGGGCCGCAGGGCGAGGTCCTGTCGAACCGCGAGCTCGCCGATCAGCGCTTCATCGAGCCAAATTCCGGCCTTTACTATCAGATCGGCGCGCCGGGCCAGGAACCATATGCGTCGCGCTCGCTGTGGGATCGGCGGCTGGCCTATGGCGGCAAGCACAACGATCTCGGCGTCCATGCCTATGACAGCAAGCAGTTCGTCGATCCCAAGGCGGAGAATCCCGAACGGCTGCGGATCGTCGAGCGCGACGTCACGCTGCCGGGGTCGAAGGTGCGCTGGCGCTTCCAGGTGGCGCAAAACCGCGACGGGCTCGACGCGCAGATCAAGGTGCTGCGCAAGACTTTGGTGCGCAGCTTCGCGTTGCTTGGCTTCGGGCTGATCGTGATGGCGGGCCTGCAGACCTTTTACGGGCTGTGGCCGCTGCGCAAGGTGCGCGAGGAGATCGCCCGGATGCGCGCCGGGAAAGCACGCCAGATCGAGCGGCCGATGCCGATCGAGGTCGCGCCGATGGTCGAAGAACTGAACGCGCTGATCGCACATAACGAGCGCCAGGCCGAGGAAGCGCGGCGTCACGCCGGCAACCTCGCGCATGCGCTCAAGACGCCGCTCACCGTCATCATGAACGCCGCGACCGCCGAGGCTAACGATCTCGGCGAGACCGTCGTGCGCGAGGCGCGGACGATGCGGCGGCAGGTCGACCACCACCTCGCCCGCGCCCGCGCGGTTGGGCGGCGCGGGTCGGCGCACAGCCGGGCGGACGTCTGGCCGAGCCTCGAATCGGTCGAGCGCGCGGTCGGCATCCTCTATCGCCACGTCCGCATCGACAGCGACGGGCCAAAGGACCTGCAAGTCCATGTCGAGCGGCAGGATCTCGACGAGATGCTCGGCAATCTGATCGAGAATGCCGCGAAGTACGGCGGCGGATCGGTGTTCGTCACCGTCTCGAAGCATTCGGGCTTCGTCGAATTCCTGATCGAGGATGACGGCGTCGGCATCCCCGAGGAACAGCGCATCCGCATCTTCGACCGCGGCGTGCGGCTCGATTCGGGCAAGCCTGGCACGGGGCTCGGCATGGCGATCGTGCGCGACGTGGCGGAGATCTACGAGGGCACGGTGTCGCTGGAAGAGAGCGAGGATCTCGGCGGGTTGCTGGTACGGTTGCGGTTGCCTGCGGCGAACTGAGTGCTGCGCTTGCCTAGCGATGAGGCAGCTGCCAGAACCGCAGCCGGGCAGTCAAATCGGGTTGGGGTGACGACGTGCGGGGATCGTTTTATTTCGCTGTAGCAGCGGCCTCCACGATGCTCGTGGCCCCCGCCTTCGCCCAGGGCTGCGTGCCGCAACGCGCGCCAGTCGCCTTGGCGCTTCCCAGCGTGTCGACCGCGGGTGAACTCGTAACACCGCCTGCCGGGATCGCGCGGCGCGGCGTGGTCGTGCTGTTCCCCGGGTCCGATGTTGCGGACATGGACGGTGCAATCGAGGGGCCGAACCACACGATCACCTCGCGGCCGATGCTTCAGGTCGCCAATCGCCTTGCGTGCGCCGGGATCGTCTCGTTCCGTTACAACAAGCGCTATGTCACCGGGCCGACGACCGTGGACCGCGCCAAGTTCGACACGTTGAACGGATCCGATCTCGCAGCCGACGGGCGCGCCGCAGTCGCATGGGTCACGGCACGCCCGGAAGCGCGCGGCCTGCCGCTCGGCCTGGTCGGGTGGAGCGAGGGCACCACGGTCGCGATGGCGGTCGCGAGCGGGGAGCCGGCGGTTCGCGCGGTGGCGCTGATGGGCCCGGTCGTCGACACGCCCGCCCATGTCGCGCAGGCGCAATATCAACGCATCGGCAAGCCCTATCTCGCGCGCTTTGCGGTCGACGGTGCGCTCGATGCCGATGCGATCGCGCGCGCCGATGCCGGCCCCGGCGGGGATCTCGCGCACATCTTCGTGCGCATGTTCCGCGGTTTTCGGCCCGGCGAACGCGTCAATCCGCTGCTCGACACCAACCGCGATGGGCGGATCAGCTTTGCCGAGGCCGATCCGATCCTGGCATCGTGGTATGCCGACGGTCCCGAGAGTGGGCTCGGGATCGCCGCGACGGCGCGCTCGCTCAAAGGGGTTGCCGACGCCTTCCCGGCGACCAATGCGCGGATCCTGCTGCTGCAGGGGTTGAACGACTCGATGATCGCGCCCGACGCGGCTCAGGCGTTTGCGCGCCGCCCCGAAGCGCGTGCGCGCGTCACGTTGATCGGCTATCCGGGGCTTGGCCATTCGCTCGGCACCGCAGCGTCGGCGCAGACCGACACGCTGTTGCCCGTCGCCCGCAAGCCGCTCGATGACATGGCGAAGTGGTTCGGTCAGGCGCTGCGGTCGTAAAGCGCCCTCGCTTCACTCGTTCCCCAATAACCCGCCGAGCAGCCCGCCGACCACCGCGCCGGCCGCACCACCGCCGACCAGGCGTCCGATCCCCGCGCCCGCTGCCGCGCCGCGCTCCTCATTCCCCGGCAGGTGTCGCGCGACTTCCTCCGCCAGATTCATGATCGGCATCGATTGCAGCCAGACCTTGCCCGGCCCGGTCAGCGTCGCGAGGAACAGGCCCTCGCCGCCGAAGAGGATGTTGCGGAAGCCGCGCACCATCTGAATGTCGGTCGAGACGGTCGGCTCCTGAATGCCGATATGCCCGGCATGGACGCGGAGGCGCTCGCCGGGGGCTAGGTCCTTCTCGATCACTTCGCCCGACAGGTCGAGGAACACGGTGCCAGGGCCAGTGACGCGCTGGAGGATGAAGCCCTCGCCCGCGAACACGCCGGCGCCGAGGCGCTGCTGGAAGGCGATGTCGAGCGACACCGAATATTCGGCGCAGAGGAAGGTCTCCTTGCGGCAGATCAAGGACTCGCCGGCGCGGAGGTTGCGCGCGATGATCTTGCCGGGGAAGCGCGGGGCGAAGGCAACGTGCGCGTTCTCGTCGGCGATATATTCGGTGATGAAGATGCTGCCGCCCGACATCGCGCGCTTGAGGCCCGCGAACAGCCCGCCGCCGGTGTGCGTGTCCATCCGGATGCCGTCGCTCATCCACGCCATCGCGTGCGTCTGGCTGACGATCCGTTCACCGCGATCGAGATCGATCGAGACGGTCTGCATTACGGTGCCGGCGATGTCGTAGCGCATGGTTGGAGAGGCCCTTGCTGTGGTGCACTGACGTAACACAGCAAGGGGAGCGATGGAATACTACGCCCCTCCCCTCGTCACCCCGGGCTTGTCCCGGGGTCCACCGGGCCGCGCACGCTCCAGCGGCATCCCGCGCATCGCGGTGGGCCCCGGCACAAGGCCGGGGTGACGGAGGGGGCCGTCCGCGCGCATGCCGAACCAAGTCCGGCGTGAGCGGCTTTACGCCGCGATGGCGACGTCCTGCATCGCTTCCGCGGTGATCGTCAGGCTGCGCTTGCGCGCTTCGTGATCGTAGATCGAACTGGCGATCATCAGCTCGTCGACGCCGGTACGGGCGACGAACGCGGCGATCTCGCGCGCGACCTTCGCGGGGCCGCCGACTGCCGAGCACGACAGGACGTGATCGAGGATCGCGGCGCCCTGCGCACCGAGGCTCTCGCGATAGCCCGCGACGGGCGGCGGAAGCTGGCGCGGGTTGCCCGTGCGCAGCGCGACGAACGCCTGGTGCTGCGAGCTCGCCAGCAATTCGCCCTGCGCATCGGTATCGGCGGCGAAGACGTTGAAGCCGGCCATGACGTGCGGCTTGGCGAGCGCGGCCGAGGGGCGGAAGGTGCGACGATAGATGTCGATCGCCGCCATCAGCGAATCGGGCGCGAAGTGCGACGCGAAGGCATAGGGCAGCCCGAGCATCGCGGCGAGCTGCGCGCCGAAGGTGCTCGAGCCGAGAATCCACAGCGAGACGTCTGCACCGGCGCCTGGGGTCGCGACGATGCCGGTCTGGCCGTCATTGGCGAAATAGCTCTGCAGCTCGACGACGTCGCGCGGGAAGGCGTTGGCGTCGGTCTCGAGATTGCGGCGCATCGCGCGCGCGACGATCTGGTCCGAGCCCGGCGCGCGGCCGAGGCCTAGGTCGATCCGGCCGGGGAACAGCGCGTCGAGCGTGCCGAACTGCTCGGCGATCGCGAGCGGGGCGTGGTTGGGCAGCATGATCCCGCCCGCGCCGACGCGGATCGTCGAGGTGGCGGCGGCGATGTGGCCGAGCACGACCGAGGTGGCGGCGCTGGCGATGCCGGTCATGCCGTGATGCTCGGCGGTCCAGTAGCGGTGGAAGCCGTGGTCTTCGGCGTGCTTTGCGAGATCCGCGGCGTTGGCGAGCGCCTGGGACACGGTGCCGCCTTCGATGACGGGGACGAGATCGAGCAGGGAATATTGGGTCATGTTAGGGATGTGGGGAGGACGGCGGTCGTTTCAAAGCCCCTCCCCTGAAGGGGAGGGGCGAAGATGCGTCTCCGCCTTGCCCCTACGTCCCCTCCCGCTTAGAGCCACCCCCATGGACCCACGCCTAGCCCATATCCGCACCTGGATCTTCGATCTCGACAACACGCTCTATCCCTCGAGCGCGCGGCTGTTCGACCAGATCGATTCGCGGATGACGGGGTATATCGCCGACAAGTTCGCGGTCGACCATGTCGAGGCGCGCCGCATCCAGAAGGGCTATTTCCACGCCCACGGCACGACGCTCGCCGGGCTGATGGCAGAGCATGACGTCGACCCGCACGCCTTTCTCGACCATGTCCACGACATCGAGATGGACGTGCTGGAGGAAAACGCCCCGCTCGCCGCGGCGATCGCCAAGCTGCCGGGGCGCAAGCTCGTCTTCACCAACGCCGACACGCCCTATGCCAGCAAGGTGCTGGCGAAGCTCGGGCTCGGCGAAAGCTTCGAGGCGATCCACGACGTCCATGCGATGGACCTGATCCCGAAGCCGCAAGCCTCGGCTTATGCCGGGCTGTGCGCGGCGTTCGATCTCGACCCGACGACCTGCCTGTTCGCCGAGGACATGGCGCGCAACCTCGCGCCCGCCAAGGCAATCGGCATGACGACGCTGTGGGTCGACAATGGCTCCGAACAGACGCCGGGCGGCGAGGACCGCTCCTTCATCGACTTCACCTGCGCCGACATCACGGCGTGGCTCCACGACCATACGGGGGATATATGAGCGACCTGCAGCAGACCATCGACGGCGCGTGGGACGCGCGCGACACAATCAGCTTCGCGACCAAGGGCGATGTGCGCGACGCGGTCGAGCAAGCGCTGCTCCAGCTCGATTCGGGCGCGATGCGCGTCGCCGAGCCGACCGGGGACGGCGGCTGGCAGGTCAATCAGTGGCTCAAAAAGGCGGTGCTGCTGTCGTTCCGGCTCAACAACAACAGCCTGGTCGAGGGCGGTGCCGGCGGCGCACCGGCGTTCGACAAGGTGCCCTCGAAGTTCGCCGGCTGGGGCGAGGCCGAGTTCCGCGCAGGTGGCTTCCGCGTCGTTCCCGGCGCGGTTGCGCGGCGCGGGAGCTTCATCGGCAAGGGCGCGATCCTGATGCCGAGCTTCGTCAACATCGGCGCCTATGTCGGTGAGGGCACGATGGTCGACACCTGGGCGACGGTCGGCAGCTGCGCGCAGATCGGCAAGGGCGTGCATCTGTCGGGCGGCGCCGGGATCGGCGGGGTGCTCGAGCCGCTGCAGGCGGACCCGGTGATCATCGGCGACGGCGCGTTCATCGGCGCGCGGGCCGAGGTGGCCGAGGGTGTGCGCGTCGGCGCAGGTGCGGTGCTGTCGATGGGGGTGTATCTCGGTGCGAGCACCAAGATCATCGACCGCGCGACCGGCGAAGTTTTCCGCGGCGAAGTGCCGCCCTATTCGGTGGTGGTGCCGGGCTCGACCGGTGGCGGCGACGGCAAGCCGGCGCTGTATTGCGCGGTGATCGTCAAGCGCGTTGATGCGCAGACGCGCTCGAAGACCAGCATCAACGAACTGCTGCGCGACTGACCCTTCTTCCCCCCTCCCGCTTGCGGGAGGGGTCGGGGGTGGGCGCGCGCTATCGACGGCAACTGTCGCTGAAAGCGCGCGCCCACCCCCAGCCCCTCCCGCTTGCGGGAGGGGAGTAGCAACGTCTCGACAACGTAACGCGCCCCGCCTAGTCCCTCCCCAAACAAGAGGATGCTTCGTCAATGACCACCACCGCTTCCAAAACGCTCGACCGTGTTCTAGTGCTCGAAATGGTCCGCGTGACCGAGGCGGCTGCGATCGCCGCGTCGACGCTCACCGGGCGCGGCGACGAAAAGGCGGCGGATGCGGCGGCGGTCGATGCGATGCGCACCGCGCTCAACTCGCTCTACATGGACGGCACCGTCGTCATCGGCGAAGGCGAGCGCGACGAGGCGCCGATGCTGTTCATCGGTGAAAAGGTCGGCTCGGCGATCGGCAAGGGCCCGAAGATCGACATCGCGCTCGATCCGCTCGAAGGCACGACGATCTGCGCCACCGCCGGGCCGAACGCGCTCGCGGTGCTCGCGATCGCCGAGGAAGGCGGGCTGCTCAACGCGCCCGACGTCTATATGGACAAGATTGCGTGCGGCCCGGGCTATCCCGAGGGGATCATCGACCTCGACAAGTCGCCGACCGAGAACGTCACCGCGCTGGCGGCTGCCAAGGGCGTCAAGCCGTCGGAGATCATCGCCTGCGTGCTAGATCGTCCGCGCCACGCCAAGATCATCGCCGAGTTGCGTGCACTTGGCTGCGGAATCATGCTGATCGGTGACGGCGACGTGGCCGGCGTGATCGCGACGACCAACCCCGACACGACGATCGACATCTATATGGGTTCGGGCGGCGCGCCTGAGGGCGTGCTCGCGTGCGCGGCGCTGCGCTGCGTCGGCGGGCAGTTCAAGGGCCGGCTGCTGTTCCGCAATGACGACGAGCGTGCGCGCGCCGCGAAGTGGGGCGTGACCGATCTCGACAAGCAATACGACCTGACCGAGCTCGCGCGCGGCGACTGCATCTTTGCGGCGACCGGCGTGACCGACGGCTCGCTGCTCGCCGGCGTGAAGCGCAAGGGGCACATCATGACGACCGAGAGCGTCGTGATGCGCGCAAGCTCGGGCACGGTGCGCTGGGTCAAGGGCGAACACCGGATCTGAGGCGCGCCTAAGCCCCAGACCCTAAACCATATCGTCACCCCGGGCTTGTCCCGGGGTCCACCGTGCCGCACACTTGCCGCGTGAGCGTTTGCGGCACGGTGGACCCCGGCACGAGGCCGGGGTGACGTTTGGGGGTTGGGTATGCGTAAAGTTGTGGCGGCGCTGGCTGCCGGTGTCGCGCTGGCCGGCCCGATCGCTGCGCGCCCGCAGGCCGCGCCCGTAGCGGCCCCTGCCCCCGCGCTCTCCCCCTACACCTACGAAGAAGTGATGGTCCCGATGCGCGACGGCGCGCGGCTCCAGACCGTGATCTTGCGCCCGCGGAACCAGACCGGGCCGCTGCCCATCCTGTTCTCGCGCACCCCCTATGGCGTGCCCGACTCCGCGCCGAAGAAGACGCCGGGCAATCAAGTCGCGCTCGACCGTGACGGCTATATCTATGTCGAGCAATCGATGCGCGGGCGCTTCAAGTCCGATGGCGTCTTCACACTGTCGACCGCGGTGCATCCCGGCGATCCGAAGCGGGTCGACGAAGCGACCGATGCCTATGACAGCATCGACTGGCTGGTGAAGAACGTCGCCCAGAACAATGGCAAGGTCGGGATGTGGGGCGTCTCCTACCCAGGCTTCGCCGCGGCGATCGCGCTGATCGGACCGCATCCCGCGCTGAAGGCGGTCAGCCCGCAGGCGGCGTGGGTGGATTACTGGCAGTCCGACGATCTTCACCGAAACGGCGCGCTACGCCTGTCGTATGCGACCGACTGGCTGGCGATGCTCCAGCTCGACAAGACGCAGGACACGTCGTTCCAATACGATCGCTACGACACGTACGACTGGTTCCTCGCCAAGGGCCCGGTCGAGCAGATCGACAAGACCGAGTTCAAGGGCAAGGTGCCGATGTTCACCGCCTTGCTCGACCATCCCAATCACGACGCCTTCTACACCGATCAGCGCTGGAGCGACCGGCTCGGCAAGACGACGGTGCCGACGCTCAACGTCGCGGGCTATTGGGATCAGGAAGATCCGTCGGGATCGTGGCAGATCTATTTCAAGCAGGCGCAGAACGATCCCGATCATCTCGCGACGATGGTCGCCGGCCCCTGGGCGCATGGCTGGTGGCAGCGGCCGACCAATGCGCTCGGGCCCATCCCGTACGGCGTGCCGAGCGGGACGCAGTTCCAGGAGCAGATCCAGGCGCCGTTCTTCGCCTATTGGCTCCACGGGACGGGCGCGAAGCCGACAACCGGCGTGAAGAGCTTCCAGAGCGGGAGCTGGACGTGGAAGAGCTACGCGGCGTGGCCGGCGGCAGGAACCAAGCCGACCGACCTGTATCTCCATGCCGACGGCTCGCTGTCCTTCACGGCGCCCGCACCGGGCGAAGCGTGCCGCGACTATGTGTCGGACCCGGCCAACCCGGTGCCGTTCCGCGCGCGGCCGATGTCGGGGACGTATCTGTCGCCCGACTGGTCGTGGTGGGAGGCGGCCGACCAGCGCTTCCTCGGCGGGCGGCCCGACGTGCTGAGCTACACCAGCGCGCCGCTCGAGAAGGATCTGACGGTTACGGGGCATGTCTTCGCGCAGCTTGCCGCCTCGACCAGTGGGACCGACAGCGACTTCGTCGTCAAGCTAATCGACGTCTATCCCGACAACCAAGTGCAGAACGCCGAATCGCCCAAGCCCGGCGACTATGCCAAGTCGCTCAACGGCTATCAGCTCCCGATCGCGATGGATGTCCGGCGGGGGCGTTTCCTTGCGAGCGACACGAACCCGCAGCCGTTGGTGCCGGGCAAGGTGACGCGCTGGGAAGTGGCGCTGCGCGAGCACGACCATGTGTTCTTGAAGGGCCACCGGCTGATGGTGCAGGTTCAGTCGAGCTGGTTCCCGGTGATCGACCGCAACCCGCAGCGCTTCGTACCCAATATCGCGCGGGCGAGGCCGGGGGATTTCGTCAAGGCGACGCAGCGTGTTTGCGCCGGCTCGAAGATCGTGCTGCCGGTAATGCCCTAAATCCCTCTCTCGTCGGGAGAGGGTGGCCGAGCGCTGCGAGGTCGGGTGAGTACAGCGCACGCCGCCGGACCGCACTTGCCCTTACCCTTCCCAAGCCCTGCGGGCGCGGGCCCCTTCCCTCTCCCACAAGGAGAGGGAGATCGGGTCAGTTCTTCATTCGCCAGCCGGTCTTGAAGATCCACGAGATGACGCCGAGACACGCGACCAGGAAGAGCGCGGTCACGCCCAGGCTCAACCCCACCGACACGTCGCCCTTGTCGAAGAACGCCCAGCGGAAGCCGCTCACCAGATACACCACCGGGTTGAACAGGCTCACCGTCCGCCACGGCTGCGGCAGCATGTCGATCGAATAGAAGGCCCCGCCGAGGAAGGTCAGCGGCGTGATCAGCAGCGCGGGGATGAAATTCAGCTGCTCGAAGCCGTTCGCCCACACGCCGATGATGAAACCAAGCAGACTGAAGGTGACGCTCGTCAGCACAAGGAAGGCGAGCATCGCGACCGGATGGACGATGCTGAGCGGCACGAACAGCGAAGCCGTCGCGAGGATGATCAGCCCAAGCACGATCGACTTGGTCGCCGCCGCGCCGACATAGCCGATCACCATCTCCATCGCCGACACGGGAGCCGAGAGCAGCTCGTAAACGGTGCCGGTGAATTTGGGGAAATAGATGCCGATCGAGGCGTTCGAGATGCTCTGCGTCAGCAGCGAGAGCATGATCAGGCCGGGCACGATGAAGCTGCCATAGCCGACCCCGCCGACCGTGCTGATCTTCGACCCGATCGCCCCGCCGAACACGACGAAATAGAGCGAGGTGGTGATCACCGGCGTGACGAGGCTTTGCCACAAGGTACGCAGCGCGCGCGCCATCTCGAAGCGATAGATCGCCCAGATGCCGTGGAAATTGACCGCGGGGGCCTTGGTTGCGGCGTGCGTGCTCATGCAGCGATCCTCCCTATTTCCGTTCGTGCTGAGCCTGTCGAAGCACTGCTCACCACGAGCGCACCGTCCGTTGAGAGCAGCCCTTCGATAGGCTCAGGGCGAACGGGTGGAAGAGATGCCCAGGCGCTCATGCCGCGTCCTTCTGTTCGACGAGGTCGACGAAAATGTCTTCGAGCGAGCTCTTGTGCGTCTCGAGATCGCGATAGCCGATGCCGAGCGTGCCGAGCTTCGCGAGCAACCCCGGAATGTCCTCATTCTCCGAATCGAAGGTGTAGAGCAACGTCGCGCCCTCATCCTCCAGTGCGAGGTTCCATGCCGCGAGATCGGCGGGCACCGCGGTCATCGGCGCCTGCAGCGCGATCAGCATCCGCCGCTTGCCGAGCTTCTTCATCAGCGCGGCCTTCTGTTCGACCAAGATGATCCGCCCCTTATCGATCACGCCGACGCGGTCGGCCATCTCCTCGGCCTCCTCGATGTAATGCGTCGTCAGGACGATTGTCGTGCCGGCGGCGCGGAGCTTGTGGACGAGCTTCCACATATCGCGGCGCAAAGCCACGTCGACGCCCGCGGTCGGCTCGTCGAGGAACAGGATCTCGGGTTCGTGGCTGAGCGCCTTGGCGATCAGCACGCGGCGCTTCATGCCGCCCGACAGCTCGCGGATCTTGGCGTCGCGCTTGTCCCAGAGCGACAGGTCGCGCAGCACTTGCTCGATATGCGCGTCGTCAGGGGCCTTGCCGAACAGGCGGCGGCTGAACTTGACCGTGGCGAGCACGGTCTCGAACATGTCGACCGACAGTTCCTGTGGCACGAGGCCGATCGCGCGGCGCGCGCTGCGGAAATCCGTCTGCGCGTCATGGCCAAGCACCATCACGGTCCCCGTGCTGGGCGTGACGATCCCGCAAATGATCGAGATCAGCGTCGTCTTGCCCGCGCCGTTGGGCCCGAGCAACGCGAAGATCTCGCCGCGCGCGATGTCGAGATCGACCGGCTCGAGCGCGCGATGTCCCGAGGCGTAGGTCTTCGACACGCCCGCGATCGATAGAATGGTGTCCATGCTGCCCCCGATTGTTGTCGCGCAGATAGGGCGGTAGCGGGGAGATAACAACCGCTCGGTATGAAAGTCGCGATGCCTATCGCGCCGTCACCCCGGCCTCGTGCCGGGGTCCACTGTGCCGCGCGAACTGCCGCCGGACCGCGCGCCGCACGGTGGACCCCGGCACAAGGCCGGGGTGACGGGTGTTACTTGAGCCCAGCCGCGCGCGCTTCGGCGACCGCCTTTTGCAAGTCCTCGAGCGGGAGCGCGGAGGAAACCACCTTGGTGCCGATCACCCAGCTCGGCGTGCCGGTCATGCCGAGCGCGCGTGCGATCGTTGCGTTCGAAGTGATCTCCTGCTCGGCGCGCGGCGCATAGGCCGCGGCGCGCGCGGCATCGACGCCCGCGGTCTTCGCCGCCGCGGCGATGCTCTGCGTGCTGACCGGGCCGCCGGCATAGAGTGCGTCGTGGAACGCCTGGAACTTGCCCTGCTCGGCCGCCGCCAAGCTCATCCGCGCGGCATCGATGCTGCTTTGCGCGAGGATCGGGAAGTCGCGATAGACGATGCGGATCTTGGGGTCGCTCTTGAGCAATGCCGCGATGGTCGGCAGGCTGGCGCGGCAATAGCCGCAATTGTAATCGAAATATTCGACCACGGTGACATTCGGGTTGGTGCTCCCCGCCCAGGCGCTGCCGACCGGCGTGTAGATCGCGCTGCGGTTCGCCGCGATCGTCTCGGCATGGCCACGGTCGCGCAGCGCGTCCATCGCGGCAGGAAGGATCTCGGGATGCGCCATCAGATAATCGTGCACCACGCCTTCGACGCGTGCGCGCTCCCCCCCGCTCGCCGGAATCAGCCGTTCCAGGCTGGCAAAACCGGCCGCGCCGATCAACCCCGCGACGAGCGCGAGGGTTAGGGAATTCCAGGCCGGGCGCATCAGCGTTTCTTCTTATATTTCTTCGGGTTGTCGTCGATTTCGTTCTGCGCAGCGAGCGCGATGTCCTGCGCGCGGATCCAGTCGACGCTGTTGGGGGCGAGCCCCTGCATCGCGCCGCGCGCGCTATACGCGGCGAGCGGGACGTTGCCCGTCAGGCTCGCTTGCTCGGCGCTCGCCAGCATCGCGCGCGGCTGGTCGCCCATCGCCTCGTACACCGTGCCGAGCTGATACCAGGCGAAGGGATTTTCGTCGTCGCGCGCCACTGCCTGGCGCAGCACCTTGATCGCCTCGGGGTAATTCGCCTTGTCCTCGGTCGCGATCAGCGCGTGGCCGAAGGTCGTCGCGATCAGCGGCGCGTTGCGCGACAGCTCGGTCGCCTCGCGCAACGGGGCCAGCGCCTGGAGCGGCTTGCCTGCCTCGAGCAGGATCTGGCCCTGGATCTCGAGGAAATACGGATCATGCGGCGCGGCCTTGATCAGCGCGGCGGCCTCGGCATCGGCTTTCTCGGGGTACGCCGATTTGTGCCAGGCATAGGCGCGGGCATAGTGCGCATAGAGGCTCTGATCCTCGTCGGGATAGGTGTTGAGCGTGGTCTTGGGGTCGGCAACATAGCCGAGCAGCTTGGCCTTGATGCGCTTGAACTGTTCCTCGAGCGCCTGGTCGGGCTTCTTGCCATAGGCCGGCGAGGCGATGACGTCGGCAGTCAGGCTGGCGATGCGCTCGCCCGACAGCGGGTGGCTCTGCGCGAACGGATCGATGTTCTTCAGGCCGTACGCATATTCCTCGTTCTGCAGCTTCTTGAAGAAGGTCAGCATGCCCTTGCCGGTGACGCCGGCCTCGCGCAGGAATTTCGCGCCGGTGGCGTCGGCCGTCGATTCCTGGACGCGGCTGAACGCGAGGAACTTGCCCTGCGCCGCGGTCGTGCCCGCCGAGAGGATCCCCGCCCCCGCCTCGGGCGCGCCCGCGGCGATCGCCGCGACACCGAGCACCATACTGAGGATCGAGACGCCGAGCGCGGGCTTGATGCCCGCGTCCATCAGCACGACGTGCCCGTCGGCGACATGCCCGAGCTCGTGCGCGATCACGCCCTGGACTTGGTTGGCATTGTCGGCGGCCTGGATCAGCCCCGAATGGACATAGACCGTCTGCCCGCCCGCGGTGAAGGCGTTGATCGAATCGTCGTTGATCAGGACGACCTTGACGTTCCTCGGCGAGAGCCCCGCCGCCAGGATCAGCGGACGCGACATGTCGTTGAACATCGCTTCGGTCTCGGCATCGCGCAGGATCGATTGCGCTGCCGCCGGTTGCGCCCAGGCGAGGAGGGAGAGCGCGCACGCCGCGAAGAGTCGCTTCATCCGCCCCGTATCGCCGAGATTGGCGGCCGGGGCAACGCCCATGCGGCGCTACGCCAGGCCGAACGGGACGACGTGATTGCCCGCCCCATGGCCAATTTTGGCGCGCCCGAGATAGCGCACCCCCATCTCGCCGCACCAGCGCGCGATCATCGTCTCTAGGCTTTCGCCCCACGGCGGTTCGTTGGCCTGGATATCGGTGACGTTGCCGAGCCGCACGCCCGCCAGCCCCTTCAACTGCGTCGCGTGCGCCATCGTGAAGAGCATCCGGTCGATGCGGTAGAGCGGTTCGGACACTTCCTCGATCAGCAGCACGTGATCGGTGAGATCGGGCAGCCACGGCGTGCCGATCAACGCTGTCAGGATCGCGAGGTTGAACGCGGCAGCGGGGTGTCCGTCGAGCCCGGGTTCGAGCACCGCGCGGTCCTTGGTGGCGAGCCAGCGCAAGCCCCGCGCGAAGGCAAAACCGCCATCGCTGCGCCGCGCATCGAGAATCATCGGGCCGTGCGCCGGCCGCCCGATCTTGGCGGCATAGAGCGCGCCGAGCAGGAACCCCATGTCGGAGAAACCGAGATAGGTCTTCCGCCGCGCGGCCTCGCCGAGCAGCGGCATGACGGTGTGGAGGATGCGGTTCGAGCCATAGCCGCCGCGCGCGAACCAGATCGCGTCGAACGCAGGATCGTTGGCGATTTCGAGGAACGCCGCCGCGCGCGCCGCGTCGGGGCCGGCGAAATGGCCGTCGGACAGGAAGCATTGCGGATGGAAGACGAGATCGACCGAAGGCATCGCCACCGCCGCAAGGCCGAGCGCCCGCGCCGCCAGCGCTTCGTCGATCCCCTTGGCGGGTGCCACGATCCCAATTCGCATGTTCATCTCCGTTGCACTCCGTCGCTGCCCGCGATAGCCCGCTGCGATGAACAACGGCAAACCCTACTTTTTCGTCGGCATCGGCGGCAGCGGCATGATGCCGCTCGCGATGATCCTCGCCGGGCGCGGCGCGACCGTCGCGGGGTCGGACCGCACGCTTGATCGCGGTGCGCTGCCCGCCAAGTTCGCCGACCTTGCCGCCAAGGGCGTGACGCTGTTCCCGCAGGACGGCTCGGGCGTGACGTCGGCCGAGCAGATCGTCGTCGCTTCGGCCGCAGTTGAACCCACCGTTGCCGACATCGTTGCGGCCGAGCGCGTCGGCGCACAGCGGCTCAGCCGGCCCGAGCTGCTCGCATCGCTGTTCAATGCGAGCGCGCTGCCGATCGGCGTTGCGGGGACCAGCGGCAAGTCGACCGTAACGGGGATGATCGGCTGGATCCTCCACGCCTGTGGCCGCGACCCGACCGTGATGAACGGCGCGGTGATGAAGAATTTCGTCGCGCCCGACGCGCCGTTTGCGAGCGCGCTGGTCGGCGCGGGCGACGCGTTCGTCAGCGAAGTCGACGAGAGCGACGGCTCGATCGCGCTCTATGCGCCAAAGATCGCGGTGCTCAACAATGTCAGCCTCGACCATAAATCGCTCGAGGAACTGCGGGAATTGTTCGGCGACTTCATCAGCAAGGCCACGACGGCGGTCATCAACATCGACAACGCCGATGGCGCCGCGCTCGCGGATGCGCTTCCGCCCGATCGCTTGATGACCGTTGCGATCGATCACGAAGCCGACATTGTGTGCATCGACATCGATGAGCGACCATATTCAGTTCTGTTTACCGTGACTGACGGTGACGTTGTGATGGATGTGACGTTGCAAGTCCCTGGCCGCCACAACGTCTCCAATGCGTTGTCCGCGATTGGGGCGGCTGTAGCTGCGGGCATATCGTTCCCCGAGGCGGCGCGCGCCATTGAGGGTTTTATTGGCCTCAAGCGCCGTTTCGAGCTGGTCGGAGAGGCCGCCGGCGTCACCGTGCTCGACGATTTCGGGCACAACCCCGACAAGATCGCCGCGACGCTCGCCACGCTCCACGCCTTTCCCGGACGGCTGCTCGTGCTGTTCCAGCCGCACGGCTACGGGCCGCTCAAGGTGATGCGCAGCGAGCTGGTCGCGATGTTCCGGGACGCGCTCGGCGGCGACGACCTGCTGGTCCTGCCCGACCCGGTATACCAGGGCGGCACCGTCGCGCGCGCGGTGACCAGCGCCGACATCGTCGCCGAGATCGGCGCGCAGGCGCACCACATCGCCGATCGCGCCGATGCCGCCGCGTGGGTCGTCGCGCAGGCGCGACCCGGCGACCGGATCGTGGTAATGGGGGCGCGCGACGATACGCTGAGCCAGCTTGCTGCCGACATGTTGCCACAGATTGCCGCTAGACTGCGCTGACCTACAAGGAGCCGCCTTATGTTTCGCCGCCTGTTCCTCGATCACCCCGCCTCGGTCGGCGAGACCTTTGGCGAGCATTTCGTCGTCGCCTCGCGCTTTGGCCTGACGATGATCGGCGGCGGGCTGGCCGGGGTGGTGCACGCCTTCCTGCCCTTCGCGTTCAAGACCACCGGCAGCCGCACAGTGATGCGGTTGAACGCGCAGATCGTGGCGAAGCGCGCGGCGGCGAGCGCGGATGAATTGCAGCGCCGCACCGTCGAATATGTGATCTGACCCCTTAATCCTCCCCGGCACGGGGAGGGGGACCGCTCGGCTTCTTCAGCCGAGGGGTGGAGGGGGCGTGCCACGTGCGCTGCGCCCGTTGCCAGCCCCCTCCACCGTTCGCTGAATGCTCACGGTCCCCCTCCCCGAGCCGGGGAGGAACTACATTCCCGAACGCGCGCTTCCCCGCTACAGCGTCGCAATGCTCCGCATCACCGAACTCAAGCTCCCGCTCCATCACGCCGACGAGGAACTGCCCGCCGCGATCCGCAATCGCTTGCGGATCACCCCGCGCGATCTCGTCCGGTTCTCGATCGCGCGGCGTGCGCACGACGCGCGGATCAAGAGCGACATCCAGCTCGTCTATTCGGTCGACGTCACGCTGCGCAACGAAGCCCCCGTGCTCGCGCGCTTCAAGAAGGACCGCCACGTCCAGCCGACGCCAAACACGGCGTACAAATTCGTCGCCCAGGCCCCCGCGGATTATAGCGGCCCGCGCCCGGTCGTCATCGGCACCGGCCCGTGCGGCCTGTTCGCCGGGCTGATCCTCGCGCAGATGGGCTACAAGCCGATCATCGTCGATCGCGGCAAGGTCGTGCGCGAACGCACCAAGGACACTTGGGGGCTGTGGCGCAAGAGCGTCCTCAACCCCGAATCTAACGTCCAGTTCGGCGAGGGCGGCGCGGGGACCTTCTCCGACGGCAAGCTCTACAGCCGGATCAAGGACCCGCGGCATCTCGATCGCAAGGTGCTGATCGAATTCGTCAAGGCGGGCGCGCCGCCTGAGATCCTGACCGAGGCGCACCCGCATATCGGCACCTTCCGCCTCGTCACGATGGTCGAGAGCATGCGCGCGACGATCGAAGCGCTCGGCGGCGAATATCGCTTCGAGACGCGTGTCGACGGGATCGACGTCGCGACGGCAGCCGACGGCACGCGCAAGGTGCGCGGGCTGCATCTGCACACCGGGGATTATCTCGAGGCCGAACAGGTCGTGCTCGCGGTTGGCCACAGCGCGCGCGATACCTTCGCGATGCTCCACGCCGAGGGTGTCTATCTCGAGGCCAAGCCCTTCTCGATCGGCGTCCGCATCGAGCATCCGCAATCGTGGATCGACGATGCGCGCTTCGGCCCCAATGCCGGCAACCCGATCCTCGGCGCGGCCGATTACGCGCTGTCGCACCACGCCAAGAACGGCCGCACCGCCTACAGCTTCTGCATGTGCCCGGGCGGAACGGTGGTGGCGGCGACCTCGGAGGAAGGCCGCGTCGCGACCAACGGCATGAGCCAATATTCGCGCAACGAGCGCAACGCCAATTCGGGGCTCGTCGTCGGGATCGACCCGGCGCGCGATTATCCCGGCGATCCGCTCGCCGGCATCGCGCTGCAGCGCCATTGGGAATCGCGCGCCTTCGTCGCGGGCGGATCGACCTATGCCGCGCCGGCGCAATTGCTCGGCGATTTCCTTGCCGGACGCGCCTCGACCAAGCTCGCCAGCGTCGTGCCGTCGTACAAGCCCGGCGTCCACATGACCGATCTCGCGGAATGCCTGCCCGAGTTCGCGGTGACCGCGATGCGCGAGGCGCTCGTCCAGTTCGGCCGCGAGATCCCAGGCTACGATCATCCCGACGCGGTGCTGACCGGCGTCGAGACGCGCACCTCCTCGCCGCTCCGCATCACGCGCGGCGACGATTTCCAGAGCCTCAACACTGCCGGGCTGTTCCCGGCGGGCGAAGGCGCTGGGTACGCCGGGGGGATTTTGTCGGCTGCAGTCGATGGGATCAAGGTGGCGGAGGCGGTCGCGCGGGCGATGGGCGGGTAAGTTTGGGCTGTTTCGCCCTCCATTGGTCACCCCGGGCTCGTCCCAGGGTCCACCGTGCCGCGCGAGCGGTCGCTGTAGTACGCGCATCCCGGTAGACCCCGGCACAAGGCCGGGGTGACGGAGAGGCACACCCGCAACACAAACCGGGTGGAAAGCTCGCTTGACAGACAAGCGACCTTGACTGTAAAGCCTCCTTCACAAACGTGAAAGGGAGCTTTCCATGTCGCGCACCGTTGCCGCCCGCCGCTATCAAGTCCGCACGCTCTGGCTGGCGCTGCTGTACGCCGCCGCGTTGCTTGGCGCGGTCTATGCCTTCAAGCATCAGCTCGTTGCCGGTCCGGCGGCGTGGGTCGTTGCGGTGCTGCCCGCGCTGCCGATCATCGGCGTGTTCGTCGCGATCGGGCGCTATCTGGTCGACGAGAGGGACGAATATCTGCGCATGCTGATGGTCCGCCAGACACTGTGGGCAAGCGGCTTCGCGCTGAGCGCCGCGACCTTGTGGGGCTTCCTCGAGGCGTTCGACCTGGTCGGCCATGTCGAGCCCTATTATGTCGCCGTGCTGTGGTTTGGCGGACTGGGCCTGGGCAATTGCGCCGATCGCCTGTTCGGCGCGGACGCCGCGCTGTGAGCCGCCGCATCGACCCGGCCGACCGCGCCTATCTGCGCCGCTTCGTCCCGACGATGGCGCTCTACGCCGTGCTGGTCTGGGTATCGCCCTTCCTGATCCGCGCGCTCCACGCCGAGGGGCCGCTGCTGTGGCTGATCGCCTTGCTCCCCGCGTTCCCGCTCAGCGCGGTGTTCTGGATCATCGGGCGCTATCTGATCGACCTGCGCGACGAATATCGGCGGATGCTCGAAGTGCGCAAGGCGCTGGTCGCGACGGGCTTTGCGATGACGCTGGCGACCGGCTGGGGGTTTCTCGAAGTCTATGCACATGTGCCGCACGTGCCGCTGTTCTTCGTGCCGATCGCATGGTTTGCCGGGCTGGGCCTCGGATCGGCGGTCAACGCCGTGATCGAGCGGCGCGGTGAGGACGCGGCATGATCAACCGCCTGCGCGTGCTCCGCGCCGAGCGCAACTGGAGCCAGGGCGATCTTGCCGAGCGGCTCGACGTGTCGCGCCAAAGCGTCAACGCGATCGAGACCGGGCGGTACGATCCCTCGCTCCCGCTCGCCTTCCGTATCGCCGAACTGTTCGAGCTCCCGATCGAAGCGATTTTTGCCAGCCCCTCCAAAGGAGATGTAGCGTGAAGCCTGTCGTCAAAGCCTGCCTCGTTGCCGCGCTCGCGCTGCTTCTCGCCACGCCCGCCCTCGCGGCGCCGCTTGCGGCGACACCCGAGGTGCGGTTGCCGCATATCTCGATCGTGACGATCGGCACGGGCAGCCCGGTGATCCTGATCCCCGGCCTCGCCTCCCCGCGCGCGGTATGGGACGGCGTCGCGCCCGCGCTCGCCGCGAAGCACCGTGTCATTCTGGTGCAGGTCAACGGTTTCGGCGCCGACGATCCGGGGGCCAATCTCCAGCCCGGCGTGCTCGATGGGATCGTCGCAGATCTCGACGGCTATATCGCGGCGGAGAAGCTGCAGAAGGCGCTGGTCGTCGGGCATTCGATGGGCGGGCTGGTCGGCCTGATGCTCGCAAAAGCGCATCCGAGCGACCTGTCGCGATTGATGATCGTCGATTCGCTGCCGTTCTTCGCGGTGATCATGGCCCCGCCCGGGGTCGATCCGACGCCCGCGATGGTCGCGCCCTATGCCGCCAAGATGCGCGACGGGATCGTCGCGACCTATGGCAAGCCGCTGAGCGAAGAGATGGTAGCGGCGCAAACGCGGGGACTCGCGCTCAAGCCCGGCAGCGTCGTCACGATGTCCGCCTGGACGAAGGCCGCCGATCCGCGCGTCACCGGCGAGGCGATGTACGAGGATCTGACGACCGACCTGCGCCCGTCGCTCGCGACGATCGCGACGCCGCTCACGATGCTCTATCCGTGGAATGCGGCGACGTTGCCCAAGGCGAAGGCCGACGCCTTCTATCGCAAGCAATACGCCGCCGCGGCGCATATCGCCTTCGCCGACATTGCCGAGAGTGCGCACATGGTGATGCTCGACCAGCCCAACGCGTTCAAGGCGGCGGTGCTCGCCTTCGTCGAGGCGAAGTAAAGGGCCAACGCGCCCCTGTTCCCCGGCGCAGGCCGGGGCCCAGCAGCGAAGTGCGGAGCCGGTCGAGCGCAGCGCTTCCCTGCAGCGGCCCGCGACTGGGCCCCGGCCTGCGCCGGGGAACGGGAGGCTGAGGAAAGCGCGATTTCCCCTCCCGTAATCTTCCGCTAAGCCTCCGCGCCATGACCGACACGCTCTCCCCCACCCCCGCCCGCCCCGCGCTCGCCTATCACCTGACCGAGGGCGCGGGCCCGACGATCGTCTTCCTGCCGGGCTATGGCTCGGACATGGAGGGCAGCAAGGCGCTCGCGCTCGAGGCGTGGGCGAAGCGCAAAGGCCGCGCCTATCTGCGCTTCGATTATGGCGGCTGCGGCAGCAGCGAGGGCGACTTCGAGGAGCAGACGCTCGCCGGCTGGCGCGACGATGTCGTCGCGATGCTCGACGCAGCCGCAGGTGGCCCCGCGGTGCTGGTCGGATCATCGATGGGCGGCTGGCTGATGCTGCTCGTCGCGCGCGACCATCCCGAAAAGGTGGCGGCGCTCGTCGGGATCGCGGCGGCGCCCGATTTCACCGACTGGGGCTTCACCGTCGAACAGAAGCTCGCGATCCTGTCCGAAGGCCGGCTCGAAAAGGTCGGGCGCTACGCCGATTTGCCGATGGTCTATACTCGCGCCTTCTGGCAGTCGGGCGAGGCCAATCGCGTGCTCTTCTCGGGTCTCGCGATCGACGTGCCGGTGCGGTTGCTCCACGGCATGGCCGATACCGAAGTGCCCGCCAACCGCTCGATCCATCTGGTTGAGCAGCTCCGTTCAGCCGATGTGCAGCTTACTTTGGTGAAGGGAGGCGACCACCGCCTGTCGCGCGACGCCGACCTCGCGTTGCTCGAGGCGACGCTCGAAAGTGTGATGGCCGACCTATGACCCTGTTGCTGCTCGCTCCCCTGTTGTTCGCGCAAAGCGCCGCGCCGATCGGCCCGCCCGCCCCGCCGCCGTCGCAGCGCTACGAAAAGTGCCTCGATCTGGCGACCAACAACCCGACCTTGGCCGAAGCCGAAGCCGGACAATGGCAACTCGCGGGCGGTGGTTTTCTTGCCGGGCAGTGCCTCGGCATGGCCTATGCCAATGAACAGCGCTGGCCCGCCGCCGCGACCGCGTTCGATGCCGCCGCGCGTGCCGCCGAAAAGGCCGGCGACGGCCGTGCGGTCAATTACTGGGCGCAAGCGGGCAATGCCTGGCTTGCCTCGGGCGATGCGACCAAGGCGCGCGCCGCGCTCGATGCCGCGCTGGCGGGCGGATCTCTGACCGGTCTGCCGCTGGGCGAAGCGCATCTCGACCGCGCGCGCGCGATGGTTGCCGGGGGCGATCTCGACGGTGCGCGAGACGATCTCGACCGCGCGCTTGCCGAGGTGCCCGAAGACCCGCTCGCCTGGCTGCTCTCGGCGACGCTCGCGCGGCGCCAGAGCCAGATCGTCCGCGCGCAGCACGACATCGCCGAAGCGCTGCGGCGCGGCAGCGACGACCCAGCGGTCCAGCTCGAGGCGGGCAATATCGCGGCGTTCGCGAAGGACGAAGCCGGCGCGCGCGCCGCGTGGCAGCAAGCCGTCACGCTGCGGCCCGACAGCGCCCCCGGAAAGGCCGCCGCCGCCGCATTGCTGCAGTTCACCGCCAAGCCCTGACGCTTTTGGAACGCGTCGGGGTGGCATCGCTGCTCGCGCGCGCCTATCTCGGCGCAAAGCACAATGGAGCGCGCCGATGAAATATCTCCACACCATGATCCGCGTCACCGATCCCGACGCGACGATCGCGTTCTTCAAGCTGCTCGGGCTCGAGGAAGTGCGGCGGATGGACAGCGAGAAAGGCCGCTTCACGCTGATCTTCCTCGCCGCCCCCGGCGACCATGACGCGCAGGTTGAGCTGACGCACAATTGGGATCCCGAACCCTATACCGGCGGGCGCAATTTCGGGCATCTCGCCTACCGCGTCTACAATATCTACGAGACGTGCCAGCGGTTGCACGATGGCGGCGTGACGATCAATCGCCCGCCGCGCGACGGCCACATGGCGTTCGTCCGCACCCCCGACAACATCTCGATCGAACTGCTCCAGGAAGGCGGCGCGCTGGCGCCGGCCGAGCCGTGGGCGTCGATGCCCAACACCGGCGAATGGTGATGGCAGGCGCGCTCGAGATCGTCCGCATCCCGGCGCTCAGCGACAATTATGTCTGGCTGGTGCACGATCCCGTCTCCGACGAGACCGTGGTGATCGATCCGAGCGACGCCGCCCCCGTGCTCGCCGCGGCCGAGGCGCGCGGCTGGACGATCTCGCAGATCTGGAACACGCACTGGCACCCCGATCACACCGGCGGCAATGCCGCGATCAAGGCGCTCGGCGCGGTGGTTAGTGGCCCCGCCGCCGAAGCGGGCAAGATCCCGACGCTCGATTACGGCGTGCGCGAAGGCGATTCGGTGCGCATCGGCACGCATGTCGCGCGCGTGATCGAGACGCCCGGCCACACCGCCGGGCACATCGTGTTCTACATGGCCGACGACGCTGCACTGTTCAGCGGCGACACGCTGTTCGCGATGGGCTGCGGGCGGCTGTTCGAGGGCGATGCCGCGCAGATGTACGGCAACATGCAGCGCCTTGCTGCGCTACCGCCCGAGACGATCGTCTATTGCGCGCACGAATATACGCAGTCGAACGGCCGCTACGCCGCCGCTGCCGAGCCCGACAATCAGGCCGTCACCGAACGGATGGCTACGGTTGATGCGCAGCGCGCAGCGGGCGAACCGACTGTTCCGACGACGATTGCGCTCGAGCTCGCGACCAACCCGTTCCTGCGCGCGACATCGGCCGACCAGCTCGCCGAGCGGCGTGCAGCCAAGGATGCATTCTAGCCGTATCTGCGGTATGACGCGGATGGGGCCGCAAGCGTTTTGAAAAGGACCGATCGCATGTTCCGCTTCATCCTTCCGCTCGTCGTGCTGGCTGGCGCGAGCGCCGCGCTGTCCGCCGACTCGAAAGAGTATCGCGCACGTGAAGCGGCGCGCGATCAGGTCGAGCTCGACAAGCAGCTTGCGGGCCTCGTGCCGGGCAAGCCGCAAAGCTGCATCGACACCTTCCGGTATCGCGACTCGACGCGCGTCGGCGACAAGATCCTCTACAAGAACGGCCGCAACGACGTGATGGTCAACGATACCGGCGGCGGCTGCTTCGGCCTGCGGCGTGGCGATGCGATCATCACCAAGACCTTCGGCAGCCAGTTCTGCCGCGGCGATATCGTGCGGACGGCCGATCTCATCACGAGCACGCCGAGCGGAAGCTGCAGCTTCGGCGACTTCGTCCCCTATCGCAGGCCGTGATCCGCGGGCTGCTGCTGGCGGCGGCGCTGGGCGGGGCTACCGCATCGGACGATGCGAAGGATCTCGCCAAGGCGCTTGCGGGCCGAACGCCGGGCAAGCCCGAGACCTGCGTTTCGCCCAGCCGGGTCGGCGCACCGCAGGTTATCGGTGACCGCACCTTGCTGTACCGCGACGGCGGCCGGATGTGGCGCAACGATTTGCCCAATGGCTGCCCCGGGCTCGACGACGATGCGATCGTCGTTACCGAGGTCTATGGTGGGCAATTGTGCCGCAACGATCAATTCTACACGCTCGAACGCACGGGCAGCACGATCCCGGGACCGCGCTGTCGGCTTGGGAGCTTCGTGCCGTGGGACAAGCCGCGGTAGGAATCGGGCCGTTTCCAGGGCGAAGCCGCCGCAGCCTCGCTAAAGCGCGCCACTCCAGACCCGTTCGGGCTGAGCCTGTCGAAGCCCCGCCGCACCCACACCCCCTGCGCAAGCGGCGAGGTGCCCTTCGACAGGCTCAGGGCGAACGGGAGGGGCTGCGACAGTCCTGAAGGCGAAGACGATGCCCCGCCTTGTTAGAGCACGAACCGGCTGAGGTCGGTATTGCGCGCGATGCTCGCAAGATGCGTTTCGACATACGCCGCATCGACCACCACGGTCTCGCCACCGCGATCCTCGGCATTGAAGCTGACATCCTCGAGCAGCTTTTCCATCACCGTCTGCAATCGCCGCGCACCGATATTCTCGATCTCGCCATTCACTTCGGCGGCGATCCGCGCGACGGCCCGGATACCCTCCGCGGTGAACTCGACCGCAACGCCCTCGGTCGCGATCAGCGCGACATATTGCTGCGTCAGCGACGCCTTGGTGTCGGAGAGGATCGCAACGAAATCGTCCTCGGTCAGCGCCTTAAGCTCGACGCGAATCGGCAGACGCCCCTGCAGCTCGGGCAACAGGTCGGACGGCTTGGCGACATGGAACGCACCGCTCGCGATGAAGAGCACGTGATCGGTCTTCATCGGCCCGTATTTGGTCGCGACCGTCGTTCCCTCGATCAGCGGCAAGAGATCGCGCTGCACGCCCTCGCGGCTGACCGATCCGCCGCGCCCGTCGCTCACCGCGATCTTGTCGATCTCGTCGAGGAAGACGATTCCGTTCGCCTCGGCATCGGCGATCGCCGCGCGGCTGAGTTCGTCCTGGTCGAGCCGCTTGTCGGCCTCCTCCTCGACGAGCTTGTCCCATGCCGCGGGGACGCTCAGCTTGCGGCGCTTGAGCTGGCCGCCGCCGAACGCCTTGCCCATCATCTCGGACAGGTTGATCATCTGCGCGCCACCGCCGGGCATTTCGAACGGCATCGCGGGCGCCGCCTCGAGTTCGATCTCGATCTCGGTGTCGCGCAGATGGCCGTCATGGAGACGTTGCCGAAAGGCCTCGCGTGTCGCCTCGCTCGCGCCCTTGCCGGTCAGCGCGTCGAGGAGGCGCGCCATCGCGGCTTCCTCGGCCTTGTCCTTCACCGCGCCGCGCCGCCGCTCCTTCTCGAGCCGGATCGCTTCCTCGACCAAGTCGCGCGCGATCTGCTCGACGTCGCGGCCGACATAGCCGACTTCGGTGAACTTGGTCGCCTCGACCTTGATGAACGGCGCGTCGGCGAGCTTGGCCAGCCGGCGGCTGATCTCGGTCTTGCCGCAGCCGGTCGGCCCGATCATCAGGATGTTCTTGGGGCTGACCTCGTCGCGCAGATCGGGCGCGAGCTGCTGGCGGCGCCAGCGGTTGCGCATCGCGACCGCGACCGCGCGCTTGGCGTCGGCCTGGCCGATGATGTGCGCGTCGAGCGCGGCGACGATGGCTTTGGGGGTGAGGTCCTGGTTCATATCTGCTTCCGTCGCCCCGGCGGAGGCCGGGGCCGCTATGGTGCAAGGGCGCGCGCTAGAGCCTAGCGGCCCCGGCCTCCGCCGGGGCGACGCGCATCACGCGCTCGTGTCGAGCCCTTCGACCGTCAGCCGGTCGTTGGTGTAGACGCAGAGTTCGCCCGCTATCGCCATCGCCTTGCGCGCGATCGTCTCGGCATCGGCTTCGTAATCCGCCAGCGCGCGCGCTGCGGCGAGCGCGAAATTGCCGCCCGATCCGATCGCGGCGATCCCGGCCTCGGGCTCGAGCACATCGCCATTCCCGGTCAGGATCAGCGTCACGTCCTTGTCGGCGACGATCATCATCGCCTCGAGGTTGCGCAGATATTTGTCGGTCCGCCAATCCTTGGCGAGCTCGACCGCGCTACGCAGCAATTGCCCGTGATGCTGCTCAAGCTTGCGCTCGAGCCGCTCGAACAGCGTGAAGGCATCCGCGGTCGCGCCGGCGAAGCCGCCGATCACCGATCCGTCGCCCAGCCGCCGCACCTTTTTCGCATTGGGTTTCATCACCGTCTGACCCTGCGTCACCTGGCCGTCGCCGGCGACGATGACGCGCCCATTCTTGCGCACGGAAAGGATCGTGGTGCCGTGCCACACAATTTTGTTCTCGCTCATGGAGGGCGATATGGGATGCAGGGTCGCGCTGTGCAATCCGGCTTGCATCGGCGCGCCCTGCTCGGCGATAGGAGGCGCGGGGGAACGATACGTATGAGCGACCAGCACGGCCATGCAGGGCCCGATCACCCGCTCGAGCGGCTGATCTTCTTTTCCGATGCGGTGTTCGCGATCGCGATCACGTTGCTGATCATCGAGGTGCACCCGCCGCATCTGCCACATGGCGCGCCGCCCGCCGCCTTTCTCCAAGCGCTCGCCGATCTCGGCCCGAGCTTGTTCGGCTTCTTCGTCAGCTTCTTCGTCATCGCGGCGTTCTGGACCGGGCATCACCGCGCCTTCGCGCTGGCGGGGCGCTATTCGGACAAGCTGCTCGCGCCCAATATCCTGATGCTCTGCGCGATCGTGTTCATGCCGTTCGCGACCGCTTTCATGAGCGCCAATCTGGGGACGCTCGTCCCCTCGGCGCTCTATGCGCTGACGCTGATCGTTACAGGGCTGCTCAGCATGTGGGTGACCTATCGCACCACCAGCCCGGGTATCGTCCGCGCCGACACCGCACCCGAGACGATCGCGCAAGTCCGCATCCGCGGCATCGGTGTGGTGCTCGGCGCGACGGCGTCGTTCGGCCTTGCCTTCTTCATCGCGCCGCTCAGCCAGATGGGGCTGCTGACGATCCCCTTGTGGCAGGCGATCCTGCGGCGGCAAGTCCATCGCCGCTTCGCCCGCACGGCGGCCTGAGCCAGCCTGCGGGCGCGGCACCCGCTCAATTGGCGGGCGCGGTCATCGCGTTCATCGAGCCGTTCGACGCGGTGATCGACGGCTTGCCGACCGGCGGGCGCAGCGCCTCGCGCTCGGCGGCGGTCATCACCGCATCCATGTCGGGGCGGAAATCGGCGATCGCGCGATCGTCGGCATTGCGCTTGGGATCGAGCAGGTCGGTCGGCACATGCCCCTCGGCCGTTCCCGACGCCTTGGCGAGCGCGCTCGCGATCCGCCCGCGCGTCAGGAACGCGGCGAGCCCGGCGCCCGCCGCGACGACGACCGCGCCGATCGACCAGGCCGCGGTGCGGCTGATCGCAGGCGTGGCGCTGGCGGCCTGCGGCGCGGGGGCGCGCTTGGTGGCGCTTTTGGGAATCTGGGTCTTGGCCATGTCACATCTCATTCTGCAAAATCGGGCGCGCGGCGACCGGGGCCACCGCGCGCGAGGAAGTTAGCGGCAGCGCGCGTCGCGCGTGCTGTCCTTGTCGATCGCCTGGCCGGCCAGCGCGCCGCCGACACCGCCGAGCAACGCGCCGAGCACGCCCGAACCACCCGGTGCGATCGCCGCGCCGAGCGCGCCGCCCGCGATCCCGCCGACGACCAGACCGGTCGTGCCGTCGCTGTGGCGGCAATAGTAACGCCCGTCGCTGCCGCGATAGACGCGGTCGTTGTTGCTCAGCTGGCGCTCCTGATAGCGGCGATTGTCGTCGCGGTAATAGCGCGAGGCATCGTAGCCGTTATACGCCGGATCGGGCCGGTCGTAATCGTATTGCGAATAGCCGCCGCCATAGCCGCGGCGCGGGCCGCCGCCGTAACTGTCGCCATATTCGTCGCAGCCGGCGACGAAGGTACAAGCGGCCAACAGGCCGAGAGTGAGGGTGCGCATTCGAATCCTCCTGTTATCGTATCCAAGCGCAATGCGCGGGCGGCGATAAGGTTGCCCGCCACCGCCGCCCCGCCGCGCGGCGGAGCGATGCCGCACAGCGCGCGATACGGTCGGGAGCGTGCGACGAAGCGTGCGCGCTTGACTCGATTGACCCCCGGAACTGTCTTTATCGCTCGTCATCGTTTCCGTTTTCGTCATGATCGGCGTCGCGCGTGCGCAGCATCTTCATGTCGAAGGGCAGCTCGGCATCGACCTGCGCGAGCAACGTCGGCCAGGCCTGCGCCAGCGACGCCGCGTCATACGCCGAATCGATCGGCTCGAAGGGATGCGCGAGCAATTGCATCAGCAGCCGGTCGTTATGGACGATGCGCTCGCCGACGTGCTCGCCGCGATACCAGACGGGCAGCGACCGCCCGGCAAAGGCGCGCTCCAACGCTTCGTCGAGCAGCGCTTTGCGCGCCGAGCGGACCGCGACGTCCCAAGCGAGCGCGAACATCGTGCGCCCACCGCGGTGGCGCAGCGCATAGGCCGATTGCTTCGACAGGCCGACATGCGCCGCGGCGTGGCTGACGCAGCCGTGCGTCGCGAGATGTTCGAGAAAGGCACGCTGCTTGTCGGTCGTCCAGCCGGTGGCGGAGACATCGCGCCACACCATGCCGTTCGCGCGGCGACGGCGCTTCTGGGCGGGCTCCGGCGCGCGCGGGGCATGGGGCGCGGCCTCGGGCGCGCGCGCCGCCCCGGCACGCTGGAGCTTGCGGATCCGCGCCCTGATCGCGGCATGCGGATCGTGGCGGCTGGGCGGCTGGGGTGGCGCGTCGGGGGTTTGCGGGGGCGCGGGGTGATCGAACGCGGGATCGCGCACGGGCGCGGTGTCGGATGGCGGCTGGGTCGAGTCTGACGGCATGAGTCGGTCCTCTCCATGGGTAGCGAGGATTCGGAACATATACAGAACAACGCGCTGTAGGACAGCCCCATCCGCAAGATTTTTTTTTACGCCGCGCCGTCGCGGCTTTTGCGTAGCAAGCGACGAGCGCCCCCGCCGCGGCCCGGACGGCGGCGCGACAGCGCTGGCCGATGATCGGGGTTTGCCACAGCGGCAGACGGTGTGGTGCCGCAGCGCGGCTTTGCTGCGCCCCCCCTCCCCGCGGCGCGCAAGACTCGACGCCCAGCCTCGGCCGCGCTAGCCTTCCCCCTGATATCCGGGGGGAAATCACGATGAGTCCATTTGGTTTGGTGTTCACGCTGTTCGGCCTGGTGCTGGGCCTGGCGCTCGCCGCGGTGCTCAACGGCTTTTCGCGTGCGCTGAAATTGAAGCGCGGCGTGCGGCCGGTGCGGATCGGCTGGCTGACGCCGCTGCTCGGGCTCGTGGTGATGCTCGACCTGACGAGCTTCTGGCTGCTCGCCTTCGATGCGCGCGAGCAGATCAGCGCGAATTACGTCACGCTGCTCAGCGTGCTGGCGATGGTCGGCGTCTATTATCTCGCGGCGACGCTGATCTTTCCCGACACGCCCGAGGACTGGCCCGATTTCGACGAATGGTACGACAAGCAGAACCGGCTGGTGATCGGCGGGCTGCTCGCCGCGAATGTGGCGAGCTGGGCCGGGGGCGTCGTGCTCGACACGCTCCATCCGCGGCCCGAGGTGGTGGAGCCGGTGGGGAACGGGCTGGTGTTGCTGGTGTATCTGGTGAGCGGGTTCGGGGTGCTCGGCCTGCTGATCGCGCTGCTGCTGGTGAAGGGGCGGCGGGCGAATGTGGCGATGCTGGCGGGGGTTTGTGGGTTGTTGGTGGTTAGCGGGGTGATGGAGCCGTGGGTCTAGCCAGCTTTGTCGCTGACACGACACGCATTTGTTTGCGAACCGAAAAATCGGGACTAGCATACCAAAAATCAGTCCTGGATTTCGGAGCCGACGGTGCAGTCAATCGCATTTTTTAATAACAAAGGTGGCGTCGGCAAAACCACCCTTCTTTGTAATGTGGCCGCATATCTTGCCCTAGAGCGCAAGAAAAAGGTTTTAGTGGTTGATGCAGATCCTCAATGCAACGCGACGCAGTTACTACTAGATGATTGGGACGTGTACGAACTATATGAAGACTCAAAGTCTTTTACTGTTCATAGTATAATACATCCTCTATCAATAGGTAAGGGTTACGCCGATTCTATAAAACCGCAGAAGGTTTTAGATTATGGAGTGGATCTAATACCAGGAGACCCCAGGCTTGCCTTGAAAGAGGACCTTTTATCGAAGGACTGGCAGGATGCAATTGGAGGAGAAATCCGAGGCCTTAGAACCTCATTCCTCTTTTCAGAGCTTTTAGAAAGATGCGGGAAGTATGACTAGGTATTATTTGATATGGGACCGTCGTTAGGATCTATTAATCGAGCAGTTCTTCTTGCCTGCGACTTTTTCGTAAGCCCAATGTCGATAGATATTTTCAGCCTTAGAGCCATTGAGAATATTTCGATTGCCCTTCTCGAGTGGAAGAAAAAACTAAAAAACGGACTTAATCAAGTCGACGAGAGCCTAATTGAAGACATCCCGCACGGGGGCGCCTTTGAGATTCGATTTGCTGGATATGTAGCGCAACAATATATTCAAAAAACAAAAGAAGGAGAAAAAAGAGCTGTTGCCGCCTATGAAACTATTATGAAAAGAATTCCTAAAAGCATTAAGGCGAACTTTGTCGATAAACTACAATTAAATGAACACGTAAATAATTACGAGATAGGAACCATCCCTAATCTTTATAGCTTAATCCCAATGTCGCAAACAGCCCACAAGCCAATCTTTGCACTTCGCGCCAAGGATGGTGTTCGCGGTGCACATTTTAACAAGGTTCGAGACGCTGGCGATATTTACAAAGATATCACACAGAGACTAGCTGAAAATCTTGCGGAACTTACCGAATGATTGCGTGGCCAGACAATCTCATAAGCGCGATCGCGAGACGCCGGTCCGTTATCTTAATTGGATCAGGAGTTTCGGCGAACTCGCAAACAGACGCAGGCCGCCGTCCAGCGACTTGGGGAGCTTTTCTAAACAAGGCTTATCAAGCGCTCAATACCCGGATGCCCTATGTTAGTACTTCCTTAAAAAAAATACCAGTATTTGGAAGCTTGCGATTATATCAGGACTGGATTCGGCGAAGCTTGGCCCAACTTCGTCAAAGAGGAATTTTCAACTCCGATCTATAGGCACGCCCCGATACATGAAGCAATATTCAATCTAGACTCTAGAATTGTAGCTTCATTAAATTTTGACAAAATATACGAGACGTATGCTATCGGGGCTAGCGAAGGTACGATAATCGTAAAGAATTATTATGATAGCGACATCAGAGACGCTGTGTCTGGCGCGGATAGATATATTATAAAGCCACACGGCACCGTAGATGCGGTGTCCAAAATGATATTTACACTTGAGCAATACGGAAAGGCTAGAACAGAATATTCTAGCTTTTATGAGGTATTCTCAGCGCTACTGCACACTCATACTTTTATTTGCCTGGGATGCGGATTAAGCGATCCCGATTTGCAAATTATATTCGAGGACTACAAATACAAGCACGGTGAGTCCGCGCACTTCATGACGCTTCCGACGCCCATCGCAGACGCCCAGAAGGATTTAATAAAGCGAACGCGAGGGTTGAACGTTTTAACATATTCACCCCGAGAAGGTCATTTGGACCTAACGAAATCCTTACAAGAGCTAGTGGCGCTAGTAGTTGCAAAGCGAGAGGAGATCGCTGAATTTAGGAGCTGGTGACGGCAACGGAGTTAGCGCCGTCAAACAGCGCTCTTCCCCAACAACGGCGCCAAATATTTCCCAGTAAACGACCCCTTCGCCTTCGCCACCACCTCAGGCGTCCCCTGCGCGACGATCTCGCCGCCCTTCACGCCGCCCTCGGGCCCAAGGTCGAGCACCCAATCCGCCGTCTTGATGACGTCGAGGTTGTGCTCGATCACCACCACCGTATTGCCCTGCTCGACCAGCTGGTGGAGCACTTCGAGCAGCTTGCGCACGTCCTCGAAATGCAGCCCCGTCGTCGGCTCGTCCAGAATATACAGCGTCTGCCCGGTGGCGCGGCGCGACAGTTCCTTGGCGAGCTTGACGCGCTGCGCCTCGCCGCCCGACAGCGTCGTCGCCTGCTGGCCGACCTTGACGTAGCCGAGGCCCACTTCCTGCAGCATCGCCATCTTGTCGCGGATCGGCGGGACCGCCTTGAAGAATTCGACCGCATCCTCGACCGTCATGTCGAGCACGTCGGCGATGCTCTTGCCCTTGAACTTCACCTCGAGCGTCTCGCGATTGTAGCGCTCGCCGTGGCAGACGTCGCACGTCACATAGACGTCGGGGAGGAAGTGCATCTCGATCTTGAGCAGTCCGTCGCCCTGGCACGCCTCGCAGCGGCCGCCCTTGACGTTGAAGCTGAAACGGCCGGGCTTGTAGCCGCGGGCTAAGCTTTCGGGGAGGCCGGCGAACCAGTCGCGGATCTGGGTGAAGCTGCCGGTATAGGTCGCCGGGTTCGAGCGCGGGGTGCGGCCGATCGGCGACTGGTCGATGTCGATCACCTTGTCGAGATATTGCAGGCCGGTGATCTTGTCGTGCTTGCCCTGGACGATGCGCGCGCCGTTGAGCGTGCGCGAGGCGGCGGCGAACAGCGTGTCGATCGTGAAGCTCGACTTGCCCGAGCCCGAGACGCCGGTGATGCAGGTGAAAGTGCCGAGCGGGAGGCTCGCCGTCACGCCCTTGAGGTTGTTGGCGGTGGCGTTGTGGACGGTGATCTTCTTGCCGTTGCCTTTGCGGCGGGTCTTGGGGACGGCGACTTCGCGGCGGCCCGAGAGATAGTCGGCGGTGATGCTGTTCTCGTTGGCGAGGACTTCCTCGAAGGTGCCCTGCGCGACGATGTGGCCGCCGTGGACGCCGGCGCCCGGCCCCATGTCGATGACATAGTCGGCGGTGCGGATCGCGTCCTCGTCATGCTCGACGACGAGCACGGTGTTGCCGAGATCGCGGAGCCGGCGAAGGGTCTTGAGCAGCATGTCGTTGTCGCGCTGGTGCAGGCCGATCGAGGGCTCGTCGAGGACGTAGAGCACGCCCGACAGGCCGCTGCCGATCTGCGACGCGAGGCGGATGCGCTGCGATTCGCCGCCCGACAGCGTGCCCGAGGTGCGGTCGAGGTTGAGATAATCGAGCCCGACATTGTTGAGGAAGCCGATCCGCTCGAGGATCTCCTTGAGGATGCGCTCGGCGATCGCGTTCTGCTGGTCGCCGAGCTGGCTCGGGACCTGCTCGAACCAAGCGAGCGCGTCGACCACCGACAGGCGCGTGACGCTCGAAATGTCGCGCATGCCGATCTTGACCGCGAGCGCCTCGGGCTTGAGCCGCGCGCCCTTGCAGACCTCGCACGCGGCGGAGGACTGGTACTTGCTCAGTTCCTCGCGCATCCACGCGCTCTCGGTCGAGAGCATGCGGCGGTTGAGGTTGCCGATCACGCCCTCGAACGGCTTCTTGACGTCGTACGACTTCTTGCCGTCGATGAAGGTCAGCGTGACCGCCTTGCCCTTGGTGCCGTAGAGGATCGTGTCGCGCGCGGTTTCGGGCAGGTCTTCCCACGGCGTGTCGAGCTCGAACTTGAACTCGCGCGCGAGGCTGCCGAGCACCTGCATGTAGTACGGCGACGGCGGGTTGGACTTGGCCCAGGGCACGACCGCGCCCTTCTTGATGCTGAGCGCGTGGTTGGGGACGACGAGCTCCTCGTCGAACAGCATCTTTTCACCGAGGCCATCGCACGCCGGGCACGCGCCCTGCGGCGCGTTGAACGAGAAGAGCCGCGGCTCGATCTCGGCGATGGTGAAGCCCGAGACCGGGCAGGCGAACTTCTCGCTGAACACGATGCGGCCGGGTGGCGCGTTGTCGCCGAGCACTTCGTTCTTGGGGGTGTGCGGTTCGACCGGGTCGGCGGGGTCGACATAGGCGAGCCCGTCGGCGAGCTTTAGCGCGGCCTCGAAGCTTTCGGCGAGGCGCGTCGCGATGTCGGGGCCGATGACGAGACGGTCGACGACGACCTCGAGGTCATGCTTGTACTTCTTGTCGATCGCGGGGGCTTCGTCGATCTCGTGGATCTCGCCGTCGATGCGGACGCGGGTGAAGCCGGCCTTCTGCCACTCGAGCAGTTCCTTCTTATACTCGCCCTTGCGGCCGCGCACGACGGGGGCGAGCAGGTACAGCCGCGTGCCCTCGGGAAGCGCCATCACGCGGTCGACCATCTGACTGACGGTCTGCGCGGCGATCGGCTCGCCGGTCGCGGGGGAATACGGGATCCCGACGCGCGCCCAGAGCAGGCGCATGTAATCGTAGATCTCGGTGACGGTCGCCACGGTCGAGCGCGGGTTGCGGCTGGTCGTCTTCTGCTCGATCGAGATTGCTGGCGACAGGCCCTCGATGTGATCGACGTCGGGCTTCTGCATCAGCTCGAGGAACTGCCGCGCATAGGCGCTGAGCGACTCTACATAGCGCCGCTGGCCCTCGGCGTAGATCGTGTCGAAGGCGAGGCTCGACTTGCCGCTGCCCGACAGCCCGGTGATGACCGTCAGCGTATCGCGCGGGATATCGACCGAGACGTCCTTGAGATTGTGCTCGCGCGCGCCGCGCACGGAAATATGAGTCAGCATGGGAGCGGTTTGTTCCAGATTTGTTCGGATGGCGCAAGCGACCGGTTGCAGGGGCGAGATGGGGCGTTAAACTCGCAACGACAAGGTTTGGGGGCAAGCGATGAAGACGATGCTGATTGCGGCGCTGCTCGCGCTCGGGGGTCCCGCGCCCGCCGACGTGCCATTGCAGCCGACCGGCAAATGGACCGTCGAATATGCCGACGCGGCGTGCATCCTGTCGCGCGACTATGGTCCAAGCAATGCGCGAATGGCGCTCGGCATCAATCCTTCGCCGCTTGCTTCAGGCCTCGAAGTCGTAACCGTCACGCCAGGCGCGAAGACGACGCGATACCGTCCGATGAAAGGCACGCTCACGCTCCAACCGTCGGGCCGGACGATCGACAGCGATATCTCAGTTTACGAGATCAAGGAGAAGAACCAGACCATTACGACCCTCACGACCGAGGGGGATGTGGCAACCGAAATCCTGCGCTCGTCATCCTTGTCCGTCACCTTGGCGAATGGATCGCGTACTGCGTTTGCCGTACCGGGGATGTCGGGGGCAGCGGGTGCGCTAAAGGCATGCCAGGACGATCTGCTTCACCAGTGGGGGATCGACCCGGCAGAGCGCGATTTGCCGTCGCTGGCGAACGGTAGTGCATCGCCTGCACAGTGGATCACAAATGACGATTATCCCTCATCGGCCGTGGGGGCTGGAATACAGGGTACTTCGACCATCGTCTGGACCATACGGACCGACGGCAAGGTCGGCGATTGTCGGGTCGTCCAGTCGAGCGGATCAAAAGCGTTGGACGACGCGTCCTGCAGCGCGATCAGCAAGCGCGGCCGGTATCAGCCCCCGCTCGGGGTCGATGGTAAGCCACAGGTGCGGCACGCCATGCGCAAAATTGTCTGGCGCCTGCCGTATTAGCGTTAGGCGCCGCTCGGGCGCCTCGAAAATCCGTCAGGTCTTGCCATAAGCTGGCAACGCCAGCCGCCACCTGATGGCCGCAGCCCGCAGTGCAAAACCGCACGCAGCGGCGATCGGCGCGGCGAGGCTTGGCGCGACGCCCGCGCTCACCAGCACGACATACGACCCCGACGCCAGCGCCGCCGCAGTCACATACAATTCCGGCCGCATCAAGATCGATGGCTCGCCCGCGAGCACGTCGCGGATGACGCCGCCGATGCACGCCGTCACCACGCCCATCAGCGCCGCCGGCACCGGCGGGATGCCGAACGCGAGGGCCTTCGCCGCGCCGAACACGGCATAGGCGGCCAAGCCCACCGCATCGAGCCAGTCGAGCGCAGTGCCCTTCCACCAGCGCTCGGGCGTCGTCCACACCAGCACCGCGACCGCAAGGCAGATCCCCGCGACGAAGCGATCATGCACCCAGAAGACCGGCGCGCCGATCAGAAGATCGCGCACCGATCCGCCGCCGACCCCGGTGATCAGCGCGAAGAAGGTGGCGGTGACGAGCGTCTGGCGATGGCGGATTGCGGCGAGCGCACCGGTGATCGCGAATACGGCGATCCCGAACAGATCGAGCCAGGGCAGCGCGGAGCCGAATTGCCAGGGAAATTGCGAGGGCATCGCAGCGCTCTACCCGCGCAAGGCGCGCGAGGGAATGCGGCGCGCGACACCGGGTCGCGCGCCGCAGCGATCAGCGGACGGCCGCCGCTTCGTTGGCGACGACTTCGCCGCGCTGTTCGGGCGTCATCGCGCTTGCGTTGACATCGGCGGCGCGGATCGCGTCGGCGCGTTCGTCGCCGGTCTTGCGCTCCTGCTTGGCCTGCTCCTCGAGGTCCTTGGCGTTGGCCTCCATCGCGTCGGCGCGGTTGTCGGCAGCCTTCTCGACTTGCTTGGCGAGCTTGCCGTCGCCATTGCCGCCGCATGCGGCGAGCGGGAGTGCGACCAGCGCCAGCGCCGCGATCATCGTCTTCTTCATGTGAAACCCCTGTTGGACACGTACCGTGATGGTACGCGCGGGAAAACCGCCGTGCGCGCGGATCGTTCCACCTGCGCAGCGAGCGCGACGCTGGCATCGGCGCGGGGCATCGGGCATGGTCGCGCGATGCGACGGTATCAGCGCTCCACCCTCCTCTTTGCAGCGTGCCTCACCGGGTTGGCGGGGTTCGTCGATGCGCTGGCCTATTCAAGCATGGGCGGCTTCTTCGCTTCGTTCATGAGCGGCAATACGACGCGGCTCGGCGTGTCGCTCGCCACCGGGGCGAGCAACGACGCGCGGATCGGGGCCGGGTTGATTTTGAGCTTCGTCAGCGGCGTGGTGGCGGCGGCGATCATCGGACGTTCGCGGCCACACCATCAGCGCGTCGCGGTGATGGCGCTCGTCACGCTGCTGCTCGGCGGCGCGGCGCTGTTTGCGCCATATCATCCGGTCATCGTGCCGCTGCTGCTGCTGGCGACCGCGATGGGGGCGGAGAACGGCGTGTTCACGCGCGATGGCGAGGTCAGCATCGGGCTGACCTACATGACCGGCGCGCTGGTGCGGATCGGCCAGGGGCTCGCCGCCGCGCTGATGGGCGAAGGACCACGCTGGGACTGGGCGCGCTATCTTGGGTTGTGGCTGGGGTTCGGCGCGGGGGTGATCACGGGCGCGCGGTGTTACGCGGCGTACGGGACCGGCGCGCTGTGGATCGCGGCGGGGGCGGCGGCGGTGCTGACGGTTGGCGCGCGGGCTACGCAGCGCGATACGGCGTAAGGGCGCGCGCCCCGACCGAGCAGATGCAACCGAGCCGTTCCCCGGCGAAGGCCGGGGCCCAGTCGTGCTGGAGGCGACGATCGCGCGAAACCGCTCGCTTACCTCCGCCCTTGCTACTGGGCCCCGGCCTTCACCGGGGAACGGGGGTGTGATCTGTTGGCTTCCTTGTTGGCAGCGGCGTGGCAAAGCCACGCCGTCGGTCGGCGCTGTAGCGCCGCCGGCCGGTCTGATCGCGGCGGGGCCGCGCCGTAGCTTTGCTACGGCTTGGCGCGATCAGACTCAGACGTGGATCGCCTTCCCTCTCACCGCCATCGCCGCTTCCTTCATCGCCTCGCTATGCGTCGGATGCGCATGGCAGGTGTAGGCGATGTCCTCGCTCGTCGCGCCCATCTCCATGCCGAGCGCAGCCTCGGCGATCATCGTGCCCGCAGGCACCGCGATCGCCCAGACGCCGAGCACGCGATCGGACTTGGCATCGGCGATGATCTTCACGAAGCCGTCGGGGTCGTGGTTGGTCTTGGCGCGGCTGTTGCCCGCCGTCGGGAACTTGCCGACCTTGATCTCGCCGCCGTTCTTGGTCGCCTGCTCGCGCGCGACTTCCTCGGTGAGGCCGACGCCGGCGATCTCGGGCCAGGTGTAGACGACGCTCGGGATGACCGCGTGGTTCACGATGCCGGTGTGGCCCGCGATGTTCTCGGCGACCGCAATGCCTTCGTCCTCGGCCTTGTGCGCGAGCATCGGGCCCGGAATCACGTCGCCGATCGCCCATACGCCGGGGACGCTCGTCTGGAAGCGGTGATCGGTGTCGATCTGGCCGCGCGGGTTGGTCGAGAGACCCGCGTTCTCGAGCGCGAGGCCGTCGGTGTTGGGACGGCGGCCGATCGAGACGAGCACGCAATCCGCTTCGATCGTCTCGGCTGGGCCGCCGGCCGACGGCTCGACGGTGAGCGTCGCCTTGTCGCCGTTGACCGTCACGCCGGTGACCTTGGTCGAGAGCTTGAACTCGATGCCCTGCTTCTTGAAGACCTTGTTCGATTCCTTGCGGATATCGCCGTCGAAGCCGGGGAGGATCTGGTCGAGATATTCGACGCAGGTGACACGTGCGCCGAGCCGGCGCCACACACTGCCGAGCTCGAGCCCGATCACGCCGCCGCCGATCACGACCATATGCTCGGGCACCTTGTCGAGCTCGAGCGCGCCGGTCGAATCGACGACGACCTTCTGGTCGACGGTGACGCCGGGCAGCGGGGTGACCGACGAGCCGGTCGCGATGACGATGTCCTTGGCGGTGACGGTCTGCTCGCCGACCTGGACGGTATGCGAATCGACGAACGCGCCGCGGCCCTTGAGCCAGGTGACCTTGTTCTTCTTGAACAGGAAGGCGATGCCGCCGGTCAGCTGGTTGACCGCGTCGAGCCGCTGCGCGTGCATCTGCGGAAGGTCGAGCTCGGGCGTGACCTTGATGCCCAGCTTGGCCATCGTGCCGTTGGCGGCGGCGTCGAAATACTCGCTCGCGTGGAGCAACGCCTTCGACGGGATGCAGCCGACGTTGAGGCAAGTGCCGCCTAACGTCTCGCGCGATTCGACGCAGGCGGTGCGCAGGCCCAGCTGGGCGGCGCGGATCGCCGCGACGTACCCGCCGGGGCCCGAGCCGATGATGAGGACGTCGTAATCGTAGTCAGCCATGTGTCACTCCGTTCGCCCCGAGCTTGCCGAGGGGCTGCCTTCTCTTCCGTCCGACAGACAAGGACAGTGCTTCGACAAGCTCAGCACGAACGGAATATGGGTAGGTGCGATCCGATATTACAGGTCGATCAGGATCCGCGTCGGATCTTCGATCGCATTCTTGAGCGCGACGAGGAACGTCACCGCTTCGCGACCGTCGATCAGGCGGTGATCGTAGCTCAAAGCGAGGTACATCATCGGGCGGATCACGATCTGGCCGTTCACGACGACCGCGCGGTCCTCGATGCGGTGCAGGCCGAGCACGGCGGCCTGCGGCGGGTTGATGATCGGGGTCGACATCAGCGAGCCGAACACGCCGCCGTTCGAGATGGTGAAGGTACCGCCCTTCATCTCGTCCATCTTGAGCGTGCCGTCCTTGGCGCGCTTGCCGAAATCGCCGATCGTCTTCTCGACCTGCGCGACCGACATCTGGTCGGCATCGCGCACGACCGGTACGACGAGCCCGCCGGGCGACGACACCGCGACCGAGATATCGGCGTAATCGTGATAGACGATCTCATCGCCCTCGATCGAGGCGTTGACGCTCGGGATGTCCTTGAGCGCGAGGCAGGCCGCCTTCACGAAGAAGCCCATGAAGCCGAGGCGGACGCCGTGCTTCTTCTCGAACAGATCCTTGTACTTGGCACGCGCCTCGATGACCGCGGTCATGTCGACGTCATTGAAGGTCGTCAGCAGCGCGGCGGTGTTCTGCGCTTCCTTGAGGCGCTTGGCGATCGTCTGGCGCAGGCGCGTCATGCGGACGCGCTCTTCCTTGCGGCCGGTCGACGCAGCAACCGAAGCCGAGACCGGCGGCGCGGCGGCGGGTGCCGGGGTCGAGGCGGCAGCGGCGGCGACGTCGTCCTTGGTCAGGCGGCCGTCCTTGCCGGTGCCCTTGACCGTCGCGGGGTCGACACCGTGCTCGAGCACGGCGCGGCGAACCGACGGCGAGAGCGCGGCGGGCGTGTCGCGCGGGTCGGAGGCAGGCGCCTGCTGGCCGGCGGTCGCGGCGGGCGATGCCTGGGCCTCAGCCGCGGGCGACTGGAGCACGGCGGGCTGCGGCGCGGTAGCGGTGGCGGGCGCGCCCTCGCCTGCGTCGATCGTCGCGATCATGGCGCCGACCAAGACGGTGTCACCGACCTGCACCGCGTGCTGGCCCATCACGCCGGCGACGGGCGACGGGACTTCGACCGAGACCTTGTCGGTCTCGAGGCTGGCGATCGGCTCGTCGACCGCGACCTTGTCGCCGGGCTGCTTGAGCCATTCGCCGAGCGTCGCTTCGGTGATCGATTCACCGAGTACCGGTACTGTGACTTCGGTTGCCATATCAGCCTCTTTTCTCTTCCCCGGCGAAGGCCGGGGCCCAGGTGCGCAACGCTTGCCGATCAAGCGCTGCGCGAAATTACGAATGCCCGGCTGCTCGCGCAGCCGGGGTAACGATCAAACCTTGCGTGTCCGGCGAATTTCCTCGCGGACGCTGTGCCGGAGCGCATCGGCGACGAGCGCCGCCTGCTCGGTCTGGTGCCGCTTCATCAAGCCCGTCGCCGGCGAGGCCGAGGCCGCACGCCCGGCATAGCGCGCACGCTGCACCGTGCCGCCCGCTTCGATGAGGCATTCCTCGATGAACGGATCGACGAAGGTCCACGCGCCGTTGTTCTTCGGCTCTTCCTGCGCCCACACCACCGTTTCGAGGTTCGGCATGCGCTTGAGACGCTCGACCAGCGGCTCACCCGGGAAGGGGTAGAGCTGCTCGACACGAACGATCGCCGTGTTCTGGTCGCCCGCGGCATCGCGCGCTTCCATCAAATCGTACGCAACCTTGCCGGTGCAGAGCACGAGGCGCTTCACGTCCGCATCGGCGGGCGCCGAAGGGTCGCTCAGCATCCGCTGGAAGTGGCTGTCGCCGATGAAATCAGCGGTCTTCGACACCGCCAGCTTGTGGCGCAGCAGCGACTTGGGCGTGAAGATGATCAAGGGCTTGCGGAACGAGCGGTGCATCTGCCGGCGCAGCAGGTGGAAGTAATTGGCCGGCGTGGTGCAGTTGGCGACCTGGATATTGTCCTGCGCGCAGAGCTGCAGGAAGCGCTCGACGCGGGCCGACGAATGCTCCGGCCCCTGCCCTTCATAGCCATGCGGCAGCAGCATCACGAGGCCGTTGGCGCGCAGCCACTTGGCTTCGCCCGACGCGATGAACTGATCGATCATGATCTGCGCGCCGTTCATGAAGTCGCCGAACTGCGCCTCCCACAGCACCAGCGTCTTCGGATCGGCGAGCGCATAGCCGTACTCGAACCCGAGCACGCCATATTCGCTCAGCGGCGAGTCGAGCACTTCGAAGCGGCCATGCTCGACGGTCGAGAGCGGGCGATACTTGTCCTCGTTGGTCTGATCGACCCACACCGCATGGCGTTGCGAGAAAGTGCCGCGGCCCGAATCCTGGCCCGACAGGCGGACGCCATAGCCCTCCGAGAGCAGCGACCCGAACGCCAGCGCTTCGCCGGTCGCCCAGTCGAAATTCTCGCCGGTCTTGAACATCGCCCGCTTGGCGTCGAGCACGCGGTTGAGCGTCTTGTGGACGGTCAGCCCCTCGGGGATCGTCGTCAGCGTGCGGCCGAGCGAGTCGAACAATTTCTGCTCGATGCCCGTCTCGACGTTGCGGCGCGCGCTTTCCGAATCGGCGGGCGAGTGCAGCCCCGACCAGCGACCGGCGAACCAGTCGGCCTTGTTGGGCTTGTAGGTCGCGCCAGCTTCGAACTCGCCTTCGAGCAGCGTCGTGAACTGCGCGATATTGGCGTCGATCCACGCGCGGTCGATCACCTTCTGCTCGATCAGCTTGGCGCCATAGATTTCGCTGACCGGCTGATGCTTGCGGATCACGTCGTACATCAGCGGCTGCGTGAAGGACGGCTCATCGCCCTCGTTGTGACCGTTGCGGCGATAGCACCACATGTCGATCACCACGTCGCGGTGGAACTTCTGGCGATATTCGATCGCCATCTTGGTGGCGAAGGTCACCGCCTCGGGATCGTCGCCGTTGACGTGGAAGATCGGCGCCTGGACGCCCTTGGCGACGTCCGACGGGTATGGCGACGAACGCGCGAACTGCGGCGACGTCGTGAAGCCGACCTGGTTGTTGATGATGAAGTGGACGCAGCCGCCGGTGTTGTAGCCGCGGATGCCGGAGAAGCCGAGGCACTCCCAGACGATCCCCTGTCCCGCGAACGCCGCGTCGCCGTGGATGAGGACGGGGAGCGATGCCTTGTGCTCGTCGAGATCGCCCGCGATCGTCTGGATCGCGCGCGTCTTGCCGAGCACGACGGGGTCTTCCGCCTCGAGGTGCGACGGGTTGGCGACCAGCGACATATGGACGCTGATCCCGTCGAACTCGCGGTCGGTCGAGGTGCCGAGGTGGTACTTCACGTCGCCCGAACCCGCGACGTCGTCGGGATTGTCCGACCCGCCGCCGAATTCGTGGAAGATGATGCGGAACGGCTTGGCCATCACGTTGGTCAGGACGTTCAAGCGGCCGCGATGCGCCATGCCGAAGACGATATCGTTGATGCCGAGCGCGCCGCCATATTTGATGACCGACTCGAGCGCCGGGATCATGCTTTCGCCGCCATCGAGGCCGAAGCGCTTGGTGCCGACATACTTCTTGCCGCAGAAGCGTTCCCACTGCTCGGCTTCGATCACCTTGTTGAGGATCGCCTTCTTGCCGAGATCGGTGAACTCGATCGCCTTGTCCTTGCCTTCCATGCGGTCCTGCAGGAAGCGACGCTCTTCGACGTCGGCGATATGCATGTATTCGAGGCCGACATTGCCGCAATAGTTGGTGCGCAGCGTGTCGACGAGCTCGCGGATCGTCGCCCATTCGAGCCCCATCGCGCCGCCGAGATAGACCTTGCGGTCGATATCGGCGTCGGAGAAGCCGTGATATTCGGTCTTCAGATCATCGGGCATGTCGCGCGTCGACAGACCGAGCGGATCGAGATTGGCGGCGAGATGGCCGCGCACGCGGTAGGTGCGGATCAGCATCATCGCGCGGATCGAATCGCTCGCGGCGCGCAGGATCGCGTCCTCCGAGGGCGCCGGGGCAGCCGCCGCGGCGGGAGCTGGCTTTGCGCCACCGCGTGCGGGCTTGGGCGCGGGCTCCATCTGGGTCGGGTCGAGCGCCGAGGTGAGATCGTCGGTCGAGGAAAGCGGCCAGTTCGCCTGCTGCCACGAAGCGCCTTCGGTCGAGCCTTCGAGGCCTTCGAACCAGGAGCGCCACGACGGCTCGACGCTGTCGGGCGACGTCTTGAAGCGTGCGTAGAGCGACTCGATGAAGGCGGGGCTTACGCTGCCCGCAACATCCGCGAAATCCTGGCCTTCAATGCCCATATCGAGTCCTCGTCACCCCGGCGTAGGCCGGGGTCGCTGTGTTTGGGGCAACCGCTGCGCAACAGTAACGCAGCGGCCCCGGCCTTCGCCGGGGCGACGCCCGAGATTAACCGTTCAGCACTGCCAGCAAGGTCGTGCCCAGTTCCGAGGGGCTATCCGCAACGCGGATACCCGCAGCTTCCATCGCCGCGATCTTGTCCTCGGCGCCGCCCTGGCCGCCCGAGACGATCGCCCCGGCATGGCCCATGCGACGACCCGGAGGCGCCGTGCGGCCCGCGATGAAGCCGGCCATCGGCTTGCTGCGACCGCGCTTGGCTTCGTCACGCAGGAACTGCGCGGCTTCCTCTTCGGCCGAACCGCCGATTTCGCCGATCATGATGATCGACTTGGTCTCGTCGTCCGCCAGGAACAGCTCGAGCACGTCGATGAAGTTCGTGCCGTTGACCGGATCGCCACCGATGCCGACCGCGGTCGTCTGACCAAGGCCTGCGTTCGACGTCTGGAACACCGCCTCATAGGTGAGCGTGCCTGAACGGCTGACAACGCCGACCGACCCCTTGCGGAAGATGCTGCCGGGCATGATGCCGATCTTGCACTCACCCGGCGTCAGCACGCCCGGGCAGTTCGGGCCGATCAGGCGCGACTTGGAACCCGACAGCGCGCGCTTGACGCGGACCATGTCGAGCACCGGGATGCCTTCCGTGATCGTGACAATCAGCGGAACCTGTGCGTCAATCGCCTCAAGGATCGAGTCGGCCGCGAAGGGGGGCGGAACGTAGATGACGCTTGCGGTCGCGCCGGTCTTGGCGACGGCCTCGGCGACGGTGTCGTACACCGGCAGGTCGAGGTGGGTGGTGCCGCCCTTGCCGGGCGTCACGCCGCCAACCATCTGCGTGCCGTATTCGAGCGCCGCCTTGGTGTGGAAGCTGCCGGTCTCACCGGTCATGCCCTGGGTGATGACCTTGGTGTTCTTGTCGACGAGAATGCTCATGTGGCGTTCGATCCCTTACAGCGTCCACCCCGGCGAACGCCGGGGCCCAGTTGGAATGGCGGTTATGGTTGTGCGATGCGGTCGTAAAGGTCTTCCCACTCCGGGTTGAGCCCTTCGATCTCCTGCAGTTTCCAGCTTCTCCGCCACTCCTTCATTCGCAGCTCGCGCTGCCGTGCTTCTTCCCAACCGTCGTGCGCTTCGTACCAAACCAGAAGCTTGCAACCGTAACGCTTCGTAAAACCTTCGACGACACCGCCCCGATGTTCCCAAGCCCGCTTCGCCAAATTGACCGTCGAGCCGAGGTAGATCGTTCCGTTGCGCTGGCTGGCCATGATATAGACATAGGCGTGTCCGTTCATAGCCAGCGTCCCACGACTGGGCCCCGGCGTTCGCCGGGGTAGTGCCTAATTCCTTAGTTCAAGCTGCCGTCGATCGCCTTGCACGCGACCAGCAGTTCCTTGACCGCGTCGACCGAGACCGAGAGGTTGCCCTTGGCTTCGTCGTCGAGTGCGATCTCGACGATCTGCTCGACGCCGCCCGCACCGATCACCACCGGAACGCCGACATAGAGATTGTCGATGCCGTACTGGCCGGTGAGGTGCGCCGCTGCCGGGAGGACGCGCTTCTGGTCGTAGAGATAGGCTTCGGCCATCGCGATACCGCTGGTGGCGGGCGCATAATAAGCCGAACCGGTCTTGAGCAAAGCGACGATCTCGCCGCCGCCGCCGCGCGTGCGCTTGACGATCGCGTCGATCTTCTCCTGGGTCGAACGGCCCATCGCGATCAGATCGGGGACCGGGATGCCCGAGACGGTCGAATACTGGATGACCGGGACCATCGTGTCGCCGTGGCCGCCAAGCACGAAGCTGGTGACGTCCTTGACCGAAACCTCGAATTCCTCGGCGAGGAAGTGGCTGAAGCGCGCCGAGTCGAGCACGCCGGCCATGCCGACCACCATGTGATGCGGGAGCCCCGAGAATTCGCGCAGCGCCCACACCATCGCGTCGAGCGGGTTGGTGATGCAGATGACGAACGCGTCGGGGGCGTTGGCAGCGATGCCCTCGCCGACGGCCTTCATGACCTTGAGGTTGATACCGAGCAGATCGTCGCGGCTCATGCCGGGCTTGCGCGCGACACCAGCGGTGACGATAATCACGTCGGCGCCGGCGATGTCCTTGTAATCGTTGGTGCCGGTGACCTTGGCGTCGAAGCCCTCGACCGGCGAGCACTGGCTGAGATCGAGCGCCTTGCCCTGCGGCACGCCTTCGACCACGTCGAACAGCACGACGTCGCCCAGACCCTTGAGCGCTGCGAGGTGCGCGAGCGTGCCACCGATGTTACCGGCGCCGATCAGCGCGATCTTCTTGCGAGCCATCTGGGATCCTTCCGACTATCGCCCGCATCCGGGCGTTGTGATTGGGGCCGCGGACGCGCGGCTGGGCAGATGGCGCGCGGCTTAGGCCGGTTTGCGCCTCGGGGCAACCGTAAAGGCGAGTGGGTTAACAAGCAGTATTGCGACTAATTCGCAAGTGCAATTGGGCAGGCTCACACTCTGTACCTAGGATGAACGCGACAGCGCTCAGTCGGTGCCATGCCCCTGCGCAAGATACGCTTCCGAGCGCATTTCTTCGAGGCGACTGATCGTGCGTTCAAACTCGAAGCGGCCATCCCCCGCTTCGTAGAGCAGCGCGGGCTCGGCGTCGGCGGCGGCGAGCAGTTTGACCTTATGTTCGTACAGCGCATCGATCAAAGCGACGAATCGCGCCGCCTCGTTGCGCATGTCGGGGCCGAGCTTGGGGATGCCGACGAGGATCACGGTGTGGAAGCGCCGCGCAATCGCGATGTAGTCGGCGGCACCGCGCGCCTCCCCGCAGAGCCGCTTGAAGCTGAAGACCGCGACACCCTTGAGCGCCTTGGGAACGTGGAGCGTGCGGCCCTGGACGATCATCTCTTCGGACGGAACGTGGGCGCGGTCCTCGACCGGGAAATCGGTGAGGCGGAAAAAGTCGCCCGATAGCGTCGCGGTCGCCTGCGGGCCGTTGGGAACGAGCCAGGTGTCGACCTGCCCCAGGCGATCGCGGCGGTAATCGGTCGGGCCGTTGAGCGCGAGCACGTCGAGCTTTTGCTCGATCAGCGCGATGAACGGCAGGAAATGCTCGCGGTTGAGCCCGTTCTTGTAGAGATCGGCGGGCGGGCGGTTCGAAGTGGTCACCACGGTCACGCCCTCGTCGAGCAAATGCGTGAACAGCCGCGACAGGATCATCGCGTCTGGGCTGTTGGTGACCATCATCTCGTCGAACGCGAGCAGGCGCGTTTCCTCGGCAAAGGTTCTGGCGAGCGGCGGGATCGGGTCGCCGAGTTCCTTGGCACGCTCGGCGGCGAGGCGCTGGTGCACTTCGAGCATGAATTCGGCGAAATGGACGCGGCGCTTGCGGCGGATGTCGAGGCTGTCGAAGAACAGGTCCATCAGCATCGACTTGCCGCGACCGACCCCGCCCCAGATGTAGAGCCCGCGGGGTGGCTCAGGCTTGCGGCCGAGCACGCGCCACAGCGTGGAGCCGCGTTTTGGGGTGGCCTGGAGTGCGGTCGCGAGATCGGCGAGGCGCTGGGCGGCGGCGGCTTGCTCGCGATCGGGTTTCAGCTCGCCCGAAGCGAGGAGCGCGGCGTAGCGCTTGAGGATGTCGGTCATTCCGTAACGCACCTCACATGGATTCCCACGGAGCTGCAGTTACCGCGAGGTGATCCCTCAAATCCTCCTCCCGGTGGGAGAAGCTGGCGCGAAGCGCCGGATGAGGGTGCTGCGCGCCAGCGGCTGCGTCACCCTCACCCTTACCGCACCTGCTGCGCGGGCCCCTTCCCTCTGCTGGAGGGAGAGGGAGAAAAATCAAACGACGCGTTCGATTTCCATCTTCTTGATCTCGGCGATCGCCTTGGCGGGGTTGAGACCCTTGGGGCAGACGTTCGCGCAGTTCATGATCGTGTGGCAGCGATACAGGCGGAACGGATCCTCGAGCTCGTCGAGCCGCTCGCCGGTCATCTCGTCGCGGCTGTCGGCGAGCCAGCGATAGGCTTGCAACAGGATCGCCGGCCCCAAGAACTTGTCCGAATTCCACCAATAGCTCGGGCACGCCGTCGAGCAGCACGCGCACAGGATGCACTCGTACAGGCCGTCGAGCTTCTCGCGCTCGGCCGGCGACTGGAGCCGCTCCTTGCCGGAGGGCGGCGGGGTGACGGTCTGCAGCCACGGCTTGATCGAGCTGTACTGCGCATAGAAGTGCGTGAAATCGGGGACGAGATCCTTGATCACTTCCATGTGCGGCAGCGGCGTGATGCGGATCTCGCCCTTCACGTCCTCGATCGCCTTGGTGCAAGCGAGCGTGTTGGTGCCATCGATGTTCATCGCGCACGACCCGCAAATGCCCTCGCGGCACGAGCGGCGGAAGGTGAGCGACGAATCCTGCTCGGACTTCATCTTGATCAGCGCGTCGAGCACCATCGGGCCGCACGAGTCGAGATCGACCTCGAACGTATCGTAATGCGGGTTCTGGCCGGCATCGGGATCGTAGCGATAGATCTTGAAGTTCTTGATCCGAGTCGCGTCCGATGCCGCTTTGTGCACCGTGCCGGTCTTCTTGATCTTCGAATTGGCGGGAAGGGAGAATTCGGCCATCGCTGTCTCGTTTCCGTGATGCGTAGCGCCCAAGAGCGCCGGGTTTGCGACCGCTCGTACACAGAGTGAGCGCGGGCCGCAAACCCTAGCTCTGCATTGCAGCATGCAATTGAAAGAGGGTGGGCAATTTGTCCCAGCCGCAGCATCGCTCCTGCGCCCCCTGAAAGGGAGGGAAGCAAGCCCTCAGATCACGTCGAGCACCAGCCCGAGATCGCGCGCCTGCTCGGCCTCGATATACCAGTTCGACGGCGCCTTCTCGCGCAGTTCCTCGAAATCGACCTGGCTGTCCTTGACGATCGCGCGGAAGCCCTCTTCCTCGATCTCGATCGAATGCTCGACTTCGTGGAGCGCCGCCTTGATCGAGGCGACGACCATCCGCAGTGGCCCATCGAGCGTGATCGTCTTCGAAATCTTGCGCTCGTGGATCATCAGCCGCGTGTGCCGGGTGAGAAACCGGCGCCCGACCGGGAACGCCGCCATGAAGGTCGCGCCTGCCGAATAGACCGCGACCTTGCCGAGGAACAGGATCTCGCGCCCGTCATGCTCGTCGAGCAAGCGGATATCGTCGGCCATCGTCCGCGCGACCTCGGGGTCGCCGCCGAGCGTCGTCAGCGCGATGACGATCGTCCCCTCCTCCGGGCAGGCGTCGAGCTGCTGGCGGAAGTTGGTGTACATCAGCTGGTCGACCGGACCCGACAGGCGGATGTGCGGATTGGCGAGCAAGGGGTAGCGGGTGGCGGTCATGCCCGCGCCAACCGGCGAAGCGGGGCCTGGTTCCAGCGCCACCGCAACATCCGAAATTTTCAGCCGGGTTCGATCGGCTGCCGGGGCGGCATGGCGGGGGCGTGGACTGCCCCCGCCACGCTATCAATACACCCGCTTCTTCGGCTTGATGTACTCGGCCTCGTCGGTGAGCGTGTAATCGTGGACCGGGCGATAGCCGATCTCGACCTTGCCGCCGACGCCGCCCCAGCCCGTGAAGGTCGCGGTGGTATGCTTCATCCAGTTCGCGTCGTCGCGATCGGGATGATCCTCGTTGACGTGCGCGCCGCGCGATTCCTTGCGGTTCGCCGCCGACTGCATCGTCACCATCGACTGCGCGAGCAGATTGTCGAGCTCGAGCGTCTCGACCAGATCGGTGTTCCAGATCAACGAGCGATCCGTGACCGCGACGTCGTTGAGCTTGGCGTAGGTCGCCTTGATCTGCTCGACGCCCTCGTTCAGCAGCTCGTTGTCGCGGAACACGGCGCAGTTCTTCTGCATCGTGCGCTGCATCTCGAGCCGGATCTGCGCGGTCGGGATCGTGCCCGTCGCGTTGCGGAAGCGGTCGAGGCGGCTGAGCGACAGCTCTTCCGACCCCTTGGGCAGCGGCTGGTGCGGCGTGTTGGGCTTGAGGATATCCTTGATCCGCAGCCCCGTCGCACGGCCGAACACGACCAGATCGATCAGCGAGTTCGAACCCAGGCGGTTGGCGCCGTGGACCGAGACGCACGCCGCCTCGCCCACTGCGAACAGGCCGGGGACGACCGCATCGGGGTTGCCATCCTTCATATGGACGACTTCGCCGTGATAATTGGTCGGGATGCCGCCCATGTTGTAATGCACCGTCGGCGTGACCGGCAGCGGCTGGCGCGTCAGATCGACGCCGGCGAAGATCTTGCCGGTCTCGGTGATGCCCGGCAGGCGCTCGGCGAGCACCTTGGGATCGATATGGTCGAGATGGAGCCAGATATGGTCGCCATTCTTGCCGACGCCGCGACCCTCGCGCATTTCGAGCGCCATCGAGCGCGATACGACGTCGCGCGAAGCGAGATCCTTCGCCGAGGGTGCATAGCGCTCCATGAAGCGCTCGCCCTCGGAATTGGTGAGATACCCGCCCTCGCCGCGCGCGCCTTCGGTGATGAGCACGCCCGCACCGTAGATGCCGGTCGGGTGGAACTGGACGAACTCCATGTCCTGCAGCGGGAGCCCCGCGCGCAGCACCATCGCATTGCCGTCGCCGGTGCAGGTGTGCGCCGACGTCGCCGAATAATAGCAGCGACCATAGCCACCCGTCGCGAGCACGACATTGTGCGAGCGGAAACGGTGGATCGAGCCGTCGTCCATGCACAGAGCGATCACGCCGCGGCACACGCCGTCTTCCATGATCAGGTCGAGCGCGAAATATTCGATGTAGAAGTCGGCGTCGTACTTCAGGCTCTGCTGGTAGAGCGCGTGGAGCATGGCGTGGCCGGTACGATCGGCGGCAGCGGCGGTGCGCTGGACCGGCGGCCCCTCGCCCATGTTCTGCATGTGGCCGCCGAACGGACGCTGGTAGATCGTGCCATTCTCGTTGCGGCTGAACGGCACACCGGCGTGCTCGAGCTCATAAACCGCCGCCGGTGCTTCGCGCACCATATACTCGATCGCGTCCTGGTCGCCGAGCCAGTCCGACCCCTTGACGGTGTCGAACATGTGCCACGTCCAATGGTCGGGGCTGTTGTTGCCGAGCGACGCGGCGATACCGCCCTGCGCCGCCACGGTGTGGCTGCGCGTCGGGAACACCTTGGTGATGCACGCGGTTTTCAGCCCGCTTTCGGCGATCCCCATCGTGGCACGAAGGCCGGACCCGCCGGCACCTACGACGACGGCGTCGTAGGTGTGATCGATAATCTTGTATGCCTCAGACATGCGGCACTCCGGTGGTGGCGGTGAAGGCGACCTTGAGGATCGCAAAAAGGGCGACGGCGCCGCTGCCGAAGGTGAAGAAGTTGAGCAGCAGCATCAAAGCAACCCGGCTGGCGCCGTGTTGGTAGTCCTCGATCAGCACCTGCAGCCCGAGCCGGAAGTGATAGAAGACCGAGAGGATCAGCAGCACCAGCGGGATCGCCGCCCAGGGCGAGCCGAGCCAGGTGTGGACCGAGTCGTAATCGTAGGCCGGCAGCCGGACGAGCGCGACAAAGAACCACAAGGTAAGAAACAGGTTCGATCCGGCGGTGACGCGTTGCGCCCACCAATGGTGCGCGCCTTCCTTGGCGCTGCCGAGACCGCGGACGCGGCCGAGTTCGGTTCCGTTACCCATCTTACTTGACCCCCACGATATAGGCCCAGACGAGCACGGTTGCCACCACCGCAAAGACCATTGTCGCGATCGAGCCCGAGCGATTGATCTTCAACTCGTAACCGGCGCCGGCATCGAGGAAGAAGTGGCGGATCCCGGTCGCCATGTGCTGGAAGAAGCACAGCGTCATGCCGATGGCGAACAGGTAACCTATCGCACCGCCGGCAACTTCCCCGAACACATGGTAGAAGGTGTGATAGCTCTCGCGCCCCGCCGCGATCGCGGCGAGCCACCAGACGAGCACGACGGTGCCGACGGTCGCCATACCGTCGCCGGTAATGCGGTGGAGGATCGAGACCACCATGTGCGGACCGGGTTTCCAGATCGACAGATGCGGACTGAGCGGTCGGGCGCGGGGTGTTGGGCTGGCCAAGGCTAGGACGTCCTCGTCATATTGGGTTGTGGCTCCTTTAGTCGGCAAGCGCTGCGATGCAAGGTTTCTGGCATGCCACGCACATGCAGCAATTGCAGCTGGGCACTTTGCCCAAGGGCCTGAGCAGGCCGCACGCAGGGCTTACCGAGCGTTAACCAAATCGCGTTAAGCCATCGGGTGACCGCCGACCAGTAGCGTACAGCCCATGGCTGCGGCAGATACGGAGCTTCGCCTTGAACCCCACTGCATTGCCTGCCCCCGGTACGGTCGCCGCGACCATCGATATTCGGGCGCGCCTGCGCGCCTTCGATTTCGACAATACGCTGGAAGCCGCCGCGCGCGACGTGTGGAGCGTCCTCGAGGCCGATGCCGCCGAGATCGCGCTGGCGTTCTGGGCGCAATGGCGCCGCGCGAGCCCGGGCGAAAAGAGCTGGCAGCCGCACGAAGAAACCAAGATGATCGAGCTTGGCGTGACCTTCCTGCGCAATCGCTTCTGCGACGTTTCGGGGCGTGCCTGGATCGAGTCGATGGAGCGATCGGTCGCGTCGGGCTACAAGGAGGGCGTGTCGACGATGGCGCTGCTGTCGATGACCTGCGCGAGCGACCGCGCCGCGCTCGATATCCTGTTCAAGCGCGTCAAGGGCGACGACCCGCGCCTGCCCGGCTTCATCGATACGCTGATGCGGCTGACCGGGCTCGAAGCCGAGATAACCGTCGAAATCTACAACGCCTTCCGCCTCAACAGCGCGCAAGGCGAGCGCGACAGACTCGCCACCGAGTTCCGCGAGCGCATCGCCGCGACGGTCGAGGAAGCGACGCAGGAATCCGAAGTGCTGCGCGGCCAGTCGGTCCGCACCTCGACCTCGGCGCGCGGCATGCTCGGCAAGACGAGCGAAGTCGCCGCCGCCGCCGAGCAATCGGCGATGGCGATGCGCGAGGCGGCGCAGACCGCCGCCGGGCTGATCCGCGCGATCGAGGATGCGCGCTCCGAAGTCGAAGCCGCCGCCGAGATCGCGACACGCGCCTCGACCCAGGCAAGCGCTGCGGTCGGCATGTCGGAAACGCTCAGCGACCATGCCAAGTCGATCGAATCGATCCTCGGGCTCATCCGCGACATCGCCGGGCAGACCAATCTGCTCGCGCTCAACGCAACGATCGAGGCGGCGCGCGCCGGCGATTCGGGGCGTGGCTTCGCGGTCGTCGCGCAAGAGGTGAAGTCGCTGGCCAACCAGACCGCGCGTGCGACCGACGACATCGCCGCCAAGATCGCCGCGATCCAGTCGGCGACGCGCTCGACCGTCGCGACCAACGCCTCGATCAAATCGACCGTCGCCGAGGTCCAGGAAAGCGCCAACCGCATCCGCTATGCGATGGAGGCGCAAGCGCACACCGTGACCGCGATCACCGCCGCGGTCGACGAGACCGCGCTTGCCGCCGATTCGATGTCGAACACCATCACCGCGATCCGCGAGGACACCGAATCGGTCGCCTCCGAGATCGACAGCGTCGGTCGCGGCTTCGATTCGCTCGACCACAAGCTGGGGACCCTAAAGAACCGCGCGAGCGACTTTGTCGCAAAAGTCGCGGCGTAAACCGGGAACGAGGAACTGAGATGGCAGTAAGCGACGCGCTTGTAGGCGCGATCCCGGGTGGGTGGAGCGGCGAACACCGCACCGCCGCCGCCCGTGTCGCCGACTATGATTGGGACGGCAGCATCCGCGCGTGCGCGGCGGAGATCACGCAGGCGATCGCCGGACACGAAGCCGAAATCTCGCGTGCTTTCTGGGAGCATTATCTCTCGCTGCCGGTGAGCGCGCACATCCGCTCGCAATTCACCGCGGACTATCTCGACACGAGAGTCGACAACAGCGCGCGCTACACCCGCGTCAAATATGCCGCGCCGTACGAGGATGACTGGATGCGCATGGCGACGCGCCATGCCGCATCGTCGCAAAAGGCGGGCGTGCCGTTGCAGGCGCTGCTCTCGTCGTTGAGCTTTGCGCATACCCGCACGCTGGTCGCGATCGAAGCCAAGCTCGGCAGCGGGTCGTCGCGGATCGGCGCGCTCGCCGATTGCGTCCAGCGGCTCGCGCTCGTCGAGGCCGATGTGATGGCGTCGTATCTCGGCGCGCACGATGCCGAACGCGCGCGCTCCGAACGGCGCACCCGCTCGGCCGATTTCAGCGCGACGATCGCCAGCTCGATCGAGGGTGCCGCCGCGCTCGGCAACCGCATTCGCGTCCAGGCACAAGGCGCATCGCGCGCGGCGCGCGGGATGCTCGGCCAGACGAGCGAAGTCGCCGCCGCGGCCGAACAATCGGCGATGGCGATGCGCGAAGCCGCGCAGACTGCCGCTGGCCTCATTCGCGCGATCGAGGATGCGCGCAGCGAAGTCGAAGCCGCCGCCGAAATCGCGACGCGCGCCTCGACCCAGGCGACGACGGCGGTCGGCATGTCGGAGACGCTCAGCGATCACGCAAAGTCGATCGAATCGATCCTCGGGCTGATCCGCGACATTGCCGGACAGACCAATCTGCTCGCGCTCAACGCAACGATCGAGGCGGCGCGCGCGGGCGATGCCGGCCGTGGTTTCGCGGTGGTCGCGCAGGAAGTGAAAAGCCTCGCCAACCAGACCGCGCGCGCGACCGACGACATCGCCGCCAAGATCGCCGCGATCCAGTCGGCAACGCGCTCGACCGTCGAGACCAACGCCTCGATCAAATCGACCGTCGTCGAGGTCCAAGAAAGCGCCAACCGCATCCGGTTCGCAATGCAGGCGCAAGCGCAGACCGTCACCGCGATCACCGCGGCAGTCGACGAAACCGCGCTCGCCGCCGATTCGATGTCGGGGACGATCACCGCGATCCGGGCGGGCACCGAGCGAGTCGCGGGCGAGATCGACACGCTCGAACGCGAGTTCGGCACCGTCGACGATCGGCTGGGCGAGCTGAAAGGCGCGGCCGACACTTTCTCGGCGAGCGTGGCGGCCTGATCGTAGCCCCCTCCCCCCCTTCCTTCCAGGGAGGGGAGGCCCGTAGCGCTTGGGCAAACGTCCCGCTAAAGCTCGCAAATGACCAACATCCTCCTCACCGGTTCATCGCGCGGGATCGGTGCCGCCACGCTCACCGCGCTCGAAGCGGCGGGCGCCACCGTCATTGGCCAGGGCACCCGCTCGGGCATCCCCGCCGACTTCGCCGATCCCGCCGCACCGCGCGCCTTGTGGGATGCAGCACTCGCGCGCTGCGACGGGCGGATCGACGTGCTGGTCAACAACGCCGGCGTGTTCGAGGCCAACCCGATCGAGTCCGACGATGCCGCCTGGGTCGAGCAATGGGAGCGCACGCTGCGGATCAACCTGACCGCCTCGGCCGAACTCTGCCGCTTCGCGGTGCGCCACTGGCAGGAGCGCGGCGTCGGCGGGCGGATCGTCAACATCGCCAGCCGCGCGGCCTATCGCGGCGATTCGCCGGCGCATTGGCATTATGCCGCGTCGAAGGCCGGGATGGTCGCGATGACCAAGTCGATCGCGCGCGGCTATGCCCGTAACGGGATCCTCGCGTTCGCGATCTGCCCGGGCTTCACGATGACCGGGATGGCCGAGGAGTATCTCGAGAGCCGCGGCGGCGACGCGCTGCTCGCCGACATTCCACTCGGGCGCGTCGCGATGCCCGAGGAAGTCGCCGAGGCCGCGCGCTTCCTCGCGCTGACCGCGCCGGCGTCGATGACGGGCGCGGTGCTCGACATCAACGGCGCGAGCTACGTCCGTTAGCGCAGCGCGCGCAGCCGCTCGAGATCCTCGGGCCGGTCGATGTCGAGCAGCTCCGCCTCGGGTGCGATGACGTGGCGCCCGGCGCGGACCATCGCGCGCGCGCCTTCGTCGCCCGCGAGTTCGAGGAGCGCCGGAAGCCGCGCTGCGCCGAACAGCGCGGGCGGGCTCGTCTGGACGCCGTTGCTCGAGGCGATCACGGCATTCTCGCCATCACCGTCGACCGCGTCGGCGAGGCGATAGATGTGCGACGCGGTCACGCGCGGCATGTCCGCCAGCGCGATCACCGCGCCGGCACAGCCGAGCTCGATCGCGGCGCGCACACCGAGCTTGACCGATCCCGCCATGCCGTCGCCGGGGTCGGCATTGTGGAGCACGGTGTAGCCCCGACTGCCGAAATCGAGCGCGGTGTTCGAACAGACCGCAAAACGCGCCTTGAACGGCACATCCTCGAGCGCGGTGACGACGTGGAAGGCGAGCGGCTTGCCGAGAAAGTCCTGCTGCAACTTGTCGGCATCGCCGAAGCGTTCGGACCGCCCCGCGGCGAGCAGGATCAGCACATAGTCGTCGATCGCGATCATCTCGGTTCTCCGGCGCGGCTGCCCCTAGCCCTGCGGCATCAACGCGCGCCGTCGCCGATATGGTCCGCACAGCGCTGCGCTATCGAGGCTTTTCGCGTGGCGCGCTATCGTCAAACTGTCATCGTCTTGCCCCATGCGGGCGGACACGACGCTGCCAAGAGGATTTTCACGACGATGACGCATTCGAGCACCGCCAAGGCCGCCCAGACAGTCGCGGCGCTGTTGCTGTCGCTGGCGTCGAGCGCGGCGATCGCGCAGACTGGCGCGATGCCCCACCCCGTCACCGCGCAACCGCTCTCCCCGCCGATCGTCATCGCGCACCGCGGCGCGAGCGGGCTTCGGCCCGAGCATACCATCGCCTCGTACACGCTCGCGATCGAGCAAGGCGCCGATTTCATCGAGCCCGACCTCGTGCTGACCAAGGACGACGTCTTTGTCGCGCGGCACGAGAACGACATCACCGGCACCACCGATGTCGCCAAGCACCCTGAATTTGCCGCGCGCCGCACGACCAAAATGATCGACGGCGAGAGCCATACCGGCTGGTTCACCGAGGATTTCACGCTCACCGAGCTGAAAACGCTGCGCGCGGTCGAGCGTTTGCCCAAGCTGCGCCCCGGCAACGTCAAATATGACGGTCAGTTCGAAGTTCCCACGCTCGCCGAGGTGATCGCTCTGGCGAAACAGCATTCGGTCGGCGGGCGCGTCGTCGGCATCTATCCCGAGACCAAGCATCCGAGCTATTTCGCGCGCATCGGCCATCCGATGGAAGCGCGGCTCGTCGCGCAGCTGAAGGCGGCAGGCTGGGACAAGCCGAGCGACCCGGTGTTCATCCAGTCGTTCGAGGTCGACAATCTCAAGCGCATCCACGCAATGACGGGGCTGCGGCTGATCCAGCTGATGGACGCGAGTGGCGGGCCAGCCGACCATGCCGTGCCGAGCTATGCCGCGATGGTCACGCCCGAGGGGCTCAAGGCGGTCGCGAAATACGCGTATGGCATTGGCCCCGGCCTCGCGATGATCGAGAATGGCGATGCGCCGCCGACGACCCTGGTCGCCGATGCGCATGCCGCCGGCCTGCGGCTCCACCCCTGGACCTTCCGCGCCGAGAACATCTTCCTGCCGCCGAGCCTGCAGACCGGCACCGATCCGGCGGTCCACGGGCGGATCGAAGATGCGATGCGGCGCTATCTCGCGCTCGGAATCGACGGCTTCTTTACCGATTTTCCAGGGATTGGCGTAAAGGTGCGCAACGCCCTAAAGGAAAAATGATGCAGTACCGCCCTTTGATCGCCGCCGCCTTGCTCCCGCTGATGATGGGCGGCTGCGTCCGCACCGCTGCCAGCATCGTCACCTTCCCCGTCAAGGCCGCGGGCAAGGCGGTCGACTGGACGACGACGAGCCAGTCCGAAGCCGATCGCAACTACGGCCGCAAGATGCGCAAGCAGGAAGCGCGCGAAGGCGCCGAACGCCGCCGCTGGGCGCAGGAATGCCGTCGCGAGCAGCGCCCCGACTGCAATCGCTACGACGGGTATCAGGCCGGGCGCTGAAGGCCCCTTTGTCACCCCGGGCTCGTCCCGGGGTCCATCGGCCCGCACATCCGTCCCGCGTAGTACGCGCGGCACGGTGGGCCCCGGCACGAGGCCGGGGTGACGTTGCGGTCCGTTCGCTCAGACCTGCCGCTCGACCGCAGCGCCGCCCAGCACCTGCGCCACCGCGAGCAACACCGCCGGGCGCACCTGCACGCCGACATGGCTGCTGCGCACCTCGACCGATCGCCCCGCGGCGTCGTGGCAGATCATGCCATTGACCAGCCCATCGCTGCGGCTCCAGATCGCCGTTGCCGGCACCGGCGGGGTCTGCGCGACCAATGCGCTGTGCGCGACGATCTCGGGCGCGTCGATCCGGTCGCCGGTGAAGAATTCGAACGCGCGCCACACATTGGTCGCACGCGGGCTGCCGGCATAAGGCGAGCTGATCGTCACCACTTCGCGCACCAGCTCGGGCCAGCGATGCGCCGCGAAACGCGCCATGATCCCGCCGAGACTGACGCCGACCAACGTCACCGGCTCGCCGCTCGCCGCGGCCAGCGCGACGATCCGGTCGTGCAGCCGCGCGCCATCGACGCCGATCGTCCGCGCGCCGAGATTGCGCCCGAGCCCCCACCCCTCGGCGCGGTAACCGAGCGAGACGAGGTAACGCTGCAGGAACACCCCCGACAGATCGCTGTTGAACAAGCCTGGCAGCAGCAGCACCGGCCGTCCATCGCCGCGCGGCCCCTTGGCCAGCAGCGACCGCGACCCGAGCAGCGACGCCAGTCCCCACGCCCCGCGCGGCACTTCGAGCGCGAGCAATGCTTTCGACGGCGGCTTCACGTCGCATCTCGTAGCGGATGTCGCGGCGGGGCAAACCAGCCGAGTACCGTCACCGGAAACGGCGTCCACACCCCGATCCGCACCCCGGCCGCTCGCAAGGCGTCACCGGTCCAGGCGTTGCACGTCTCGATCGCGCTGTAGCGCCCGCGCGCCTGGTAGAAGGCATCGTTGCTGCCGTAGCCCGCGCGGTGCCACGCCTGCCGCCCCGCAAAGCTCGCGCGGATAAAGGCCACGAGCCGGCGATATTCGTCAGGCCGCAGCACGAGCACGCGCGCATCGTCGGCCGCGGCGGGCGGCGCGATGTGCTCGACATGCAGCACGGTGCGGTCGCTGCCGAACGCGGCGCGCAGCACGGTGAGCGGCTTCACGTCGCTCCAGCGCGGCGTCTCGAGGTAGAAGGTCCGCTCGCCCCAGCCGATCGCGACATGATCGAAGCCGGCATAGCGCGGATCGGCGAGATCATCGCCAGGCAAAAGGTCGCGCCAATCGACCCCGGCCGCGACCTTGGGCAGCACCAGATCGGTATGCACGCCATTGCTCTCGACCAGGATTCGCACGCCATCGCGCGGCTGGCTCCAGCCAGCATTGCTCGGCGCCGCACCGCCCGCCATCCCCGCCGCGCCATAAGCGACGAGCAATACGGCGATTATGCCAGCCACGCTGACTACCCGCCCAAGAATTCGTTTCATGCGTAAGCATTCCAGACCCGCAGTGGCTGTGATACCCTGCAGCAATGACCGATGATACGCACGTTCTCGACCGCCCCCCGCCCGGCGCCTCCGCCGATTGGACGATCCCGCAGGATTGGGCGCATTTCAGCCAAGAAGAACACCACGTCTGGGACACCTTGTTCGCGCGCCAGGCAAAACTGCTGCCCGGTCGCGCGTCTGACGCCTATTTGCGCGGGCTAGATGTACTCAAGCTGTCTAAACCGGGGATTCCCGATTTCGACGAACTCTCCGAACGGTTGATGAAGCTCACCGGCTGGCAAGTCGTCGCGGTGCCCGGGCTCGTGCCCGACGCCGTGTTCTTCGACCATATGGCGAACCGCCGCTTCGTCGCGGGCAATTTCATCCGCCGCGCCGACCAGCTCGATTATCTCCAGGAACCCGACGTGTTCCACGACGTGTTCGGCCATGTCCCGATGCTCGCCGACCCCGTCTTCGCCGATTACCTCGCGGCATACGGCCGCGGCGGGCAGCGGGCTCAGGGGCTCGATGCGCTGAAATATCTCGGCCGGCTGTATTGGTACACGGTCGAGTTCGGCCTCGTCGCCGAGCCCGAAGGCTTGCGGCTCTACGGCGCGGGGATCGTGTCGAGCTTTGCAGAGAGCCGGTTCGCACTCGATGATCCGAGCCCCAATCGCATCGCCTTCGATCTCGAACGCGTGATGCGCACCGAGTACCGGATCGACGACTTCCAGCAGAACTATTTCGTCATCCCGAGCTTCGAGGATCTGCTGCGCGTAACGGTCGAGACCGACTTCGCCCCGCTCTATACCAAGCTTGCCGAGATGCCCGACGTGCCGGTCGCGCAAATCCTGCCCGACGACACGCTGCTGACGCGCGGGTCGCAGGCCTATGCGCTGGCGAAGGCGTCGTGAGCCGCGCCGAACGCGAGCGCTGGGCGATGGCCGAGGAACAGTGGCCGACGCTGCAGGCGTTCATGACCGAGCGGCTCCATGTTTTCGGCCATTTGAAGGCGCTGCATGCCGAAATCGCCGAGGCGCTGCCACAGCTGAGCTTCGACGAACGCGCGACGATGGCGAGCGAATGCCGCGATTTTCTCCAGACGTTCAAGACACGCTATGACGACCGCGAGTTCCTGCGCGACGGCTTCGGCGTGCGCGGCGAGCTGCCGATCGACGATCGCGGGCGCAGCCAGGCCGGGCTGACGCGCGCCAAGGTGATCTACGATTCGCTGCTCGCCTCGCTCCGGCGCGAGAAGGCCGAGTGGCAGCCGGCCTGACGCGTCGCTAGAGATCGAGCGCCCAGCCGTCGCGTCCCTTCGGGTCGATCGGCTTGGTCGGGACATAGCGCACCGCGCCCGCGACGAGCCGCAGGATCGTCCAGTCGCCACGCCGGTCGGTCTCGGCCAGCGTGCAGCCGCAGCCGGCAAACGCCGCGACGACATCGACGCGCTGCGTGTCGAGCAAGCCCGCCAGGACGATCGTCGCGCCGGGCGCGGCAATTGCGGCGAGCTCGGGCGCCATCGACACCAAGGGGCCCGCCAGGATATTGGCGATCACCAGATCGTACGGCGCGCGTGCGGTGATCGTGTCGTCGAGCGCACCGTCGGCGACGATCAGCGCGATGCCGTCGAGCGCATTGAGCTCGGCATTCTCGCGCGTGACGATGATCGCGCGCGGGTCGATATCGGTCGCGACGATCTCGGCCGTCGGCCACAGATGCTGTGCGGCGAAAGCGAGCAGTCCGGTGCCGGTGCCGATATCGATGATCCGCGCGAACGACTGGTCGGCGAGGCGGTCGAGCATCGCAAGACATCCCGACGTGGTCGCATGGTGTCCGGTGCCGAACGCCTGCCCCGCCTCGATCAGAAAGGCGCGACCGCCTGCGGGGGCGGCGACGGGATGCGCGCTGGTATGGACGACGAAACGCCCCTCGGCGATCGGCTCGAGCCCGTCCTGGCTCAGCGTCACCCAATCCTCATCGGGCAGTTCCTCGACCAGCGGCGCGGTCTCCCCCGCACTCGGCGCGAGCAGGCGGATCGCGGCGATTGCCGAGGGCGTCGGCGCCACCTCGAGATAGGCGTCGAGCCGCCAATGCTCGCGATCGTCCTCCTCGAGTTCGGTCGTCATCAGCACCATGCCCTCGGCGATATCATCGGCGGCATCGATCGCCTCGGCCTCGGCGCGGGTGCAGGGGAGCGTCACTTTCCAGCTGGTCATCGCTGCGTCCTGCCCGCGCCGCCCGCCCCGCGCAAGCGGGCATCCCCACTTCTCTCCGCGTCTCCGCGTCTCCGCGTGAACAAGAAATTGATTTCACGCGGAGACGCGGAGACGCGGAGAAGAAAGGGCGTAGCGCTACGCGGTTATTCGTGGCGGAGCGCGTCGATAGGGTTGAGTGCTGCCGCGCGGCGCGCGGGGAAATAGCCGAAGACGACGCCGATCACCGCCGAGATGCCGAACGCGATCAGGTTGATCTGCGGCACGAACAGGAAGTCGACCTTCATCACCGGCGCAAGGCCGAGGATTGCGAGTTGCGCGACGACGAGCCCGATCAACCCGCCGAGCATCGACAGCGCGATCGCCTCGACGAGGAACTGCATCAACACCTCGTTCGCGACCGCGCCGATCGCGAGGCGGATGCCGATCTCGCGCGTGCGCTCGGTCACCGAGACGAGCATGATGTTCATGATCCCGATCCCGCCGACGATCAGGCTGATCGCCGCCACCGCGGTGACAATCCCGGTCAGCAAGGTGGTCGATTGCGTCAGCGTCGCTGAGATCTGGGCTGTATCGAAGATGTTGAAATCGTCGTCCTTGCCGCCAGTGATGTTGCGGCGTTCGCGCAACAGATCCTCGATCGAGGATTGCACCGCCGCGCTCGAATAGGCCTGGTCGACGCCGACGAGCATCAGCTTGAGGTCGGTCGTGCCGGTGAAGCGGCGCTGCACCGTCTTCAGCGGCATGATGATGACATCGTCCTGATCGCCGCCGAAGCCCGCCTGCCCGCGCTTCGACAGCAACCCGATCACGTCGCACGAAATCCCCGCGATGCGCAGCCGCGTGCCGAGCGGCGAGGCGCCGCGATAGAGATTGTCGTTGACGGTATTGCCGATGATGCAGATCGATTTGCCTGCGGCTTCCTCCGCCGGGGTGAAAATGCGCCCCTCGGCGAGCGGCCACGGCTGGACCTGGAAATAGGCGTTGGTCGTGCCGTTGACAGTGGTCGACCAATTCGCGCCCTCGTAGATCGCGGTGCCGGTGGTGCCGGCCTGCGCCGCGACTGCGGTGACGCCGGCGATCTGATCGCGGATCGCGGCGGGGTCGTCGGCCTTGAAGTCTGGCGGACGCGGTCCGCCGCCGCCGCGACCGAAGCCTTGGCCGGGGCGAATCTGGAGGATGTTGGTGCCGAGCGCGGCGATCGATTTCTGCACCGCCGCGGTCGTCGCCTGGCCGAGCGTCACCATCGTCACGACCGCTGCGACACCGATGATGATGCCGAGCGTGGTGAGGAACGAACGCAGCTTGTGGCGCGCGATCGAACGCAGCGCGAGGAGGAGGGTCGTGCCGAACATTATGACTTCCCTCCCGCTTGCGGGGGGGGCGTGCCGGTGGGGCGGTCGCTTGAGGCACTGCCCTCCCCTAGCCCCTCCCGCAAGCGGGAGGGGGATTCGTCGGGAGTCTCCCCCGGCCGATGCTGCGCCTCGACGCGCTCCACCAGCCCGTCCTTGAAATGGACGATAGTATGCGCGAACGCCGCCATGTCGGGTTCGTGCGTCACCATGATCACCGTGATCCCGCTGTCGCGATTGAGCCCCGACAGCAGCTCCATGATCTCGATCGACCGCTCCGAATCGAGGTTGCCGGTCGGCTCGTCCGCCAGCAGCACCGACGGCGAGGTGACGATCGCGCGCGCGATCGCGACGCGCTGCTGCTGCCCGCCCGACAGCTCGGCCGGCGTATGGTCCCACCAGTCGGCGAGCCCGACCTTGTCGAGCGCTGCCATCGCCAAAGCGCGCCGCTCCTTCTTCGCATCGCCGCGATACAGCAAGGGCAGCTCGACATTCTCGAGCGCGGTCGTGCGCGCGAGCAAATTGAACCCCTGGAACACGAAGCCGAGATATTTGCGCCGCAGCAACGCGCGCTGGTCGCGGTCGAGCGTCTCGACATGGACGCCCTTGAACACGAACGTCCCGCCGCTCGGCACGTCGAGACAGCCGAGGATGTTCATCGTCGTCGACTTGCCCGAGCCGGACGCCCCCATCACCGCGACGAAATCGCCCTGCGCGATGTCGAGGTCGATGCCCTTGAGCGCCTGGAACGCGGTCGCGCCCTCGCCGTACGTCTTGATGACCTGACGCAGCGCGATGATCGGTGCGCCCGCGGCCGGCACATATTGGCCGGCGACGTGGACGGCGGGGGCGTTACTGGCCACCGGCCTGCCCGCCCGACCGCTTGCGCTTGCCCGCCCCCGATGCGCTCGCGCCTGCCGCGAGCTGCCCGGTGATGACCTTATCGCCGGGCTTGAGATTGCCGCCAATCACTTCGGTCATCGCGCCGTTGCTCTCACCCGTGGTGATCTGCACCGGCTGCGGCGTGCCCCGCGCATCGGCGATATAGACCGTCTGCGATCCGCCGCGCTTGACCGTCTCGCCCTTGCCCGTACCCGCGCCGCCACGCCGTGGACGGCCGGGGATCAGCGCGCCGGCGATGCCCTTATTGGCGCTCGCGCCCGTGTCGGTCGGCTTGAAGCGCAACGCGGCATTGGGGACGAGCAGCACGTTGGTCTTGGCGGTCGTGGTGATGTCGGCAGTCGCGGTCATGCCGGGGCGCAACTGGAGATTGGCGTTACCGACGCTCAACGTCGCGCTGTACGACACGACTTGCCCGGTCGTGGTCGTCGTCGTGGTCGTCGTGCTCGCTTGCGCCGACAGGTTCGATCCGAGGTCGACGCGCGTGATCGCCGCGGGGAAGGTCTTGCCCGGGAAGGCGTCGACCGTGAACACCGCGCTCTGCCCTTCCTTGACCGATCCGACATCGGCTTCGTCGATCGCGACCTGGAGCTTCATCCGGCTGAGATCCTCGGCGATGACGAACAGCGTCGGCGTGCTGAACGAGGCGGCGACGGTCTGCCCCGGTTCGATCTGTCGCGCGAGCACGACGCCGTTGACGGGCGACCGGATCACCGTTTTCACGAGCTGCGTCGCGTTCGACGACAGCGTCGCGCGTGCCGAGGCGACATTGGCTTGCGCCGCCCGCACATTGGCGATCGCGCGGTTCCGGTCGGCGACCGCCTGGTCCATCTCGGTCTTGGCGGGGACGCGCCCGCCCGACAGGCGGCTGACCTCCCGGAAGCGCGCAAGCGTCGCATTCGACTGCGACAGCGTCGCCTGATTCTGCGCGACCGTCGCGACCGCGGCATCGAGCGCGGCCTGGCTTTGGTTGACCGTATCCTGGAAACGCGACGGATCGACCAATGCGAGCGGCTGCCCCTTGGTCACGCGGTCGTTGACGTCGACGACGACCTTGGTGACGAGCCCCGACAATTCCGAACCGACATTGACTTGGTTGGTCGGCGCGAGCTTGCCCGTTGCCGAGACGCTGACCGCCAATGCGCCGCGCGCGACGGTGTCGGTCGCATATTCGGGCTTGGCAGTGCCCCCGAAGCAGCTCTTGAGCAGGATCAGCAGCAACAGGACGCCGACGCCGACCGCAGCCCATTTCGCCCAGCGGCGCCAGGCGGGAACCGACTTGGCGCCGAGAAATTCGTTCAGATCGGTGCGCGCGGGATCGGCCATCTATCGTACCTGTGCGGGAGAGAGCGGGAGGGCGGTCGGATCGGCGGCACTGTCCCAGCCGCCGCCGAGCGCGAGATAGAGCTGGACGAGCGCCGTCGCCTGGTCGGACTGCGCCTGGCTCAGGCCATTGCGCGCGGTCAGCAAGCTCGCCTCCGACGTGTTGAGCGTGGTGAAATCGGTCAGCCCCGCGCGGTATTGCGTGCGCGACAGAATCGCGCTGTTGTTCGCGGCATCGAGCGCGATCGCGAACTGTGCTGCACGACGCTTGGCACTATCGAGCGCGACGACCGCGTTTTCGACATCCTCGAGCCCACTCAGCACGGTCGATCTGTACGCTGCGAACGAACCCTCGGCCGCCGCCTCGCTCGCGCGGACTTGCGAGCGCAGCCGCCCGCCGTTGAAGATCGCCTGCGTCAGCCCGGCGAACACCTGGCCCGCGATGCTCTGGAACAGGTCGCCGAGATGCGATGCATCGGTCGAGACGCTGCCGCTGATCGCCAGCGCCGGATAGAGCGCCGCCTTCGATATGCCGATCTGCGCCGTCGCAGCGGCAAGCGCGCGCTCCGCGGCGCGGACATCGGGGCGCTGGCGCAGCGTGTCGATCGGGATGCCGACCGCGACCGATGCCGGCCCCGTCGGGATCGGCCGCGCCGCCGCCAGCTCGGCCTTGAGCGCGCCGGGGGCCTGGCCGGTCAGCACGCCCAATCGCGACACCGCAGCGTTGTAATTCTGCTCGATCGTCGGGATCGTCGCCGCGGTAGAGGCGCGCTGCGAACGCGCCTGCTCGGCATCGAGCGAGGAGACGAGCCCCGCCTGGACGCGGAAGCCCGCGATCTGGAGGTTGTCGTCCTGCAACCGCAGCGAATCCCGCGCATTGGCGAGCTGCGCTTGATACAGCCGCGCGAGCATGTAGTTGCGCGCGGTCTCGGCCTGGGTCGACAGCACGACGGTCGCATAGTCGTAGCCCGACGCCTGATATTGCGCGCGGCTCGCCTCGACCGTGCGGCGCACTTCGCCGAACAGCCCGACCTGATATTGCACGTCGAGCCCGAGCGACAGCGTGTCGCCCGATCCGCGTCCGGTGATGACCGTCGCGCCGCCGGGCAAGGTCGTCGTGCCGCCGCGGATACTTTGCGAGCGCGTGTAGCCGCCCGATCCGCTGAGCGTCGGCAGCAATTGCGCGCGCGACTGGACCAGCGCTTCGCGCGCCTGGCGCAGCCGCGCGACGGCTTGGGCGATGTCGAGATTGTTGCTGCGCGCGCGCTCGATGATGCTCGCGAGCAGCGGATCGTTGAACTGCGTCCACCACGCGGTGAGATCGGCGGCAGGGCGGCCGTCGCTCGGCACCGAATACACATCGGGCACGCCGAGCGTCGCGGGCGTGGCGGGGTGGTAATTGGGGCCAACCGTACACGCCGCCAGCGGTACGGTGACGGCGAGCAGCAGGGAAAGGCGGTGACGCATGGTGTTCGTGTGGACTAGCACACCGTGCGAGGTCCACCGATTTATTGTCGCAACCTGTCGCGGTTCCGTCCTGACGCGATACGAAATGTCGGTATCGCGGATCGCGTCAGTGCGAGACGCCGCCCGCGGCTATTCCATCTCGAGGATCACCGCATCGACCGCGAGGCTGTCGCCGGGCGCAGCGTTGACCGATTTGACCGTGCCCGCCTTCTCGGCGCGCAGGATGTTCTCCATCTTCATGGCTTCCACCACCGCGAGCGGCTGCCCCGCCTCGACCTTGTCGCCCGCGCCGACATCGAGCCGCATCAGCAGGCCGGGCATCGGGCACAGCAGGAACTTCGACAGATCGGGTGGGATCTTGGTGATCATGTGCTGCGCGTAGGGCGCGACATGCGCTGGGAGCACGCGCGCGACGTGACTCGCGCCGCGCGTGGTGAGCTTGAAGCCGGTGCGGGTGCGCGAAATCTTGACGGTGAGCGGCGCATCGTCGAGCTCGGCGTCAACATAGCGGTCGCCCGGCGTATATTCGAGTGCGATGTCGAGATCGGCATCGTCGACGGTGATCCCGTCGGTCGAGATCGACACCAGATGATCCGCCTCGCCGATCCGCACCGACCATTCCGACGGCGGGCGCAGCCGCTTGCCGAGCTGCCCGTCGATGCGGCGTGCGCGGTCGGCCTCGGCGGTCGCGGCGAAGGCGGCAATCGCGGCGAGCGCTTCGATCAACTCGGCATTGGCGGGGGCACCGTGGAAGCCGTCGGGATATTCCTCGGCGATGAAGCCGGTCGTGATGTTGCCCGAGCGGAAGCGCGGGTGCTGCATCAGGGCCGAAAGGAAATCGATGTTGTTGCCGGGGCCTTCGATCTCGAACGCGTCGAGCGCGGCGATCTGCTCGTCGATCGCTTCCTCGCGGGTCGGCGCCCAGGTAATCAGCTTGGCGATCATAGGGTCGTAGAACATGCTGACCTCGCCGCCCTCGCGGACTCCGTCATCGACGCGGGTATAGGCTTCTTCTTGCCCCCCTCCCGCTTGCGGGAGGGGCGTGCCGGAGAGATCCGCGCTCGCGGCACGCCCCTCCCCTAGCCCCTCCCGCAAGCGGGAGGGGGAAAGGTAGGGCGTCTCGCTGCTTTCGGGCGGATTGTACCGCACCAGCCGACCAATGCTCGGCAGGAACCCGCGATACGGGTCCTCGGCATAGACGCGGTTCTCGATCGCCCAGCCGTTGAGCTGGACGTCGTCCTGCGTGAACCCGAGCGGTTCCCCCGCAGCCACGCGGATCATCAGCTCGACGAGATCGAGCCCGGTCACGGCCTCGGTCACCGGATGCTCGACCTGCAGCCGGGTGTTCATCTCGAGGAAGTAGAAGCCTTCGCCGGTGGTGTCGGCGCCCGACACGATCAACTCGACCGTCCCCGCCGAGAAATAGCCCACCGCGCGTGCGAGGGCTACCGCCTGCTCGCCCATGGCCTTGCGCATCTTCGGCGTGACGAACGGCGACGGCGCTTCCTCCACGACCTTCTGGTGGCGGCGCTGGATCGAGCATTCGCGCTCGCCGAGATAGACGATGTTGCCGTGCTGGTCGCCCATCACCTGGATCTCGATGTGACGCGGGCTTTCGATGAACTTCTCGATGAACACGCGGTCGTCGCCGAACGACGCGAGCCCCTCGCGCTTGGTCGCCTCGAAGCCTTCGCGCACGTCCTGCTCGGAGTATGCGAGCCGCATCCCCTTGCCGCCGCCGCCGGCCGAGGCCTTCATCATCACCGGGTAACCGATGCCCGAGGCGATCTCGACCGCATGATCGGTGCTGTCGATCTCGCCAAGAAAGCCCGGCACGACGTTGACGCCCGCCGCCTTGGCGAGCTTCTTCGATTCGATCTTGTCGCCCATCGCGGCGATCGCTTTCGGGGGCGGGCCGACAAACGCGATCCCGGCATCGGCGCAGGCGCGCGCGAAGCTCTCGCGCTCGGACAGGAAGCCGTAGCCTGGGTGGATACAGTCGGCGCCGGTTTCCTTGGCGGCGAGCAGGATCAAGTCGGCGAGCAGATAGCTCTCGCCCGCGGGGGGCGGCCCGAGCCGGACGGCTTCGTCGGCCATCAGCACGTGCGGGGAGCGCGCATCGGCGTCGGAATAGACCGCGACGGTGGCGATCCCCATCTTCTTGGCGGTGCGCATCACGCGGCAGGCGATTTCACCGCGATTGGCGACGAGGATCTTCTTGAACACGCTAACTTCTCCCCTCCCGCTTGCGGGAAGGACCAGAGGAAGGCCCGTCCGCAAGAGGTGAAACCTGGAGGGAGGATGGCCCCTCCCCCTAACCCCTCCCGTAACCGGGAAGGGAACTCGTCATCACTGGTACCAGATCATCGATTTCAGTTGCGCCGTCCGCGCTCGCGTCAGGTCGGTTCGGCACGCCGCCATCGTCATGCCTTGCGCCGATCCGCCGGCATATTGCCCGCCCTCGATGACGCACTGCGCATCGCGATACTTGAGCCACGCACGCTGGCTCTCGAGCAAGGCGCCCGCATAACCGAACCCGCCGCCGCGCGACGTATCCTGCGCATCGCGGCCCTTCATATAGGCATAGGTCCGCTTCCACTGCGCGGTCATCGCCGCGTCAGCCTGCGCGTAGCTTGCGCCGCCGGAGCGGTTCATCGCCGCCTTGGTCTGGACCGGGGCGGCGGCGGTGAGGAGCAGCGCGATCAGCAGCACGTCTTTTCCTTCCGCATCGGTTCCTCGCCGACCATCGGGACGAGCCCGAGCTTCGCCAGCAGTGCGGCGTCCTTATCGTCGCCGGCATTGCCCGTGGTGAGCAGCTTGTCGCCGGTGAAAATCGAGTTCGCGCCCGCCATGAAGCAGAGCGCCTGCGTCGCCTCGGACATGCTCTCGCGCCCGGCCGACAGCCGCACCATGCTCAGCGGCATCGTGATCCGCGCGACCGCGACCGTCCGCACGAACTCGATGTCGTCGATCGCGGCGAGCGGCGTGTCGGCGAGCATGTTGCCGAGCACGGTACCCTTGACCGGCACCAGCGCATTGACCGGCACGCTCTCGGGATGCCGCGGCAGCGTAGCGAGCGCATGGACGAAACCGACGCGATCGGCGCGCGTCTCGCCCATCCCGACGATCCCGCCGCAGCAGACATTGATGCCCGCCTCACGCACGTTCTCGAGCGTGTCGAGCCGGTCCTGGAAGGTCCGCGTCGTGATGACCTCGGCGTATTTTTCCGGCGAGGTGTCGATGTTGTGGTTGTAGTAATCGAGCCCCGCCGCGGCGAGCTGCTCGGCCTGGGCGGGCGTGAGCATGCCGAGCGTCATGCAGGTCTCCATCCCCATCTGGCGGACGCCCTGCACCATCTCGATGATCGCGGGCATGTCCTTGTCCTTGGGGTTGCGCCAGGCGGCGCCCATGCAGAAGCGCTGGCTCCCCGCATCGCGCGCCTGCGCAGCGGATTGCAGGACGGCGCGGACGTCCATCAGCTTCCTCGCCTTGAGCTCGGTCTCGGCCGAGGCGGACTGGTTGCAATAGCCGCAATCCTCGGGGCAGCCGCCGGTCTTGATCGACAAGAGCGTGCACAGCTGCACCTGCCCCGCAGCGTGGTGTGCGCGGTGCGTGGTCTGGGCGCGGAACATCAGTTCGTCGAACGGGAGATCAAACAAAGCGGCGATCTCGGCGCGGGTCCAGTCGGTTCGCACTTCGTCACCCCGGACCTGTTCCGCCTCAGCTTGCAAGGTCGGCGCGTGGGGCGCGGTGGACCCCGGAACAAGTCCGGGGTGACGGAGCGTATCTACAGTCATTTCACATCTTCCTCGACCGGCGGCATGTTATGCCCCAGCAACCGCAACACTTCGCCCGCAGCCTCGACCAGATTGGTCCCGGGCCCGAAAATCCCCTGCACGCCGGCGTCGCGCAACACCTGATAATCCTGCGCCGGGATCACCCCGCCCGCGATCACCTTGATGTCGCCGCGCCCGGCCTCGCGCAGATGCCCGATCAGCTCTGGGATCAGCGTCTTGTGCCCCGCCGCGAGCGACGACGCGCCGACCACGTCGACATCGCTCTCGATCGCGAGCTTGGCCGCTTCGGACGGCGTCTGGAACAACGGCCCCGGCACCACGTCGAACCCAAGGTCGCCAAACGCCGAGGACACGAGGTTGGCGCCGCGGTCATGCCCGTCCTGCCCCATCTTGGCGACGAGCATGCGCGGACGGCGGCCGTTGCGCGTCTCGAGCGAGACGACGCCTTCCTTGAGCCCCTGCCATGCCGCGTCGAATTCGTGCGCGCCGCCGTAAATGCCCGACACCGGGGTGGGGACTGTGTCGTAGCGGCCGAAGATATCCTCCATGGCGGAGGAAATCTCGCCGAGCGTCGCGCGCTGGCGGGCGCATTCGACCGCGAGCGCGAGCACATTGGTCGTGCCGCGCGCGCCTTCGCGCAACGCGTCGAGCGCCGCCGTGTATTTCGCCTCGTCGCGCCCAGCCTTCGACCGCGCGATCCGCGCGATCTGCGATTCGCGCACCGCCACGTTGTCGACGTCGAGAATGTCGATCGGGTCCTGCTCAGCGAGCTTGTACTTGTTGACGCCGACGATGACGTCCTCGCCCTTGTCGACGCGCGCCGCGCGGCCGGCCGAGGCTTCCTCGATCATCGCCTTGGGCCAGCCCGCCGCAACCGCCTGCGCCATACCGCCCTCGGCCTCGACGCGCTGGATGATCTCCCACGCCTTGTCGACCAGCTCCTCGGTGAGCGCCTCGATATAATAGCTGCCGCCGAGCGGATCGACGACCTTGGTCATCCCCGTCTCTTCCTGCAGCACGATCTGCGTATTGCGCGCGATCCGCGCCGAGAAATCGGTCGGCAGCGCGATCGCCTCGTCGAGCGCGTTGGTGTGGAGCGACTGCGTGCCCCCCAGCATCGCCGCCATCGCCTCGACCGTCGTGCGGATGACGTTGTTGTACGGATCCTGCTCGGTCAGCGACACGCCCGACGTCTGGCAATGCGTGCGCAGCATCTTGGAGCGCTCGTCCTTGGCGCCAAGATCGGTCATCACGCGGTGCCACAGTTTCCGCGCCGCGCGCAGCTTGGCGACCTCCATGAAGAAGTTCATGCCGATCGCGAAGAAGAAGCTCAGCCGGCCCGCAAACGCATCGAGGTCGAGCCCCGACGCCATCGCAGCCTTGGCGTACTCGCGCCCGTCGGCGATCGTGAACGCCAGTTCCTGCAGCTGCGTCGCCCCGGCTTCCTGCATGTGATAGCCGGAAATCGAGATCGAGTTGAACTTGGGCATATGCGCCGAGGTGTAGGCGATGATGTCCGAGATGATCCGCATGCTCGGCTCGGGCGGGTAGATGTAGGTGTTGCGGACCATGAACTCCTTGAGGATGTCGTTCTGGATGGTCCCGTCGAGAAGCGCCTGAGGCACCCCCTGCTCCTCGCCCGCGACGATGAAGAAGGCGAGGATCGGGATCACCGCGCCGTTCATCGTCATCGAGACCGACATCTTGTCGAGCGGAATGCCGTCGAACAGGATCTTCATGTCGTCGATCGTGTCGATCGCCACGCCCGCCTTGCCGACATCGCCGGTCACGCGCGGATGGTCCGAGTCATACCCGCGATGCGTCGCCAGATCGAACGCGACCGACAGCCCCTTCTGCCCCGCCGCCAGGTTGCGGCGGTAGAAGGCGTTCGACGCCTCGGCGGTCGAGAAGCCCGCATATTGCCGGATCGTCCACGGCCGCCCCGCATACATCGACGCGCGCACCCCGCGCGTGAACGGCGCGAAGCCGGGGAGGCCGGGGTCGATCCCCTCGACATCGGCCGCGGTATAGAGCGGCTTGACCCCAATTCCCTCGGGCGTCTGCCAGGTCAGGTCGCGACCTTTGACTTCCTTGGCAGCAGCCGCTTGCCAGTCGCTCAGCGTTGGTTTGTCGGTCATAATGGGATGTTGTCGTGCTTTTTCCACGGGTTTTCGAGCGCCTTGCCGCGCAGCTTGCGCAAGCCCAGCGCGATGCGGCGGCGCGTCGAGTGCGGCTGGATCACCTCGTCGATGAACCCCTTGCTCGCCGCGACGAACGGGTTGGCGAAGCGCGCCTCGTACTGCGCGGTCTGCTCGGCGATCTCCTCGGGCGAGCGGCCGCGGAAGATGATCTCGACCGCACCCTTCGCGCCCATCACCGCGATCTCGGCGGTCGGCCAAGCGTAATTGAGGTCGCCGCGCAAATGCTTCGACGCCATCACGTCATACGCGCCGCCGTAAGCTTTCCGCGTGATCACCGTGATCTTCGGCACGGTCGCCTCGGCATAGGCGAACAGCAGCTTGGCGCCGTGCTTGATGATGCCGTTCAATTCCTGAGCGGTGCCCGGCAGGAAGCCCGGCACATCGACGAAGGTGACGATCGGGATCTCGAACGCGTCGCAGAAGCGCACGAAGCGCGCCGCCTTTTTCGACGAATTGATGTCGAGGCAGCCGGCGAGCACCATCGGCTGGTTCGCGACGAAGCCGACGGTGCGCCCCTCGATCCGCCCGAACCCGATGATGATATTGCCGGCATGCGTCGGCTGGACCTCGAAGAAATCGCCCTCGTCCACCGTCTTCCGGATCAGCTCGTGCATGTCGTACGGCTGGTTCGCGCTCGCCGGCACCAACTGGTCGAGGCTGTGCTCGATCCGGTCCCACGGATCGGACGACGGCCGTTCGGGCGATGCTTCCCGGTTCGAGGCGGGAAGGAAATCCACGAAGTCGCGGGCCGCGAGCAGCGCCTCGATATCGTTCTCGAAGGCCACGTCGGCGACCCCCGACTTCGTGGTATGCGTCACCGCTCCACCCAGTTCCTCCTGCGTGACGATCTCGTTGGTAACGGTCTTCACTACATCTGGGCCGGTGACGAACATGTAGGAACTATCCTTCACCATGAAGATGAAGTCGGTCATCGCCGGGGAATAGACGGCACCCCCGGCGCATGGCCCCATGATGAGAGAGATTTGCGGCACAACGCCGCTCGCCAGAACGTTGCGCTGGAACACCTCGGCATAGCCGCCGAGCGAGGCGACGCCCTCCTGGATGCGCGCGCCGCCGCTGTCGTTGAGCCCGATCACCGGCGCGCCGACCTTGAGCGCCATGTCCATGATCTTGCAGATCTTCTGCGCGTGGCGCTCGCTGAGCGAACCGCCGAACACGGTGAAATCTTGGCTGAACACGAACACCAGCCGGCCGTTGATCGTGCCCGAACCCGTGACCACGCCGTCGCCGGGGATGATCTGGTCCTGCATTCCGAAATCGACGCAATTGTGCTCGACATACATGTCGAGCTCCTCGAACGAGCCCTCGTCGAGCAGGACAGTGAGCCGCTCGCGCGCGGTCAGCTTGCCCTTGGCGTGTTGCGCGGCGATGCGTTTTTCACCGCCACCCATGCGGGCGGCTTCGCGCTTGCGGTCCAGTTCGGCGAGGGTCGAAGACATGCGCACTCCCTTAGGTCGCGCTCGTCTTGCCGCTCTGCGCGCACTATGCAAATGTGGTTTTGCAAATATGCGTGTGGAAACTTCACAATGCCCGTCCCCCAATCGCGCCGATCGTTCGACGGCTACCGTGTCCGCGCGGTGCGCAAGCAGCTCGGCTTGAGCCAGGCCGAGATGGCGCGGGCACTCGCCATCTCGGTGTCGTATCTGTCACAGATCGAGAGCGGCGACCGGCCGATCACCGGCAACGTGCTGGCGGCGCTCGCCACGCACTATCCGCACGACTGGTCGGCGATCGACCCGAGCGAGACCGAGACGCTGCTGTCGGATGTGATCGACGCCTGTTCGGACCCGAGCGTCGGCGACGTCGTTGGTGATCTCAGCGATATCGAACGCGTCATCCGCCAGCACCCGTTGATCGCGCGCCGCCTCGCCGCGCTCTATGCGACGCAGCGCGCAAATCTCGCGCAATTGCGCGCGCTCGACGATCAGGTCGGCGCCGAGGGCAGCGCACGCCGCCTGCCGTGGGAAGAAGTGCGCGACTGGTTTCACGCGCAGCAGAACTACATCGACGAGATCGACCGTGCCGCCGAGCGGATCGCCGCCGAATTCGCCGACGGCCCGGCGCTGCAGCAGATCGAGGCGCGGCTGCTCAACCGCTTCGGGGTGCGCGTCGCCCCGATCGCAAATGGCGACAGCGCGATCCGCGCGTTCGATCCGGCAGGCGTGCTGCATGTCGATCCGTCGCAGCCGGCGGAGAGCATACTGTTCTCGGTCGCGTATCAGCTCGCGCGGCTCGAATTCGGCGATCTCGTCGCGAGCATCGCCGCGCGCGGATCGCAGACGAGCGTCGGACGCCAACTGCTCGGCGCGGGCATCACCAATTACGCCGCCGGGGCATTGCTGATGCCGTATCTCGCCTTCCGCCAGGCCGCGCGCGAATGTCGCCACGATGTCGACCAGCTCCGGCTCCAGTTCGGGACGAGCTTCGAGCAAACCTGCCACCGCCTCTCGACGCTCCAGCGCCCCGGCGCACTCGGCATCCCCGTCTTCTTCTGCCGCGTCGACATGGCGGGCAACATCACCAAGCGGCATTCGGCGACACGGCTCGAATTCGCGCGCTTCGGCGGGGCCTGTCCGCTCTGGGTGGTGCACGAAGCCGTGGCGATCCCCGATCGCATCCTCGTCCAGCTCGCCGAGACGCCCGACAGCGTGCGCTACGTCTCGATGGCAAAGGGGCTCGTCAAACCCTCGAACAGCTACACGCGCGCCCCGCGCCGCTACGCCGTCGCGCTCGGCTGCGAGGAGCGCTACGCGCCCGCCTTCGTCTATGCCGATGGGTTGCGCACCGACAGCAGCGCAACCCCGATCGGCAGCTCGTGCCGCGTCTGCCCGCGCGCCGATTGCGACCAGCGCGCCTTCCCGCCGGCCGCGAGCGATTTGCACATCGATCCCGACCGGCGCGGGCGGATCCCCTACGAGCTTCGCACCACTCCGTAGCGGTGGGGGCGGCCGACCCGATCGCAGCGCGATCCCCGCGCCACGCGACGGGGCGCGTTACTCGAAGGTGCGCGCGAGGTCGGCAGGAACGTCCGCCTTCGGGTCGTTGCCGAAGCGGTTGGGGCCCGGCGTGCCGGCGGTGCAATACCAGACGAACACGAGGATGCTGCAGACCAGCGCGGCAAGCCCGGCGACGCCTGCAAGAACCATCACGCCCATGTTTCCCGACGCCGCGCTGCCCGCCACAGCGAAGATCGCGACGAATACCGGGACCATCGGCAGCAGGATGTACCAGCCGCTGCGGTCGATGTCGTGCATCCGCCGCACCGCGACCGCGATGTTGGGCAGCAGCACCGCAAGCGAGAAGATATTGCTGAGGATCCCGCCGCGCAGATTGCCCGCCGCAGCGACGCTACCCGGCACTGCGCTCGTCGTGCCGGTGGCCTGTCCGCCAAGTCCGAGCGCTGCATCGACAAAGCTGAGCACGATGCCGACGATCACCTGGAACAGGATCCACATCCAATATTCCTTGCGGCGCGAGCGGCCATTGAATTGCGCGTAGCGCTTCAACGGCAAGATCATCCATTCCATCGTCTGTCCCCTGGCGCGGGCTGCGCATGCTTATAGTGTTGCGGCCAAACATTGCGGGAGCAAGTCCTTCAATTACGTGGCGCTTGGCGGCGATAGCTCAACGCCTCGGCGACGTGCAGCCGCCCGACCTGCTCGGTCCCGGCGAGATCGGCGATCGTCCGCGCGACGCGCAGGATGCGCGTATAGCCCCGCGCCGACAGCCGCATCGCCGCCGATGCCTGCGCCAGCAACGCACGCCCGGACTCGTCTGGCGTCGCGACCGTATCGAGCAATTCGCCATCAGCCTCGGCATTGGTGCGCACCGGATGATCGGCGTAGCGCAGCGTCTGGACGCCGCGCGCCGTCGCAACGCGCGCCGCGACCTCGACCGAACCTTCGGCGGGCGGCGGCAGCACCAAATCCGCTGCGCTCACCGCCGGCACTTCGACATGCAAATCGATCCGGTCGAGCAGCGGGCCCGACACCTTCGCCTGGTAATCCGCGGCACAGCGCGGCGCGCGCGAGCACGCCAGCGCGGCATCGCCGAGATGCCCGCAGCGGCACGGGTTCATCGCCGCGATCAACTGGACGCGCGCCGGGAAAGTGACGTGTGCATTGGCGCGCGCGACGCTGACCGTCCCCGTCTCGAGCGGCTGGCGCAGCGAATCGAGCACCGCACGCTGGAACTCGGGCAGTTCGTCGAGGAACAACACGCCGAGATGCGCGAGGCTGACCTCGCCCGGCTTGACCTTCAATCCACCGCCGACCAGCGCCGCCATCGACGCCGAATGATGCGGCGCGCGGTACGGCCGCGACCGAGTCAGACGCCCCCCGCTGAGCGTGCCCGCGACGCTTGCCACCATCGACACTTCGAGCGCCTCGGCCGGATCGAGCGGCGGCAGGATGCCGGGCAGGCACGACGCCATCAGCGACTTGCCCGATCCCGGCGGGCCGACCATCAGCAGATTGTGCCCGCCAGCCGCCGCGATCTCGAGCGCGCGCTTGGCGGTTTCCTGCCCCTTGACCTGGCGCAGATCGGGTCCGGCAAGCACCGCCTCGACCGTGCCCGGCTGCGGTGCGCCGAGCAGGCCATGCCCCTTGAAGTGGTTGATCAGCGAGAGGATGTCGGGCGCGGCGAGCACCGCCTGCCCCGCCCATGCCGCCTCGGCGCCCTGCGCCGCCGGGCAGATCAGCCCGAGCCCGCGTTCCGAGGCATGCAGCGCCGCGAGCAGCACCCCCGGCGACGGCGCAATCCGTGCGTCGAGGCTCAGTTCGCCGACGACGAGATAGTCGCTCAGCGTCTCGGCATCGACCACGCCCATCGCGGCGAGCAACCCGAGCGCGATCGGCAAGTCGAAATGCGATCCTTCCTTGGGCAAGTCGGCGGGCGAGAGATTGACCACGATCCGCTTGGGCGGCAGCGCCAGCCCCATCGCCGCGATCGCGCCGCGCACGCGCTCGCGGCTCTCGCCGACCGCCTTGTCGCCGAGTCCGACGACATAGAAGCCCGGCAATCCGGGAATGAGCTGCACCTGGACCTCGACGGCACGCGCCTCGAGCCCGAGATACGCCACCGTCGACACGCTCGCGACCATCCCCACCCCCCAGCAAGTGCTGACAGCATAACGTCTTTTGCCCGTGACGATAGCGGGCGTGCTGGCGTGGCGTGATCGCGCCTTGCCGAACCGGCTCGCGCGACCCACATCGAACGTCAATGAAGCCGCAACGCCATCCAATGCTCCGTACGCTATGGTTTTCCACCGGCGTCGTCCTGGTGATTCTCTCGCCGCTGGTCGGCGCGATTCCCGGGCCGGGCGGCATTTTCGTGTTCGCCGCAGGCCTTGCGCTGATGTTGCAGAATTCGCACCGCACTAAGCGGATATTTGTCGACACCAAACGTCGCTGGCCAGCGCTCGGCCATTATGCCGACATGGGGCTGCGCCGCAAAAGCGCGGCGCGCCGCCGTGCGCGCGACAAGGCGGTGATGCCCGAGGGTCCGCCGCCGACCTTCCGCCAGCGCCTCGCCGAGATTCTCGCCCCGCCGTCGAACCATCGCCCGCGTTGACTTTGCGCAGGTCGGTCGTTAAGCGCAGCCCACCAAGGCCGTCCTCGTGGCGGCCGTTTTCTATTTAGACGTGCCCCGGGCAGAATTTTAGGGAATGAACAATGAAGCGGACCTTTCAGCCGAGCAATCTGGTGCGCGCACGCCGCCACGGGTTCCGCTCGCGCATGGCGACGCCAGGCGGCCGCAACGTGATTCGCGCGCGCCGCAACCGCGGCCGCAAGAAGCTGTCGGCCTAAGAAACCCCGTCGGCGGAGCCGACATACGGACATTGCAGATTCGCCGCGACTTTCTCGCGGCGAATGCTGGCAAGCGAGCGCCGATGCCGGGCTTTGTCCTGCAGGTGCGCGCCCGCGACGACGGATCGAGCGACATGCGTGTCGGCTTCACCGTTACCAAGAAAATCGGCAATGCCGTGGTGCGGAACCGGATGAAACGCCGGTTGCGCGCTTTGGCGCGTGATGTGCTCCCCGATTCGGGCGTGCGCGGGGCGGACCATGTGCTGATCGGCCGCAACGGCGGGATCGAGCGCGATTACGCCGTGCTGCGCGCCGAGCTGGTCAAGGCGCTGGCGAAGGTGGCACGGTGAGCCCCACGCCCCCCACTGTCACCCCGGCCTTGTGTCGGGGCCCACTTCGCACCCCGCGCAACGCCCAGATTGCAAGGGATGCGCGAGCCGCCCGGTGGACCCCGGCACAAGGCCGCGGTGACGGATGGGCGATTCGCGCCGGAGCGCAGCCATGCTGACCCGCCTCCTCGTGCTGCTCGTCCGCGGCTGGCAGATTGGCCCTTCGGCGATCCTCCCGCCTACCTGCCGCTATCAGCCAAGCTGTTCCGCCTATGCAATCACCGCCTTACGTCGCTATGGCGCGGTGAAAGGTGGGTGGTTGGCGGCCAAGCGAATCGCGCGATGCCATCCCTGGGGCGGGTTCGGACCCGATCCTGTGCCCTGAAGACTCCCGCGAGTGACGAACGGATAACGCCAGCGTGAAACAAGACACCCGCAATTTCATCCTGTTCGCGGTGCTCGCCGCGATCATCCTGTTCGGCGGCAATTTCCTGTCGGCGCGCTTCTTTCCGCGCGCGGCGAACCCGCCTGCCACCAAGCTGGTCGACGGCAAGAGCCAGGTCGTCAACACGCCAACCGGCCCCGCCGCGACGGGTGCTGCCGCCGTGCGCGATCTCAAGATCGTCCAGGCCGAGAGCCCGCGCGTGCCGATCCGCACCGCCGACCTCCAAGGCTCGATCAACCTCAAGGGCGCGCGGATCGATGATCTGACGCTGACCAAATACAAGCAGACGATCGACAAGAATTCACCGCCGATCCGCTTGCTGTCGCCGCGCGGCACCAAGGACGCGTATTTTGCGGGCTTCGGCTGGAATGGCGACGGCGTCACCGTCCCCAATGGCGACACGGTCTTCACCGCGAGCGGTGGTGCGCTCACCCCCACCACGCCGGTCACGCTGCGCTGGGCGAACGGCAAGGGCCAGGTCTTCGCGCTGACCTTCGCGATCGACGACAAATACATGTTCACGGTGCGCCAGAGCGTCGGCAACGCCGGCCCGGCGCCGATCGCGCTGCGCCCCTATGCGCTTGTCTCGCGCTCGGGCGTTGGCACCGAGCCCGACACCTGGACCAATCACATCGGCCCGATCGGCGTGTTCGACAAAGGCGCGACCTACGACATCACCTTCGACAATCTGAAGGGCAAGGACGCGACCTTCATGGGCCGCATCTGGGGCAGCAATGCCAAGGCCGGCGACAACTTCTTCGACGCAAAGGGCGGCTGGCTCGGCTTCGGCGACAAATACTTCCTCGCCGCGGTCATCCCGGACCCCAAGGCGCAGGTGCATGCCGGCTTCCACGCCGCCAATGGCGACACCTTCCAGGGCGATTTCACACAGGCGCCGCGCGTCATCGCGCCGGGCAAGGCGCTCGTCTCGACCGCGAAGTTCTTTGCAGGCGCAAAGGAGACCAACACGCTCGACCGCTATGAGGATCGCCTCGGCATCCAGCATTTCGGCAAGGCGATCGACTGGGGCTGGTTCGAGGTCGTCGAAAAGCCGATCTTCAAATATCTCGACTGGCTGTTCCGCATGATCGGCAATTTCGGTGTCGCGATCATCCTGCTCACCGTCACGATCCGCACCCTGATCTTCCCGGTCGCGCAGCGCCAGTTCGCCTCGATGGCCGCGATGAAGGCGATCCAGCCGAAGATGAAGGCGATCCAGGAGAAGCATAAGGACGACAAGGCGCGCGCGCAGCAGGAAGTGATGGCGCTGTACAAGGCCGAGAAGGTCAACCCGCTCGCGGGCTGCCTGCCGACGCTGATCCAGATCCCGATCATGTATTCGCTGTACAAGGTTCTGCTGCTGACGATCGAAATGCGCCATCAGCCGTTCGTCGGCTGGATCCACGATCTGTCGGCGCCCGATCCCGCGACGATCCTCAACCTGTTCGGCTATCTGCCGTATCATCTGCCGCCCTTCCTCGCGATCGGCATCGTGCCGGTGCTGCTCGGCATCTCGATGTTCTTCCAGTTCAAGTTGAACCCGGCGCCGATGGACGACGCGCAGAAGCAGGTGTTCGCGATCATGCCGTGGGTGCTGATGTTCGTGATGGCGCCGTTCGCGGTCGGCCTGCAGGTCTACTGGATCACCTCGAACCTGTGGACCGTCGCGCAGCAGCGCCTGCTGTACGCGCGGCACCCGGGCCTCAAAGAGCCGGCGGTGAAGAAGTGAGCTTCGAACCAGAAGATATCGAGATTGCGCGCAAGCTCTTCGCCGGGCCGATCGCGTTCCTGAAGTCGGCGCCGACGCTCGAGTTCATCCCCGAGCCGACGGTCAACGAAGTCGCCTTCGCCGGCCGCTCGAACGTTGGCAAATCGTCGCTGCTCAACGCGCTGACCAACCGCAACTCGCTCGCGCGCACGTCGAACACGCCGGGCCGCACGCAGGAGCTGAACTTCTTCGACGCCGGCAATCCGCTGGCGTTCCGCCTCGTCGACATGCCTGGCTATGGCTATGCCAAGGCACCGAAGGACCTGGTCAAGAAGTGGCGCTTCATGGTCAACGATTTCCTGCGCGGGCGCGACGTGCTGAAGCGCGCGCTGGTGCTGATCGACGCGCGCCACGGCATCAAGGAGGTCGATCGCGACATTCTCGAGATGCTCGACAAGGCGGCGGTGAGCTACCGCATGGTCATCACCAAGGCCGACAAGATCAAGGCTTCCGAACTGGTCGAGGTCACCGAGGCGACCGCGGTCGAAGCGCGCAAGCGCCCGGCAGCGCATCCCGAGATCCTGGTGACGTCGAGCGAGACCGGGCTCGGCATCCCCGAACTGCGCGCAGCGGTAATCGAGGCGGTACGCTGAGACTTGCGCGCGTCGGTCCATCGACCGACGCGGTTCAAACCTCGACGTAGGTTGCCGCTACCTCGACCGAAAAGTTTACCGACCGCGCGATGAAGCAGTGCGCGTGGATCTGCGCGTGGATCGCATCCGCCATCGTCAAGTCACTCCCCGCCGCGACCTCGATCCGAGGCCGCAGCACTGCCTTGACGAAGCACCCGGTGCCGTCGGGCGCGCTCTCGCCCATGCCGAGCGGATCGTCGGCATAGCCGGTCACCACCACGCCAGCGACGCTCGCCAGATGCAGGTACCACAGCATGTGGCACCCCGCTAAGCTCGCCAGCAGCAGGTCCTCGGGGTTGGGCAACGCCGGATCGCCGCCGAGCCGCGGATCGTTCGAGCACGCCACCACCGCCCCACCGGGGGTCGCGATGTCCCACGTCCGGTCGTAACCGCGATAGGTAGAGGTCCCCGCCCCGCGGTTGCCCGTCCAGGCGATTCGCGCGGTGAAATCGTGTTGTGTCATGCCTTACCCTCCACCAGCGCCACGAACGGTTTGGCGAGCCCGTGATACAGCCGCTCACGGCACACCAATGTGCTCGCCGCATCGGCGATCAGCGCGGTCGCGAACAGCGGCAGGATCAGCCCGCGCGCCGCGGTCGCCTCCATCACGATGATCACCGCGGTCAGCGGCGCGCGCACCACGCCGACGAAATAGGCGGTCATGCCGAGCAGCACGACCGCACCCGCCGGCTGGCCAGCGAACAGACCGGTCAGCAGGTTGCCGAACCCGGCCCCCACCGCGAGCGATGGCGCGAAAATGCCGCCCGGCGCGCCGCTGAGCGTCGTGGCGAGCGCTGCGAGGAACTTGGCCGGCCCGAACCAGTCCGACTGGCCAAGCCCTTCGACCAAGGCGCGCGTCGCGCCATAGCCAGTGCCCCACGTCGCGCCGCCGGTGACAATCCCGAGCAGCGCGACAACCAACCCGCATCCGCCAGCGAACAGGATCGGATGCGCCCGCGCCTCCGCGATCGGCCGCCAGCGCGCGCCCGCAAAGCCCAGCACCAGCCGCGAGAACAGCCCGCCCGCGGCACCGCCGAGCACGCCTGCAACCGGGGTGACGAGCAAGACAGCCGACACTCCCAGCGTCTCGTGCATCACCCCGAAATAGACATAGTCGCCCGCGATCCCGAGGCTTACCAGGCCCGCGATCATCACCGCCCCCATCACCAGCACCGCGACACGCTGCTCGTAGGCGGCCGCAAGCTCCTCGATCGCGAAGGCAACCCCCGCGAGCGGCGTGTTGAACGCCGCCGCGACGCCCGCTGCGCCGCCCGCGATCAGCACGCCCGAGGTGATCGGCACGCGCAGATAGCGATGGACCTTGACCATGATCGCCGCGCTGATCTGCACCGTCGGCCCCTCGCGCCCGACCGACGCGCCGCCGAGCAGCATCACGATCGTCAGCACGAGCTTGACGCACGCCGTCCACAGCGAGACGAGCGCGTTGCTCGGCGGCGTATCGGGCGCGCGGCTGGCGGCGATCACCTGCGGAATGCCCGATCCGCGGGCATAGGGCGCGGTACGGCGCGTCACCCACACGACCAGCGCGAACACCGCCGGGGTCAAAGCGAGCGGCGCATACGGGAAGCGCGCGACGAACACACCGAAAACCGCCTGCGCGCGGTCGCTCGCCCCGGCAAAGAGCAACGCGACCAGCCCGAGCAGCACCGCGCCGACCCCGGTCGCGAGCCGCCGCCGCAACCGACCGATTTGCATCCCGGCCTGGCGCGCACCGCGTCGGCGCCACACGATCGAGACGAGGCGGACGGCATAAGGCGCATTGCGATTCATGCCCGCGCTCATGCGCGATTGCGGCGCTGGACACCACCCGCAGATGCGGTTGCGCGGCGTTCCGCGCTCCCTTAGGCAGGGGCCATGAAACTCATCATCGGCAACAAGGCCTATTCCTCCTGGTCGCTGCGCGGCTGGCTCGCGTGCAAGCAATCAGGTTTGCTGTTCGAAGAAGCCGTCGTGCCGCTTTACGACGCCGAGTGGGACAAGCGCCGCGCAGGCGACGAATTCGCGCCGTCCTCGGGCAAGGTGCCGATCCTGTGGGATGGCGACGCCGTGGTGTGGGACAGCCTCGCGATCGTCGAATACCTCGCCGAGAAGACCTCGCGCGACCTGTTCTGGCCGGCCGATGACGCCGCGCGCGCGATGGCGCGGTCGATGGCGGCGGAGATGCATTCGAGCTTCACCGCGCTGCGCCGCAAGCACAGCATGAACGTCCGCCAGATCTTCCCGCCCGCCCAGCCCGACGCCGACGTGCTCGCCGATCTCGAGCGGATCATGGAGCTGTGGGCACAGGCGCGCGCCCGCTTCGGCGGCGAGGGCGATTTCCTGTTCGGCGCGTTTGGCGCGGCCGACATCATGTACGCGCCGGTGGTGACGCGGATCGTCACCTACAGCCTGCCGATCGCGCGCTTCGCCGCGCCCTATATGGAGGCGGTGCTCCACCACCCGTTTATGCAGGACTGGATCGCGAGCGCGCAGGAAGAGGAATGGGTGATCGAGCAATTCGAGCAGCCGGCGCCGACGGCCTGACACCCCAAATCCGTTCGGGCTGCGCCTGTCGAAGCCCTGCCCTCAGCACGCTGAGCGCCAGCCTGCTGCGAGGTGCCCTTCGACAGGCTCACGGCGAACGGCACCTGGTTCCGCCTGGGTGGAAGCGACGCTACGGCACGCGCTCGGTCGGATACGGCGTCCCGTCCTTCCGCTCGTAACGGCCGGGCAGGAAGCGCATGTCGATATCAGGATACTCCCCGCCCTGCAGCCGCGGCCCCGCGCCGATCGCGACATAGACGCACGGCACGTCGCTGCGGTTCTGCAGATGGTGCCCGTCCGCGACCCCGGCCGCGAACGTCGCGACGTCGCCCGTACGCAACAGCGTCTCGCCGGCGTCCTCGACCAGCACCGCCTCGCCCGACAGCATCACGACCAGTTCGTCCTCATCGGCATGCCAGTGCCGCTGCGACGACCAGCCGCCGGGTTCGAGCGTGACATGGCTCGCCCCGAAATGCGTCAGCCCAGCAGGCGGCGCGAGCTGGCGGTACCAGCGCCCCTGCACCGGCGCATCGAACGGCGGCGGATAGCCCGTCGCGTTGGTTTGCGGGATTGTATCGAGGTCGAGCTTGGGCAATGTCGCCTCCATGGATAGCACCTCGAACCTGCCCGATTGCGTCACCCTCGCCAAGGCGCTGCTCGCTTGCGAGAGCGTGACCCCGGCGCGGGGCACCGTGTTCGACGTGGTCGAAGCCGCGCTGCTGCCGCTCGGCTTCACGGTCGATCGCTTCACCCTCGGTGAGGCCCCCGACGGCCCGGTCGAGAATCTGCTCGCGACGCGCGGCGGCACCGGCGCGCATCTCGCCTTTGCCGGGCATCTCGATGTCGTGCCCCCCGGCGAGGGCTGGACGAGCGGCGCGTTCGCACCCGAGATCCGCGGCGACTTGCTCTACGGCCGCGGCGCGGTCGACATGAAGGGCGCGATCGCCGCCTTCATCGCCGCGATCCCGGCCGAGCCGACCGCCCCGCTCAGCTTGATCCTGACCGGCGACGAGGAAGGCCCCGCCACCTACGGCACGCGCAGCCTGATCGAGCGGATGGCGGAAACCGGCGTCCGCCCCGATTTCTGCCTCGTCGGCGAACCGACCTCGTCGGCAAAGCTCGGCGACATGGTCAAGATCGGCCGCCGCGGCTCGGTCAATCTGTGGATCGAAGTGCCGGGCAAGCAGGGCCATGTCGCCTATCCGCAGCTCGCCGACAATCCGATCCCGCGATTGGTCGCGATACTCGCCGAGATCGACGGACTCGTGCTCGACACGGGCAATGCCTGGTTCCAGCCGTCGAACATCGAAGTCACCGACATCGCCGTCGGCAACCCGGCCACCAACATCATCCCGGCCAAGGCGAGTGCGCGGCTCAGCATCCGCTTCAACGACGAGCAGCGCGGGGGCGCTCTGGTCGAGCGGATCGAAGCGCTCGTCCATCGGCATGATCCCGCCGCGATCGTCACCGCGCGGATATCGGGCGAAGCCTTCCTCACCGCGCCGGGCGCGTTCTCCGCGCTGATCGGCGCCGCGATCGAAGCGCAGACCGGTTTCGCGCCCGCGCTGTCGACCACGGGCGGGACGTCCGATGCGCGTTTCCTCTCGGCGCTGTGCCCGACGGTCGAGTTTGGGCTGGTGAACGCAACGATGCACAAGCTCGACGAAGCCGTGGCGCTCGCCGACATGACCGCGATCACCGCGATCTATGCCGAGATCATCGCGCGGGTCGCACAGCTTTAACCGAGTCCAAATCGTCGAGCTTCGGTGCGACTCGTGGATATTCCTACGTTTTCGTGGACGCGAGTCGGCAGATGCGATACGCATAGAATTAACCTTAACGGTGCGCGGGCATGCCAATCGATCCCTGGTTCCTGATTGCGATCGCGTGCAGCGTGGCCGGCTATGGCCTGTACTTGGTCGGGCTGCGTCGGCACCTCGTCCAGCCCAACCGCGCCTCCTGGCTGATCTGGAGCGCCGCCACCACCGTCGAGGCCGCCACCTACGCCGCGGTCAACCCGAACGCACTCCCCGGCTGGGTGTTCGCGCTGTCGGCTCTCGCATGCGCCGCGGTGACGATCGGGATCTGGCGCCGCTCGGTGTGGAGCGCGCCGTCGCGCGGCGAGCTGTTCTGCACCGGCACTTGCCTTGCCGCGCTGACGCTGTGGATCGTCTCGCACAATGCCTTCTGGGCGCATATGCTCGTGGTGGTCGCGGTGCCGGTGAGCTTCTGGCCGACTTGGCAGAGCGTGCTGCAGGACCGCACGCGCGAACGCTCGCCTGCCTGGGGCCTGTGGTCGATCGGCGACCTTGCGACGCTGCTCGTCGCGACCCGCAGCGGCGACCAGCATGTCGGCGAATATGCCTATATCCTCGTCGAACTGCTGTGCCACGCGAGCGTGTGGTTCATGGTCGGCCTGGCTACGATCAACCCGCTGCGCTCGCTCGGCTTCCGGCAGGGCCGCTTCTACGTGCTCGACGCGTACGGCCCCGCCGCCAGTCTGTTCGCGGTCGGTGAGACGCATCTCGGCAAGGCGGTCTATGCCGCACAAGGCTTTGCCGAGGGCGATGCGATCATCCGCTTCACCGGACGCCGCTTCCGCGCCGACCAGGTGCCCAGCCTGATGCGCGGATCGAGCGATCGCTTCGTCCAGGTGACGCCGCAGCATTTCATGGGGCCATCGGGCAAGATCGACGATCTCATCAACCATAGCTGCGACCCCAATGCCGGCCTGCGCTTCGCCGGCGGCAGCGTGACGCTGGTCGCGGTGCGCGACATCGCAGCGGGCGAGGAGATCGCGTGGGACTATTCGACGACGCTCGCCGAATCGAACTGGCACATGATCTGCCAGTGCCGCAGCGCCGAGTGCCGTCGCGTCATCGGCAATTTCTCGACGCTGTCGCAGGAGCGCCAGGAGTGGTTCAGGTCGCGCAACCTCGTCGCGCCGTATCTGCGCCGCCGCGACGCGGTGGCGCGCGACCGGGCGGCGTAGCGCAGCCCTACGACCCCAGCATCGTGCGGATGCGCTCGACCAGCGCCTCCATCGCAAACGGCTTGGCGAGCAGTGCCATCCCCGGCTCGAGCGCGCCGTCGCCGACGACCGCATTCTCGGCAAACCCCGTAATGAACAGCACCGGCAGCGTCGGCCGCGCGACCCGCGCGGCGTCGGCGACTTGCCGGCCGTTGAGGCCGCCGGGCAGCCCGACATCGGTCACCAGCAAATCGATCCGCTCGGCCGAACGCAGCAGCTCGAGCGCCGCCGCGCCGGTCTCGGCCTCGAGCGCGACATAGCCGAGCTCGCCGAGCACTTCGCTCACCAGCATCCGCACGCTCGGCTCGTCATCGACGACGAGCACGGTCTCGCCGCGCCGCGCGGCGCCGAGCGTGGGCCCCGTCTGGGCAGGCGCGCGGTCACCGACCGCGCCGTCATGCCGTGGCAGATACAGGCAGATCGTCGTCCCTTCGCCGAGCGTCGAGTGGATCTGGATCTGCCCACCCGATTGCCGGACGAAGCCGTAGATCATCGACAGGCCGAGCCCCGTCCCCTGCCCGATCGGCTTGGTCGTGAAGAATGGATCGAACGCGCGGGCGATGACGTCGGCACGCATCCCCGTCCCCGAATCGGCGACGCACACTACGAGATATGCGCCGGGCGGGAGGTCGCGCACTGCCGCCGCGGACGGATCGAAAGTCTCGTTATGCGCCGTGATCCGCACCGTACCCCCAGCCGGGCTCGCATCGCGCGCATTGATACACAGGTTGAGCAGCGCATTCTCGAGCTGGTTGGCGTCGGCCAGCACTGGCCAGCTGTTGGGCTGCGCGGCGATCTCGAGCGTGATCGACGGGCCGAGCGTGCCACGGACGAGATCCTCCATCCCGGCGATCAGCTGCGGGACATCGACCGGGCGCGGATCGAGCGGCTGGCGGCGCGAGAAAGCGAGCAACCGGTGCGTCAACGCCGCCGCGCGCACCGCGCCGGCCTGCGCCGCAGCGATATAGCGCGGCAAGTCCTCGGTGCGCCCCTGCGTCACCCGCAGCTGCATCAGCTCTAGCGCGCCCGAGATGCCCGTCAGCAGATTGTTGAAGTCATGCGCGAGCCCCCCGGTGAGCTGGCCAACCGCTTCCATCTTCTGTGCTTGGCGCAATCGCTCCTCGAGCTCGCGCTGGCGGCTGACATCGACGCCGACGCCGACGACGGTCTCCCGTCCGCCAGCCGCGTCGTGCTGGACATGGTTGCGCGCCATCACCCAGCGCACGCTGCCATCGGGCAGCCGCAGGCGATATTCGTGCGCGCCGTCCTGTCCGGTCTTGCGCGCAAGCTCGACGGCGGCCGTCAGAATCGCTTGGTCATCGGGATGGACCCGCGCCGCGACATCGGCGAGCGAGACCCCCGTTTCCAATTGCTCGGGGGTAAAGCCGTACAGCTCGGCAAAGCCGATTTCGCCATCGAACCGGTCGCGCGCGACGTCATAGGTCCAGACCCCGATGCCCTCCATCGCGTTGAGCACGATCCGCGTACGGGCATCGGCGACCCGCAACGCGGCCTGCTGACGCCGCTCTTCGGTAATATCGCGCGCGTTGGTGTAGAGCCGGTCGCCCACCAGCGTCGTCTGCCAGGCAAAGATACGATAGCCGCCGTCGCGCGTGCGCAGCCGCCGTTCGAGCCGATGCGTCGTTCCGGCCGCCGCGATCTGCGCGATCTCGGCCGAGCTGCCGCCTTCGTCGTCGGGATGTCGCAGCCACTGGCTGTCGCGCCCGACGATCTCCTCGTTCGACCAGCCGAGCGAGCGCTCCCACGCCGGATTAACCGCTATCCAGCACCCGTCCTGCTCGGCAATGCCGAGCAGATCGGTGCTGAACTCCCACAATTGATCGCGCTCCGCAGTTCGCGCCGCGACCTTGCGCGCAAGGTCGGCGTTGAGCGCGCGCAACTCGGTCACCGCGCGGACCCGCGCGACCGCGTCCCAGCTGAGCTCGGCGACCTCCTCGACCAAGGCGATCTCGCCACGCGTCCACGCGCGCGGCTCGGCATGGCTGACATAGAGCGCACCTTGCAATGCGCCGCCACGCACCAGCGGAACGCTCAGCCCGGCCTTGGTCCCGATCGCGCCGAGGACGGCCGGCGGTGGCGCGGCCGGATCGTCGGGAGCGTTGAATACCAGCGTGTTGCCGCGTTGCACGGTCTTGCCGATGATCTTGCCGAACACCGCCGAAGGCGTCGTGCCCGTCAGCGGCGGCAAGCGTCCGCTGACCCAACACGCTCCGTAGATCAGCAGGTCTTCGGGCGTGACCTCGAAAAATCCGACTCGGTCGACCTCGAGGAACGCGCCCAACGCCTCGGCCGTGCGCTGCATGACGTCATCCGGGCTTGGCTGGATGCGCTGTTCCTCGACGAGGGTCAGGATGAAATCGCGCTCGCGCTTCGCCGCGCGCAAGGCATCGTCGGTCTCGACATAGTCGGTCACCTCGAGGCCCTGGTTGAACAGGCCGACGACCGTGCCGTTCTCGTCCTGGATCGGCGAAATGTTATAGGTCCAATAGGTGAGCGTCGGCACCCCGTCGCGCAGCATGGTCACTGGCTGTGACGAGAAGGTCGCGCCTTCGCCGGTCTCGAACGCCCGCCGGAAGTGTGGCTCGATCATCGACCACAATTCAGGCCGCGTCTCCGCCACCGGACGCGCGAGCTTCGACGCGTCGGGACCGGCCATGCCGGTCCACGCAGCATTGAAGATCAGCCAGAAGTCCGCCCCCCAATAGACCGCGCTCGGGAAGCGCGCGCGCAGGCACAGGCTGACACTCAGCTTGAGCGTGGCAGGCCAATTCTCGGGGGGGCCGAGCGGATGCCCGCTCCAGTCGTGGGTGCGCAACAGCGTCGCGATCGGCCCCGCACCGTCGAGAAAGCGCAGCTTTGCCGAGATCGATTCCACATTCGACCTCGGGACGAGATCGGGTACGGGATGTTCAACGGCCATAGGCTCAGATCTCGCACATGGGCACGGCAGCGCCGGACGGCGGCGACCAAAGCGTGCGAGCTCATGGCAAGGCTGTCAACACGGCACGATACGGCCGAAAAAATTAAGCAATATTAGCGTGCCTCACAGTGCGCCAAGATCGATCTCGCCAAACCGATCGACCGCGGCATTGGCCTCGGGCATCGGATATTTGAGGCCCGTCGCGCAGTTGAACAGAACGACGCGCTCGTCCTCATCGACTTCGCCGCTGCGCAGCGCCGCGCGATAGGCGGCGAGCGTCGCGCCGCCCTCGGGACAGAGCAGCAACCCGTCCTTCTTCGCGCAATCCTCGACCGCCTTGAGGATCGCGGGATCGCCGACGCCGAGCGCCTTGCCACCGCTTTCGCGGACGGCGCGCAGGATCAGGAAATCGCCGACCGCCTTGGGGACGCGGATCCCCGCCGCGACGGTCGCGGCGTCTTCCCAGCGTTCGGCATGTTCCTCGCCCGCCTCGAACGCGCGGACGATCGGCGCGCAGCCGCTTGCCTGGATAGCATACATGCGCGGTCGCTCGGAGCCGATCCAGCCGAGCTTTTCGAGCTCGTCGAACGCCTTCCACATGCCGATCAACCCGGTGCCGCCGCCGGTCGGGTAGAAGATCGCATCGGGGAGCTTCCAGCCGAATTGCGCGGCGAGCTCGAGCCCCATCGTTTTCTTGCCCTCGATCCGGTAGGGCTCCTTCAGGGTCGAGAAATCGAACCAGCGCCCCTCGGCGGCGCCGCGCCCGACGATCGCGCCGCAATCATCGATCTGGCCGTTGACGCGGTACACGCGCGCACCCTGCGCGGCGATCTCGCGGATATTGACCTCGGGCGTCTCCTCGGGCGCCAGCACGATCGTCTCGATCCCGCAGCGCGTCGCATAGGCGGCGAGCGCGGCGCCCGCATTGCCGTTGGTCGGCATCGCGATCCGGGTGACGCCCAGCTCCTTCGCCATCGCCACCGCCATCACGAGCCCGCGCGCCTTGAAGCTGCCCGTCGGCAAGCGGCCTTCGTCCTTGACCAGCACGTTCGCGCTGCCCGCGCTCTTCGGGATCGGCACGAGCGGCGTCTCGATCTCGCCGAGGCTGACTATGTTCTCTGTCCGCCGCACGGGCAGCAGCTCGCGCCAACGCCACAGATCGGTCTGCCGCGCCTCGAGCGTTGCCTTGGGAAGCGCGGCTTTGACCGCGTCGAGATCGTAGCGGACGAGCAGCGGCCGCCCGACGCGCGACAGGCCATGAAGCTGATCGGCCTCGTAGCGCTCGCCCGTCATCGAGCATTCGAGATGCGTGACGAAGGTCGAGCGGTCGGTCGTAAGGTTCGAATTGATCACCACTTGCCCCCTGCAACTTCGATTGCCTTTAGCAGCGCGCGCTTGCTTTCGGTGCGGCGGTTGCCGGCGTTGCGCGGCATGTCCGGGTAGCCAGCCGCGGCGCGGCGTCGCTCGACCTCCGCAACGAATGCGTCAAGCGGGATCGGCTGAGAGGTCTTGAACACCGAGGTCACCTGCTGTTTCTTCTCTGATACGACGTTCCAAATAGGCACGGTCGAGATCGTTGTGAAGCGATGCCAACACTTTCGCTTGCCCCAACATTTCGGGCGCGGCGCCTGAATGGAACTGGCCCATGCGGTCGGCGATCATGTCCTCCCTGGACAGGATTGCCGCGACCCCGTCCTCGCCGAGATCGATCAAAACGAGCCGATCACGTTCCGCCAATCCGTCAAGAAGCGTCGCGGAAACAACCTCAAATCCCAATTTGAAATCCGCATGTATCCAGCCACGCGTCGCAACCCCCGGGCCCTGCGGTCTCGTAAAGCCGAGCGCTACCAGCTCGGTTTCGAAAGCCTCCTGCCGTGCGGTTGCGATATCGAAGTCGCCCGTCGCAATCAGGTTATTCGAGAACAACTCTATCGCAGCGCCGCCAACTAAAACCGGCGCCTAGAATCCTTTCGCCCGAAACCCAAGACCGGCGCGCCCGAAGAACCGCAAGGCTTTTTCAAAATCGGGGCGGAGGGATCTTATCGAACAGTCCCCCCGCCCATCAGGCTCATCCCGCCTTAGCCACGCCTACCAGAGCCGGCCGCAACAGACGGTCCTTGATCATATAACCGGCCTGCATCTCCTGCACGACGGTGCCCGGCGTCTGGTCGCTCGGCAGTTCGAACATCGCCTGGTGGAAGTTCGGGTCGAGCTTCTCGCCGATCGCCACCATCTTCTTGATGCCGTGGCGCTGAAACACCGCCTCGAGCTCGCGGCCCGTCGCTTCGAGGCCCGCGACCAGGCCCTTCATCTTCTCGTCGGCGCGCAGCTCGGCCGGGATCGCGTCGAGCCCGCGCGCGAGATTGTCGGCGACCGACAGCAGGTCGCGCGCGAAGTTGGTCGAGGCGTAGGCGCGTGCGTCGGCGGTTTCCTTCTCGGCGCGGCGGCGGACGTTCTGCGCCTCGGCGTGCGCGTACAGCACGGCGGCCTTCGACTCGGCGAGTTCGGCGCGCAGCTTGGCGGTCTCGTCATGCTCGGCAACTTCGGGCGCCGCTGCGGCGGTTTCTTCGCGCAGCTCGGCCGCGTCGTTCGCCACGGTGTTTTCGTCTTCGGTCATGTCGTCCCTAGTCCATTCAAGCCATCAGCCGCGCGAGTGTCGCGGCGGTATAATCCACCATGGGCACGACGCGCGCATAGTTCAACCGCGTCGGGCCAATCACACCGACCACGCCGACCACGCGACCGTCCAATCCGCGGAACGGTTTGGCGATCACCGACGAACCCGAGAGCGAGAACAATTTGGTCTCCGCGCCGATGAAAATCCGCGTCGCATCGCCCGCGCTGGCATTGTCGAGCAGGCGCGCGATGTCCTGCTTGCCCTCGAGATCGTCGAGCAGGAAGCGCACGCGTTCGAGATCGGCGGCGGCGGCATCGTCGATCAGCCGCGCCTGGCCGCGCACGATCAGCACCGGGCGGCGCTCGCCATCCTCGCTCCAGATCGCGAGGCCGCGTTCGATCAGCGCGCGCGCGGCGCCGTCGAGCTCGGCGCGTTCGGCGAGCAACTCGCGCTCGATCTTGGCGCGCGCCTCGAACAAAGTAAGGCCGCCGAGCATCGCGCTCATGTAATTGCCCGCCTCGATCAAAGCCGAGACCGGCAGGCCGGGCGGCAGATCGATCACGCGGTTCTCGATCGAGCCGTCCTCGCCGACGAGCACCGCGAGCGCCCTGCCCCCAGCGGCGTCGGCCGACAGCGGCACGAAGCTCATCTGGCGCAACACCAGCTCGCGCTTGGCGACCATCACCATCCCGGCACACGCCGACAGGCCCGACAGCGCCGCGGTGGTGGCGGCGATCGCTTCCTCGACGGGGCCCGTCTGGACCAGCTGGCGCTCGATCGCGGCGCGCTCCTCGAGCGAGGGTTCGAGCGCCTGCATCATTCCGTCGACGAACAGACGCAGGCCGATCTCGGTCGGCATCCGGCCGGCGCTGGTGTGCGGGGCTGCGAGCAGGCCGAGTTCCTCGAGATCCTGCATGACGTTGCGGATCGAGGCGGGCGATAGGTTCAACCCGGACAGGTGGGCGATCGTGCGCGACCCGATCGGCGCGCCGGTATCGAGATAGCTCTGGACGACGACGCGGAAGACGTCGCGGGCGCGGTCGTTGAGCTCGGTGATCGGGGGCAGCCGCATATCGTCTATATGGGGCGGTGCGGCGCGGGGCTCAACCGGTTGCGTGTTGCGATCAACCGTGCGTTGGTTGACTCGATTGACCCCCGGAGCGAAAACGACCGGCGGGACCGTTTCCATTTCTACGACGATCGGCGTTCGTCTCCGACCCTTTCGCCGGACGCGAGCGGTTACTGGACAGCCGACGATATCAAAGAGCCGACACGGACATACCATAAGCACGCCGTGTAGGACAGCGCCCGCCCGTCACCCCAGCGCACGCTGGGGTCTCCCCGTTTTCGCGCGCCCGCGCGCCGCGTGAGATCCCAGCCTTCGCTGGGATGACGACGGTGGGCAGTGGCGTCCGGCGCGCCAGACTAGCGGTCCCGATCTTCGCGATCCGGATCGCGCGTCACGGTCCATTCCTGTTCGAACAGCGCCGAGTCGGCGACCTTGTGGCCGCTCGCATCGCGCGCCGGGCGGAAGCGGACGTGCTGCAGTGCCAGCGCGCAGGTCGCGACATCGAGCGCGCGGTTGCCGCTCGAGCGGACGATCCGGCAATCGCTGAGCCGACCGTTCACCCCGATCGTCGCGCGATACGTCACCATGCCGGCGGCCTGCGATTCATACACGTCGCGCGGCAGATCGCGGTAGCGCAGTTCGTTGCTGATGAGCTCGGCGTCGGTCCCACCGCCGCCGCCATCGCCGTCGCCGCTATCGCCGCTGCCGGTGCCATTGCCCTGCCCGCCGCTTCCAGTTCCAGGGCCGGCAACGGGCGCAGCGCCGGTCGAGCGCTCGGCGCCGATGCCCGCGATCGGCGCGACCACCACCGGCGGCGGCTGGCGCAGCACGATCGGCGGCGGCGGCGCGACCAATTCGGTCGCCTTCGCCTTGAGGTTGGGCGGGGACGCTGCGGCTTCCTTGCGCTTCTCGGCCTTTTTGGGCGCGGGCACCGGATCGGGCTTGGGCGGGGGCGAATCGGGCAGGACCGAGATCACCTTGAGATCCTCGACGACGCGGCGCTGGAAATCGACGCCGAGCCCCATCACCAGCCCATAGCCGATCAGGCCGACGAGCACCGCCGCGCCGCCCGCGCCGATGATCCGGTCCTGTCGTGAAGCTGGTGCGTAGCCGGTCATGTCTTTGCGTCGTCCTTGGCCCCGAATGTGGGCATCCGCCGCCCCCAGCCAAGGGGTGACACCCGCCCAACGCACAGCTAGGGCGACTCGGTCATTTCCAGGAGAGTCCCCATGCGCCCAAGCGGCCGCACCCCCGACCAGATGCGCACGATCACGATCGAGCCGCGCTTCACCAAACATGCCGAAGGGTCGGTGCTGATCGGCTTCGGCGACACCAAGGTGCTGGTGACGGCGTCGATCGAGGAGAAGGTCCCGCCGTTCCTGCGCGGTAAGGGCGAAGGCTGGGTGACAGCCGAATACGGCATGCTCCCGCGCGCGACGCACACGCGCGGCAGCCGCGAGGCCGCCAAGGGCAAGCAGTCGGGCCGCACGCAGGAAATCCAGCGGCTGATCGGCCGTTCGCTGCGCGCCGTGACCGATCTCAAGCTGCTCGGCGAGCGCCAGATCGTGCTCGATTGCGACGTGATCCAGGCGGATGGCGGGACGCGCACCGCCTCGATCTCGGGCGCGTGGGTCGCGCTGCGGCTGGCGATCGACGGGCTGATGGCGAGCGGCAAGCTCACCGCCGACCCGCTAACGCAGAAGGTCGCGGCGATCTCGTGCGGCATCTTCAAGGGCACGCCGGTGCTCGACCTCGATTATGACGAGGATTCGAACGCCGACGCCGACGCGAACTTCGTGCTGCTCGAAAACGGCAACATCGCCGAAGTCCAGGCGACCGCCGAGGGTGCGACCTATGACGAGGAAGCGCTGCTCCGCCTGCTGCGTCTGGCGCGGATCGGCTGCACCGACATCTTTGCCGCACAAGCCAAGGCCGTCGCAAAATGAGTGAAGAGGTCGCGCCGCAGGCGATTCGCAAGCTCAGCCCCGGCAAGCTCGTCATCGCGAGCCACAATGCCGGCAAGGTGCGCGAGATTGGCGCCCTGCTTGCCGAGCATGGCATCGAGGCGATCTCGGCGGCCGACCTCGACCTCCCCGAGCCCGAGGAGACCGGCACGACCTTCGTCGCCAATGCCGAATTGAAGGCATTGCAGGCGGCGGACCTGTCGGGTCTCCCCGCGCTCGCCGACGATAGCGGGCTGTGCGTCGAGGCGCTCGGCGGCGATCCCGGCGTCTACACCGCCAATTGGGCGGAGACGCCGAACGGGCGCGACTGGACGTTGGCGATGACCAAGGTCGAGCAAGCGCTTGCGACCAAGGGCCCCGATGCGAGCCGCGCCGCGCACTTCGTCTGCGTCCTCGCACTCGCCTGGCCCGACGGGCACGTCCAATGGTTCGAAGGCCGTGCCGAGGGCACGCTGACCTGGCCGCCGCGCGGCGATGTCGGGTTCGGTTATGATCCGGTGTTCGTGCCTGCGGGGGGCGACCAGACCTATGCCGAGATGGACCCGGCGCAGAAGCACGCGATCAGCCACCGGGCGGATGCCTTCGCGCAGCTCATTGCGGCGGTGGTGTAAGCCGCCTCCTCATCGCACGCATCTGTTCCCCGGCGAAGGCCGGGGCCCAGGTGCGATGGCTTCAACAGGCGCGCATTGCGCCCGCCTCGGCCTGCGCCACGCCTGGGCCCCGGCCTTCGCCGGGGAACGGAAGCCGAGGACGACCCAGGCGTAAGCGCCCTTAGTCCGCCACGCGCCGCCCCACGACATTCCCCGGCGGCGAATAGCGGCACACCAGATAATCGTCGCGCGCGCTGCTCGCGAGCGCGCAGCCGACCGCGCTGGTCCGCCGCCAGACGATCTGCGTGTAATGCGCGACATCCTGCCAGCGCCCCGTCGTGCTGATGTCGGGCACGACGCCTGCCCGGTAGCCGCGTCGCTCGTCGACCCAGAGCTGCACCATCTCGTCATAGCGATACGCGCCGCGCGATCCCATGAAGAGGTTCTCGCCCTCGGGGATCCGCCCGCGCACGCCGGTCGAATGCTTGAAGGCGCGCGTCTCGGCGAGCACCGCGGCATAGCGCGCGGCATCGTCGGCAAGTTCGGCGTTCCACGCCAGCGGCGGCGCGCCGACCGCGGCGCGCGCACGATTGTGCCCGTCGAGCATCGCGCGCTGCAGCAGCGATTCGCCGCGCGCAGCGGACGCCTCGCTCAGTCGTGGCTCGGTGACGCGCGGCGGTTCGTCCGGGTCGGACGCGGCGCATCCCGCCAGTCCCGCCACCAGGGCCAGCGCAAGCCAGTGAACGCGCATCTTTCGTAATCTCCTCGAAACGCCCATAGGCTCCGGTTGATGAATGCCTCCGAAACGCCCCTGCTAACGCCGCCGCTCGCGCTTTATGTCCATTGGCCGTTCTGCGTGTCGAAATGCCCTTATTGCGATTTCAACAGCCATGTCCGCGAGAGCGTCGACCAGGCGGCGTGGCGCGACGCTTTGCTCGCCGACCTCGCCTATGAGGCCGCAGCGCTGCCCGGACGGCGGCTCGGGTCGATCTTCTTCGGCGGTGGCACGCCCTCGCTGATGCCGCCCGCGACGGTCGCGGCGATCATCGATGCGGCGACCGCTTATTGGCCTCCGGAGCCCGATATCGAGATCACGCTCGAGGCCAATCCCTCCTCGGTCGAGGCGGCGCGCTTTGCCGATATCGCGCGCGCCGGGGTCAACCGCGTTTCGCTCGGCCTGCAGGCGCTCGACGACCAAGCGCTGGTGTTCCTGGGCCGGGCGCACGGGGTCGACGAAGGCCTCGCCGCGCTGGCGACCGCGCAAGCGGCCTTTGCGCGCGTCAGCTTCGACCTGATCTATGCGCGCCCCGGCCAGACGCTCGCGGCCTGGGATGCCGAGCTCACCCGCGCGCTGTCGTTCGGGACCGAGCATCTCTCGCTCTACCAGCTGACGATCGAACCCGGCACGCGCTTTGCGACCGAGGCGGCGGCGGGGCGGATCGTCATTCCCGATGGCGATTCCGCGGCCGACCTGTTCGAGGCGACGCGCGCGGCGACCGCGGCGGCGGGGCTGCCGGCGTATGAGATTTCGAACCATGCGCGGCTGGGGGCGGAGAGCCGCCACAACCTCGTCTATTGGCGCTACCGCGATTATGCCGGTGTCGGTCCGGGCGCGCACGGGCGACGCGGTGGCCTCGCGACCGCGCGGCACAAGAAGCCCGAGAACTGGATCGGCGCGGTCGCGCGCAACGGCCACGGCGCGCAGATCGAGCAGCCGCTGGTGCCGGGCGAGCGCTCGACCGAAGCGCTGCTGATGGGGTTGCGGTTGCGCGAAGGGGTCGATCTCGCGCGGATCGCAGGGCTTGGCGAGACGACAGTCGAGGCGCTGATCGACTGGACGGCGGCGGCGCGGCTCGACACGCAGGGCTTGATTGCACGCTCTGGCGACCATCTGCGCGTCACCGAGGCGGGGATGCTGCTGCTCGATGCGATCCTGCCATTGATCGTCCTAAGCCCCTCCCCTTCAGGGGAGGGGCTTTAGAAGGTTAGAACCCGCTCGGCGCGGGCGATACCGTCACCGTCGTTCCGCTGTGGATCTCCTGCACTTCGAGCGCACGCTCGGCGACATTGTCGCGGCCGAAGCGGAATGCGCCGTCGATCCCTGAAAAACCGCCGCGATCCTTGAGCCGGTCCTCGGGGAACGCCGCGCCCATCGGCCAGTCGCGCATGATGCGGATCGTGAGCAGCACCGAATCATAGCCGAGGCTCGACAACCGGAACGGCGCCGCGCCGAAGCGGGCGCGGTATTTTGCGGCATATTGGCGGTACAGCCCGTCCGAGACGCTCGCGAACCACGCGCCCTCGAGCGCTGGCTTGCTCGCGATCGAACTTTCCGAATTCCACAATTCGGTGCCGAGGATGCGCGCGCCGCCCATGCCGTTGCGCCGCAGCACGGGGACACCCGCCGCCGCCGCAGAGCCGCCATCGGCGATCAGGATCGCCTGATACGGTGCGCTCTTGGCCATCCGCGTGATCGCCGCGGTCATCGAGCCCGGCGCGCGATCATAGGTCTGCAGCGCGCCGACGCGGCCGCCGGCCGATTCGACCGCACGCAGGAACGCGGTCGAGGCGCGTTCGCCGTACACGCCGTTGGGGACGAGGCCGCCGAAGCTCGCCACGCCCTGGTCGTGCGCATATTTGACGACGCGGATGATAGACTGCGCGGGGACATAGCCCATCAAATACGCGCCGTTGCCCGCCGCGGTGGCATCGTTCGAGAAGCTCACCACGGGAACGCCGGCGCGCCGCGCGATCGGCGTCACCGCGCGGACGTCGTCGGCGAGCAAGGGGCCGAGAATCAGCTGGTTGCCATCGGCAAGCGCGCGCTGCGCGGCCTGCGCGGCACCGGCGGCGGTGTCGTAGCTGGTGATGCGGACGCGCTCGTTGCGCGAATCGAGCAGGGCCATCTGCGTGGCGTTGGCCAGACTCTGCCCGACGCCGGCATTCGCCCCCGAGAGCGGCACGAGCAAGGCGACGCGGTGGCGCTGCGTATCGGTCGGGATGCCCGGCTCGACCGCAGGCTGCTGGCTCTGCGACGGGCGCTCGGCCGGGGGGCGCCGCGATGGGCCGGGCCCGGGCACGACCGTCTGGCAGCCCGCGAGCAGCACCGCGCCGACCAACGCTGCCCCGCGCAAAAGCCGCTTAAACCCGATGGGACGTTGCGCGCCCATATCCCGCTCTGCCATGACCACTCCCGATGAACCCTGATCTTTCCCCCGGCCTCTACATCGTTGCCACCCCGATCGGCAATCTCGGCGATCTCACGCCGCGTGCGGCGCATATCCTCAGCTACGCCGCGATCATCGCGGTCGAGGACAGCCGGGTGACGGGCAAGCTGCTGAACCATATCGGCGTCAAGCGACCGATGACGCCGTATCACGACCACAATGCCGAGGATGTCCGCCCCGGCCTGATCGCCCGCATGGGGACCGAGGCGGTGGCGCTGGTGTCCGATGCGGGGACGCCGCTGATTTCCGACCCGGGCTACAAGCTGGTGCGCGATGCGCGCGCGGCGGGGCATACGGTGTGGACGATCCCGGGGCCGTGCGCGGCGGTGGCGGCGCTGACGCTCGCGGGGTTGCCGACCGATCGCTTCCTGTTCCTCGGCTTCCTGCCGTCAAAGGCGCAAGCGCGCGCCGCCGCGATCGCCGAGGTGGCGGCGGTACGCGCGACGCTGGTGCTGTACGAATCGGGCCCGCGGCTCGGCGTGATGCTGGCGGCGCTCGCCGAGGGGCTCGGCGAGCGCGAAGCGGCGGTGACGCGCGAGATCACCAAGCATTTCGAGGAAGCGGTGACGGGGACGTTGTCGCAGCTCGCCGCGCGCTATGCCGATGCGCCGCCCAAGGGCGAGATCGTCGTCGTGGTGGCAGGCCCCGGCGCGCCCGAAGCAGCGAGCGCGGCGGATGCCGACAGCGCGCTCGCCGAGGCGCTGACGCGGCTGTCGACCGGGCAGGCGGCGAGCGAAGTGGCCAAGGCGCTGGGGTTGGATCGCAAGACGCTCTACGCGCGGGCGCTGGAGCTGAAGGCGTAGTGGCTCCTCCTCCCCTCCCGCTTGCGGGAGGGGTTAGGGGAGGGCATGTTCAGGCGTGCCGCGCGACATCCCCTCCCCTAGCCCCTCCCGCAAGCGGGAGGGGAATGCGAAGCGGCAAGCGGCCGAAGCCTCCGGTCGTCGCGGCGAGCGCTTGGCCGGCTGGTGGCTGCGCCTCAAGGGCTGGCAAATCCTCGCGCGGCGCGTGCGCACGCCCGCTGGCGAAGTCGATCTGATCGCGCGCAAGGACAAGCTGGTCGCCTTTGTCGAAGTGAAAATGCGCGCCACCGCCGCCGAACTCGACTTCGCGATCGACGAGCGCCGCCTCGCTCGCGTCGCCGCCGCCGCCGAATATCTGATGCCGACCTATGCCGCGCCGGGCGACGACATCCGTGTCGATGTCATCCTGCTCGCGCCGGGCACGCAGCCGCGCCACATCGAGAATGCGTGGATCGGGTGACATCGCAGGCTCGGCACCTTAGATGCGCTTTGCCCCAACCGTCATGCCAGCTCAGGCTGGCATCTCGCGGTTGACGCGCAGCGCCCGCGCCACAGAGACCCCAGCCTTCGCTGGGGTGACGGCAAGCGGCAGGAGTCGAACATGTCCCTCACTGTCGCCGTCCAGATGGATCCGATCGCGCATATCAACATCGCGGGCGATTCGACCTTCGCGCTGATGCTCGCCGCGCAGCAGCGCGGGCACAAACTGTTCCACTACAATGCCGAAGACCTTAACTATGCGAACGGCCGCGTCTGGACCAAGGCCGACCCCGTCACCGTGCAGCGCGTCGTCGGCGATCATTACAGTTTCGGCGAACCCGTCAGCCTCGATCTCGGCGACGAGGCCGACGTCGTGCTGATGCGGCAGGATCCGCCGTTCGACCTCGGCTACATCACCGCGACGCACCTGCTCGAGCGGATCGCGCACAAGACGCTGGTGGTCAACGACCCCGCCTCGGTCCGCAATGCGCCCGAGAAGGTGTTCGTGCTCGATTACCCGCAGTTCATGCCGCCGACGCTCGTCACGCGCAGCCTCGACGAGGCGCGTGCCTTCCTCGCGCAGCACGGCGAGATCGTCATCAAGCCGCTCCACGGCAATGGCGGCAAGGCGATCTTCAAGGTCGGGTCGGACGGCGCGAACCTGTCGGCGCTGATCGAGGTGTTCAACACGATGTGGCGCGAGCCGCACATGGTGCAGGCGTTCCTTCCCGCGGTCGCCAAGGGTGACAAGCGGATCGTGCTGATCGACGGCGAAGTCGCCGGCGCGATCAACCGGCTGCCCGGCGAGGGCGAGATCCGCTCGAACCTCGCGGTCGGCGGGTCGGCGGTGAAGACCGAACTCACCGAGAAAGAGCGCGAGATCTGTGCGGTGCTCGGGCCGGAGCTCAAGAAGCGCGGGCTGCTGTTCGTCGGGATCGACGTGATCGGCGGCGAGTGGCTGACCGAGATCAACGTCACCTCGCCGACCGGGATCGTCGCGATCGAGCGGTTCGACGGGACCGATGTGGCGGGGCTGATCTGGGACGCGATCGAGCGGAATGTTGCAGCGCGTGGGTGATTCGTCTTCTTCCCCCCTCCCGCTTGCGGGAGGGGTCGGGGGTGGGCGCGCGCTATCAGCGGGCGCTAGCGTCGAGAGCGCGTGCCCACCCCCAGCCCCTCCCGCAAGCGGGAGGGGAGTCAGGTAAGTGACCGACTTCATCGTCAACCTGACGGCGTGGGGCGGCTATTTCGGCATCTTCGTGCTGATGGTGCTCGAGAACGTCTTCCCGCCGATCCCCTCCGAAGTGATCATGGGGCTGGGCGGGATCGCGGTCGCGCGCGGGCAGATGACGCTCGTCCCGCTGATCGTCGCGGGCACCGTTGGAACCGTCGTCGGCAATTATTTCTGGTACGCCATCGGCTATCGGCTCGGCTATCACCGGCTGCGGCCGTTCGTCGATCGCTATGGCCGCTGGCTGACGCTCGACTGGCAGCATGTCGTCCAGCTGGAAGCCTTCTTCCGGTCGCGCGGGCAGTGGGTGGTGTTCGTGTTTCGCTTCATGCCCGCGTTCCGCACGATGGTGTCGCTGCCCGCCGGGATGGCGCGGATGTCGCATTTGCGCTTCCTGCTGTGGACTGCGGCGGGATCGGCGATCTGGAACACCGGGCTGGCGTTTGCGGGATATTATCTCGGCGCGAATTTCCGCGAGCTCGATCGGTTTATCGGGCCTGCCGCGATCGCGCTGACGGTGGCGATCGTGGTTGGCTATCTGTGGCGGCTGCTGCGCTGGAAACCGCGCGCCTAAGGCTTGGCCGCGCGCCCTCCCCCACCGTCACCCCGGGCTTGTCCCGGGGTCCACCGGGATACGCGCCCTGCCGGCGAGGCTCGCGCGGAGCGGTGGACCCCGGCACGAGGCCGGGGTGACGAAAAAGCGCCTAAGCCCGCGGATGCGCGTTGCGGTAGACGTCGAGCAGATGCGCGGCATCGACTTGCGTATAGATCTGCGTCGAACTCAGACTCGCATGCCCGAGCAGCTCCTGCAGCGCGCGCAGATCGGCGCCGCGCCCGAGCAGGTGCGTCGCGAACGAATGCCGCAGCGCGTGCGGCGTCGTGCGATCGGGCAGCCCGAGCCGCACCCGCGCGCCTTGCACCGCGCGCCGCACCAGCCGCGGCGACAGCGGCCCGCCCTTCGCGCCGCGGAAGATCGGCGCGTCGCGCGCGGTGCCGTACGGACTGAGCGCGACATACGCCTCGACCGCTTCGCGCACCTGCGGGAGCAGCGGCACGATCCGCGTCTTGTCACGCTTGCCCGTGACGACGAGCGTCGCGCCGAGCGGGAGCACCGCGCCGGTCAGCGACAGCGCCTCGGCAACGCGCAAGCCCGCGCCGTACAGCAGCAGCAACACCGCGAGGTCGCGCGCGCCGATCCACGGTTCGCTGGCATCGTCGGCGACATCGTCGGCGAGCGCGACAGCTTCGTCGGGCGACACCGGGCGCGGCACGCCTTTCTTGACGCGCGGGCCCTTGAGCCGCGGCGTGGTGCCCTCGCCCGTCGCGAAGGTGAGGAAGCCGCGCACCGCCGACAGTTCGCGCGCGGCGGACGCGTTGCTCAGCCCGTCGCTGCGGCGCTGGGCGAGAAAGGCGCGCAGATCGGCAGTGTCGGTCCGGGCGAGCGCGGTACGGTCTACGGCCTCGCCCCAATGCTGGGTGAGGAACCCACACAGCCGCGTCGCGGTCGCCTCATAGGCGCGCACGGTGTGGACCGAACGCCGCCGGTCGCGCGCGAGGTGCTCGGCGTAGAGGCGGGGGAGGTCTGACATGGCGGGGGTGTAGCGGACCTCACCCACCGCCGTCACCCCGGCCTCGTGCCGGGGTCTACCCAGTCGCGGGCGCGACGCCGCTTATCCTGCAGCAACCTCGCGGCGTGGTGGACCCCGGCACAAGGCCGGGGTGACGAACCGGTTGGAAACACTCGCCCCCTTTGCACCCGCCCCCTCGACCCGCCATATGCGCTCCATGTCCCGCGCCCGCGTTCTCGTCCTCAACTCCGCGCTCGGCCCGCTCGATTACCGCGTGCCGCATGGCATGAGCGTCGAGCCGGGCTCGGTGGTCGTCGCGCCGCTCGGCCCGCGCCAGTTGCTTGGCGTGGTGTGGGAGCCCGAGCGGATGCCATCCGACGCCGAAGTCGGCGACAACCGGCTGCGCAACCTCGTCGGCGTCGCGCCGGTGCCGCCGCTCGCCGCGCCGCTGCGGCGGCTGATCGAATGGACCGCGGACTATTATCTCGCGTCGCCTGCAGCGGTGGTGCGGATGGCGCTGTCGTCGACCTCGGCGCTCGAGGGCAGCAAGACGATCACCGAATATCGCGCGACCGGCGAAGTCCCTGCGCGCCTGACGCCGCAGCGCGAGCAGGCGCTCGAAAAGATCGGCAGCTTCCAGGGCCTGATCCGCGAGCTCGCCGCGCTTGGCGAGGTGTCCGACGCGGTGATCCGCGGGCTGGTCAAGGTCGGCGCGCTCGAGGCGGTCGAGGTCGATATCGACAGCCCCTTCCCCGCCCCCGATCCCGATTTCGCAGCACCCGCGCTCTCGCCCGACCAGCGCGCGGCCTCGGGCACGCTCGTCGCCGACGTCACCGCGCGTGCGTTCGCACCGACCTTGCTCGACGGCGTCACCGGCTCGGGCAAGACCGAGGTCTATTTCGAAGCGGTTGCCGCCGCGATTCGCGAGAACCGCCAGTGCCTTGTGTTGCTCCCCGAGATCGCGCTGACCGAGCCCTTCCTCAAGCGCTTCGCCGCGCGCTTCGGCGTCCAGCCGGTGGCGTGGCATTCGGGGCTGCGCCAGTCGCAGCGGCGGCGCGCGTGGCGCGGCATCGCCAGCGGGCAAGCGCTCGTCACCGTCGGCGCGCGCTCGGCGCTGTTCCTGCCCTATGCCAATCTCGGGCTGATCGTCGTCGACGAAGCGCACGAGACGAGCTTCAAGCAGGAAGAGGGCGTGCATTATCACGCCCGCGACGTCGCGGTGATGCGCGGCAAGTTCGAGGAGATCCCGGTGATCCTCGCCTCGGCCACGCCCGCGATCGAGACGCGCCAGCAAGTCGCGCTCGGCCGCTATGCCGAGGTCAAGCTTCCCGGCCGCTGGGGCGCCGCCGAGATGCCCGCGATCGAGGCGATCGACTTGATCGCCGAACCGCCCGAACGCGGCCGCTGGATCGCGCCGCGCCTCGTGAAAGCGATGGAGGAGACGCTGGAGCGGCGCGAACAGTCGCTGCTGTTCCTCAACCGCCGCGGCTACGCGCCCCTCACCTTGTGCCGCACCTGCGGCCACCGCTTCCAATGCCCCAATTGCACCGCGTGGATGGTCGAGCACCGCCTCGTCCGCAGGCTCGCGTGCCACCATTGCGGCCATACCGAGCCAGTCCCGAAGATCTGCCCCGAATGCCATAACGAGGATACGCTGGCGGCAGTCGGCCCGGGGGTCGAGCGCATCGCCGACGAAGTGACCGAACTGTTCCCCACCGCCAAGATCGCGGTGGTCACCTCGGACACGATGTGGTCGCCCGCCAAGGCCGCCGAGTTCGTGGCACGGATGGAGGCGCACGACATCGACATCGTCGTCGGAACGCAGCTGGTGACCAAGGGCTATCACTTCCCCAACCTCACGCTGGTGGGGGTGATCGACGCCGATCTCGGGCTCGATGGCGGCGATCTGCGCGCGAGCGAGCGCACATTTCAGCAGATCTGCCAGGTCGCCGGCCGCGCCGGGCGCGGCGCCAAGCCGGGGCATGTCTACATCCAGACGCACAGCCCCGATGCGGCGGTGATGAAAGCGCTCGTCTCGGGCGATACGGAGGCGTTCTACAGCGCCGAGACCGAGCATCGCCGCGAGGCCAATGCGCCGCCGTTCGGGCGTTTCGCAGGCATCGTCGTGTCGAGCGAGGACCAGCAGGCGGCGCTCGAAACCGCGCGGCTGATCGGCCGCGCCGCGCCGCAGCTCGAGGCGATGGAGGTCTACGGCCCCGCCCCTGCCCCGCTCGCGATGCTGCGCGGGCGCCACCGCTTCCGCCTGTTGATCCACGCCAAGCGCGGGCTGGCGGTGCAGGACGTCGTGCGCGACTGGCTCGGCGGGCTCGACTGGCCGAGCAAGGTGCGCGTCGTCGTCGATGTCGATCCGTACAGCTTCGTATGACCTAGCTTGCCGTGCCCGCACCCGGCCGATACGCTGACCGGCGACACTTGGCGGGGGCTGAAACATGGTACGGAAATGGGTATGTGCGGCGCTGTTGGCGGCCACGTCGAGCGCTGCCGGCGCGACGTGGCGGACGGCCACTTCGACCAATTTCATCGTCTATACCGAGGGGAGCGAAACGAGCGCGCGCGCGCTGGCGGAGCGGCTCGAAAAGTATGAGAACGTGCTGCGGGTCATCTCCGGCGCCAAGACGACCCCGAATACGACTCCGATCCGAGTCTTCATGGTACCCAGCCAGACTGCGGTGCAGGACACGATGCCGTTCCCCAGCAGCGGCGTCGCAGGCTATTATGACGACGACATTCGCGGATCGTACACCGTCATGCCGCGCGCCGGGATCGAAGGAGATGACGGCTCGTTCGCGCAGGTCGTGCTGTTCCACGAACTGGCGCACCAGTTCATGTTCCACAACTTTTCGGGCGCCTACCCGACTTGGTATATCGAGGGCTTTGCCGACTATTACGGCACGACCAAGATCGGCGCAAAGGATGTAACGACGGTCGGGATCCCGCTGGAGAACCGCTACAAGTCGCTGAACGACAACGCCTGGATACCGATCTCGCAAGTCCTCTCGGCCCGCCGGTACAGCGATGTGACCAACGTCTATCTGCTTTATGCCGAGGGCTGGCTGCTCGTGCACTATCTCTCGACGACGCAGAAGCGGCCCGGCCAGCTGACCGCCTATCTCAAGGCGATCAACGACGGCAGCAGCTTCGAGGCCGCGGCGACCAAGGCGTTCGGCAATGTTTCGGCGCTCGATGCGGAATTGCGCGACTATGCGGCGGTACGAAACCACCAGGTGCTCGATCTGCCGTTCAAGAAGCTCGATCCCGGCCCGATCACGGTTCAGACGCTGAGCCCCGCGCAAAGCGCGCTCGTCCCCTTCCAGATCCGGCTGAGCGCGGGTGTCCCCGCTGCCAATTTCGCCGATTTCGAACAGCGGCTCGGCAGCGTCGTGGCCTCCTATCCCGATGATCCGTCGGCGCTCGCGGTGCTGAGCGATGCGCAAATGCTCGTCCAGCATCACGATGCGGCGCGCGCCACCGTCGCGCATTGGCTGAAGGTCGCGCCGCAGGATCCGCGCGCGCTGATGTTCCAGGGAATGCTCGATGTGGAGGGACTGCGTGTCGCCAAGGTCACCGATCCGGCACGCTGGACCGCCGCGCGCCAGTCGATCCTCGCCGCCAACCGGCTTGCGCCGCACACGCCCCGCATCCTCAAGGCCTATTATGAGAGCTTTACCGCACAGGGCGTGCTGCCGCCTGCGGGGGCGCAGAACGGCTTGCTCGCCGCCTTCGACACGATGCCGGAAAACGCCGAGCTGCGGCGGATGGTCGCGTCCGATTTCGAGGCCCGCGACATGCTCGACGATGCGATCGACACGATCCGGCCGCTGGCCTTCAGGACACGCGCGAGCGGCGAACAGAGCGCCAAGGACAAGGCGCGCGACGACAAGCTGTCGGTGAAATACCGGCTCGCCGGCGCGGGGGCCAAGGAGGAGACCGCGCGCGAAATGCTCGAGCGGCTCGAGAAGCGGCGCGCGGGGGGTGCCAAGGCGGCTAAACCGGCGGGAAGCTGACGCGCGCCGAGACGCGATCGACTCACGCCGCCGGCGGCGGCACGGCGATCGGCGCCCGCTCGCCCGCCGCGACGGGCCGCCGGTCGCCGGCCAGGATGCGGTCGTTCATCCAGGCGAGCAGGATCGGGTCGATCGGGTTCTGGAAGGCGAGGCCCGCGGTGTCGTTGCGGCACCAGGCGACGGTCGTGACGACGACCGTGTTGCCGATCGTCAGGATCAGGCCGCCCTGGTGCTGCAGCGGCGGCAGGCTGCCCCGGATCAGCGCGCCGCGCGTGGAAATGTTGGCGATCTCGACCAGCGTCTGGACGATCCCGTAGCCGCCCACCGAGCCGTGCAGCGCGACGCCGTGGCGCAGCAAGCCGCGCTGGTCGCCCGGCGGAGCGCGGCGATCGAGTTCCGCCATCGCCACCGTCGCCAGCGCGGCCAATTGCCGCCGCTCGCGCGCGCAAAAATCCGCGCGTGGAACCGAATCGGTGATGCAGACCGTGCCGATGTTGAAACCGCCCGGCGTCGTCAGCGGCGCGCCAGCGTAGAACCGGATGTGCGGCGCGTGCACCACCAGTGCATTTTCGTTGAAGCGCGGATCGACCATCGCGTCGGGGACGACCATCGGCGCGTTCGACAGGATCGTATGCGCGCAAAAGGCGTCCTCGCGCCGGGTCTCGGCAAAATCGATTCCGCGCCGCGCCTTCAACCATTGCCGGTCGTCGTCGACGAACGACACCGCGCTCGACGGCACGCTGAACACGCGTTGCGCGATCCGCACGACATCGTTGAACACGGACTCGGGTGCGGTATCGAGGATCGCATAGCGTTTCAGGGCGTCGAGCCGGGACGCCTCATCGTCCGGGACAGGAAAGCGTCGATCGACGAGCATGACGAACTTTCGAAACCTCTCTCACGCTACGGCGTAAGCTGGCTCGCTCGCAAAATCCTGTCCGGTCTTTTACAGTATGAAGCAGCGATTCCCCTGACCAAGAACAGCTGCATCCTGGCCTCGTAGCGGCTTTTCGCGACCGGATTTTCCGGCTGCATATGTCCGGCATACCGGATCGTGCTCCCCGTCGCTGGCGTAACGCTGGCCGGTCGGCGCCGTGGTGGCTGAAGGCACGCCCCCGGGCTCGGGCCAGCGTGCGAATGCCTCGGGCACGCACTTTCCCCTGTCCCGCGCGGCGCGATCCTGTCAGAATCGCGGCCATGTCCTGCCTGACCTCCGTCTTCCCCGCCGACAGCGGCCGTCGCGCCGCGTCGCGCCAGATCCTTCGCCTTTTCCTTCTGCGGTCTTGGGCGATGGTCATCGCGGTGCTGGCGACGGCACTGCTCTCGGCAGCACCGGCACGCGCCGACGATATCTCCGCCACTGCGCGCGGGGTGGTGCGCGTCGTGACGATCGCGATCGTCGATGATGAAGTCGTCGGCTTCGGGCACGGCAGCGGTTTCGCTGTGGCGCCCAACCGGATCGTTACCAACGCGCATGTCGTCGAACTGCTGGCGCGCTATCCCGGCAATGTCGTGATCGGCATCGTGCCGTCGGAGGGCTCGAAAAGCTATCAGGGCAAGGTCATCGCGCTCGATACCGTGCACGACCTCGCGCTGATCGAATTCACCGGCAAGCCGATCCCGACCACCGCAATCTATACCGGGCCGGTCGACGAGGGGAGCATGGTCACCGCGCTCGGCTATCCCGGCAATGTCGACATGGCGACCGCGAAATCGGCGGTCGATTACATTCATCCCCTCTCGCCGATCCGGTCCGAAGGCGTGTTTTCGGGGCGGCGGCAGATGTCGGGGACCGCCGTTTTGCTCCACACCGCGCAGATCGCGCGCGGCAATTCGGGCGGGCCTTTGCTCGATCGGTGCGGGCGCGTGATCGGTGTCAATTCGGCGATCACGCGCGACGAGGAAGGCGATTCGAGCTTCGGCTTCGCGATCGCCAATAGCGAGCTCACCGCCTTCCTCATCCGCGCCAAGCAACCCTATGCCGCGGTCGGCACGCCGTGCACGAGCATCGCCGACATCGACAAGGTCGATGCGCAGGCCGAGGCCAAGGCCGCCGCGCTCGCCGACGGCGCGCGGCGCGATGCCGCGGGCAAGGCGCTGGTCGCGCGCGATGCCGCCTGGATCGCCGCGCGCGACGCCGCCGATCGGCACCGCGAGAACGTCATGGCGATCGCCACGCTGCTGCTCGTGCTCGGCGCGATGGCGATCGGCGCGGGCGGGCTGCTCGATGCGCAGGCGCTGCGGCGCGGGGCGATCTGGGCATGGGGGGTCGGCGCGCTGATGATGGCGGGCGCGGTCGTGCTCTTCCTGCTGCGCCCGACGGGGACGCCGATGCTTGCCACTCCCAGCGAAACCGCGAGGATCGACTCGCCCGTCGCGCCGATGTCGTCGCGCGCGCCGCTCGGCAAGCTGGTGTGCCACCTGGTGCCCGAGCGCAGCCGCGTCGTCTCCTCGGCGACGACCGACACGGTGATCGACTGGGGCCAGGCGGGCTGCATGAACGGCCGCACGCAATATGCCGAGAATGGCAGCAAATGGGATCGCATCCTGGTGCCCGCACAGGAGCAGACGGTGTCGGTGCTGCAGTTCGACCCGGCGACGCGCAGCTATGTCACGACGCGCTATTTCCTCGGGTCCGACCAGATGGACGATATCCGCAAAATCCGCGCGCAAGTGACGCTCAAGGCGTGCTCGCCCGACGAAGCCGGACGCGCCAACCTCGCTTCGCAACAGGCCGCGATCCGCACGAGCCTGCCCGCACGGCCGAACGAGAAGATCGTCTATCAGTGCGAGGCGGCGCAGGCCGGCGGGCCGCCCGCTTCCGCAGTGCCCGTCGAGTAACGGCGCGGAGCGTCTACGCTACGCCCTCGCGATCGCGCAGCGCGACCTTGCGGTCGATCCCGTAAGCATAGCCGCCGAGCGTCCCGTCGCTGCGCTGGGCACGGTGGCATGGCACGACGATCGACACGGGGTTGGCGCCGCACGCGCTCCCCGCCGCGCGGACGGCCTTGGGGGTGCCCGCGGCGGCGGCGAGCTCGGCATAGCTGCGTGTCTCGCCCAAGGGGATTTCGCGCAGTGCCTGCCAGATCGCCTCCTGGAACGCCGTCCCGCGGACGTCGAGCGGCAGATCCTGATCGCGCTCGGGCGATTCGACGCTGGCAACGACGCGCGCGGCGAGATCGGCGAGCGCCGCGCCACCGGGGACGATCGCGGCGTGCGGGAAGCGGGCGCGCAACGCGCCCTCGTCCTCGTCGAACGAGACGCGGCACAGCCCCTTGTCGGTCGCCGCGACGAGCATCGCGCCGAGCGAAGTCTCAGCGAGGATCCAGCGGATCGTCACCCCCTCGCCACCGCGCTGCCACGCGCTCGGGCTCATGCCGAGGCGCTTGGCGCCGCCTTCATAGAACCGGCTCGGGGCGGAATAGCCGGCTTCGTAGATCGCAGCGGTCACGGTGCTATCTTCTGTCAGCGCCCGGGCGGCGCGGCCCGCCATCAACCCGCGTGCGTAAGCGGCAGGCGTCACGCCCGTCGCGCGCTTGAACAGCCGGTGGAAATGGTGCGGCGCATAGCCGACGCACGCCGCGATCGTGTCGAGCGCGACCAGTTCGTCGGCCGCCTCGATCAGCGCGATGGCGCGCGCCACCGCGATCCGGTCGCGCCCGACCGCGTCGGGGGTGCAGCGCAGACACGCGCGGAAGCCCGCGCCCCGCGCTTCCTCGGGCGTGCGGTAGAAGTCCATGTTCTCGCGCTTGGGGCGCCGCGCCGGGCAGCTCGGCTTGCAATAGATTCCGGTGGTCTTCACCGCGCCGACGAAGCGGCCATCGGAATGCCGGTCGCGCGCTTCGAAGGCGCGCCACGCGGCGTCTGGGTCGAGCGGGAGGCGCGGCATGGTCATGCGGTCTTATGTACCCGCTGCCCCGTACCGCGCCATCCCGGCGCTTGCGCTCAAAGCGCAGCGTCAGCCCGCATTGGCGGCGAACAGCTCGAGCGTGCGTGCCTTGGCGAGCTTTGCGCTCTCGGCGTCATAGGCTTCGCGGCGGTCCGAATTGAAGCCGTGGCCCGCTTCGTAGACATAGACCGTCGCGTTGGGCCAATCCTTGGCGATGACCTTTTCGACGCCCTCCATCGGGATGCTCTGATCCTCGCGGCCGAAATGGAGGATGACGGGAACCTTGGGCTCCTCGTCGGCGGCGGCGGGGACCATGCTGCCGTAATAGGCCGAGGCCGCCGCGACGTTGTGCATCCGCGTCGCCGCGAACCACGCGACCGAACCGCCATAGCAATAGCCGACGACGAACACCGGGCCGTCCTTGGCGAGCGTGTCGACGCAGGTCTGGACGTCGGCGAGGCTGAGGTCGAACGGATGGACTTCGCGCGCGAGCTTGATGCCCTGCGCCATACCCTCGGCATCGTGGTCGGCCTCGAAGCCGGGATGCTCGCGGTCGAAGATCGCGGGCGCGAGCACTTCATAGCCATCGGCGGCGTACCCATCGCACAGGTCGCGAATGTGCGCGGTGACGCCGAAAATCTCCTGGACCAGCACCAGCCCGCCCTTGCGCGCGCCGCTCGGCTGCGCGTGATAGACGCCGATCGTGGCGCCGTCGGACATCGTCATCTGCTGCATCTGGCCGGTCATTCTACTCTCCGTCGCTGTCGCCCCGTGCTCGCGCCGCTAGCAACATTGCAGCGTCCACGGAAGCGCGATCAGGCGGCGCGGACGTCGGCCATCAGCTGGTTGATCTGCCCGCGCAGCCGCTCGACGCTGCCCGCGACATCCTCGGCGGTGCGCGTCACGTCGTCCGACGTCTGGCGCGAGCGCTGCGCGCGTTCGCGCAGCGTCTGCATGTTGGCGGCGGCGTCGGCCGTACCGTCCTCGACCTCGGCGATGGCGTAGGCGATCGCTTGCGTCATGCCGCGCTGCTGATCGACCGCGTGCGCGACATTGGCCGACGACTGATCGAGCTCGGCGACCAGCCCGTCGACCGATTCGATCGTAGCGAGTACGGTGTCGCTCGCGGTGCGCACGGCGGCGAGCCGCGCCTCGATCCGCCCCGCCGCGGTCTGCGTCTGGCGCGCGAGGCCCTTCACTTCCTCGGCGACGACCGCGAAGCCGCGCCCCGCCTCGCCCGCGCGCGCCGCCTCGATCGTCGCGTTCAAGGCGAGCAGATTGGTCTGCCCGGCGACCGCGGCGATCATGTCGAGCACGGCGGCAATCTCCGCCACCAGCGCCCCCATCGATTCGGCGTGCCCGCGCCCTTCGAGCGTGCGCTCGCGCACCGTCGCCACGCCGGCGCGCGATTCGTTCGCCGCACGGCTGATCCGCTCGATCGCGCCGGCAAGCGCGGTCGCCGATTGCGTGATCGTGCGGGCATTGTTCGCGCTTTGCTCGGTCAGCGCAGCGGTCGCCATCGCATGCTTCTCGGTCGTCCCCGCCTCGCTCGACATCGCCGCGGCGGTCTCGCGCAGCGCCGGGCCGGTCGAGGCGAGCTGGCGCACCGAGATCCCGGCGGTCCGCTCGAACACTTCGAACAGCGCGTCGAGATGCGCGGCGCGTTTCGCGCGCGCGGCGTCCTCGCGCCGCTCGTTGGCGTAGAGCGCGTCGGCGGTCCGACGCGCTTCCTCGCTCAGCCGGCGCGCATCGGCCGAGCGCTGCCGCGCAAACACCAGCGCGCGCGCGATGTCGCCGATCTCGTCGCTGCGGTCGAGTGCGGGGATCGGCGCGTCGGCGCGCTCGAGCGTGATGTCGCGCGTCGCCTCGGCGATCAGCGCGAGCGGGCGAACGACTCGCAGCGTCAGCATCCGCATTCCCCATACCGCCACGAGCAAGGCCGCTGCAGTGACGAAGGCGACGAGCAGAAAGACCTGGAGGAACCCGGCATCGAGCGCGGCTCGCTCGCGCGCTGCGTCGGCACGCAGATCGGTCATCAGCGTCGTGCTCGACGCGGTCAGCGGATCGATCGCGGCATAAAGCGGGCCGCTGACGAAAAAGTCGAGTTGGTCGATCCGTTTGGCGCGCAACAGGTCGTGGAGCGTATCGAGCGCGGCATCGGCATCGTGGCGCGCGGATTCGACGTGCGCGACCTGGCTCGCCCGCCGCGTATCGAGATGGTGGTGCGTGAACGCGCTCCAGTTGGTTGCGATCTCGGCACGCGTCGCCTGGATCGTCGCGATCGCGCCCGCCGCCGAGAGATTGCCGCTGCGCACCTTGTTCGCCGTCAGCAACGCATTGGCGTAGCTCGCATTGACACGCTGCAGCTCGCCGATCGGATACAAGCGATCGAGCACGAGCACGTTGACGCGGTGGCTGGTCGCGGCGGTGGTGCCGACCAGCGCGAGCGCGAGCAAAGCCTGGATTGCCAGCAACGCCGCGACGATCCGCCGCAGCTGGATACGCACGTTGCGCCCGCCGGCATCCCAGCGCGTGGCAAAACGGCCGATCCAGCGATCGAGCAGGGGGACCTTCGGAGCGAAAGCGATTCGTTTCATGTCCGACGCTATGGTCTCGAAGCTGCCAAGCAATGGTTAAGCGAATGTTACAGTTGCGTGAAAGACGCGAGTTCTTGCCGCAATAGGGCCGCTTGGTGCGCATGGCTTGCAAGCGACCCGAGCCGATGCTAACCGCTCGCCATCCCATCTGAAGGCGCATTCCCCAGCGCCCTCTTTTTGCATGGGGCCACCATTCGTGCCCAAGAGGACCCCAATCGCGTGGAAGCATCCGGCGGTATTCAAGCAAGCTTAAGCGGCCGCTATGCCACCGCTTTGTTCGAGCTCGCGCGTGACACCAAATCGATCGACGCCGTCGAAGCGAGCCTCGTCCGCGTCCGCGCCGCGATCGCGCAGTCGAGCGAGTTCGCGCAGCTGATCGGCAGCCCGGTCGTCTCGCGCCAGCAGGCGGCCAAGGCCGTCGCGTCGGCCGCGGAGATGATCGACGTCGACGATACGACGGCGAAGTTCCTCGGCGTGCTCGCCGACAACCGGCGTCTGTCGCAGCTCCCGGCGATCATCCGCGCCTTCCGCGATCTGGCCGCGCGCCACCGCGGCGAGACGACCGCGGAAGTGACCTCGGCACATCCGCTCACCGAAGATCAGGTCGAGGCGCTCAAGCAGCAGCTGCGCACCCGCATCGGCACCGACGTTTCGGTCGATCTCTCGGTCGACCCCACCCTCCTCGGCGGTCTGGTCGTCCAGATCGGCTCGCAGCGGATCGACAGCTCGATTCGCACTCGTCTCAATGCTCTCGCGCACGCGATGAAAGGTTAAGTCATGGATATCCGCGCCGCAGAAATCTCGAAGGTCATCAAGGACCAGATCGCCAATTTCGGCACCGAAGCGCAGGTTTCGGAAACCGGCCAGGTGCTCAGCGTCGGTGACGGCATCGCGCGCATCTTCGGGCTCGACAACGTCCAGGCGGGCGAGATGGTCGAATTCTCGAACGGCGTGCAGGGCATGGCGCTCAACCTCGAGGCCGACAATGTCGGCGTCGTGATCTTCGGGTCCGACTCGCAGATCAAGGAAGGTGACGTCGTCAAGCGCACCGGCACGATCGTCGACGTCCCCGTCGGCAAGGGCCTGCTCGGCCGCGTCGTCGATGGCCTCGGCAACCCGATCGACGGCAAGGGCCCGATCGAGACGACGCAGCGCAGCCGCGTCGAAGTCAAGGCACCGGGCATCATCCCGCGCACCTCGGTCAACGAGCCCGTCCAGACCGGCCTCAAGGCGATCGACGCGCTCGTTCCCGTCGGCCGTGGCCAGCGCGAGCTGATCATCGGCGATCGCCAGACCGGCAAGTCGGCGGTCGCGATCGACACCTTCATCAACCAGAAGGCAGCGCATCAGGGCGACGACGAGTCGAAGAAGCTCTATTGCATCTACGTCGCGGTCGGCCAGAAGCGCTCGACCGTCGCCCAGCTCGTCCGCACGCTGACCGAGCAGGGCGCGATGGATTACTCGATCGTCGTCGCGGCGACCGCGTCGGACCCTGCCCCGCTGCAGTTCCTCGCACCGTACACCGGTTGCGCGATGGGCGAATATTTCCGCGACAACGGCATGCATGCCGTCATCGTCTATGACGATCTGTCGAAGCAGGCCGTCGCCTACCGCCAGATGTCGCTGCTGCTGCGCCGCCCGCCGGGCCGCGAAGCCTATCCCGGCGACGTGTTCTATCTTCACAGCCGCCTGCTCGAGCGCGCGGCCAAGATGAACGACGCCAACGGGGGCGGCTCGCTCACCGCACTGCCGATCATCGAGACGCAGGCTGGCGACGTGTCGGCCTACATCCCGACCAACGTGATCTCGATCACCGACGGCCAGATCTTCCTCGAGACCGACCTGTTCTTCGCGGGCATCCGGCCCGCCATCAACGTCGGTCTGTCGGTGTCGCGCGTCGGCTCGGCCGCCCAGACCAAGGCGATGAAGAAGGTGTCGGGCTCGATCAAGCTCGAGCTCGCGCAGTATCGCGAAATGGCGGCGTTCGCGCAGTTCGGGTCTGACCTCGATGCCTCGACGCAGAAGCTGCTCAACCGCGGCGCGCGTCTGACCGAGCTGCTCAAGCAGGCGCAGTTCGCGCCGATGCCGTTCGAAGAGCAGACCGTGTCGATCTTCGCTGGCACCAACGGCTTCCTCGATACCGTGCCGGTCAACGCCGTCGTCCGCTACGAGCAGGCGATGCTCGCCGAGATGCGCAGCAGCCACGCCGCTCTCCTCACCGACATTCGCGACAAGCGCGACCTGTCGAAGGAGACGACCGAAGCGCTGAAGACCGCGCTCGGTGCGTTTTCGAAGACGTTTGCGTAATGCCTAGCCCTCTCCCGCTTCCGCGGGAGAGGGTTGGGTGAGGGTCTTCTTCTCGTCGACGCCCGACAAGCAGAAGACCCTCACCGACTTCGACTAGGGCCGCGTGAAGGACGCGACCCAAGTCTCCGTAGCCTCTCCCGCACGCGGGAGCGGATAAGAAGGACTAGAATGGCCTCGCTTAAAGCCCTCAAGATCCGCATCGGCTCGGTGAAGTCGACGCAGAAGATCACCAAGGCGATGAAGATGGTCGCCGCTGCCAAGCTCCGCCGTGCGCAGGAAGCGGCGATTGCCGCACGCCCGTACGCGCTGCGCCTCGAGCAAGTGATGGCGAGCCTCGCGTCGAAGGTGTCCGTCAGCGAATCGAGCCCCAAGCTGCTCGCCGGCACCGGCAAGGACCAAGTCCATCTGCTGGTCATCGCGACCTCGGAGCGCGGCCTCGCGGGCGCGTTCAACTCGAACATCGTCCGTGCGGCGCGGCGCAAGGCCGAAGAGCTCGAGCGTGCCGGCAAGACGGTGAAGTTCTACGTCGCCGGCAAGAAGGGCCGCGTGATCAAGCGCTTCTTCCCGACGCAGATCCTCGCCGATCATGAAATGAGCCACATCAAGACCGTCGCCTTCGCCGACGCCAAGGCGATCACCGACGATCTGATCGCACGCTACGAAGCGGGCGAGTTCGACATCGCGCATCTGTTCTACGCCCGCTTCCAGTCGGCGCTGGTGCAGGAGCCGGTCGGCCGCCAGATCATTCCGGTCGCGCTGCCGTCGGCCGCGAACGACGTCGCCGCATCGTCGGCGACCGCCGCGGTCGAATATGAGCCCGACGAGGAATCGATCCTCGCCGCGCTGCTGCCGCGGAACATCGCGATCCAGATCTTCGGCGCATTGCTCGAGAATGCCGCGTCGGAGCAGGGCAGCCGCATGACCGCGATGGACAATGCGACGCGCAATGCCGGCGACATGATCAATCGCCTGACGATCCAGTACAACCGCAGCCGCCAGGCCGCGATCACCACCGAGCTGGTGGAAATCATCTCCGGCGCCGAAGCGCTCAAGTAGTCGATACGAGGAAAGCATCATGGCAACCGCCCCAGACACACTCGCCCCGGCGCTTACGAACAGCGTTGGCCGTATCAGCCAGGTCATCGGCGCCGTCGTCGACGTGACCTTCGAGCAGGATCGCCTTCCCGCGATTCTCAACGCGCTCGAGACGTCGAACAACGGCAACCGCCTCGTGCTCGAAGTCGCGCAGCATCTCGGCGAGAACACCGTCCGCACGATCGCGATGGATTCGACCGAGGGTCTGACCCGCGGCCAGGAAGTCACCGACACCGGCTCGCAGATCCGTGTTCCCGTCGGCCCGCAGACGCTCGGCCGCATTCTCAACGTCATCGGCGAGCCGATCGACGAGCGTGGTCCCGTCGGCCACACCGAGACGATGCCGATCCACGCACCGGCGCCGCTGTTCGTCGACCAGTCGACCGAGAGCGCGATTCTCGTCACCGGCATCAAGGTCATCGATCTGCTCGCGCCGTACGCGAAGGGCGGCAAGATCGGCCTGTTCGGCGGCGCCGGCGTCGGCAAGACCGTGCTGATCCAGGAACTGATCAACAACATCGCCAAGGGGCATGGCGGCACCTCGGTGTTCGCGGGCGTCGGCGAGCGTACCCGCGAGGGTAACGATCTGTACCACGAGTTCCTCGACGCGGGCGTTATCGCCAAGGATGCCGATGGCAACCCGACGCCGGAAGGTTCGAAGGTCGCGCTCGTGTTCGGCCAGATGAACGAGCCGCCAGGCGCGCGTGCACGCGTTGCGCTCTCGGGCCTGACGATCGCCGAATATTTCCGCGACGTCGAAGGCCAGGACGTGCTGTTCTTCGTCGACAACATCTTCCGCTTCACCCAGGCGGGTTCGGAAGTGTCGGCACTGCTCGGTCGTATCCCGTCGGCGGTGGGCTATCAGCCGACGCTGTCGACCGACATGGGCGCGCTGCAGGAGCGCATCACGTCGACCAACAAGGGCTCGATCACCTCGGTGCAGGCGATCTACGTTCCGGCCGACGATCTTACCGATCCGGCGCCGGCCACGTCGTTCGCGCATTTGGACGCAACGACCAACCTCAACCGCGCGATCTCGGAGCTGGGCATCTACCCGGCGGTCGATCCGCTCGACTCGACCAGCCGCGTGCTGACCCCGGCGATCGTCGGCCAGGAGCATTACGACACGGCGCGGCGGGTTCAGGAAACCCTCCAGCGCTACAAGTCGCTCCAGGACATCATCGCCATTCTCGGCATGGACGAGCTGTCGGAAGAAGATAAGTCGACCGTGTCGCGCGCTCGCAAGATCCAGCGCTTCCTCAGCCAGCCGTTCCACGTCGCCGAGGTCTTCACCGGCATCAGCGGCAAGTTCGTCCAGGTCGAGGATACCGTGAAGTCGTTCAAGGCAGTCGTCGACGGCGAGTACGATCACCTGCCCGAGAGCGCCTTCTACATGGTCGGCGGCATCGACGAAGTGATCGCCAAGGCCGAGAAGATGGCCAAGGAAGCCTAATCCTATCCAAGCCCCTCCCCTTCAGGGGAGGGGTTGGGGGTGGGGCGTGTCTCACCGAGACCAGCGCCTGCGTCCCCCAACCCAACCCCTCCCCTAAAGGGGAGGGGCTTAGAGAGACAAGACATGCTGCACTTCGAACTCGTCACCCCCGAAAAGCTCGTCCGGTCCGAGGACGTCTATATGGTCGTCGTGCCCGGCACCGAGGGCGATTTCGGCGTGCTCGAGGGCCATGCGCCTGTCATGTCGACGATCCGCGACGGCGCGCTGTCGATCTATCGCACCGAAAAGGGCGAGCCCGAGCTGATCGCGATCGAGGGCGGTTTCGCCGAAGTCAGCGCGACTGGCCTCACGGTGCTCGCCGAGCGCACCGCTTAAGGTTTATGCTCTCCCGCGATCGGGCACTGTCATCGTCATGATGACGGTGCCCTTTTCGTTTTAGCGGTCCGCGCCACCCGAGCGCGCGGTTTGGTTAGGAAAATGTCAAACACTCTCGCCTAACGCTTGTTGCCAAGCATGAGGAAACTGGCGGCATGAGTGCATTTGGGCGTCGACCTGGCATGGCGGGCGCGAGCGCGAGACCCGCGTTCGGCGTGGCACGCCCGATGCAGGGCGGTGGTTCGCGTCCGGCGGATGGCGAATCGGCTCCCGGCGCGGGCGAACAGTTCCCGCCGCTGCCCGGTGGCCTCGACCCCGAGCCGCTCGGCACGATGCCCGGTACGCAGCAGGACGCGATGCAGCGCCTTGCCGACCGCCAGGCGCTGTCGGGCGAATCGGGCAGCTCGAAGGTCGAGGGCTTCGAAAGCTCGATCCACAAGATCAAGGAGCAGGTCCTCCCGCGCCTGCTCGAACGCGTCGATCCCGAGGCGGCGGCAACGCTCGACAAGGATGAGCTCGCCGAGGAATTCCGCCCGATCATCGGCGAAGTGCTCGCCGAGTTGAAGCTCACGCTCAACCGGCGCGAGCAGTTCGCGCTCGAAAAGGTGCTGGTCGACGAATTGCTCGGCCTGGGACCGCTCGAGGAATTGCTCGCCGATCCGAACATCACCGACATCATGGTCAACGGCCCCGAGCAGACTTATGTCGAGCGCAAGGGCAAGCTCGAGCTCGCGCAGATCCAGTTCCGCGACGAGGAGCATCTCTTCCAGATCGCGCAGCGCATCTGCAACTCGGTCGGCCGCCGCGTCGACCAGACCACGCCGCTTGCCGACGCCCGCCTCAAGGACGGCAGCCGCGTCAACGTCATCGTGCCGCCGCTGAGCTTGCGCGGCACCGCGATCTCGATTCGTAAATTCTCCGCCAAGCCGATCACGCTCGACATGATGGCGGGCTTCGGCTCGATGAGCCCGAAGATGGCGACCGCGCTCAAGATTGCCGGCGCGTGCCGCTTCAACGTCGTCATCTCGGGCGGTACCGGCTCGGGCAAGACGACGATGCTCAACGCGCTGTCGAAGATGATCGACCCGGGCGAGCGCGTGCTGACGATCGAGGACGCGGCCGAACTTCGCCTGCAGCAGCCGCATTGGCTCCCGCTCGAAACCCGCCCCGCCAATCTCGAAGGCCAGGGCGAGATCAGCATCCGCGATCTCGTCAAGAACGCGCTGCGTATGCGCCCGGATCGCATCATCCTCGGCGAAATTCGCGGCAGCGAGTGTTTCGACATGCTCGCTGCGATGAATACCGGCCACGACGGCTCGATGTGTACGCTCCACGCCAACTCCCCGCGCGAGGCGCTCGCGCGTATGGAGAACATGGTGATGATGTCCGACATCAAGGTGCCGAAGGAAGCGATCTCGCGCCAGATCGCCGATTCGGTCGAAATGATCATCCAGGTGAAGCGCCTGCGCGATGGCTCGCGCCGCGTGACCAACGTGACCGAAGTGATCGGCATGGAAGGCCCGGTGATCGTCACGCAGGAGCTCTTCAAGTTCGAATATCTCGACGAATCGGCCGATGGGAAGATCATCGGCGAATATCGCTCGATGGGCCTGCGGCCGTATACGCTCGAAAAGGCGCGGACCTTCGGGTTCGACCAGGCGTATCTCGAGGCGTGCCTGTAAGGCGGGCAGGTAACGGCCGCTTAGGCGCGAGCGCGACAACCAATTTCCGTTCGGGCTGAGCCTGTCGAAGCCCCGCGCACGCCAGCCGCCCGCAGCGGAGAAGGCCCTTCGACAGGCTCAGGGCGAACGGGGTTTAGATTCCGCGCGAGCGAGCGAACCCGCTCGCTAGCCGTGCTGCGCGATGATCGCGCATCCCGCCGCCGCGATCAGCGCGAACATCTGCATCGAGCGCCAATCGACCCAGCCGACGCGGTCGAGATCATCGCGCCGGTCGCGCCGCCAATCGGCGACTCCGGCGAGCACCGCGACCACCACCGCGACGCCCGCTCCGATCCACCACAGCATGCCTCAGTCGCCGAGCTTCTCGATCTTCTCGTTCAACCGGCCGAGTTCGGCCTTGAGCGCGGCGATCTCGTCGTCCTTGCTCATCGCGGCAGCCGGAGCAGGCTTGGCCGCCCCACCGGGTACTGCGCCGGGCTTGAATGCCGCGGTCGCCGCCTCGAACATCGCCATGTTCTGCTTGGCGATCTCGGCGAACGGCGTGTTGGCGAAGGGCGACTGCGCGAACGCGCCCTCGACCGCCGACTTGAACTGCTGCTGGTTGTGGCGGAAGCTGTCCATCGACGCCTCGAGATAGCCCGGCACCATCGCCTGCATCGAATCGCCGTACATCGCGATCAGCTGGCGCAGGAAGTTGACCGGCAGCATCGTCTGGCCGCGCTGTTCCTCTTCCATGATGATCTGGGTAAGGATGTTGTGCGTGATGTCTTCTTCGGTCTTCGCGTCGAGCACCTTGAAGTCGCGCCCCTCGCGCGTCATCGCGGCGAGATGTTCGAGGGTGATGTAGGAAGACGTCTCGGTATTGTAGAGCCGGCGGTTCGCATACTTCTTGATCGTCACCGGGCCGTCGCCCGGAATGGTCTTTTTCATGCAGAAGGGCTCCCCGACGAATGTTTGGCCAGAACCTACCACCAATTATTACCGCATCGCAACACGGCCCGCGTCCGCTACCCTTATTCCTCGAAATGCTGCTTGCCGAGACCGCGACCGATCCCGATCGCCGCGTCGCAGCACTGGCGGGACTGCGCGCGTATCAGGACGCGCCGCGCGGTCGCGTGCGCAAGCCGATGCCGGCGCGGTACCGCAAGGGGAAGGCAAGGCTGCGCGATTACGGCGCGAAGGGCGCGGCCGGGCGCGCGATCGTGTTCGTGCCATCGCTGATCAATCCACCGCACATCCTCGACTTGCTGCCCGACGTCTCGTTGCTGCGCTGGCTGGCCGCGCAAGGCCACCGCCCCTTCCTGCTCGACTGGGGGACGCAAGCCCCGGCGGGGCGCGCGCTCGATCTCGACGCGCACGTCACGCGTGTGCTGCTGCCGCTGATCGCGAAGTTCGACGCGCCGCCGATCCTCGTCGGCTATTGCCTCGGCGGCACGCTGGCGCTTGCCGCCGCCTGCCTCGCCGAAGTCGCGGGATTGGCGCTGATCGCCGCGCCGTGGCATTTCGCTGGCTTCGGCGAGGCGGCGCGCGCCGATATGGCGGGCTTATGGGCGTCGGCCAAACCCGCGTGCGAGGCGATGGGGCTCGTGCCGATGGAAGTGCTGCAAGCGGGCTTCTGGCGGCTCGACCCGGCGCGAACGGTCGCCAAATACGAGTCGTTCGCCGCGCTCGACCCTCACAGCGCCGCGGCGCAGCGCTTCATCGCGATGGAGGATTGGGCGAATGGCGGCGCCCCCCTGCCCTATGCCGCCGGACGACAACTGTTCGAGGATTGTATCGCGCAAGACGTGCCCGGCAGCGGCGGCTGGCAGATCGCGGGCACCACGATCGACCCCGCGGCGCTGCGCTGTCCGAGCGTCGACTTCGTCTCGCGCAACGACCGTATCGTGCCCGCCGCCACCGCCGCCGATCTCGCCGACCGCCACGATCTCGGTGCGGGTCATGTCGGGATGATCGTCGGCAGCGGCGCCCGCGCACAGCTGTGGGAGCCGCTCGCGGGGTGGTTAAACGCGTGTTCCCCGGCTAGATAGCGGCCACACCTTACCGCCGGAGCAGAGCCATGCAGGACATCGTCATCACCGCCGCCAAGCGCACGCCCGTCGGCAGCTTTCTCGGCGCGTTCGCCGGAACGCCGGCGCACGAACTCGGCCGGATCGCGATCGAGGCGGCGCTCGCGCAGGCCGGCGTAGCGGGTGACGAAGTCTCCGAGGTCATCCTCGGCCAGGTGCTGACCGCCGGCCAAGGGCAGAACCCGGCGCGCCAGGCGGCGATGGCCGCAGGCGTACCCAAGGAAATCCCTGCCTGGGGCGTCAACCAGGTGTGCGGTTCGGGCTTGCGCGCGGTGGCGCTGGCGGCGCAGTCGATCGCGTGCGGCGATGCGCGCATCATGGTCGCGGGCGGCCAGGAATCGATGTCGCTCAGCGCGCACGCGCAGAACCTGCGCGGCGGTACCAAGATGGGCAACGTCACGCTGGTCGACACGATGATCAGCGACGGGCTGACCGACGTGTTCAACAACTATCACATGGGCATCACTGCCGAGAATCTCGCCGAGCAGTACCAGATCTCGCGCGAGGCACAGGACGTGTTCGCGGTCCGCTCGCAGAACCTCGCCGAAGCCGCGCGCACCGCCGGCCGCTTCCGCGACGAGATCGCGCCCGTCACAATCAAGGGCCGCAAGGGCGACACGATCGTCGCGGACGACGAATATATCCGCGCCGGTGCGACGCTCGAGAGCGTTGCCGGCCTGCGCCCGGCGTTCAAGAAGGACGGCACCGTCACCGCGGCGAACGCGAGCGGCCTCAACGACGGCGCCGCCGCGCTCGTGCTGATGACGCGCGCCGAGGCCGAGACGCGTGGGAGCCCGATCCTCGCACGGATCGCGAGCTGGGCGTCGGCCGGGGTCGATCCGTCGATCATGGGGATCGGCCCCGTCCCCGCGACTCGCCGCGCGCTCGAAAAGGCCGGGTGGAGCATCGGCGATCTCGACCTGATCGAAGCGAACGAAGCGTTTGCCGCGCAGGCGCTGTCGGTCGGCAAGGAACTCGGCTGGGATCCCGAGCGCGTCAACGTCAACGGCGGTGCGATCGCGATCGGCCACCCGATCGGCGCCTCGGGCGCGCGCGTGCTGACGACGCTGCTGTACGAGATGGCCAAGCGCGATGTTCGGAAGGGTCTGGCAACGCTTTGTATTGGCGGCGGAATGGGGATTGCAGTCTGCGTCGAGCGGTAAGACCCAAAAACCGTTGCGCCGGGACAACAATTTTTTGAAAGCATGACGGATGTGACACTTTGGTCACATGTTTAACAAACTGTCAGCTTTGGTTCAGGTTTGTGAAATGTAGGGGTTGCGCCGGACCTACATTTCTTATTTGTTACCCCCAACCGGGCAGGCGGAACCGCCGCCCGGAAATGGGGAACTATCGATGAAGCTCAGACTGTTGTCTGCGAGCGCCCTTACCGGCGTGTCGCTCGTTATCGCTTTGCCTGCCGCCGCTCAAACCGCACCTCCCGAGCCGGCTCCTGCCACACCACCAGGCTCGCTTGCTGCCGACGACGCTGCGGCGGCGAACCAGGGCCCTGAAGATATCGTCGTCACCGGTTCGCGCATCCGGGTCCGCAAGCTCGACCAGTCGGTTCCGGTTACGGCGATCTCGGCGGTCGAACTGCTCGGTGCCCGCGGCGACGTTTCGCTCGGCGACGCGCTCAACCAGCTCCCGCAGCTCCGCTCGACCTTCAGCCAGGCGAACTCGACCGGCAGCATCGGCACCGCGGGCCTCAGCCTGCTCGATCTGCGCGGCCTCGGCACTGCGCGCACGCTGACGCTCGTCAACGGCCGTCGCGTCGTGACCGCAGTTCCCGGCAGCTACACGCCCGACGTCAGCACGATTCCGTACGATCTGGTCGAACGCGTCGATCTTGTCACCGGCGGCAATTCGGCGATCTACGGTTCGGATGCGATCGCGGGCGTCGTCAACTTCGTGCTGCGCAAGAACTATGACGGCGTGCGGATTCGCGCACAGGGCGGCACGACCACCTATGGCGACCGCGGCACCTACCTGATCAGCGGCATCGCCGGCCATAACTTCCTCGACGGCCGGGTGAACCTCACCGTGTCGGGCGAATATACGCGCGCAAACTCGGTCTTCTATGCGGATCGCGATTATCTGGGCGCGTTCACGGGAACGCCCGGGTTCATCACGACGCAGATCACGACCGCGCCGAACCGCAACTTCGACGGCATTCCGAACACCTCGTTCGTGTCGAGCGGCATCGTCTTCGGCAACCGCTCGATCGGCGGTACCGTCGTGACGACCTGCCCGGGCACCGCGACCACGGCCAATGCCGCGCAGCGCGCCGCGATCTGCACCGGGCAGACCACGCCGACCGGCGCCCCGCTCGCGTACAACTACGTGTTCCAGCCCGACGGTTCGCTTCAGAAGGACAGCAACATCGTCGACAATCGCGCGATCGGCGGCGGGATTCTCCGCGGCTTGACCGCGACGGGCGTCGAAGATGCGATGTTGCTGCCGAGCCAGGATCGCTATGTCGCGAACCTGATGTTGAGCGGCGATTTCTCGCCCGCCTTCAAGCCGTTCCTCGAGGCGACCTACGTCAAGGTCGATGTCGAGCAGCAATCGACCCAGCCGAGCTTCACGGGTGGGACGCTGACCTCGACGTTCAGCATCAACAACCCGTTCCTCTCCGCCGCCTCGCGCTCGACGCTGCAGACGATCCTCGCCCCGGGCGCCACGTCGTTCACGCTCAACCGCTTCAACAACGATTTCGGCACGCGCGCCGAATTCCATAAGCGGCAGACCTATCGCGCCGTTCTCGGCGTGCAGGGCGACATCAGCGAAAAGGGCAATCTCCACTACGAGATCGCCGGCAACTACGGTCGCACCGAGAACTACTATCGCACGGGCGGCAACGTCCTGATCGCGAATTACGGCAAGGCGGTGAACGCGGTTGTCGCACCGACCGGCTATGCCGGGAGCAACTTCGTCAACAATTCGACCGGCCAGAAGATTGTCTGCGCGGTCAACGCCGACGCCAGCACGACCAATGACGACGCGGCCTGCGTCCCGTTGAACCTGTTCGGCCAGGGCGCCTTCGACCAGCGCGCCCTCAACTACACGCTCTACACCTCGACGCGGAACCAGTGGGCCGAGGAAATCGACGCAACGGCATTCCTCTCGGGCGATTCGAGCGGCTTCTTCAAGCTGCCCGGCGGCCCGGTCGGCTTCTCGATCGGTGCCGAATATCGCAGCGAGGATGCGTTTTCGGGCCAGGATCCGGTCACCGCGTCGGGCGCGACCTTCCTCAACCCGGCGGCGACGTTCGATCCGAACAAGGTCGAGATCAAGGAACTCTATGGCGAGCTTCGCCTACCGGTCCTCGCCAACTTGCCGCTCATCCGCGAGCTGACGATCGAAGGCGCTGGCCGCGTGTCCGATTACGGCGGCACGGTTGGTTCGGTCGTCGCATGGAATGCCGGTGTGATCTACTCGCCGGTCCGCGACCTGACCTTCAACGCGACCTTGGCACGCTCGGTCCGCGCACCGAACCTGTCCAACCTCTATGCGACCGCCGCGACCACCTTCGCCAACGGCCTGACCGATCCGTGCGACCAGGCGGGTGGCACCAACTCGGGCAACAACATCAACGCCGGTCCGAACCGTGTGAAGAACTGCGCAGCGGCCGGTATCCCGACCAGCATCACCTTCGTCGATCCGGCATCGGGCGCGACTCTGGTGAAGCCGTGGACCAACCAGTCGGCATCGGGTGTTGCCGGTGTGAACCAGGGCAACCCCAACCTCTCGCCTGAAGTCGGCCTGAGCTTCACGACCAGCATGAACTATGCGCCGCACTATATCCCCGGCCTCAACTTCAAGGTCACCTACTACAATATCCGCGTGAAGAACGTGATCTCCGGCCTTACCGGCCAGGCGATCATCAACCGCTGCTATGACGATCCGGGCGGCATCAACAACACGTTCTGCGCCGCCGTCTTCCGCCGCACGACGACCGATCCGGTTACCAACCAGACCTTCAACGGCCAGACCTCGCGCACGATCGACACGTCGCAATTCACCTTCGGCCTGGCGGGCAACGGCAACGGCTTCATCAACCAGCCGTTCAACTTCGCCAAGCTGGCAACGCGCGGGCTCGATTTCGACGCAGCCTATGTCCATGCGTTCCGCAGCAACCTACAGCTCAATCTGCGCCTGCAGGTCAGCTATGTGATGGATCGTCTGCAGTACACCTACATCACCGAACCCAACCGCTACGACCGGATCGACAGCACGCTCGGCGATCCGAAGTGGCAGGGTCAGTTCACGATCAACGGCAAATGGGGCCCGGTCGACCTGAACTACAATGCTCGCTACGTCGGCAAGCAGATCGTTTCGGGGCTTTCCTATGAAACGTTCTTCACTTCGCAGGGCCGGACTCCGACCAACCCCGACGCGCGTCCGTTCGTGTACTATAACCCGATCGTCTACCACAGCCTTCGTCTGGGCGTGAACGCGACCGACAAGTACCGCTTCTACGCCGGCGTCGACAACCTCACCAACAAGCTGCCGCCGTACGATCTTACGGGCACGGGCAACGACGCGATCTATCCGAACACCGGCCGCTTCTTCTATGCGGGCGCCGAGTTCAAATTCTGATCGAAACACATCCAACCTGAGGAAAAGGGGTCGCTTTCGCGGCCCCTTTTTTTATGCGGTCCAGCGCCTTTCGAACCGCTGCCCCAACCCCGTCAGCAGCTCATATTGCGACATGCCCGACGCGGCCGCTGCCGCCGGCAACGCATAGTCGAGCGCGACCCAATCGCCCTCGCCAAGCTCCGGCGCCGCCGCGACCGAGATCGCCGTCAGGTCCATCGACACGCGGCCGATCACCGGCAGCGCGGCAGCACCGGCGCGCGCGGCGCCGGCATTACTGAACCCGCGCCAATAGCCGTCGGCATAGCCGATGTTGAGGATCGCCACCTCGAGCGGGGCCGCGGCCGTGAACTGCGCATTATAGCCGATCGAATCGCCCGCCTGGAGGGTACGGCGCTGGAGGATCTGCGCTTCGGGCGTCACCACTTGCCCGACCACGCCCGCCAGTTCGCCGCGCGGCACGCCCCCGTAGAGCGCAAGCCCGGGTCGCGTGAGGTCAAAGGCATAGTCGGCGCCAAGCGCGATTCCCGCCGAATTGGCGAGGCTCAGCCGCCGTGCGGCGTTGCGCCCGCCGAGCCCGCGCAACGCCGCTGCCTGCCGCGCATTCATCGCGCTGTCTTCGTCGGCGCAGGCGAGATGGCTCATCAGCGTGTCGATCGCCAGGCCATCGAGCAGCCCGCTTTCAATCTCGGCGATCGATACGCCGAGCCGGTTCATGCCGGTATCGACCATCACGTCGCACCGCCCGCCGCCACTCTCGCGCCAGCGCGCGACGTGCGCCGCAGTATTGAGCACCGGGCGCGCGATACCGCTCGTGGCGGCCGCCATGTCCTCGGCGCGCACGCCGTGCAGCACGGCGATGTCGAAGCCGAGCCCGGCAAGGCGATCGGCCTCGCCCCAGCTCGCGACGAAGAAATCGCGGCATCCCGCGCCCGCCAGGCGCTCGGCGACACCCGCCGCGCCGAGGCCATAGCCATCGGCCTTGATCGCCGCGCCGCACGCCGCCGCGCCGCTCAGCGCGTCGAGCGCGCGCCAGTTCGCGACGAGCGCGGCGGTGTCGAGGCGGAGGCGGAGCGGGGCATCGGTCATGCCAGAGCGGTTAGCCGCCGCGGCAGGTGCGCGCCAGCCCGGCGTTCAGTCGGCGCTCGCGCGGCCGGGCTTGCTTTCCTCGAGCCCATAGAGCGTGACGACCAGCGCCATCGCCACCACCGCGATCGTGTACCACAGCCCGGCATAGGGATTGCCCGTCCGCGCGACGATGACCTGGCTGATCAGCGGCAGGAAGCCGCCGAAATAGCCGGTGCCGAAATGATAGGGGATCGACATCGAGCTGTAGCGGATCCGCGGCGGGAACATCTCGGACAGCAAGGCGGCGACCGGGCCATAGGTGATCCCGGCGAGCGCGCTGAGCGCAAGGATCGCGAGCAGGATCAGCACGATATTGCCCGGCGACGGCACGACCGGGCGCAGATCGTACCCGCCGTTCGCGAGCGCGGCATCGAGCCCGGCATCGCTGAGATCGTCGACGCCCACGCCGCCGATCAGCACCAGCGTCACCGGGGTGTGCGCCTTGGTATACGGCACGCCCTTTTTCGACAGATAGTCGAGCAAGCGGCGGCATTCGGTCGGCTTGGCCGGAAACAGGTCGTATTGGCACGCAGGCCCCGACACGACGACGGGCGCGCGCTTGGCGGCATGCGCGAGTTCGGGGTTGGCGGCGCTGCCCATCACCCAGAAGATCGGAAAGAGCAGCACGAGCGTCAGCGCATAGCCGATCACGATCGGCGTCTTGCGCCCGACTCGGTCCGACAGCCAGCCGAACAGCACGAAGAACCCAAGCCCGCCGAGCGCGCCGAACCCGACGATCAACTGGGCGGCAGTTTCCTGGACGCGCATCGTGCCTTGAAGGAACGACAGCACGGTGAACATCGCGGTGTACCAGATCACCGTCAGCCCGGCGGCGATGCCGAACAGCGCGACGAACAGCCGCTTGAGGTTGCCGGGATAGGTGAAGCTTTCGGTGAAGGGGTTCTTCGCGGTCTCGCCCGCCGCCTTCATTTGCTTGAACACTGGGCTTTCGGACAGTTTGAGCCGCATCCACAGCGACACGCCGAGCAGCACGAGCGAGAAGACGAACGGCACCCGCCAGCCCCACGCGTCCCACATTCCTCCCGGCATCAGCGCCTTGGCGAGCAACACGACGGCGAGGCTGAGGATGAATCCGCCAGCCACACTCGCTTGGATGAAGCTGGTGAAATAGCCGCTGCGCCCGGGTGGCGAATGCTCGGCGACATAGATCGCCGCGCCGCCATATTCACCGCCGAGCGCGAGCCCCTGCAGGATTCGCAGTCCGATCACGATGAACGGCGCGGCGAGCCCGATCGTCGCCGCGCTCGGCACCAGGCCGACCCCGGCGGTGGCGAGGCCCATCAGCGTGATCGTGACCAGGAAGGTATATTTGCGCCCGAGCTTGTCGCCGAGAAAGCCGAACAGGATCGCGCCGAGCGGGCGAAAGCCGAACCCGACCGCGAACCCCGCCCAGGCGTAGAGCGTCTGGAGCAGCTCGCTTTGCGCGGGAAAGAAGGTCCGCCCGATGATCCCCGAGGCAGCAAGCGTGCCGTAGATGAAGAAATCATACCATTCGAAGATCGTGCCGAGCGACGAGGCAGTGATGATGAGCTGGATGTCCTTGCGGCTCGGCGTCACCGGCACGTCCGGCCCCACATCGCTCGCCAAGATCGTCGCCATTCTCACCATCCCCACCCATGCTTCGGGTCCGGCGCGACGATAAGCGGTTTCGCCCGTGCGGCAAGACGCATCCCGCCAACCCGGCGCGCAGCGGGCTATCCGGCGTCGCGCACGCGCTCGTGATGGCGGATCACTTCGTCGATGATGAAGCGCAGGAACTTCTCGCTGAAATCGGGGTCGAGATCGGCTTGCTTGGCGAGCCCGCGCAGCCGCGCGATCTGCGATTCCTCACGCCCCGGATCGGCGGGCGGCAACCCAGCGGACGCCTTGTAGCGCCCGACCGCCTGCGTCGTCTTGAAGCGCTCGGCGAGCAGAAAGACCAGCGCCGCATCGATATTGTCGATGCTCTGGCGGTATCCGTTCAGCGTCTCGTCGGCCACCGATTGCTCCCCATCTGATGTCCTCGCCCTATTGCGGGCACGGGAGGGCCCATGCAAGCCGGGAAACACTTGCCTTTGGGCGCGCGCGCGGCCACATCGCACGCCACATGAGCGCCACCCTTCTCCGCCTCGATCCGAGCCGCGCCCAGCCCTCGCTGGAGCCGATGGTGCAACTCGTCACCGGCGACATGAACATGGTCAACGCCGTGATCCTGTCGCGGATGCAGTCCGAGATTCCGCTGATCCCCGAACTCGCCGGGCATTTGATCGCCGGTGGCGGCAAGCGGATGCGCCCGATGCTGACGCTCGCGAGCGCACGGCTGCTCGGCTACTCGGGCACGCGGCATCACCGCCTCGCCGCCGCGGTCGAGTTTATCCACACCGCCACGCTGCTCCACGACGATGTCGTCGACGGATCCGACCTGCGCCGCGGGAAGCGCACCGCCAACCTCATCTGGGGCAACCCGGCGAGCGTGCTCGTCGGCGATTTCCTGTTCAGCCGTTCGTTCGAGCTGATGGTCGAGGACGGATCGCTGAAAGTGCTCGGGATCCTGGCGGGCGCGAGCGCGATCATCGCCGAGGGCGAGGTCAACCAGCTCACCGCCGCGCGTCGGATCGACACGCCCGAGGAGCGCTATCTCGACATTATCGGCGCGAAGACCGCGGCTTTGTTCGCCGCGGCCTGCCGCGTCTCGGCGGTCGTCGCCGAGCGCCCCGAGGCCGAAGAGCTCGCGCTCGATTCGTACGGGCGCAACCTCGGCATCGCGTTCCAGCTGGTCGACGATGCGATCGACTATGTCTCCGACGCGGGCACGATGGGCAAGGATGCCGGCGACGATTTCCGCGAGGGCAAGGCGACGCTCCCGGTGATCCTCGCTTATGCGCGCGGCAATCCGGAGGATCGCGTGTTCTGGAAGGCGGCGATCGAAGGGCATCGCAACAGCGACGCGGATTTCGAGCGTGCGATCGAGCTCGTTCGGGCGACGCGCGCGGTCGACGACACGCTCGCACGGGCGCGCCATTACGGCCAGCGCGCGATCGATGCGCTGGCGATCTTCGCCAACGGCAAGGCCAAGGACGCAATGGTCGAAGCCGTCGAATTCGCGATCGCGCGCGCCTACTAAGCCGCGCGCCCGGTCGGCCTTTCGATCTTTCCAATGCCACGGAAAGGCGCATAGTGGCGGCGTGGTTGGACGTTGAGCGGGCGATCGCAACAAGAGGATCGAGTATGTTCGTCGATTTCCAGAACCAGTGGAGCCCACCCGAGCCCCCGGCGCCAAAGCCCGCGCCACGGCAGAACAAGCGCGCCGAGTCGATCACCGCCTGGATCATCGGTTTGAATCTGGTGATGCTCTTGGTCGGCCCGCTCGCCGGCGCGACGCTGTTCGACGCCGTGGTGGCGATGTTCAAGCACTGACGCGCGACGCCGCCCCCGGCGGTTAGCAGCCGAGCTTCGGCTCGGTCGCGTCGGCCCCGTCGAGTTCGACTTGCAACGTCGCATGGCCGATCCCGAAATGCGCCTTGAGCATCGTCCGCGCGCGGTCGAGGAAGGCATCGCCCGGATGCCCGCCGGGCATGACGAGATGCGCGGTCAGCACGGTTTCGGTCGTGCTCATCGGCCAGATATGGACGTGATGCACCCGCGCGACGCCCGGCAGTTCGCGCAGTTCTTCCCAAACCGCGTCCGAATCGATGCTCCGCGGCACCGCCGCCAGCGCCATCTCGACCGATTCGCGGAGCAAGCCCCAGGTCTGCAGGAAGATCAGCACCGCGATGACGATGCTGACGATCGGATCGATCCAGGTCGCCCCCGAGAGCCAGATCACCAGTCCCGACACGACGACCCCCGCCGACACCATCGCATCGCTCAGCATGTGGAGATAGGCGCCGCGGATGTTGAGATCGTCCTTACGGCCGCGCATGAACAGCAACGCGGTCACCCCATTCACAACAATTCCCGCGCCCGCGACCCAAGCGACGGTCGGCCCGTCGACCAGCGCGGGCGTCGCGATCCGCTGCACCGCCTCGAGCACGATCGCCCCGAGCGCGACGAGCAGCAGCAGCGCGTTGAGCAACGCCGCGAGGATCGTCGAGCCCTTGAGCCCATAGGTGAAGCGCTTCGACGCCGCGCGCCGCCCGAGCGCGATCGCCGCCCAGGCCGCGCCGAGCCCGAGCACGTCGGAGAGGTTATGTCCGGCATCGGCGAGCAGCGCCACCGACCCCGCGATCAGCCCGAACACGACTTCGGCGACGATGAAGCCGAGGTTGAGCGTGATGCCGATCGCGAACGCCCGGTCGTGGCCAGCGGCGGGCGGACCGTGGTCGTGCCCGGCATGGCTATGGCCTGCGCCATGCGAATGCCCGTGATGATGATGCGAATGGCCGGCCACGACGATCTCCGAAACTCTGGACGCCCGCCTAGCATCGCGATTGCGGGATATACTAGGACGTTGGGAATGCCGCCGCAGTTCCTTCGCCATGCGTCGATCGATCGCACGACATCGCGCTGTCCCCGTGGCGCGCGATCGGGCAAGGCGCTGCGTATCGTGGCCACCCTTCCCCTTCCCCATCTGCGGTGTTTGGCATGACGCTGCCGATCCACGCCGTCCTGCCCGATCTGCTCGCGCGGCTGCGCGACGCAAGCAACGCCGTCCTCGTCGCGCCGCCGGGCGCGGGCAAGACCACCGCCGTCGCGCCCGCTTTGCTTGGCGAAGCGTGGTGCAGCGGCGAGATTCTGCTGCTCTCGCCACGCCGCCTCGCCGCGCGCGCCGCGGCCGAGCGCATGGCGGCGACCGCCGGGCAGGCCGTCGGCCAGACCTTCGGCTATGCCACGCGGATGGATTCGAAGCGCTCCGCGGCGACCCGCGTAACCGTCGTGACCGAGGGAATCTTCGTCGCGCGCATCCAGAACGACCCCGAACTGGCAGGCGTCTCGGCGGTGCTGTTCGACGAAGTCCATGAGCGCAGCCTCGACAGCGATTTCGGGCTCGCGCTCGCGCTCGATGCGCAAGCCGGGCTGCGCCCCGATCTGCGGCTCGTCGCGATGTCGGCGACGCTCGACGGCGCGCGCTTCTCGGAGCTGATGGAGGGCGCGCCGGTGATTGAGAGCGCGGGGCGGATGCACCCGCTGACGCTGCGCCATCTCGGGCGCGCGGCCGAGGCGCGGATCGAGGATTCGGTCGCGGGCGCGGTGCGGCTCGCGCTGCGCGAGGAGAAGGGCGGAGTCCTCGCCTTCCTGCCGGGCGTCGCCGAGATCGAGCGCACCGCCGAACGGCTCGACGGGCTCGGCGAGGGGATCGTGCTCCACAAGCTCCACGGCAGCCTCGATCCGGCAGCGCAGCGTGCCGCGATTGCGCCCGACGCCGCCGGGCGCCGCAAGGTCGTGCTCGCGACGTCGATCGCCGAGACCAGCCTGACGCTCGACGGGATCGCGGTGGTGGTCGATTCAGGCCTCGCGCGGCGCCCGCGCTACGATCGTGCCGCGGGGATGACGCGGCTCGTCACCGAACGCGCGAGCCAGGCCGCGGTCACGCAACGTGCGGGCCGCGCCGCACGGCAGACGCCGGGGGTGGCGTATCGGCTGTGGGAAGAAGCCGCGACCGCCGGGCTGCCGCGCTTCGACCCGCCCGAGATCCTCGAGGCCGATCTGTCGGCGCTGACGCTCGATTGCGCACTGTGGGGCGTCGCCGATCCGCGGCAGTTGCGCTGGCTCGATCCGCCGCCCGAGGCCGCGGTGCAGGAGGCGCGCGCGCGGCTGGCGGCGCTCGACGCGCTCGACGCGGATGGGCGCCCGACGCCGCATGGCCATGCGATCGCGCGGCTGCCGCTCGCACCGCGGCTCGGGCACATGCTGGTGCGGGCTGGCGAAATCGGTCTGGCCGACGTCGCGGCCGAGGTCGCGGTGCTGCTCGGCGAGCGCGGGCTCGGCGGCAATGACGTCGATCTCGAAACGCGCCGCCGCCGCTGGCGCAGCGAGCGCGGGCCACGCGCGGAAGCGGGGCGGAAACTTGCGAAACGGTGGAGCCAACTTGCTCCCCTCCCGCTTGCGGGAGGGGCTGGGGGTGGGCGCGCGCCTTCAACCGGCGCGAACGGCGATAGCGCGCCCCCACCCGCCAACCCCCTCCCGCAAGCGGGAGGGGGAGAAGAAGCCATCGCCATCGCGCTCGCCTTCCCCGACCGCATCGCGCGGCGGCGCGACAATTCCGGCGAGACCTGGGCTTCCGTCGGCGGACGTGGGTTCAAGCTCGACCCAACCAGCAGCCTCGCCCGCGAGGAATGGCTTGCCGTCGCCGAGACGCAAGGCATGGCGTCGGGCGCGCGCATCCTCTCGGCCGCGGCGATCGACCTCGCGACGATCGAGACGCTGTTCGGCGAGCGGATCGCGACGCATCGCACCGTCGCCTTCGACCCCGCCACCGGCGGTATCCGCGCCCTGCACGAACGCCGACTCGGCGCGCTGCGGCTGTCGAGCGGCCACGATTCGAACGCCGACCCCGCTGCCATCGCCGCGGCGCTGCTCGAAGGAGTCCAGGCGACCGGCCCCGCCCGCCTCCCGTGGAGCGACGCCGCGCTCGCGCTGCGCCACCGCGCCGCCTTTGCGCAGGAGCATGGCGGCGCCGAACTCGCGCTCGACGACGCGGCGTTGCTCGCGCGCGCCGACGAATGGCTCGTCCCGTTGCTTACGGGCAAGCGCCGGCTCGACGCGATCGACTCGGGCGCACTGACCGAAGCGCTGCGCACCCTGATCGGCTGGGACGCGCTGAAAACGATCGAGCGCCTCGCCCCGACGCACTTCACCAGCCCCGCTGGCTCGACCCACCCGATCGATTACGATGCCGAGGGTGGCCCGCGCGTCGAGCTGCGCCCGCAGACGCTGTTCGGGCTCGCGACGCATCCGATGATCGCGGGCGGGCGCGTGGCGCTGGTGCTCAGCCTTACCTCGCCCGGCGGCCGGCCGATCCAGACGACGCGCGATTTGCCGGGCTTCTGGGCGGGCAGCTGGTCGGCGGTGGCGAAGGAAATGCGCGGCCGTTACCCGCGCCACCCCTGGCCCGACGACCCCGCCGCCGCCTCTGCAACGCTGCGCACGAAAAACGCAGATGCGCGGCGCCAAGAAGCACGATAAGGAGACGCCATGTCGATCGCCCGAATCTATCAGCGCCCCAAGAACGCCATGTCGTCGGGCCGTGCCCGCACCACCAGCTGGGTGCTCGATTTCGCCCCTGCCGAGGCCAAGCAAGCCGACCCGCTCACCGGCTGGGCCGGCTCGGGCGACACGCGCGACCAGGTGCGGCTGAGCTTCCCGACGCAGGAAGCCGCGATCGCCTATGCCGAGCGCGAGGGTCTGGCGTTCACCGTCGTCGCCGCGCCAACGCGGACGCTCAAGCTGCAAAGCTACGCCGACAACTTCCGCTAAGCGCGGCCGGATTGCGAAGGGCCCGACCGGCCCTGCGCCGGATCAGCCCGCCAGGATCCCGCCGCTCAACAGCAGCAGCATCTTGACGTCGATCGCCACGCCCTCGGCGCGCTTGGCGGCGACGAACGCCGCGATCTCGCCGAGCGGGACGCGGTGGACGGTGATGTTCTCGCCCTCGACCCCGCCGCCGGCACTCACCTGCGTCAACCCGGTGGCGCGGACGAGCGTAAAGCCCTCCGAGACCATCCCCGGCGAGGAATGGAAGAAGCCGATCGTTTCGATCGTGGCCGCGGTATAGCCCGTTTCCTCCTCGAGCTCGCGCGCGGCCGAGGTGTGAATGCCTTCGCCTTCGGTTTCATCGCCGACAAGGCCGGCCGGCAATTCGAGACAGCGCTTCCCGAGCGGCACGCGGTATTGCTCGACCAGAATCACCGCGCCATCGTCGATCGCGAGGATCACCGCGGCGCCGATCCCGCGGGCGCGCGCGACATATTCCCAGCTTCCGTCCTTGATGACCTTGATGAACTTGCCGTCCCACACCGTCTCTGCGGTCATACTTCGATCAGCCTGTCGGGAAGTTCGTTGCGGTCGTCGGCGGTCTTGGGGAAGGTTTCGGACAGGATCGTGCCGATCTGCTCGACCGCCGCTGCCATTCCGGCGGCGGGCCGGCCCTCGCGCGAGTGCGCGACCAGCGCCGCCATCGCCGCGCCCCAGCGCTCGGCCGGGACCGCGCGGTGGATCGCTTCGTCGGCGACGATTTCGGCCATGCGTTCGTCGCGCGACAGATAGAGCAGGATCCCGACGCGCGCGGTGGTGCGCCGCTCGGCACCGACCTTGAAATACTGGATCGCGCGACGCCGCACGCGCCGCGCGCGCGTCGCCTTCGGCACCAGCGCGATCCGCCACGCGGCACGCCCGAGCGCATAGCGGACGATCAGGAAGACGATCGCCTCGACCACGAGCAGCGCCGACAGCAGCAACCGCGGATCGGCGGGCGATTCCCACCCGTCCGAAAAGCCTGCGAGCCAGCGTTCGATCGCGGCGGGATCGATCGTGAACAGCGCGACGACGAGCAGCATCGCGGCCACCGCATAGTGCAGCGCGGCGTCACGATACTCGTCCGATCGATCGCTGACGATCGTCACGATCTCGCCGTCGGTCCCCGCTTCGGCGGCCTTGACCGCGGCGAGCACGACCGCATGGTCCGCCGCCGTGAGATGCGCTGTGCGCGGCATTACCAGTCTCCCGAGGCGCCACCGCCCCCAAAGGATCCGCCGCCGCCGCCGGTGAAGCCACCGCCGCCCCAGCTGCCATCGGAACCGCCGCCGCCACCGCCGCCGCTGCCCCAGCCGCCGCCCGAATCGCGACGCGAATCGCCAAGACTGCTGAGCACCGAGCCCCACAACACCGCTGAGCCGATCCCGTCATTATACTGCCGCCCGCCGCCGCGCCGGCGCAGGCTCGACAGGATGACGAAGCCGATCACGAGGCCCCAGAAGATCATCCCGAACGGAATCCCGCCGCCGCCGCGCGATGTGCTGCGCTTGTGCGTCGCATCGAACGCGGCTGCCGCCTTGTCGAGATTGGCCTTCTGTTCCTCGGGCGATGCACGCAGCTGCGCGATGACGGCGTCGGTGCCGGCCTCCATCGCGCCGGGAATGTCGCTCGGCTGCTTCTTGAGCAGCGGCAGCATCTTCTCGCGGATCATCACGCCCGAAAACGCATCGGTCAGGAAAGGTTCGAGCCCATAGCCGACTTCGAGCCGCGGCCCGCGATGCCCGGCGGCCTCGTTCGGCGCGATCATCAGGATCGCGCCATTGTCGACGTCCTTGAGCCCGACACCCCAGGCACGCCCAAGCCCGACGCCATATTCCGACAGCTCGCGCCCCTGCAGATCGGGGAGCGTGACGACGACCAATTGCCGCTTGGTGTCCTTTTGCAACGCCTCGAGCTTGGCGGTCAGATCGGCCTCGGTCGCTGGCGGCAGGACGTTGGCGGCATCGACGACCAATCCGGTGAACTTCGGATAGGTCTGCGCCGCTGCCGGGACGAGCCCCAGCAGCAGCGCGACCAACGTCGCAAGCAAGGCCTGAATCAGGCGCATCGGCATCACATCGCCTTCGGGGCCTTCGGCCCGGTTACTTTAGTTGGTGTTGCCGAAATTGACCGCAGGCGCTTCCTCGGCGCCCGCGCTCGTCGCCTTGAACGGGACGAGCGGCTTTGCACCATAGATCACCTTCGCGCCGATCGCGTCGGGGAAGGTGCGGATCGTCGTGTTATACGCCTGCACGGCGTCGTTATAATCGTGCCGCGCGGTCGAGATGCGGTTCTCGGTGCCTTCGAGCTGCGTCATCAGCGTGGCGTAATTGCCCTGCGACTTGAGCTCGGGATAGGCTTCCTGGAGCCGCTGCAGCGACATCGTCACGCCGGCCTGCGCCTTCTCGTAATTGGCGACCTTCGCCGGATCGTTGAGATCGGCACCCGACACCTTGACTTGCGACGCCGAGGCGCGCGCCTGCGTCACTTCGACGAGGATCGCCTTCTCCTGCGCGCCCGCGGCCTTCACCGTCGAGACGAGGTTGGGGATGAGGTCGGCGCGGCGCTGGTAATAGTTTTCGACGTCGGCCCATTTGGCCTTGGCATTCTCTTCCGCGGTCGGAACGCTGTTGAGCCCGCAGCCAGCCAAGGTGACGGCGCCGAGGAGAACGAGCGGAGTGCGGTACTTCATATCGTAGGGATCCCTTCAGATCTTGCGTCACCATGATAGCCGGGTACGATGGCCTCGCGAAATGAAATCGGAAGGGGGCACGCTTTGTTCAAGGAGTTTAAGGCATTCATTGCTCGGGGGAACGTCCTCGATCTCGCCGTCGCGGTGATCATCGGCGCGGCGTTCGGCAAGATCATCACGTCGCTGACCGACGACGTGATCATGCCGGTCATCGGCAAGATCTTCGGCGGACTCGATTTTTCGAGCTACTTCGTCGTGCTCGGCAAGGTGCCGCCCGCGCTCGCCGGATCGTCGGATTATGCCGCGCTGAAAAAGGCGGGCGTGCCGCTGTTGGGCTACGGGACGTTCATCACCGCCGCGGTGAACTTCGTGATCGTCGCCTTCATCATCTTCTTGATCGTGCGCGCCGTGAACCGGCTGATGCCAGCCGCGCCCGAAGTCGTCGCCGAGCCGGTCGAGCCGTCTGACGTCACGCTGCTGCGCGAGATTCGCGACGAGCTGCGCCGGCGGTAATGATCGGTAGCCCCTCCCCTTCCGGGGGAGGGGAGTGGGTTACGCCGCGACCAATTCCTCCGCAGTCGCATCGGCAAGACTGGTGCCATCGAGAATCCGTGCGGTCTCGTCGCGCACGCGCATCATCGCGTGGCGGATCGCGCAGGTCGCCTCGTCCTTGCAGTCCTTGCACGAGCGGTATGCGGTACGGCTGACGCACGGCACCAGCGCGAGCGGCCCCTCGATCACGCGGATGATCTCGCCGAGCGAAATCAGGTGCGGCGGGCGCGACAGGCAGTACCCGCCCATCTTGCCGCGATGGCTGTGGAGGAACCCCGCCTCGCGAAGATCGGCGAGGATCAGCTCGAGGAACTTGCGCGGCACGTTCGCCTCGGCGGCGATGCGGTTCATCGGGATCGGGGGGCTTCCGGCGGGGGCTTGCGCCAGGAACATCATCGCGCGGAGTGCGTAGCGGGAACGTTGCGTCAACATGATATACTAACCCATGCACCCGATTTGTGGCGAGTGAAAGGCGGAAGGTGTCAAACCGGGCCTTTTCATCATGTTGCAACGCCCCTTTTCACGCGGCTGTAACATGCCTATACCGCTCGTGCCGGGCTTGCCCGGCTATGGTGATAAAGTGCGGCGTAGAATAGATGCAGCGGACCCGGGGGCAGTACCCGGCGACTCCACCACACCCCCTCTCTCCAGAGGGGGTATGACGGGGTCGAACTAGGATCGACGTGTATTGAAAGGCGCTGTTTTTGCCCAGGCTGAGTAACCTGTTCAAGGCTCATAACCACAAGTGCAAACGATAACCATGCACTCGCGATTGCTGCGTAACACTAAGGCCTAACGGTCTAAGTTACTAAGTTAAAAGCGCGGTCCGGGCCGCACCGGGCAACAGAAGCGGACACCGGCGGTCCGGGGGGCACCGAGCAACAGAAGCTCCCCACCTATCCTGCGGCGAGTAGCGTTACGCGAAGCATGGCCGACTCCGACAGCGCCCCACCCCCGCCCCCGCCCCCACAGCGCAAGATCATCCATATCGACATGGATGCCTTCTATGCCTCGGTCGAGCAGCGCGACGATCCGTCGTTGCGCGGCCGCCCCGTCGCGGTCGGCGGATCACGCGCGCGCGGCGTGGTCGCGGCGGCGAGCTATGAGGCGCGGACCTTCGGCGTGCGCTCGGCGATGCCCTCGGTCACCGCGATCCGGCGCTGTCCTGACCTTGTGTTCGTGCCGCCGCGCTTCGACGTCTATGGCGCGATCTCGCAGCAGATCCGCGCGATCTTCGCCGATTATACCGACCAGATCGAACCGCTCTCGCTCGACGAGGCGTATCTCGACGTGACCGAGGACCGCCACGCCCTCGGCTCGGCCAAGGCGATCGCCGAGCAGATCCGCGCGCGGATCAAGGCCGAGACTGGGCTCACCGCGTCGGCGGGCGTTAGCTACAACAAGTTCATCGCCAAGCTCGCCTCGGACCAGAACAAGCCCGACGGCATTTGCGTCATCCCGCCCGCGCGCGGCGCGGCGTTCGTTGCGAGCCTGCCGGTCAAGCGCTTCCACGGCGTCGGCCCGGTGACCGCGACGCGGATGGCGGCGCTCGGAATCGAGACCGGCGCCGACCTGCGCGAGCAACCGCTCGCCTTCCTCCACGCGCATTTCGGCAGTTATGCCGACTATCTCTACGGCGCCGCGCGCGGGATCGACCACCGTCCGGTGCGCAGCAACCGCGCGACCAAGTCGGTCGGCGCCGAGCGCACCTTCGAGACCGACATCGCGTTCCCTGCCGATCTCCACGCCGCGCTCGACCGGGTCGCCGAGGCGGCGCTGGTGCGGATCGAGCGCCACGGCGTGCGCGGACGGACAGTGACGCTCAAGCTGCGCTTCTCGGATTTCCGCACGATCACGCGGGCGCGCTCGCTCAGTCGCGGGGCGTTCGACCGCGCAAGCTTCGTCGCGGGCGGACGTGCGTTGCTCGATGCGCAGCTTCCGGTGCCGCTCGGCGTGCGCTTACTCGGGCTGACGCTGTCGGGGATCACCGACAATGAGGAAGCGACCGAGCAGGCGACGTTGTTGCTATAGCGCCCGTCGTTCCCCGGCGAAGGCCGGGGCCCAGTTGCGAGCGTTGGCGGTTCTAGCACAGCCTCCGTCCCATAGCGCCCACGACTGGGCCCCGGCCTTCGCCGGGGAACGATGCCGCTACGCCACCCGCTCCCCCACGCGCTGCAGATCCTCGACGAAGAGCGCATATTCCGCATCCGCCTGCGCGCGGTCGGGTATCCGCAGCAAATAGCTCGGATGCACCGTGATCCACGCCTCGCCCCCACCGGGCAGCGTCAGCGCGCGCCCGCGCTCCTTGCCGATCGTCACGACGCGCCCGAACAGGCTGCGCGCCGCGGTCGCGCCGAGCGCGACCGTCACCTTCGGCCGGACGAGCAATTGCTCCTGCTCGATCCACCAGCGGCACGCGTCGATCTCGCCGGCATCGGGCTTGGCATGGATGCGGCGCTTGCCGCGCGGTTCGAACTTGAAATGCTTGACCGCGTTGGTGACGTAGACGCCCGCGCGCTCGATCCCTGCCGCGGCGAGCGCACGGTCGAACACCTGCCCCGCCGGCCCGACGAACGGCTTGCCCGCCAAATCCTCCTGGTCGCCGGGCTGCTCGCCGACGAACATCAAGCTGGCATCGACCGGCCCTTCGCCGAACACCGTCTGCGTTGCCGGCCCGTAGAGCGAACAGCGCGTGCACCCCGCCGCTTCACCCCGCAGAGCCGCCCACGCCGCGTCGATATTGTCGCCGATGTCGCGCTTCGTCTGCGCCGTCGCCATCATCCCGCTTTCCCGCGCCTGCGCGCCCGCGATGAGGCCTGGCACCAAGGCGGTCTCGGGCATGTTCTTCCAATATTTGCGCGGCATCTCTTTCAGCATCATGCCGATCTTGAGCCGCGCCGGGTTGAAGATCGAGGCGTAATAGGTCTTCCACACTTCCTCGATCGGGTCGCCGTCGGGCGCGTCGCTCTTGGCGGCACCGGGGCCTTCTGCGAGCGTCTCACCGTCCCAATGCAGCGACAGCTCGGGCGTCAGGATCGACCAGCGCATGCTCGAGAAGCGATCGAGGAAAAAGCCGGCATTGGCGCGCACGATATGATGCTCGGGCTCGAACCAGGCGACGAAACGCGCGACGCCATCCTCGTCGACCTCGCGGAAGCGCAGGAAGGCGCGCATCTTGTGGATGTCCTTGCGCACTTCCTGCGCGAGATGCTCGAGCCGCCGGAGCAGCGGATCGGCATGATCCTCGATCGCGCCAGGCTGCACGCGGATCCGCGCAAGCAGCGTGTAGAGCAAGGCGAAGCGCTCGGGATCGCGGTGGAGCACGGCCTTCTTCGCCAGATCGATAAACGCGCGCGGCACCGCAAAGGCCGGGCCGGTCGGCACCATCGTGTCGGCGGTCGCCGCGAACAGGTCGGTCGGGTTGCCCGCGCCCGGCCAGACGACGTCCTCGGGCGGCACGCCCGCAGCGGCGAGACTGCGCGCGGCATCGCGCCAGCCGTCGAAATCATCGGGTTCGGCAAGAGTAATCGCGCGCATCAAGCTCCCCTTATGCCGCGAACAACTCCAATTGCTCGGTCTTGGGTGCAACCACCGGTCGCAATTCGGCGCGATCGCTGAGCGCCACCGGGCGCCAATCTTCGGCGATCAGGAACGGTCGCACTTTCGCGACGGACACCGTGAGCCGGGCGACATCGGCGAGATGCAGCCGCCGCCAGCGTCGCGCCGCCAGGATCGCGGTCACCGCCTTCACCCCGAGCCCGGGAACGCGCAGCAACGCCTCGCGCGGCGCGCGATTGACGTCGACCGGGAACGACCCGCGGAACTTGAGCGCCCAGGCAAGCTTGGGGTCGATGTCGAGCGGCAGCATCCCCGTCGTCGCGTCGGCGGCGGCGACGACATCGGCCGGCGTGTAGTCGTAAAAGCGCATCAGCCAGTCCGACTGGTACAGCCGGTGTTCGCGCATCAGCGGCGGGCGCTGGAGCGGGAGCACCGCGCTCGCATCGGGGATCGGGCTGAATGCCGAATAATAGACGCGGCGCAGGCCGAAGCGATCGTACAGCGTCGACGCCTTGGTGACGATGTCGCCGTCGGTCGCCGCATCCGCCCCGACGATCATCTGCGTCGATTGCCCGGCGGGCGCGAAGCGCGGCGCCGACTTGAAGCGCTTCTTGGCGTCGCTCGTGTCGAGGATCGCGGTCTTGGTGTCGCCCATCGCGCCCTCGATCCGCGCCGCCGACTTTTCGGGTGCGAGCCGAGTCAGTCCCGCTACGGTCGGCAGCTCGACATTGATCGAGAGGCGATCGGCATGCAGCCCCGCCTGATGGACGAGCTCGGGATCGGCGTCGGGGATCGTCTTCAAATGAATGTAGCCGCGGAAATCATGATCCTCGCGCAAGCTGCGCGCGACCTCGACCATCTGCTCCATCGTATAGTTCGACGATCCGATGATCCCCGACGACAGGAACAGCCCCTCGATATAATTGCGGCGGTAGAAGGACAGCGTAAGCCGCACGACCTCCTCCGCGGTGAAGCGCGCGCGCCGCACGTTCGAGCTCTTGCGGTTGATGCAATAATGGCAGTCGAAGATGCAGCTGTTGGTCAGCAGGATCTTGAGCAGCGAGATGCAGCGGCCATCGGGCGCATAGGCGTGGCAGATGCCCATCCCCTGATCGGTCGAGCCGATCCCCTTGCCTTCGCGCGACGTACGCTTCACCGATCCCGAAGAGGCGCACGATGCATCGTATTTGGCGGCGTCGGCAAGGATCGCGAGTTTCTGCTGGACGTCGAGCTGGGCCATGCGTTCGATATATGTTCCGCGTCGCCCAGACGCAACCCAGGTTAGAAATCAGAAGCCCGAATGAAGCCCCACCCGCTTCTCGTGCGTCACGTCGCTCTTCGAGCCGACCAGCCGCCCGGCCTTGCCGTCGACGCATTCGACTTGCGCGACGATCCGCACCCAGCGCCGCTTGCCGTCGATCTCGATCTCGGCGTCGAGCATGAAGCCGGTCTTGTCGCGGATCGCAGCCATGCGCATGCATTCGAGCGCGATGCGCGATTCAGGTGTGTAGCATGCCGCCGCCGTGGCGCGATCGAGCACGCTGCCGCGCGGAAACCCGAACAGATCGTAGACGCCCTCGCTCCACGTCAGCGTTTCCGTTGCGAGGTCGCACGCCCACAGGCCGGTTTTCACCATCGTCGGCATGGCCGCGTATGGAATGATGTCGCTCTGCGGCCCGTATAGTGTGGCATCGTTCATGCACGTTGCCTTGCCTTGCCCATTTCACCCTTGCTCATTTCACCCGCTATATTGCTCAACAAAGGTTAATCAAATGATCGCCAAGACGAGATTGTTCGCTCGGCGATGCAACCCTCGCCGCGACGGAACGTTACGCACCCGAATAGGGTCAAAAAGGGATTATACCATCATGCGTCACCTCTTCCTCTCGCTCGCCGCCGCTTCGCTCGTCATTCCGGCAACGATGGCCCTCCCCACCGACAAGGCCGAAGCGCGCAAGCATCGCTATTACGGCAAGTCGAACCGCCATTATTCGTGCCGTCGTTCGTCGGGCACGACCGGCCTGCTCGTCGGCGGTGCCGGTGGTGCGCTCGCTGGTAATGCGCTCGGCGGCGGCGTGCTCGGCACGGTTGCCGGCGGCGTCGGCGGTGCGCTCCTCGGCAAGCATCTCGACAAGCGTCACGACGCTGCGCAGAACCGTCGCAACGGCTGCTGATTGACCTACTCGGCGGCGAGGAGGCTTTCCGCGCCGCCGAGATCTACCGAGACGAGGCGGCTGACGCCTTGCTCGACCATCGTTACCCCGAACAGCCGGTGCATCCGGCTCATCGTCACCGCATTGTGCGTCACGATCAGATAGCGTGTCTGCGTTTCGCGCGTCATTGCGTCGAGCAGCCCGCAGAATCGCTCGATATTCGCATCGTCGAGCGGCGCATCGACCTCGTCGAGCACGCAGATCGGCGCCGGGTTGGTGAGAAACAGCCCGAAAATCAGCGCGACCGCGGTCAGCGCCTGTTCCCCACCCGATAGCAACGTCAGCGACTGGAGCTTCTTGCCCGGCGGCTGCGCCATGATCTCGAGCCCAGCCTCGAGCGGATCATCCGAATCGATCAGTTCGAGATGTGCGCTGCCGCCGTTGAACAGCGTCGTGAACAGCCGCCGGAAATGCCCGTCGACCGCTTCGAACGCGGCAAGCAGCCGCTGCCGCCCCTCGCGATTGAGCGTGCCGATCGAGCCGCGCAGCCGGTTGACCGCGAGCCCAAGCTCCTCGCGCTCGGCGGCATTGCCCGAACTTGCCGCCTCGAGTTCGGCGAGCTCGGTCTCGGCAACGAGATTGACCGGGCCGATCCGATCGCGATCGAGCATCAGCTTTTCGTGCGAAGCGGATTCTTCCGCCGGACTACGCACCGTCCCGCCGTCGAACCCGACGCGCTCGGGGAGCAGCACCGAGGGGCATTGGAAGCGCTCGCCCGCCAGCCGGTTCATCTCGACGCGGCGCAATTCCTGGTTTTCCGCGCGTGCCGTCGCGCCTGCGCGCGCCTCGCGCGCTTGCGCCAGCGCCTCCGCCGCCGCTGCCGCGCGCGCTTCGGTGTCGCGCAGCGTCATTTCGGCGGCACGCTCGGTCCTCGCGGCGTCCTCGGCCTCGGCACGCGCGGCGGCGTGCGACGTTTCGAACGCTGCCACCTCGTTCGCGAGCGCCTCGGGTCGGCCAACCAGCGCTTCGGCTTCCACGGCAAGCTCGACATCGCGCTTGTCCATCTCGGCGATCCGCCGCGCCGCCTCGCCGGCGCGCGTGCGCCAGCCTTTCGCCTCGGCTGCCATCGCTGCGAGCCGTTCGCGCGCGCTGGCGATGTCGCGGTCGACCCCGGCACGATCGGCGCGCGCGGTCGCGATCGCGCTCCGCCGCGCCTCGGCCTCGGCCGACAGCGTGCGGACGCGCTCACGCGTCGCGCTGCCATCGGGGAGCGCGGCGTGCAGCGCGGTCGCGCGTGCGACCTCGGCCCCCGCCTCGTCATGCTCGGCATCGATCCGCGCGCGCCGCGCGGCCAGGTCGGCACGCTGCGCCTCGATCCGTTCGATCGCCGCGGTCGCGCGGTCTTCCGCGCGCGCAGCCTCCCGGGCGCGCGTTTCGGCGCTTTCCAGCGCACGCCGCGACGCCACTGCCGCCGCACGCGCGTCGGCGATCGTCGTGGCGATCCGCGCGAGCTCAGCATCCGCCGTCTCGACCGCCAGCGCCGCCGCGGGACGCAGCGCGGTGATCGCGCGCAAGCGATTGATCCGCTCGAGCCGCTCGGCCGCCACCGCGCCGCCCGACTTGGCGACATAGCCGTCCCAGCGCCGCAGCACACCGCCGAGCGTCACCAGCCGCTGCCCGACGGCAAGCGCAACGCCGTCATCGCTGTCGACCACCACGATCTGCGCCAGCCGCCGCGCAAGCGCCGCCGGCGCCTCGACGTGCTGCCCGAGCGGCACCGTTCCCGGCGGCGGCGGCGGATCGCCCGGCACGACCACTGCGCCCGACCAGTGCCGCTCGCCCGCGGAATCGAGCCCGGCCTCGAGATCGTCCCCGAGCGCCGCCGCCAGCGCGCGCTCATAGCCCGGGTCGGGCTGGACCTGGTCGAGCAGCCGGTCGCGACCGTCTCGGCGCGTCGCCTTGGTCAGCGCGGTCGCTTCGCTGTCGAGCGCGGCGAGATCGGCGTGCGCGGTAGCGCGTGCCGCCTGTGCGCCGTCGCGTTGTCCGATGCTGGCGCGCTCGTCGGCATCGGCGCGGGTGAGCGACGCGCGCGCATCCTCGCCGTCGTGGAGCGCCTGCGTCCGCGCGGCGACAGCCGCGGAGCGCTGCGCGACCAGCGGCGCGGCATCGCCAAGCGCCGCAGCCTCGGCGGTCACGCGCGCGAGATCGCGCGCGCTGCGCTCGGCGCGCGCGCGCGCTGCCGAAAGCGCCGCATCCGCCACACGCGCGTCGGCGGCCTCGGTCGCTTGCGCGGCAAGCGCTTGCGCAAGCGCGACCTCGGCGTCGCGTCCGGCGCGTTCGGTATCGCTCAACCGCGTCTCGAGCTCGGGCACGCGCGCAATCGCCGCGGCAAGCGCCGCATCGAGCCGCTTGGTCTCGTCGACCAGTCGCGCGATCGCCTCGGCGGCGTCGCTCGCGAGCGACCCTTCGCGCGCGCGATCATCGGCGAGCCGCAACCGCGCCGCCGCAAGCTCCTGCGTCCGCCGCACCGCCGCGGCCTGTTCACCGCGCAATCCGCCGAGCCGGTGTCCCACTTCGCTCGCCGCCTCGCGCAGCGCCTGTGCCGCGCCGCGCGCCTGCGCCAGTGCCTCGGTCGCCGCCAGCGCGTGGGCGGCGGCGGCGCGCTGCGCCTCGGCGGCGGCGACGACGCTTGCCTCGCACGCCACCGCCTCGGCCTTCGCCGCATCCGCCGCCGCTTGGGCATCGCGCCAGCGCGCGAAGATCATCCGCGCCTCGGCGATGCGGATCTGGTCGGAGAGCGCCCGATAGCGTTCGGCCTGCCGCGCTTGGCGCCGCAAAGCGTTGGCGCGGCCGTCCTGTTCGGCGATCAGTTCGTCGAGCCGCGTCAGATTGGCCTCGGTCGCGCGCAGCTTCTGCTCGGCGTCCTTGCGCCGGACGTGGAGCCCGGCGATCCCTGCCGCCTCCTCGAGCATCGCGCGGCGTTCCTGCGGCTTGGCGGCGATGATCGCGCCGATCCGCCCCTGGCTGACGAGCGCGGGCGAATGCGCGCCCGTCGCCGAGTCCGCGAACAGCAACGCCACGTCCTTCGCGCGCACGTCGCGCCCGTCGATCCGGTACGCCGAGCCCGCCCCGCGCTCGATCCGGCGGACGACTTCGCTTTCCTCGCCCTCCGCCTCGATCAGCATCGACACTTCGGCGAAATCGCGCGCGGGCCGCGTATTGGTGCCGGCGAAGATGACGTCGTCCATCCCCGCGCCGCGCAGCGACCGCGCCGAGGTCTCGCCCATCGTCCAGCGCAACGCCTCGAGCAGGTTCGACTTGCCGCAGCCATTCGGCCCGACGATGCCGGTCAGCCCCGGCTCGATCCGCAGATCGGCCGCGTCGACGAAGCTCTTGAAGCCCGACAGGCGGAGCCGCTTGATCTGCATTCAGAGCCCCCCGGCCGGAGTGGAAACAGCGGGGCGTCCTTCCAACACTAGGCCGTCCCCCCGGGCCTGTCCCGGGGTCCACCGTCGTTGGCACCCCATGATCGCGGACCATGCGGCACCGTGGATGCCGGGACAAGCCCGGCATGACGGGCTAGGTGCGTTACGCGCCAGCGCGCTTGAGCGCTGCCTCGACGTCAGCCCAGGTCACGCCGTCGACCTTGGCGCCGTTGATGATGAAGGTCGGCGTACCCGTCACCGCCGCGCCATCGCCCTTGCTCATCATGCCGATGATCTCGTCGAGCGCCGCCTTGTCGGCGATGCACGCGCGCGCCTTGGCCTCGGGGATGCCGCGCTGCTTCACGAACTCGACATAGCCGAGATAATCGCCCCATGCCGCAGCGGCCTCGTTCGGCGTCTTGCCCTGGAGCTGCGTCTGCAGCGCGGTGGTCGCCGCCTGGTCGGCGAGCTTCGCCTCGAATTGCGGCTGCGCCACGTACATCGCTTCGAGCAGCGGGAAGAAGGTCGCCGTGCCGACGCAGCGGCCGAGCAGGCTCGGCGCGAAATCGGGCTGGCCGTGAACCAGATAGTCGCGGAACTCGTAACTCACCTTGCCGGTCGAGACGTAATTCTCGGTCAGCGGCTTCTGCCCGGTCTGGCCGAACGCGCCGCAGGTCGGGCACGTGCGCGAGCCATATTCGACGACCTTGATCGCCGCGTCGGGATTGCCCATCCGGTAGCCGCCCTCGGGCGTCTTGACGACGGTGTCGATCCACTTCTGCCCGGCGGCCGAAGGCGTCACTGCCGCGGTGCTGGTGCCCGCAGTGGTGCCGCCCGACGTCGTGCCGCCGGCGCTGTTGCCGCCCGAAACGGCATCGTTTCCACCGCACGACGCGAGCGACAGCGCGGCAACCGCCGCGAACAGGATACGAGGGGTCATCGATAGGCTCCTAGTCAGTAAGATCATTTGGCGACGGCGGCGCGCACGAGCGGCTCGAGCGCCGCCCAGTCGTATACATTGGCTTGCGCCGCGCCGTTGAGCACGAACGTCGGTGTTCCGGAAACCGCATAGGCCTTGTTGGCGGCGTCAGCGCGCGCGACGAGCACATCGATCTTCTTGCGATCGGCGAGGCAGGCATTGGCCTTGGCGAGCGGCAGGCCGCGCTTCACCACGAAATCGGTATAGCCATAGAATCCGGCGAGGTAGCTCGCGACGGCGTTGGGCGTCGCGGTCTGCAATTCCTTCTGCTTGGCATCGGGAATCGCGTCGCTGCGCCCGACCAGCGTCTTTTGCTCGGCCATCATCGCGTCGAGGACCGGGAAGAACGCGCGCGTCGGGACGCACTGGCCGAGCAGGATCGGCCCGAGATCGAGCGCGCCATGCACCGGATAATCGCGGAATTCGTAGCTGACCTTGCCGCTCGCGATATAGCCCGCCTTGAGCGCCGGAAGGCCCTCGACATCGAAGCGCGCACACAGCGGACAGGTCCGCGAGCCGAACTCGATCAGCTTGACCTTCGCCGCCGGGTTGCCCATCCGCACCCCGCCCTCGGGCGTTGCGACGATCGTCTGCAGCCACGCGGCGTGCGCCGGCGCCTTTTTCGGCGGCGCGGCCTCAGCCGAAGAAACCAGAGCGACGCCCAACACCAGCGCCGCCAGACCAAATCGCATCATTCGTCTCCACCCACGCTCGGCGCCCCGCGCGTCGCCGCGACACCCGCCGCCAAGGCCTCGAGCACCGCCTTCAATTCGGGATCGGCGATCGTCCTGAGGCTCGCGCCGAGATCGACCGGCACCGGCTTCAACGACGGCGGCGCGGCGCGCGGGCGCGGCACGGGGACGTCGCCCTGGCGGAACTGCACCTTGGCGACCGCGGCATAGCCGAAGAAGCGATTGACGCGCTCGATGATCTCGGGCGCGATATGCTGCATCATCGTCGCATGCGCGCCGCGCACGACGAGATTGAGCGTGCCGCCGATGCGCTCGCCATGCGGGAATTTGATCGATTCGGGCGACGACACGCCAGCATAGCGCGGCCCGACGATTTCGCTCCAGCGGCTGACCACCGCGCTCTGGACGAAGCCGAAGCGGCGAAACGCGGCGCGGCCCGCATCGGGCAGCAGTTCGGCGACCGATCGCGCACGGCCGCCGCGCGGGCGTTCGACGGCTGGAGCTGGAGTGGCGCGCTTGCTCATTGCGTCGTCCATGCCATAGCGGGGCCGTGTCCGCCAAGCGTCCTTCCGCCCCGCCAGCAAAACTCCTGCTCGATTGGTACGATAGCCATGCGCGCGATCTGCCATGGCGCGCCGCGCCCGGCAGCAACGCGCCCGATCCGTACCGGGTCTGGCTGTCCGAGATCATGCTCCAGCAGACGACGGTCGCCGCGGTGCGCCCCAAGTTCGAGGCATTCGTCGCGCGCTGGCCCAGCGTCGAGGCACTCGCCGCCGCGCCCGAGGCCGATCTGATGGCGGCATGGGCGGGGCTCGGCTATTACGCCCGCGCCCGCAACCTCCACGCCTGCGCCCGCGCCGTCGTCGCCTTGGGCGATTTCCCGACGACCGAAGACGGGCTGCGCGCGCTCCCCGGCGTGGGCGCGTACACCGCCGCCGCCATCGCCGCGATCGCGTTCGGCGAACGCGCGGTGGTGGTCGACGCCAATGTCGCGCGCGTCGTCGCGCGGCTGTTCGCGATCGAACGCCCGCTCCCCGGCGGGATGCCCGAAGTCCGTGCCGCAACCGACCAGATCACGCCCGACCTGCGCTCGGGCGATTTCGCGCAGGCGATGATGGACCTCGGCTCCTCGGTCTGCACCCCGCGCAGCCCGCGCTGCCTCGCCTGCCCGCTGTCGAGCGTGTGCGAGGGCTACCGGCTCGGCAACCCCGAGGGCTTCCCGATCAAAGCAGCGAAGCTCGCCAAGCCGCAGCGCCACGGCACGATCTTCTGGGCGCAGCATGACGACAAGGTCCTGTTCGTCCGCCGCCCACCACGCGGGCTGCTCGGCGGAATGCGCGCGCTGCCGACCGGGCCGTGGGCCGACACCCCGCCCGGCCTCGCCGATCCGCCACTCGCCGCCGACTGGGAGATGCTGCCCGAAAGCGTCGCGCATGTTTTCACGCACTTCCGGCTCGAACTGTCGCTTGCGGTCGCGCGCGTGGATGGGCATTCGGACGACGGCGAATGGTGGGATGTGACCGAGATCGACTCGGCGGGCCTGCCGACGGTATTCGCCAAGGCGGCGGACGCCATCAGGAGGGCACGACCATGATTCGAGCAATCATTCCAATCACGTTGCTGGCGACGATCGCCGGATCGGCGGCGCTTGCCGGGCAGGCATCGCCGCAGCCCGTCCCCCAGCCGTCCGCTCCAGCGACAGCTGCGAACGACGATTTCGTCGTGACCGAACAGCTTGGCAGCAAAGATCTGGCGCGCTTCCCGAAGACCTTCGGGCTGTTCACCGATTACATCAACAGCAACAAAATCCCCGGCGTGGTCGGCGCGTTCGGCCAAGGTCAGACGCCAACCGCGATCGTCGCCTCCGGCAAGATCGGCGACGAACCCGGCGCTCCGCGCGTCGACAAGGACAGCCTGTGGCGCGTCTATTCGATGACCAAGCCGATCACCGCGATGGCCGCGATGATCCTGATCGAAGAGGGCAAGATGCGCCTCGATCAGCCGGTCAGCGACTTCATCCCCGCGTTCAAAACCATGCGCGTCCAGATCAGCCCCGATTCGCTCGAGACGCGCCCCGCGACCAAGCCGATCACGATCCGCAACCTGCTCACCCACACCGCCGGGCTCGGCTATACGATCATCACCAAGGGCCCCCTGCTGAAAGCGTATGAAGACGCCGGCATCACCCCCTTCACCTCCGACGCCAAGACCGAGGCGCAGCTCCGCCTCAAGCGCCCAGCGACGCTGGAAGCCTTTGCCAACAAGGTCGCCACGCTCCCGCTGATCGCCGAGCCCGGCACCAAATGGAGCTATTCGATCGGCCTCGACGTGATGGGCCGCGTGATCGAAGTCGCCTCGGGCCAGTCGTTCGACGCCTTCCTCCAGCAGCGCATCTTCACCCCGCTCAAGATGAATTCTAGCTATTTCCAGGTCCCCGCCTCCGAAGCGCGCCGCCTCGCGACGGGCTATTTCATCGCCGGCAACACCCGCGTCCCGCTCGATCCCGGCGCAACCTCGGTCTTTCTCCAGAAACCGAGCTTCCCCTATGGCGGCGCCGGCCTCGTCACCTCGGCGGGCGATTACGACCGCTTCCTCCACATGCTCCAGAACGGCGGCAGCCTCGACGGCGTGCGCATCCTCAAGCCCGCCACTGCCAAGCTCGCCATGTCGAACTTGCTGCCCGCGGGCGTGATCTACCCCGGCGCGGTCTCGGCGACGGGCGGCACGACCAACGCGCAAGGCTTCGGCGCGGGCGGCTCAGTGACGCTGGGCGACGTCCCCGGCGGCCCGGCCAAGGGCACCTATGGCTGGGGCGGGGCTGCGGGCACGATCGCCTGGGTCGATCCGGTCAACCAGGTCCGCGCGACGATCATGGTCAATTATCTGCCGGGCGACAAATGGCCGCTGCGCGTCGAATCGACCAAGGCGGTCTACGCCGACCTTGCCCCCTCGCTCCAGCGCAAGTGATCGGCATAGCGTGATGTCCCCAGGCTTTACCGGCGGTCTGCTCGACCGCGCCGATGCGCTGCGCCACGATCCCGAGGGGTTAGCCGCCGCACGCAGCGACTGGCGCGCGCGCGTGCTGCGGCTTGACCGCTTCGAGCCCGAACTCGATGGCGAGGGTCGGCTCGGCTGGTCCTCGCTCGCCGAGACGCCCGAGGAGGCCGAGCTGATCCTGCTCGGCTTCGACGAGGCCCGCCGCCCGCATTTTGCGGCGTACCTGCCTGGGATGCGCGCGCCGGCCGGGCGATCCCCGCGGCTGTTCGCCTTGCTCGACCAGTTCGCGCCGGGCGAGGCGGCGACCTACGCCGCGGCGCGCTCGGTGCTCGACTGGCACAGCCGCCACCAGTTCTGCGCGAATTGCGGGCACCAGACCGCGCTGTCCCGCGCCGGCTGGGGCCGCGCCTGCCCCAATTGCAAGGCGGAACACTTCCCACGCGTCGACCCCGTGGTAATCATGATCGCGGAACATGATGGCCGCGCGCTGCTCGGCCGCCAGCCGGCGTTCCCGCCCGGTCGCTACTCTGCGCTGGCGGGGTTCCTCGAACCCGGCGAATCGATCGAGGAAGCCGTCGCGCGCGAGATCATGGAGGAAGCGGGCGTCCGCGTTTCGGGCGTGCGCTACATCGCGAGCCAGCCCTGGCCCTTTCCCTCCTCGCTGATGATCGCCTGTGTCGGCATCGCCGAGGACGACGCGATCACGCTCGACACCAACGAGCTCGAGGACGCGATCTGGGTATCGCGCGACGACGTGCGCGCGGTGCTGGCGGGCGAAGACGGCCCGTTTTTGCCGCCACCGCCTTATGCGATCGCGTATACGTTGTTGAAGGCTTGGGCCGAGGGGTAATTGCGGTTAGCGGACATCCAGCTTCAGCAAGCGATCCACCATATCAGTCCAGCGATCACCGCCACAAACACGCCCAGCATCGCTAGGGCGGCCATTCAAGCAGCTGCTCGACCATAGCGTTCATCGACAAATTCGACGATGGCTTCAGCCCAAGCGATGAACAGGACATCGTCCATTCTTGGTTTGTAGCATAGCCGTTGTCTGCAATTGGTGGAATGCGGACCGTCCGCTATTGGGAAGGCGGATAGCGTTGGCGGACGTGCCCGACGCTATCTGCCTTTCCCGAAAAGAATCGAATTTCGGGAAAGGGGCGGCTTGTTTGCTGCGAGAGCGCAAGCGAACAACGCCGCCCTCTACCAAGCTATTTCAGTGGCAGGAACAATTCCGCGACCGCCTCATGCTCAGGCACCTCCGAAAAGAAGGCGACGCGCTGGCAGTAGAGTGGAAAATCCCGTGCCTCCTCGCCGCTGGCGGGTAGCCAATCGCGGTAAAGGTACAGCGCGGCCGGCTCCAGATTATCTGTATTGCCGACGACGCGCAGCACCGCGCAGCGTCCGCCGGGGATGGTGCCGGCCTCGATCCGCTCGCCGTTTGCCTCGACGGGTCGATCGGTGCCGACGCATAGGTCCATGCGATACTGGGCCGGGGGGGTCGTGCGCGGATCGGAGTGGAATACGTTGAATGTCGGGCTGACCGTCGGCGACAGGCCGGTTGCCTTCCGCCAAGCGATAAACCGCTGGATGGTAGCGCCGATCGTCGCCGGATCGCCGCGATGCTCCATGATCGCCACCGGGGTCGGCGCTACGTCGCGGATTGTCACATCGTGGGGTGTGTAGGTGGTCTGCATGAGCTTGCTCCTCGCGTTGTTGAGAGGCCCGAAGGCCGCAAGCCACGGTTCCCAATCGGGAGCCTTCCGAAACGACGAGGGCGATTGCCCGACCCGTTGCCGGAAGGCGCGGGCAAAGGCATCCGGGGCGTCGTATCCAGCGTCCATTGCTATTTCAGTGATACTCTGCGCGTCCCTGTAGGCCAGCCGATAAGATGCACGCTTCATGCGGGCGAGCTGGACGTAGCGATGCACGGATAGCCCGAAGGTCGCCACGAACTGCCGGTGGAAGTGGAATTTCGAAAAGGCCGCGACGCCGCTCATCGCATCGAGATCTAGATCATCGTCCAAATGCCGGTCGATGTGATCTAGTACCCGCTGCATCCGGGCATGGTAATTGGGAAGCGCCGCCTTCATCGTCCTGTCCTCCGTGGCGTCGCTAGCTAGGCGCGACCGGATATGAAGCGCTCGACCGATCTTGCGGTTCTAGCATGGCTCGCAGGCTTTCCCGAAAACGAACCCGCAAGCGCGACACTAGCCCGGGCGATCGCACAGAGAGCCGTGCGGAGCACCCCCCTTTCCCGAAATCTGTTCCCGATTGCACTTCCCCGAAATGTGCCGTTGGAGACGGGGAGACGGGAAAGATCGAGCTGAACGAATGGCCGTTATCGGGAGCCCGGATCGCCAGCCTGAACGTCCGGCGGTGGGGGTGGGTTCAACCGATCGACGCAACGCTCTGTGCGAACTTCTCCGCTGGCGTTTGGTACATCAAGGTTTTTCTCGGCCGCTCGTTGAGCTGTCGG